>JANLSU010000037.1:0-5865 GCA_031362565.1 bacterium | reverse complement strand
ACCGACGGTGTTTACTGTCACCGCCGCCCCTTCAAACCCCGTGAGAGATTCGGCTTGGCTTACGTTCGAACTCCAACGCGCTACGGTCATGCAGCTTGATGTCTTCAACGTCGTTGGGCGACACGTGCGGGTTCTCGTGAGCCAGTCGCTCGAGCCAGGTGTACACCGCACCGCTTGGGACGGACGCGATGATTGCGGTGTTCCTGTATCCAGCGGTGTGTACTTCTTCGCGCTTCGATCCGCGTCGCAGGTCGCAAGTCGCAAACTGATCTTCTTGCGATGAGGAGGGATTCCAGACACAGCACGGCTGCAAAGACCCAGGAAGTCGCCGATTTCTACGGCAAGCTCGTCTTTCCGTCGCGCACGAGCCATCCGGAGTACGCCGACTTGGTCCCCAAGATGATGGGCCAACAAGTCGGTTGACTTCGGTTGCGGCCAGTCGATTTTCTACGAGGCGCTGCGGGGCTATGCGCCGGCGCCGGTGTTCCTGGACCTCTCCATGCGCGCTCTCGAGACACTCGACTATGGAGCCCGCGTCCGCGCCAACCTCTTCGCGCTCCCCTTCGCGAGTGAACGCTTCGACCGCTTGTTCTGCGTCGGGGTGTTGCACCACCTGCCGGAGCCCCAAGGGGCATTGGACGAACTGGCGCGCGTGCTCAAGCGGAGCGGCACGTTGGTGATCGGCGTCTATGCGCCGGGGTCGGTGCAGTCACGCTTGCGCGGCCTCTACATGGCGTCCGGCGATCGAGTCTGGCGCCGGGCGCTCTTCGCGCTCACCGAGCGCCTCATTCGCACCCGTCACGCGCGAACCGGTCGCACCCTGACCGATGACGATGCGCGGGCCCGCGCCGCCGACTTCCTCGAAGTGCCGTTCGTGCGCTACGTGGAGCCGGAGTTCTTCGCGCAACTGACCCAAAAGGCCGGCCTACGCCTGCGCGAAACGCGCCGTATCTCGGGCATGAATCTCTTGATCTTGGAAACCGCTGCAGGCTGAGGAGAGTTCGGATGCTTGTCGATTCGCAGGTCGCGACGTTTGCGGGCGTGGCGCTCGTGCTCACCCTGACGCCCGGGCCCGATACGTTCTTAGTGATTCGCTCGGCGCTGGCGGGCGGTTTCCGGCGCGGGCTCGTGGCCACGGCCGGCATTTTCTCGGGCGGCATCGTGCATGCGAGTCTGGCTGCGGCCGGGCTGTCGGCCATTCTGTTGCGTTCGGCGCGCCTCTTCGAAGCAGTGAAACTCGTCGGCGCCGCCTATCTCATTTGGATCGGGGTGCGGACGATTTTGGACTCCCGCCACCACGGCGCCACGCCCGTCGATGCTGTGCGTGGTGCCAGGGACCGTGGGGTGCGCCGCACGTTCCTCGATGGCTTCCTGACGAATGTGCTCAATCCAAAGGTCGCGGTTTTCTACCTCGCCTTCTTGCCGCAGTTCATCAAGCCGGGTGATCCGGTCGTCGCCAAGACATTTCTGCTGGTCGCCATTCACTACGCGATGGGACTCGTGTGGCTGCCATCGGTCGCGCTCTTCGTCGACCGCATGGCAGCCACCGTTGCCGGCCCCACGTTTCGTAAGCGCCTCGAGCGCACCTCGGGGATCATTCTGACTGGACTCGGCCTGCGCCTAGCGCTGACACGGCGCTGACCCAACCGCCGGGGGCGGCCTCGCGCCACCTTGACCTCGATGCTAGTTTCCGCCCTTCGCGCCAGCGGCTGCGGCCACGTCCGCCGAAGTGATGTCGAACGTGATCATGAATCCGTTCGTACCCTTGAACTCGAACGCGTTCGGGCCCAGCCGGTAAGCCTCGACCTCGTTGGGCATCAGCACGAAGCCGTCGTTGCGCGGCGCGCCCCAGTAGTGCAAATTGTTGATCACGACCGGGCTCTTTGAATTGCGATTGACGGTGGCCCCATTGAGCACGACCTCGCCGGCCTTGCCACCGTCGAGTTTGGCGACTGCCTTGTCGCCCGTATGCGACCACTCGATCGGCAGGTCGCTCGCCACTTTGATGGGCGTCTCCCACTTGACTGGGTAGAGATTGCCGACGATCGCGGCGATCCCTTCACGCTGCGCCGGGGTCACCGCCGGGTCGAACGTCACCACACACCACTTCATGGTGCCATCCGAGAAGTCGTCCCCAAGATCCATCGACAGCCAGAACTTGGCACCGTCGAGCTTGGTGCTGCCGTACATGCCCTTGTTGACGCGAAAAACGTTGTTCGCGCGGCAGTAGTGCTCCATGGCGCCCATGTCGTGTCCCGCCATGCCGCCACCGCTCGCGCTATGGCCGGCCGGCGCGGGGGCGAAGTAGCACTGACAGAACATCGGGCACGAGCAGGCCTCGATGATGGTCGCGTTCATGGCCCAAACCGGAGCGGCAGCGGCCGCGCCGGCGGTCCCTTCCGCGGCCCACGCGGAGGCAGCGAGGGCCGTACTGATCGCGACAGCGGCGATGAGAGATTTCATGGTCAGATCCTCCATGGTAGAAATCCGAGTCGACACGAGCGGCGCGACGACCGAGCGACCGCCGACCGAGGGAGTCGCGCCTTGCACGAGCCTCGCACCGACGAGAATGCGCCAACCGCCGGC
Organism: bacterium; assembly: GCA_031362565.1. Lineage (GTDB taxonomy): Bacteria > Krumholzibacteriota > Krumholzibacteriia > JANLSU01. The sequence goes on along the minus strand of JANLSU010000037.1, from coordinate 3,279 downwards.
GCACAGAAGCCGCACAAATGTGCGGGGTGCACCCGAACGGATCGATGAACGAGTCAGGCGCAGAATACGCCCGCTGGGCGAAGGATGGAAGCCTCGGGAGGAGTCCAGGCGGTGGGACGAAATCGGGCGCGGCAGCGGCGGGTGGCGCGGTTCCGCCGTGCCGGGGGGGCAGAGATCCCGGGTCCCCCCGTCCCGTCGCAACGGGACGGGGGGCAAACAGGCTACTTTTCCGTCCGCACGCCTTCGGCGCCGCTTTCCTTCATGAGCTGCTCGAGCCGCTTGGTGTCTTCGTTCATCTTGGGCTCGACGCCCACCAAGATCCCGCCTTCGCGCAAGCCAGTGTCATAGACCTTGGCGTGATGCTCCGGAATACCGGCGCCCACGAGCATGCCCACGAGTCCGCCGGTTGCCGCGCCGGCGCCCGCACCAGCGAGCGCGGCCGCAACTGGACCCGCAATGACGAGGCCCAGGCCTGGGATGGCCAAGCTGGTGCCAATCGCCGCGATACCGGCCAACGTCGCGCCGACGGTACCCCCGACCGCGCCGCCGATTCCGGCGCCCTTCGTGGCTTCCGTGCCGGTCTCGATCGCGAATTCTTTCGTCTTGGTCCGGTCCGACATGAGAACGCTGATGTCGTCACTGTGGTAGCCGTCTTGCACGAGACGATCCACGGCCGCAGCGGCCGCGCCGCGCGTCTTGTACAGTCCGGTGACGACTTCCTTCGTGTCCTTGCCCATTTTCGATCCTCCTTGTAACAGATGCACTGCAGAACGGTTTCTGAGGGTGCATTGTCGCCATTTCACATGACGGGAGGATGACGCCTAGATGACAAGAATGGTCGATCTCAACGCTGACTCCCAAGGCTGTACGCACGCGGCTGCCGCGCCTTGACACCCTTCCGGGCTGTTTGTAGGCTTCCAACAGAGTTACACCGACTTCACGACGACGTCACGCCGGGCTTGCTTCTGCGCGCCTTGGCTGCGTCACTGCCGAACGGGCCAGAGGCGTATTTTCGTTGCGGTGCTCTCGCGCCGCCGACCGAGTCGGAGGCGTGGAAATGAAGACCCGCAATTGCCAAACCTTGATGCGAGTTTTCCGCGAACTCGTGGCGCTTGTGGCCGCGGCAACGATGGTGTTTCTTGTCCCCGCCACGAGACGTGCCGCGCCGCAGCCGCCCGCGCGCCAAGCACCGGTCGCAGACCCCATTCCGAACCGGCCCAATCCTGAGGCGCGATACCTGATTTTCGCCACCCACGGTTGGCGGTCGAATGCGGCAGTGTGGCCGGCGGCAATGACCGCGGCCATGGGCAACACCATCCCGCCGGCGGAACGATTTCAATGGCACCGCGTAGCGTACGACTGGGCCGCGAGCGCCAACACCTGGCTGCCGAACGGTTCGGTGGGTGCGGCGCGAGCCATCGGCGCGCAGCTGGCTGCACAAATCGTCGCGCCGTTCCCGGGTGGGTACGACCGGGTGCACGTCTTGGGCCACAGCGCCGGGACGCACCTTGTCGACGCGATGTTAGCCCGGATTATTCATGACGAGCGTTTGAGTGTCCAGGGTGCCCGATGAGACGCGGTGCGCGCGGTCGTCGGCGTGATCGCCACAGCGATGCACGACAAATGTAGTTGGTCGACTCGTGGTTGGCGCTGAAACGGAGTGCGGTACCGTCGACAGCGACATGCTGAATCGGGCCGCTTCAAGTCGGCGCGTATGAGAGAGCGGATGCGGAGACTTCGCGAAGCGCTACGGAAGGACGCCGCCAAGCGCGAGAGCGACGCGTGTCCACTCAGCGCGATACGGAAACTGCATCGGTAGGTGCAGGACGACTCGCCGCACCGAGACGACGACACGCGCGCCGATCTTGAAGAGCTTGTTGCGAAGCGTTCCGACCTGCGCGGTCGCAAGGCTGGTGTGCCGAGCAGCGAGCCGGATCTCTTGCATGAGCACATAGGCGATCGCCGTCATGAAGACGCGAAATTGATTCGCGACGAAGCTCGAGCAGCTCGTGCGATCGATTTTGCAGATCGTTCTTCAGCTCCTTGATCCGGTTCTCGGAATCGCCGCGTTCGGGTCGGAGCGAATGTCGGAGCGATTCAGCAACTCGTCCACGAAGCCGGCGTCCGGGGGCTCGCAGCGAGCGATTTCGTGAACGAACTCCGGTTGCGCCCAGGAGCGCCAACAACTCGCGGCGGGTGAACACGCGACCGCGTTGCTGATCGTCGTTGTCCATGTCGTCTCCTTCTCGGCCCTTTGGGGAATCCCGGCTCACCAGACCGTGACGCTGCGCGCCCGCGGTCGAACACAGGACCCCGCGGTGCAATCGGCGCTCCAGCGGAGCGATGCGCCCTCGGCGGGCCCAACTCGAAGTCCAATTTGGCCTAGCAGACCTCGCTGGGGCACCGTGCTGGCATCGCCGCCGCCATGGGCTGCCCGGCGCGGGACAGGTTCACTTCCGACTGTACCGTATCGTACCGTGTGGGCATTGCCGTGACGGCGGACGCGCGGCGCGACGGAGGGAACCGAGGATGGCTCTCGATGAATGGATCGATCGCTTGGCGGCGGACCCGGACCGCGGGACGGATGCCGAGCTTCTGCGCGGCGCCCGAGAACTCGTGGCCGGCGGCGCGACCGACGAGATTCGCGAACGTGTCCGGCGCGACATCGGCATGACGCCACAAGCCATCCGTGTCTTGACCGACGAAAGCAATGAATCTCAGGACGCACGCGACCTGTTGGCGGTGACGTTCGTTCTGGCCGCCGCCGCAACCGGGCGGGGTGATGCGTTCCTGCGCCTCGTCCTCGCCGGCCGGTTGACAGACGTCGCATTGCACCTGGGACTCGGCAATCTGGCGCGCGACGCGTGCGTCGACGCACGCGAAAGCGTCGCCATTCTGAGCCGCTTTTTCGACGGCGATCCCGAACAGATCACCCAGTGGCAGCAACACTTCGCCGCCCAGATGACGGCCATGCGCCCCCCGGACATGCCCGAAGCGGCGTTCGAGTACCCGCAGGATGACCTCGTCCTCGAGTGGCGCGATGCCATTCTCTGGAACCTCGACTTCGACTCGAATTCGGGACTCCTTGATCAGGGGGACGCGATTTCGCGCCTGGCGCGCCGGTTCCTGGCCTTTGGGGATACGAACCCGCAGGAACTCGCCGCCGCGGTCCGGCATCTCGCGGCCGAATGCGCGGCAATCCCGGACGAACCGAAGGGCACGCGGGCGCGATGCTTCACGACCATCGGTGACGCGCTCTACGACGCCGACGAGTGGCTC
>JANLSU010000031.1:0-2040 GCA_031362565.1 bacterium | reverse complement strand
GCGCGCGACATGATTCTGCGGGCGCTCCGCAGTCACGAGGGTGAGCCCGACGCCGCGGCCGTGGATCGGGCCATCGACGCCACCGCGGCCTTCATCGAAACCGTCACGCAGCGCGTGCCGGCGGAAAGCGGCGCGGCGCGGACCCTGCTCGAAGATGCCACGCGGCATCTGCAGCAGGCGCGCGATCAGCGCCAGCAACAACGCCTGCGGGCGGCCCTCGCCGAAACGCGCGTCGCCCGGAACTTGGCGCTCCGCGCCGAGCGTCTGGCCACCGGCCGCCGGTTCTGACCTCCGGGGAGTTTTCCATGCGCAGGCGCGCCGGTCTCGCCATCGCGTTCGCGTTGTGCGTCGATCGGGCGCTTGCCCAAGGACCCACGCCCGGCGTCCCGGTTCTTGCAATTCCCGCCGACACGTTGACTGCGAGTGCGGACTCGAGTGGAACGGCGTCGACGCAATTCGTGAGCGCCCTTGCCGACAGCGTAGCGGCGGCGATGGCGCGGCTCAACACGGCACGCCCGCGCCTCGCGCCGGACGACCGGCAAGTCTTCGACGAACTTCTCGCCGCGGCCCGGGAGATGGCCGATGACGGCGATCTGGAAGGCGCGGCAATCGTCACCGAAGACGCGCGTCAACTCGTGAGCAAGAAGGCTCGATGAGACGGCTGTGGGCGATCGCTTGGGTTGGGCTCGCACTGGTGGCGCCGGCAACGGTGCAAGCGCAGCTCGGTGCTGCGGCGCGAGGCGTGACGCCGCAGACGGCGGGTTGGCGTTTCTTACCCGGCTTTTCGATGGCCTACGATTCGTTCGGCCAGCGCTATGTCGTCACCGATGACGACACCTTCGATTTGTACGACGAATTGAGCGCCCGCCTGCACACGACCATCGATCACCAGGGCTCGACCAAGGTCCGCCTGCAGAACATGTTCAGCTACGGCCAGGAAGCGACCCGCAACGACCTCGTGGCGCGCCTCGAGCGACCGTTCGGCACCCGGTTCGAACTCCGCACCGAGCAGGCTCTACGCTACAAGGCCTACGTGCAGAACTCCGACAATACATTCTCCAGCAACTACCTCGTCGGCACGACGCGCGGCACGGCGTTGATGCGGCCGGCGGCGGGATGGCGCTTGCGGATCGATGACCGCTTCGAGTGGGCGGCGTTCGATTCTACGAGCCGTTACAACTACAACTACCGGCTGAACGATGCCGGCGGCGAAATCGAACGCCAGTACGGCGTTTTTTCACACTTGCGCGCCGGCTACACCTACGGCACGCGCAGCGTCCCCGACTCGACGGCCATCGACTACCGCCGTCACATCGCGATCGCCGATTGGCAGCAGGACATCGGACGCCACAGCCTGGGCTTCGAGCATCGCTTGGAACGGCGCTACTACGGCGATCCGCGCGTGCGGAGCCACTTCTGGGACTACGACGGCGCGCTCACGGGCCGGGTGGAGTTGCACGAGCGGGTCCGTTTGCGCCCCGAATACCGCGGTGTCGTGACGCACTACGACCGCCCCGACAGCATTTGGTCCAACTCCACCCAACAGTCGGTCGAGATGTTGGTCGAGGGCGACGCGTCGCGGAGCACGGTGCTGGCGATTGGTCCGCGCGGCGAATTCCGCCGCACGACGAGCGCCATCGACCGGGCGTACAACCAATGGGGACTGAAGGGCAGCGTGACGTTCACGCTCGGCAATACGCTGTGGCTGCAATTCACCGACGAGGCGGGCTTGCGCCAGCATCTGGCCGGCGACGATCTCCTGTACTCGGACTATTCGTTCAACTGGAGCACCCTGTACCTGACCTGGCAGCCATTGCCGCGCCTGGGGTGCGACATCTTCTTCAGCCTCAACCCCGAAAGCCACGCGGACAAGACGAACGACACGACAACGCTGCTGCTGTCGACGTCGCTGACGTACGGGTGGCGGTAGGCGGAAATCCGGAATCCGGATTCCGGATTGTTGCTGGGCGAGGGGGTCTTCGGAGGTGTGGGACCCCCGCCGACTCAGACAGAACGGGCCGCGCCGCGCGCTTCGCGCGC
>JANLSU010000109.1:0-4489 GCA_031362565.1 bacterium | reverse complement strand
GGGGTTTTGGTTTTGCGTCGGCTGCCCCCCCCCCGCCGCCCCCGAAACAACGCCCGGCCCCGGGCGCTTCGCCCCAAATATTCGTTGCGCTCGCCTTTTAACGCGCGGTGGGGGGGGCCCACACCTCCGAAGACGTGCGACTAGTCGGAATCGGAATCGGATCGGAGTCGGAGTCGGAGTCGGGGTCGGAAAAGCGCGGGAGCGTTTAGCGGGGGGGTGAGAGACGGGTGATGAGCGCTCGTGCTTTCTTGTCGCCCCCGTCGAGGATTAGGGCTGCTTGCAGCGATCGAAAGGCTTCGTCGCGGTGGCCGGTGGCTGCGAACTGGATGCCTTCTTCGCGGAGTTCGGCGGCGAGATTCGGGCGCAGGCCTGCGGCTTCTTCGAGCGAGGCTTTGGCGCGGTGGGGCGTGCTGGACTGTAATTGTTGCTTGGCTGCATCAACGAGCAGTGCGGCCAGATTGTGGCGGGCGTCGGCGATGAGGCCGCGGTCGTCTTGTTCTAGGGCGAGGGTGCGGCGCGTCGCGGCGATGGCTGCCTCGGTCTGTCCTTCGGAAGCGAGTGCGACGGCCAGGTTGTGCTGGGCGAGAGCGTAGTGCGGGAAGTCGTGCCCGAGTGCTTCCATCTTGCGCACTTGCAAGGCCTCGCCGCGGCCGAACGAGGTGCCGAGCCAGGCGATCGGCAGCACCAGCGCCGCCCAGCGCAGTCCGACCGGTACGAGGTGCCCGAAGCCGCGTCGTGACGCGTCGGCGGCGCCGCCCGCCAGACCCAGCGCCGCCCGGGTGCTGCGCTCCTTCATCTTCCAGATGAAACTATCGAAATAGAAGTGCAACAGTGCCGATGCCGCGAGCGTCGCGGTCAGAATGCGGCCGAGATCGGCCTGCGGCAAATGGATGAAACGCAGCGAGCCATAGGCCGCAACCAGGCCGACGTACAACAGCACGAGCGGCGCGCGGTTGCGGAAGATGAAACGCGTCGGCGCGTCGACGCCCGAGCCGCTCATGACACGCCGTCGATTGAACACCCAGACGATCGACAGGTATTGCGTGTCGTGGAACAGCTCGAACAAGAGCGTGCTCAACAGCAAGTTGCTGACGATGAGATTGCTGTACCACCAGTAGCTGATGCCGGTGCCGATGAGCAGAAGTTTGACGGGATTCGGCGGGCGCCCGGCGCGGGTGCAGGCGATGGCATTGGCGGCGAACGCGACGGTGACGAGCCCGACACCGATACCGGCTGCAACCCGCAGTGCATGCACACCCGCGGTGCCCACCTGGGGACCGCCGGCCATGTAGAACTCCTGGAAGACGTGATGCACCACCCGGTCGGAGAACAGTGATCCCGCCCCGAACCAGGCGATACACATCGCTTGATCGAGGCGCACCGTGCGCCGGTCGGTGGAGCCGACCTTGCCGTCGTAAATCCGCAAGAAGCCGTGCGTCTGCATGAGTCCGTGCCAAACACCCCAGACGTAGGTGACGAGCACGATGGCCGACAGGCTCGGATCGATGAATGCCGAGGCGGTGCAGATCCCGACCAGCACGAGCGGCGAGACGATAAAACGGCTGCGGAACCGCGCGAAGAGTTCGCGGTCGCCGTAAGCGCGCATCATGCCCGGCAAGTGGTGCCCCAAAGCACCGAAAATGGCGACGGCATAGAGGGTCTGCGGGGTCCAAATGCGTGTCGCCAGGAACACCAGTGGCACGATGAGCACTGGAGTCGCGACGAACAGCAGCAGGTCCCGGCCGCGGTCGAGGATCCACGGCGAGGGCCGCACGGCGGCCGCCGGACTTTGCGGCATCGACGGGGAAACGGCCAACGCGCTCGTGCTCACGGTTCGTTCCTTGCGCTGAACATCTCTATTTTCCGTGATTTACGGCGCTTCGTCAACCCGGCGGCGAGGTCGAACCCGCAGCCTCGGGGGGATGTTGCCGCTTGGCTTCTTCCCAGAGCGCGTCCATTTCGGGGAGCGTCGCAGCTTGCAGCGAGCCGCCTTTGGCGAGGATCTCTCGCTCGACGTATCCGAAGCGGGCGGTGAATTTGGCGATGGTGCTCTCGAGGGCAACCTCGGGATCGGTGCCCAGAAAGCGCGCCAAGTTGACGACCGAGAACAGGAGATCGCCGAGTTCGTCCTGAATGCGCGCCGGATCGCCGAGCGGCAGGACCTCACGGAGTTCGCGGCCTTCTTCGAGCAGTTTGGCGTGGACCTGTTCGGCGGTTTCCCACTCGAAACCGACTTCCGCCACTTTGCGCTGGATTGCGAGGGCGCGGCGGAGCGCCGGCATCGAGCGCGGGAAACGGCCCAGGAATGGCGCCGGCGCTTCGCCTCTGGCGCGCGACTCGTCGTCCTTGACGCTCTGCCAATGTTGCAGGCTCTCTTCGGGGCTCTTGGCGGTCTGGTCGCCGAAGACGTGCGGATGCCGGCGCACGATTTTGTCACGCGCTCCGGTCGCGACGCGATCGAGATCGCCGTAGCCGTGTTCCTCCATGAGCAACACGCAGGAGAGGGTCACGAACAGGACATCGCCGAGTTCGTCGGTCGCCGCTGCCGGTTGGACGAGGTCGGCGTGATCTTGTAGCTCGTACGCTTCGTCCAAGAGATAGCGGCACAGATCCGCCATGGTCTGCTTGCGGTCCCACGGGCAGCCGTTCGGCCCACGGAGGAATCGCAGTGTGTCCAACAACTCTTCGAGGGCCTGCACCCGTACCTCCTAGAGTCCTGTTCCGGCGCCCGGTACACTCGGGCCCGTTTCACATGACCGGTTCGGTGCCGCTTTCGCCGCCATCCGCCGCCCGGCGCACGAGGAGCATCATGCCACGAGAGGGGTCGAGAAGAGCACCCCGAACGAACGCGCTCGGGCTCGTCGCCTTGGTGGCGGCATTTTGTCTCGCCGTGCTCGTGGCGCGCATCCCGATCCTGACACCGGACGTGTGGTGGCACCTGGCGACCGGGCGCATCATCGCATCCGCCGGCGTGCCGCATACCGATCCGTTTTCGTACACGCTCACCGGCCAGCCCTGGCTGGCCCACGAATGGCTCGCCGATCGCATCCTCTATGCGGTGTACATGCACTTTGGGCTGTTGGGTGTCGTTTGGTGGCGCGCGGCGTGGATCGTTGCGGCGACCGTCGTCTCCTATGCGTTGGCGCGCCGGCACGCCGCACCCGCCATCGCACTGCCGCTGGTCGTGGTCGCGGCATACGCACTACAGCGCAATTGGATCGATCGTCCACAGCTCTGGACCTTCGTGCTCATGCCCGCCGTCGTGTACGGGCTGGAAATGGTGCGGCAAGGCGTGCGCCGGGCCGCAGTGGCGCTGCCGCTCGTTTTTGCCCTGTGGGTCAATGTGCACGGCGGGTTCATGTTGGGCCTCGTCGTCGTGGCGCTGTGGCTCGGAAGCATTGCGTGGGAGGGGCGCGCGACGCGCGGCGCGTGGCGGTTGCCGGTCGCGATCCTCGCTGCATGCGCACTCGCGACGCTCCTCAATCCCAACGGTTGGGCTGGTGCGGTGTATCCACTGCACTACGTGGCGACCGGATTGCGCGACACGATCCAAGAGGAAAAGCCCGGCAGGCTGGACAGCACCTACGCCTGGGTGCATCTCGGTCTCGTACTGGCATTCGCCGCGAGCGCGGTGCGCCGTTGGCGCGTCACACCGCTCGCACATCGCTTGGCGGGCGGCCTTCTCGCGCTTTTGTCCTTGCCGCGCGTTGGTGAGTGGTCCGTGCCGTTTGCGGCCGAGCGCCATGCGCCATTGTTCCTGCTCGCCGGGGTGCCGCTCCTCGCGTGGCAACTGGCGCCGATGGTGCCGGTTGCGTGGCGCACCCGGAGCGCCACCTGGACGCGCGTCCTTGGAAGCGCGCCGGCCTGGATCGCCGTTTCGGTGCTCGGCCTCTTCGTGACCTGGCAAGTCGCGCGTGCCGCGCCCCGCGACGGCACCCCCGCCGCGCGGCTCTTGCCAGGCCGGTTTCCGGAAGCGGGAGCGCGTTGGCTGCGCGACCATCGCCTGCCACCGCATCTCCTCAACCCGTACCGCTGGGGCGGTTTCCTCTTGCACCGATTGTCGCCCCCGTACCAGGTGTGGATCGATTCGCGCGGCGATCTCTACGGTGCCGAACGCTTGCGCGAAGAAGAACTGCTGTACCGCTTTCGCCCGGGTTCCGTGACCGCAGTGCAACAATTGCTCGCACACTGGGATCCCGATGTCATCGTCTGGTATTTCTTCACGATCGATTTCGGCGCCATGCAGGTGCATCCATTCACGCGCTGGCTCCTGCACAACCCGGAATGGCGTCTGGTGTTCGTCGACCCCCCGGAGTACGCCGGCGCACCGTCGGGCACGACCGCAATCTTTCTCCGCGTCCAACCACGCAACGCCCGCTGGCTGTCCGAACTTCCCGCCGTGCAGCTACCGCCCAATCTGTTGCAGTAGCCCCGCCGCGTTTCCGCTTCCGCTTCCGACTAGGAGCACGTCTTCGGAGGTGTGGGACCC
>JANLSU010000086.1:0-23913 GCA_031362565.1 bacterium | reverse complement strand
CGCTGCCAAACGCGCCCCCTCGGCGGCCCGCGGGGCGCCCGGGGGCGCCCGCCGCCGGGCCCCGGCGGCGGGGCTGGACGGCCTTTGGAAGGGCGCCTGGCGATCTTTTCCACGTCTTCTGGGCCGAGCCGGTTGACGGGGCCGGATTGCTCTTCTAATTTAATGCGTCACCGGGCGTTGCAGGGTGATGCCGGGGGCCCCACCAGGGCCCGAATCGAACGTGGCAACGCTGTGCCAGCGAAGGAGATCCCATGATCGGCGGCGGCCGTCCGGAGGCCATTCGAGTTTTCATCGGGGTGGCCTCGGCCTTTGGACTCGTGGTCGCACTCGCCGGCTCCGGGTGCAAAGAGGGGAAGCCGCCGTACGATGTCATCCCGCCTGACGGGAGCCCGGAAACATTCCTGCCCCCGACGGGAATTCACCCCGGCGTCGCACGGACCGTGGGCAGCATTTACCATTTCGATCCGGCGCGATTCCGCCTCTTCCCGCCGTTGTCGGGCACCGATCCCCGGTTCGTCCGTCGCGACTCGGTGCTGACCGTCGCACGCGCCGGCAATGCGGGTGCACCACTCGCGCTGCGATTGCGTCCCGATGAGGCGGATCCGGAACTCGCAGTGATGTATTCGAACCCGCTGCTCTTCGGCTTCGAGGCCGATCTTCCCGCCAACGTCGGCTTCCATGACGGACGGCGAGCGACGAATGCGTCGGATTATTTTCCAACCCAGACGGGCAATACGTGGGAATACAACTACAACCAGCGCGACTGGATTGTGGTCGACAGTATCGCCGGGCCGAGCGCCGTACAGCCGCCGACCGCGACGGGACCGACGACGAGCCTCGTCACGCACTGCCAGGTCAACCCGTTGAACATCACACTGCTCAGTCAGTTCAAACCGAATCGCTACTCGTATGCCAGCGATCTCACGGTCGACGCGAATGGCATTCAGTTCCATGCGTGGCGCCTGATCTCCGAACGTGTCGTGGCGTTCGAAGATCGTGATCCGCCGCGGCCTTCGGGCAACCCGGACCGCCAGCGCAATCCGCGCTTCCTGTGGTTGTCCATCTCGGGGACGCAGAACCCGGCGGTTGCGGTGCCGGTCGCCAGCGACCAATGTCTCGACGATTTGCCGTCCCACCTGGAAGGCGTCGCCCTGAAGTTCTCCCAGAACGAGCTTGTCGAGGGCGAGACGTTCACGACCTGGAGCTATCTCACCGTCGATACCGCCGTGCTGCGGCAGCGCCTGAACTCCGAAGCCCAGGTACCCAATGGGCGGTGCGGCTTCGAATTCGCGGTCGGCCCCGACACGCTGCGGATGTTCCCGACGCGCACCTTCAAGATCCTGTCCCGGTTCGACGTCGAGGTGGAGCGAATCGTCAATCAGATCACATTGGTGGACGCCAACGTCCGCACGATCGGCAAGTACCCACGTACGGCCGCTCCCAATGCCGTCGTCAAGTTCCGCGTCACCATGAGCGTTTTCTCGGGAGCGACGCTGACGCCGGTGCAGGAGTTGGGAATGTGGTTCCAGAAGGGGCTCGGCCCGGTCATCCGGACCCAAGGGGTCTTCGCGCCGCGGCGTGCCAACGCGCGCCTACGGTCCGCCGTCGTCAACAACATCGTGTACCCGTCCGACAACAACCCGGCGTTCGAATACCAAGACGATTGACCTTCGCGCGCTTGCACCCCGGCCTCGGCCGCCCTTACTGTGGCGGCGGAGGTCGGGATGCGGGCGGTGTGGGCCATCATGGGGCTGTCGATCGTGTGCCTTGCCGGCTGTACGGCGGTGACCGGACGCCAGGCGCGGGCCTACGAGGAGGGCGCGGCGGCTCCAGGCACGCAGGTCGCGATTCCGGAGGTTTCGGTTTCCGAACTCGCGGCGGATGCGAGAGCGCTGCCGGGACCCGAACGCCGGGTGGTCGAGGCGGCGCTTGGCGCGCTGGATGCCACGGGACCGCAGCTCGACTGTTCGAGCTTCGTCGTCCAAGTGTTCGCGACCGCTGGTGTCGATCTGCCGCGAACCGTGCGTGAACAGTTGCGGCGCGGGGTGCCGGTCGAGTTGGACGCGCTGCAACCCGGTGACCTCGTGTTCTTTGCCTTCGCGCATCGGCCGGCGGACCACGTCGGGATCTACGCCGGTCGTGGGCGCGTCGTGCATGTCTCGACGGCGGCGCGCCGCGTCCAGCTCGCGCCGTTGGGAGCCGCGCCCTTCGTGTCGGCATGGGCCGCCGGGCGCCGCGTCGTGCCGGCGGGCGTTTCGGCACCACGGACCTGATCCAGCGGCGCGTGCGGAGGCTCTCCAGTGATTCATCCGGCCGGGTGGGCAGCGGTCGTCGCGGGATCGCTCGCTCAGCTCATCAAAGTCGTGGCCACGAGCATCCGGGAATCGCGCTTTGCGTGGACGCGTTTCTTCGACACCGGCGGCATGCCAAGCTCCCATACGGCGGTCGTGGTGGGGCTCACCACAACCGTTGGCTTCGAGTCCGGGATTCGCAGCGACCTCTTCAGCATTTGCTTGATGTTCAGCGTGTATTTCATTGCCGAAGCGGGCGGTCTGCGGCAGGACGTCGGCCGCCAAGCCCGGGTCTTGAATGCGCTGCTCGACGAATTGCGGACCCACAATGCGGTCAGCCAGCAGCGTCTCAAGGAACTCGTCGGCCACACCTGGACCGAAGTCGGTGGCGGGCTCGCGCTTGGTGTCGTGGTTGGAGCCCTCTTCGCGCTGCTCTGATTGCGCTTGGCCGCTCGACTGCATATCGCCCCCGAAATCCCTACCTCATTCATGCGCCGGCCGGAGGCGCCTCGCCAACCGTTGTCAGGAATGCGCCTGCGCCCGGAGGCTCCAGACGGAAAACTCTTGACACTCTGCGAGCGTCGGGAGAGAAATACCGCAGCCTCAGCCACCGAGCGGGTCCTACCGGTCGAGTCGAGTCAGGGTGGGTGTGTGGTGAGGCGGGGGTGCAGGGGGCGGAAGTCGAAAAAGGAGCACCGATGCGTATTCTCTCGGTGGTGAACCAGAAGGGTGGCTGCGGCAAGACGACCGTATCCATCAATTTGGCTGCGGCGCTCGCCAAGAAAGGCAAACTGGTTCTACTGATCGATTTGGATCCGCAGGGTCATGCGGGTCTCGGGTTGAACATCGATTCCGATGACTTCGATCGCAGCATGCACGACGTGCTGATGCAGCCCGGCGTCGAAATTGACGACATCGTCATTCCGGTTCTCGAGAACCTGGATCTCGCGCCGTCGACGGTCGTGCTGGCGGGTGTCGAACAGGAGCTGGCCGACAAACCGGGGCGTGAGCAGCGCCTGGCCGCGAAACTATCGCGACTGCGAAAAGCCTATGACTACGTGGTGATCGATTGTCCGCCGAGCATCGGGCTCCTGACGTTCAACGCCCTTGCAGCGTCGGGCGAGACTGTCATTCCGGTCGACCCGAGTTTCTTCTCGTTGCACGGGTTGCACAAGGTCCGCGAAACGATCGAGCTCTTGCGCGACGAAATCGGCCACGATGTGGTCATTCGGGTGTTGGCGAACAACTACAACAGCCGGACGAATTTCTCGCGCGACATCCTGTACGAGATCGAGAACTTCCACGGCGACTCGATGCTGAAGACCTGCATCAGCCACACCGTGAAGCTGAAGGAGGCCGCGAGTCGCGGCCAACCGATCGTCCGGTTCGACTCGCACAACCGCGCCGCCAAGGAATTCCTGGCACTGGCCGAGGAACTTTTGGCCCAGGAGCCCTTCTTTCAGGTGGCAGGGAATCGGAATCAGGATGCGGTATTCGAGGGCCCGCGCGCCGTTGCCGGTGGGGTGCGCTTCAGCATTGACGCGCGTCAGGCGCAGGATGTGCGGATCACCGGCGAATTCACCGGCTGGTCGTACGAGGGCACGCCGCTCGAGCGCGACGACGCCGGCACCTGGAGCGGCGTCCTCGATATCGGGCCTGGTGTACACGAGTATCGCTTCATCCTCGATGGCGTCTGGGTCAAGGACCCGAACAACCCCGAGAGCATCACGAACGAATACGGCCAGGAGAATTCCGTCGTCGTCATCTGACAAGAGTGCGTGGGGCGCGCAGTGATCGAGGGGGCGGGGCGGGGCGAAGTGGCGTATGACGGACAGCCCGAGCCGCGGTCGCCGCGCAGTGGCACGCGGCGCCTGCGCGATATCTCTCATCTGTACCTGTCGAACCGGCCGGCACCGGCACCGCCGACCGCCGCGGCGCGGCGTTGTCTGCGCATTGCGGTGTTGGCGAGCGGTGACGCGCTCGTCGATTCCGAGGTCTGCGCGAATCTGGCGATTCAGATGACGCGTCTGGGTCGAAAGACGATCGTGCTCGACGCGGACCCGGCATTGCCGAATCCTGGTTTTCGGCTCGGCCTGCACCCGCTCGCATACTTGAACGGTCTTGGCGACGCACCGGGCCTGCGTGTCGAACGCGGCGTCTTGGGGATCGGCGTCGTGAATGGCACCGCATGGGCGCTTGCCGAACTGGACGCGGTCGTGCGCGCCGCCGACGCGGTTTTGGTGCGCCTGCCGATGCAGGAGGCGCAATCCGAGTTGCAGCGGCTCGCGCCGGCACTCGCGCTGCCGCCGGCGGTGACGACCATGGAGCGCGCCGCAACGCAAAGTCCGATGTTCGAGGCCTGGATGAAAACGGCCCGCCGCGGCGACCGGCTCCGGCCCGCGGCGCGAGTCGCCACAACGCCTGAGCTGGCGCCGCAAGTGCCGGCCGTGGATGTCGCGATTCGAGTCTTCAAGGGTGATGCACAGCCGGCCGCGGCGCTGTCCGGGGGGCTCGACTCGGTGCCGGTGCACGGGCTCGAATGGGGGCCGTCCTCCGCCACCCCACGTCCCGCCTGGGCGCGTGTTCCGGCGTATGCGTTGCATCCGCAACTCGCTCTCGCGGCGATCGAACCGGATCACCCCGCGGCGCGCGTTTTCGAAAGTCTTGCCCAAGCGCTACTCGCCGGGCTTGGACGCGGAGGTGCGGCGCATGTCTGAAGCGGTCGCCCTGTACTTGGATGAAATCCAGGATCTGGAGTGTGCGCCGCTGCTTGCACGGTTCGTGCGCCGTGTCCTCGCGATCACCCCAGGGCTCGAACCGGAGGTCGGGGCTTTCGGCTTGCGGTTCCGCGACGCGTTGGGTGTGGTGTGCGAGATCTCCGTTTTTGGCGCCCTGTTCCTCGTCCGGCTCGGACGCGAGCAGGCGGTCGAATACCGGGTGCGGTCCGCTGCAACCGCGTGCGAAGCACTCGACGCGCTGCTGCGCCAGCATGGGTTCGAGGCGACGCGGCGCGCGGCCGCGGTCTGAACCGAACCCCCCGGCACGACCGGCGGCAACGTGCAACATTCCGACCTGACACGCCACCCTGGACCCTTCCAGAGTCCTTCCCGAGCCGATTGCTGCAATGAGTTGTGAAAATGGTGGTTAGCTCGTAGCCCATTGCACGAGAACGCCTGGAATGGTACAGTCTGGAGGTTCGTTCTGGCTGGCTCGTTTCTTCCAATCCGGAGGCGCAGACTCGCGAACCACTGCTCCCGTGTGTCGGGACCGCTTGATGGTCCCGTGATTCGTCGGACACCGAAGGAGCCTCGCTGTATGCCTGCGGTTGCGTCGCGCGCCGTTCCTACCACGGCCCGTGCAATGCCGATTGCACGTTTTTTCCTCGTTGCCGTCTTGATGAGCATGGGTGTGGCGCCGTCCACGGCGCTCGCGGCGACCCTGCGCGTGCGCGTCACTGCGGCGCGCCTGCAAAGTGCCGCGGCCGCCGCGCGTGCGACAGCGCCCGGGGTCGCTGACAAGGTGGCACCACAGGCCGGCGCTCCGAGTGAGCGCGTTGTGCTCTGCATTCTGCTCGCACCCGAACAAGAACTCCACGCGGTCCACGCGCCGTGGCCGGCGACGGTGCTCGGTACCAGCTTCTACCACGGCTACGGCATTGCGGCGGTCGCGGTGCGGCGCGCGGATCTTGTGGCGCACGCGTCGGAGGGTGCGACGCTCGAACTGGAGACCGGCGCGGTGACGGCCGTCGTCCATCCGCGGCGCGCCGATGCCCTGCGCGAACTGGACGTCCGCCGCGAGTTGACCGACTGCGTCGTCAATCCCGACGAATTGGCGAATTATTCCGCGCCGCTCCTTACCGCGACACCGCCGGCCGCCGCCGGCTTCAAGCCCACGGAGGCTCCAAGCCTCGAGGGCAGCGCGGTGCAAATGCTGATTCTGACCCGCGACGCGTTGGTGCCGTCGTTCCAGGCCTACGCCGACTACAAGACCGGAACCGGCGTGCCGACCGTGGTTCGAAGCGTCGAGTGGGTGCTGCAGAACTATCCGCATGGCGCCGACGTCGCCGAGACGTTGCGCGACTTCTTCCGCCAGGCCTACCAGCTCTGGGGGATCCGCTCGGTACTCATCGGTGGCGACACCGACCTCGTCCCGGCGCGCTATGCGTCGTCGGTGTACTCGCTGGAAGGCGAGAGCGTTCCGACCGACCTGTACTACGGTTGTCTCGATGGCAATTGGAACGGCGACCGCGACGCTCGCTGGGGCGAAGGGTTCGTCTATGTCGACAACACCACCGACAATGCCGACCTGTTGCCGGAACTGTGGGTCGGGCGCCTGCCGGTCGTCAATTCCACCCAAGTGCAGATGCTCCTCGCCAAGTTGCAAGCCTATTGCGAACCCACGGTGCTCGATTACCAGAACAAGATGGGATTCTTGGCCGAGGTCATTTGGCCGGCGAGCTACAAGGCGGGCGATCCGATCCTCAAGAACGGCGCCGACAACGCCGAACGTCTGATCATTCTGAACCACCTCGACACCGCCGGCCGGGTGTTGAGCCGCCTCGATGAAACCCCCCAGTTCTACCCGGGTGCGATCAAATTGACGCGTGCCGTGGGACTGGCGGCCATGAATGCCGGCCAGTCGATCGTCACCCACATTGGACACGGGTTCCGGTACTCCATGTCGCTCGGCGACGCATCGGCGAGCATCGCCGACGCTCTCGGACTCCAGAACGCGACCCGGCCGTTTTTCCTGCACATGCTGAATTGCTCGGCGGCGGCTTTCGATTTCCCCTGTTTGGCGGAGAAATTCCTGCTGTGTCCGACCGGTGGGGCGATCGGCGTCATCGGTTCGGCGCGCGAGGCGTATCCGGACAACATCCAAGTGTTTCAGGAAGCCTGGTTCAACGCCCTGTACAGCCAAGGGTACCCGGGTGCGGCGGAGTGCCTGCATCAGGCGCGCCTCAAATACGTCGCACAGACTTTCGATGACAACGCGTTTCGGTGGTCGTACTTCATCACCGCGTACCTGGGCGACCCGGAACTGACGCTGTGGACGAACACGCCGCGCACGATTGCCGTGACGCACGCGCCGAACATCTTTCAGGGCGTTCGGACGTTCACGGTGACCGTCACCGAGGCCGGGAACCCGGTGCAAGGCGCCACCGTCTGCTTGTGGAAACCGGGTGACTTCTACGTCGTCGGGCGCACCGGACTGACCGGTGTCGCGGCGCTCAATCTGACCGCCGAAGTGGCCGGTACCGCGCACCTTGCGGTGACCGGCGCCGGCGTGCGGCCGTACCGCGCCGAGGTGACGGTGACGCCCTACGGCGGCGCGGTGCTGCATTCGACCGGCGCGATTCAGGTCGTCGATTCGGGCGTTGGTACGGCGGGCAACGGCAACGCCGTGCTGGAAGCCGGTGAGGCCGCGCAGGTGCGCTTTGAAATCGAGAACGCCGGGACATTGCCGGCGGAAGGCGTCACGTTGCAAGCGTTCTGCACCGAGCCCGCGCTCCTGCTCTCGACCAGCATCGCCAACGTCGGCACCATGGCGGCGGGCCAGCGCATCTGGTCCGGACCCGTCGTGGTGAATGTCGCGGCCGGGGCCTTCGACCAGCAACGGGTCGGCATCGATCTCGTTCTGAAGACGGTGCAATCGACCCAGTGGAATGACCGGGTCAGCCTCGATCTGTTGCAGGTTTCCCCACGGGTGCAACGCATTTGGGTCGACGATTCGGTAACCGGCAATGGGGACGCCGTCGCCCAGGCCAATGAAACGTACGATCTGCGCGTCGAGTTGAAGAACTACGGGTTCGCGCAACTGGCGGGTGCGACCGGCCAACTGCTGTCACTCGACCCGGATGTCACCATCGTCAACGGGTCTACGACCTTCGGCAGCATCGGTCACCTTGGTGTCGGCACTGGGGCCTTCCGTATCCGCGAGAGTAACGTCACGCAGAACAACCGCATGTTGCTCGTGGTTCTCGATGCCCAGGCACGAACCTGGAGCTTGCCGGTCGAAACACGGCGGCCGCAGCCGTTGACGGGACTGGTGGGCGATCCGAGCGACGGATCCGGAGTCACGACCCTGACCTGGGGCAAGAGCGTCTCGTCCGACGTCGCGGGCTATGTCGTATATCGCGCTCCGCACAACTATGGTCCGTGGTTGCGGGCGAGCACCGACCTGGTGCGCAACTCCACCTACTTCCGCGACGAGGGTTTGCAACCCGGGACGCAGTATTTCTATTCGGTTGCGGCGGTCGACTCGGCCGGCAACGAGAGCCTCCGCACGATGTCGCTTGGCGTGACGACGAATCCCGGCGCGCTCGCCGGCTGGCCGCAAACTCTGGGACTGCAGAGCAACTGTAGTCCGGCCGTCGCCGATCTGGATGGCGACGGACACGTGGAAGTGGTCGCCGGCGCCGCGGACCATTTCTACGCTTGGCATGTGAACGGCACCGAAGTGCGGGACGGCGACAGCAACGCCGCCACCCAGGGTGTGTACACACCGACGACCGCCAACTTCATGCCGGGCCTTGCGGTCGGCGACCTGGACGGCGACGGCCGCGACGAGGTCGTGGCGTGCACGTTCGATACGAAAACCGTTTATGTCTTCGGTCCCGACGGCACCGTCCGGCCCGGCTGGCCGCACTCGATCGTGTCGACCACGCACAGCATTTGGGCGACGCCCGCTCTTGCCGACCTGGATCTCGATGGCCGTCTCGAAATCGTCCTGCTGGCGCTCGATGGGCGCGTTTACGCCTGGCACGCGGATGGCACCGAGGTGCGAGACGGGGATGCGGATCCGGCGACGAACGGCGTTTTCTATGCGATCCCCGGTTTGCCGACTTGGAGCCGCGGCGGTCCGGCGGTCGCCAACGTTTTGCCGTCCGACCCCACGCCGGAGATCATTTTCGGAACCGAGAACGGCAAAGTCTATGTGCTGCGGGCCAATGGCACCGTCGCACCGGGTTGGCCGCGGACCTTGAGCGACAAGGTCGACGCCTCGCCGAGCATCGGCGACATCGATCACGACGGCACGTTCGAGATCGTGGTGCCCTGCGTCAACGGGCAGCTCTATGTCTTCCGTCCCGATGGCACCGACGCTCCGGGTTGGCCGCGGCCGCTGCCGAATCTCTGGGCGGCGCTCACCCCGTCGGTGGCGCTCGCGGATTTCGACGGCGATGGCAAGCTGGAACTCGTTGCGGCGAGCACCGGCAGCGATGTGAGCACCGGCAGCCTGTACATGTTCGACTCCAACGGCAACGTCCGTCCCGGTTGGCCGGTGGATGTGCACAGCGCGTCGGAGTCGTCGCCGGTGGTCGGGGACCTGAACGGCGACGGCGTGATGGAGATCGTCTATGGTGGCGAGTCGGGCATCCTCAACGCCTTCAATCCGAACGGCACCATCTTCCCCGGCTTCCCGGTGCGTCTCGGAGCCGAAGTGCGTGCGACGCCGTTGCTCACCGATGCCGATGGCGATGGCCGTGTCGATCTGATTGTCTCCGGCTGGGATCAGCAAGTCTACGCGTGGCACTTCCCAGGACTGTACGTTCGCCATCGCGTCCCGTGGGGAACGTTGAAGGGCAACTTGCTGCGCAATGGCCTGACGGACTACCGTCTTCCGACCGATGTCGGTGACGGCGGCACGGCGCCGGCGTTCCGCACCGGGTTGCAGCCCAACATTCCGAATCCGTTCAATCCCACGACGCTCATCCGCTTCGATGTCGGTGGAACGGCGGCGCAGTTCGTTGCATTACAAGTGTTCGATGTGCGCGGCGCCCGGGTGCGAACGTTGGTTGCGCGCCGGCTCTTGCCGGGGCACTACGATGCCACTTGGGACGGGCACAACGAGGCGGGGCGTTCGGTGGCGAGCGGTGTGTACTTCTACCGGCTGACGACGGGGGATGCGTCGATGCAACGGAAGATGATTTTGGTGCGCTGAGAAGTCTTGCTGCGTGGGTTTTCCGGCGCGCGCGCGCCGCATGTGGGTGGGCTCGCGGTCGTTCGCCGACCTCCTGTCGGCTCACTCCCTCGCTCGTCGCCTCTCGGCCCTCCGGGCCTTCGGCTCCTCTCGACTCGCCCTCCCACACGCGTCGCGCGCACGCCGGAAAACCCGCGGTGCATTCGGGCCCGGCATGACTCGGGCGCGTTGCCGTGACACGCACTCCCGCCCCCGTGATTTTGCAAGCTGGGTGCTCGTGACGTGCGTCTGGAGCTTGCGCCAACCCGCTGTGCGCCAACGGCTTTGCCCCGGGCACCCCGAGCCTTCTGGGCGGACCCTCGGGGGGAATCCGCGTATCATGGGCTTTGGGCGTCTTGGGTTGGAGTGTCATGCAAGTTCCCAGAATGCGCACGATCGGGCTGGTGGCGGGTGGGCTGGTGATTGTGGTTGGGGCGTTGTGCGCCAGCCGGCGGGGGGGAGCGGATCGCGGCGGGCCTTTTTCGGCGGTGCAGCGCGGCGACTTGCGAATCGAACTCACGACCGCCGGGGAACTGCAGGCGGTTCGCTCGCTGACATTCGGGGTGCCGCGGCTGCGCTCGAGCGCTGCCAAACTTGTGTGGTTGATTGGCGAGGGAAGTACGGTCGCACCCGGTGACACGCTGGCGCGCTTCGATGCCAGCGAAGCGACCCGGCGGGTCGAGGACCTGCGGAGCCGTCTCACCAGCGCCCGCGCCAATCTGCAAAAACTCCACGCCACCCAGACGGCGCGTTTTTCGGAAATGGAAGCGGCGATCGAGGATCGCCGCGCCGGTTTGCGGCTGGCCGAAATCGGCGTCGCCAACATGCAGTACGAAGCGCGCGTCGAGCAGGAGAAAGTCCAACTTGCATTGCAGCGTGCCCAGCTTGATCTCAAACAATCCGAATCGAAGCTGACGGCACAGAAAAGTATCGACAGTGCCGAGATCACCGAGCAGGAAGTCGCGATCTCGACGTTGCAGAGCCAGCTCACGTCAGAAGACGAAGCTCTGGACAATCATACGCTCGTGGCGCCGACGCGCGGGCTGGTGGTGTACGGGACGAACTGGTCGGGGAACCGCAACACCAAGGTCAAGATCGGTGACCAGTTGTACTACGGCGGGGTCGTCATCGAGCTTCCCGATCTGGCGCAAATGCGGGTCGCGAGTTTCGTCAACGAATCACGAGTCAATCAATTGCATGCCGGTTTGGCGTGTGACGTGCGGATCGATGCGCTGCCCGACACTCTCCTGCACGGCACCGTGAGCCGGGTCAATGTTCTCGGCCGCGAGATGCCCGACACCGAGGGCGTCAAGGTCTTCGACTACGAGGTCTTGCTGGAGGGGGCGGATGCGAGACTGCGCCCGGGCATGACGGCGACCGTGACGGTGCACGCAGAGGAACTGCACGACGTCCTGTTCGCGCCCATCGAAGCCGTGCATACCGACAACAACGGCGCGTACGTTTGGCGCCGCGGGCCCCGCGGGGTGCAACGGGTCGCGGTCACAACCGGGCGCTCGAACGATTTTCACGTCGTGCTCAAGACCGGTGTCCAGCCCGGAGACCTGTTGGCGCTCCGTGAACCGGTCGCTGCCCGGACCGAGGAATGACCACTGTGAACCGCGCGCTACTCGGACGCAACATCGCGATCGGCGCCGAAGCACTACGCGCCCACCCCTTGCGCAGCGCGCTGACGACCTCCGGTGTCGTCTTCGGCGTCGGTGCCGTCATCTGCATGCTCGCCATCGGCAAGGGCGCCGAGACGCGGGCGCTTGGCGAATACCGCCGCCTCGGAATTCACAATCTGCACGTCGAAGCCCGGCCGGCGGTTGGCAGAGCGGCCGTTTCCGGGCTGATCGCCGCGGATGCGGCGGCCCTCGTCATCGAACTCGCGCCGCACATCGAAGCGGCGACCGTGGCGCGGGTCGCAGACCACAAGGTTTGGGCGCGCGCCCAGAGTGCTGATGCGACCGTCACCGGCGTCACTCCCGCGTACGCCGCAATCCTCGCCACCGAAATGACCGCGGGGCGCTTCGTGTCGGATCTCGATGCTGCCACCGGTGCGGCGGTCTGCGTGTTGTCGACGCCGATCGCTTTGGCGTTGTTTCCGGCCCGTCCGGCGGTCGGCGAATTCGTGCGCGTCGCCGGCCGGGCGCTGCGAGTCGTGGGTGTGGTGCGCACCGCGGCGCTTGCGAACGGCAAGCCGCCGCTCTTCGTGCCGCTGGCAACGGCCGCGAGTCTCCCGCCCGGCGGCCACGATCCCGGCGCGGTGCAGCGCCTCGTGTTGCAGCTCGCGCCCGGAGCGGATCCCGTGCTCTTCGGTGCGGTCGTCGAGCGGGCGCTCCTGCGCCGGCATGCGGGTGCAGACGATTTCGCCGTGATCGTCCCGTCGGAACTCATCCGCAAAGCGCAGCGCACCCAGCGCATCTTCCAAATCGTCATGGGCAGCATCGCCGGGATCAGCTTGCTGGTCGGCGGCATCGGCATCGCCAACATCCTGTTTGCGAGCGTCGTCGAGCGCACGAGTGAAATCGGCTTGCGGCGTGCTGTGGGGGCACGCCGGGCGGATATCGTGGCGCAATTCGTCTTCGAGGCCGCTGCCATCGGCATTGCCGGCGGTATCGCCGGCATCATGCTGGGCGTCGCCGGCACTTTCATCGTGGCGCGTGCCGCACACTGGCCCGTGTTGGTGACGCCCGGCGGCATCCTGTTGGCCGCCGGCACGGCGCTCGCGACCGGCCTCGTCTCGGGTTCCGCACCGGCGCGCCGGGCCGCGACCGTCGATGCCATCGTGGCGCTGCGCCATGAGTGATCGGCGGCGAGGCGTGCGGTCGCGTTGCATCATCGGGTGCCTGGTCGCACTCGCGGCTCATTCAGCCACCGGGGCGACCCATGTTCTGACGCTCGAGGATGCCGTGCGCTTGACGCGGGCCCAGAGCCCGGCGGCGCGCCGGATCGGCTTGCAAGCGCGGCGCGATGCGCTGCGCTATGACGCGGCACGCCGTGCGGTGTGGCCGAACCTCGGGCTCGATCTCGCGGCTCCCGACCTCTCGCGGGAGTTCAGTGTCGGCCTACAGACCAGCACCCAGCCGGACACGGCGACCGGTCAACCGGTGCTCCAGAGTGTCTACGTCAAGACGACCACGACCAGCCGCAACGCGTCCGGCAGCGTGCGCGCGCGGCAGTTGTTGCCTTGGCACGGCAGTGTCTCGGCGCTCGGGGCGGTTGTCTATCGGGACGAGACCACGACGCCGACCGGGGTGCGTGCCGCACGCCGCGACTACCAAGTCGCGACATCCATCGGGCTGGACGTGCCGCTCTTGGGGGACGATCCCGAACGCCGCAGCCTGCATCGCGCCGCCGTCGAACAGGTGCGGAATCGCAGCGTCGAACGTACGTCGAACGCCCAACTCGAATTCGACGCGGTGGCGCGCTATCTGGATCTGCTGCATGCACGCATGGCGCTCGAAATCGTCCAAGCGGCCGCCACGGCGGCCGCGCAGTCCTACGAGGTGACGCGGCGCAAGGTCACGGCTGGGCTTTTGCCCGACGTCGAGCGGCTCAAGACCGAGGTGTATCGCGCCGAACGTGACGCACGTCTTGCCGAACAGCAGTCCCAGTTGGCGCGCTCGGAAGATGAATTCAAGGTGTTTCTCGGGTTGCCGCTGGCCGACTCTTTGCGTCTCGTGGAAATCTTGGAACCGTTCGCGGCGCCGGATTCCGCCGCACCGTGGCTCGAACGGGCGCGGCGCGAACGCGATGACGTCGGACTCGTGGAGGCGGAGGTCGCGCTACTAGAACGCGATCGATTGGCCCACCGGCCGCGCGTGCCGACCGTCGATCTGGCGTTGCGCTACGGCGGCGGCGCCAACGAATCTGAGCTCGACCGCGCGCTCGACGGCTTGTCGGCCAACGCCATGTCGGCTCTCGTCACGCTCCATGTGCCGTTGTGGGACGGCGGGCGGGCGTCGCGCACCGACGGTGCCGACGCCACCGAAATTGCGCTGCGCCGGCTCGATGCGGCGGACGCGAGTTCGCGCCTCGAGCTCGAGGTGCGGGATGCAGTGCGGCAAATGCAGGATGCGGCGCGCCGCCATGCGGTTCTGGCCGCGGCGAGCCGCCTGGCGGATGAATTGCAGCGCATCGATGGCGAACGCTACGAACGCGGGCTCATCGATACGCAGCGCTATCTGGCGGGGCAGGTGGATGCGGCGACGGCGCGGCTCGGGAGCGCGGAGGCTCTGCTCGACTTGTACCGGGCCCGCGCCCGGCTGCGTTTCGTGGCGTTGTCCGAGGAGTGAACGTGATCGAACCCATCGATGTACGCGAGGCCTGGCGCCGCATTGCCGACGCCGTCCAGCCGCTCGGCGACGAAAGCGTCGCGCTGCGAGCCGCGAGCGGGCGCGTTCTCCGTCAAGACTGGGCGGTCGACCGCGACATGCCGGCATTCGATCGCGCCGCCATGGATGGGTTCGCGGTGCGGGCCGCCGAAATCGAGTCGGCACGTCGCGACACGCCGTGCACGCGCCGGGTGGTAGGGGAGTCGACTCCCGGCGACCCGTTCCGCGGCACGCTGGCGGCGGGCGAGGTCGTGCGGATCATGACCGGTGCTCCGGTGCCACCGGGCGCCGACGCCGTGCTCCGGGTCGAGGACTCGTCGGGCTTCGCCGCTGATCGCGTCGATCTGTATGCGCCGGTCGCAGCCGGCGCCAATATCGCACCGCGCGGCTCTGAGGCACGCGCCGGTGACCGTGCCTTCACGGCCGGCACTCGCTTGCGGCCCCCGGATCTCGGCGGGCTGGCCATGCTGGGTGCCTCGACGGTGCGGGTCGGACGCCGGGCCCGGGTCGCGGTGCTGTCGACGGGCAACGAACTCGTGCCGCACGAATCCGCGCCGGGACCGGCTCACATCCGCAATTCCAACGGCCCGATGCTCGAAGCGCTCGCGGCGGCATGGGGCGCGAGCGTGACCCAGCTCGGCGCGGCGCGCGATACGCCGGCGGCGTTGCAGGCGCCCCTCGAGCGCGGTCTCGAACACGACGTGTTGCTGGTGACGGGCGGCGTGTCGATGGGGGCGTATGATTTCGTCACCCAGGCGCTCGCCGCGGCCGGGGTGCGCTTTCTCTTTCAACGCGTGCTGTTGCAGCCCGGGCAGCCGACGGTGTGCGGCGTGCACGAACGCGGCATCGTCTTCGGACTGCCGGGGAACCCGGTTTCAGCGCTGACGACCTTCCGGTTGTTCGCGGCGCTCGCCATGCGCCTTCTCGAGGGCGAGACGGCAGCGGTTCCGGAATTCCAGTCGGCGCGCGCCGGCTTCGCGTGGCAGCGCCGCCATTCCAAGTGGCTCTTGCTCCCAGGGCGCCAATCTCCGAGCGGCGTCGACCGCGTGCAGTACGCGGGGTCGGGCGATCTCTTGGCGTACGCCGGCGCCAATTGCCAGATCGTCCTGCGGCCCGAAATCGATCATCTGGCGCCCGGCGACTTCGTGCCGGTCTGGCCCCTCGTCCCGTGACCGGGCGGCGGCTGGGTTGCGGGCCGCCGCTCCGCCTTCTATATTCACCGGACCAGCGCCGCTGGCACCTCGCCATAGCCGCTCTCGAGGAGGCCATCCCATGTCGCGACGGATCGTCGTGCTCTGCCTGCTGCTTGCGTGGCCGGCTGTGAGCCCGGCCTTTACCTTTCACGTTCCGGAGCAGGAAGGGCGCATTCAGTCCGCGATCAATCTCGCCTCGGTATCCCAGGTGGACACGATTCTGATCGCGCCGGGAACCTACAACGAGCGCTTGTCGATTCAGCTCAAGGCCGTGGTGCTCCGCGGCCGCAGCGGCGCCGAGGCCACGACGATCGACGGCCAGATGCTCGGCAATGTCATCACGGTGAACGGCGTGGGCCGCAACTGCATCATCGAGGACCTGACGATCACCGGCGGTGCGCAGTCCGGTCCGGACAGTGTCGGCGCCGCGATCTACCTGAACTCCTCCGCCAGCCCGACGATTCAGCGCTGCCGGCTCATCGGCAACCAGGCGCGCGCCGGCGGCGGCATCAATGCCTACGTGTTCTGTGAGCCGCTGGTGAAGGACTGTTTGATTGCCAACAACGAGGGCAGTGCCGTCGTGTTCGAGCTCGGCGATGGTGACAACGGCCACAGCTACGCCGACGTCCAGAACACCGTCATCGTCAACAACTCGGGCTCCGGCGCCTACGTGCTGAAGGGCGCGCGGGTAACGTTCCGGAACTGCACCATTACCAACAACACCGGCGACGGCTTGAGTGCCAACCAGTTGGCGCGGGTGCGGATGTACAACAACATCATCACCAACAATAATGGCGCCGGCATCGTCCGCACGGACAACACCGTGTGTTTCACGCTCGGCTGCAACGATGTCTACGCGAATACGCTTGGCAACTACTTGGGTGCCAATCCGGGGGATGCGTGCTTCCCGGGCCGTGGCAGTGGCGATGTCTCGATCGATCCGTGTTTCCAGAACGTTGCGGCCGGCAACTTCCATTTGCAGCGGAATTCGCCGCTTTGCAGCCTGCGGCAGCCGGATTCGTGCGGCGTTCTCGGGGCGTTCAACGATCCCTGCGTGGCGGGCGGCGCGTCGTGCCTGGTCAACGTCGAATCAGCCACCTGGAGCATGATCAAGTCGCGTTATCGGTAGGCTCGGCTAGACCTCGAGCTTCAAGATCACCGATCCGACCCGCAACAGATCGCCGGGTTTGATTTCGACCCGGTCGCGAATCCGCCGGCCGTTCACGAACGTGCCGTTGGAGCTCTCGAGATCTTCGATTTGGAACGAGTCGCCGTTCTGCGTCAGCCGCGCGTGTTGTTTCGAAATCGACTCTTCCTCGAGGCGGACGCTGGTACTCGGGTCGCGCCCGATCACACACACCGGACCCGCGAGTTCGATGCGGCGATCCTGTTGCGGACCGTTCATCCGCACGAGGCGGCCGCAAGGCCCCGCCGCGAAATGCAATTTGCTGCCGCATTGAGCGCAAAAGAAGGCACCGTTACGGTTCTCGTGGGCGCATGCGGGGCAGAGTGCGAGCATGGTTTCCTCCTCACGAAAGCGGCTTGATGCCGCGCACCTTGTCGATCATCTGGCGCGCGGCTTCGAATCCCGGATCGATGCTCAACGCCTGCTTCCACGACGAGATGGCTTGGTCGATGTCACCCTTGCGGAAGTAGACATTGCCGAGCCGGTAATGGACTTCGGCGGCGTGCATGACGCGTTGGGTCATCAACAGGGCGTCGGCCTGATCGTCCATGGCCAGCAATCGCGAACCACAGCGGATACAGAACTTGTCGGTCTCGAGAACCGCCTCGAAACGGCAACGCGAGCAGCTCATGCCTTCTCCCGGGGAGCGGGAATGGCCACCGACGGTGGTTCCCAGGTGGAGTCCAGCGTCCCAAGGACGCGGTTGACGGTGTCCAGCGCGCGGTTGCCGACGGGCGCCAGGGCGGCGCGCGCCGCGACTTGCAGATCACTCGCCGGCAAGCTGTGGCGCTGCAAAAGTTCGGCGATCACCAAGCGATGGCGCCGGATTTCGAGGCCGTTCGCCAGCGCCGCCGCCGCATGGTGTGCGAAGGTGCCGAACAACGGCTCCTGATCGTCGCGAAAACTGGCTCGCAGCCGGCCATTCAGCACGAGCAGCCCCAGCAGGTGCCCGCCGGCCCTGAGCGCCAGACAAGCCGCTGAGTTCGCGTCCGGCCGCAACCGCAAGGGAGCGGCGCTCGCATCCGCCTCGAGGTCGGGCACGAGCCACACAGCCCGGCCGCCTTGCTCGACCCGCCGCTCGACGGACTCGAAGGCCTCTTGGCGGGCGCGGTCGTTGGTCACGGCGCGCACCACATCGCGTTCACGTTGCAGGCTCGAGTCCGAACCGGGCAGCAACACCAGAACCGCGAGGTCGACCGGCACCAGCAGGCAGATCTTGTCGAGCACCAGGCGGCGCAGATGGTCGAGGTCGCGTTCCTCGAGCAACGCTTCAACCGCGCCGCCCAAGAACGCCAGTTCGACCAGCTTTTTCTCCTGAATGACCAGTTTTTCTTCCAGTTCGGCGTACGCAATCCGGGTCTCGTCCTGCGAAACCTGCAGCACGGCTGCGAGCTGCGCGTAGGTATTCTCCAGCTCGCGCAGCAGCGCCTCGTTTTCGCGCTGCAACGCTTCGACTTCGCCGTTTCCCGGCGATAGGGACGTGTCGTTCACGGGTGGCACACAGACTCCTCTCGGCAGCGCGCGCGTAATGCCTCGACTTCTGCAGTGTGCTGGGCGGCGTCGAGCGGTCCGAAACGCCGCTGGGCCTCGTCGAGCGCCTGCAAGGCCGCGACGCGCTGCCCGGCGCGCAGGCGCAGCGCGCCGAGATCTTTCCAGCACTGCCCAAGGTGCAGCGCCTGGCCCAATACCTCCAGCTTGCCGATGGCATCGATCAAAAGTTGTTCCGCACCGGCCATGTCGCCGGCATGGGCGGCGAGTTGCGCCTGCAAGCGCATTGCATTCGCCACGCCTATCTCGTCGCCGCGCTCACGGCAAATCGTCAGCGCGCGCGTCAGTGCCGGTGCTGCTTCTGCATGGGCGCCGAGTTGAAATGTCGCTTCCGCAAAGTCGAGGCACGACACCGCGAGCAGCGCCGGTTCACCGTGGCGCTCGCTCTCTTCCATGCAGCGGCGAAAGAAATTACGCGCCTCGGCCCAGTTGGCGAGTTCGAGGTAGATCATGCCGATATTCTGGTAGAGGCGGGCCACGGCCGCACCGCGCCCGAGCGCGGTGAATCCCTGCAGGCTGCGGTTGAAGAATTGAACGGCTTGTTCCTTGCGCCCTTGGATGCTCTCCACGAGCCCAACGTTGTTGGCGGCGCGTGCCTCCAGGTCGAGATCGGCGTGTGCCGTCGCGTAGTCCAGCGTGCGCTGGTACTCGGCGGCGGCAGCGTCTAGATCACCGCGTTCGAAATGGATATTGCCGATTTGGAGGGCGAGTTCGTGCAGTTCGTGCTCGTCCCCGAGGCGCGACGCACACTCCTGTGCGGCGGCGTAGCGCGCCACGGCCTCGTCGAACCGGCTACGCGCATATTCCATTTGACCGCCGGCGCGCAAGCCGCGTATTTCGGCCGCGTCGAGTCCCCACGCCCGCGCCAAGGTCAGACTGGTGTCCAACTGGACGCCGGCTGCATCCCATGCCGCGAGGGCGTGCAACGCCTGGGCGTGCGCCAGTCCGAGCTCGACGCGTCGCGCCGCACCGGTTTCATCCTCGATCTGCGCCTCGGCCGCTTCGCACGCCCAGCCGAAACAGCGCGCCGCCAATTCCGCGTTGCCAGTGGTCAATGCCGCGTGTCCGGCCCGCTGCAAGGCGGGGAGCGCCTGTTCCAACTCACCGGCGAGGAACCAATGCATGCCGATCGCATCATCGTCGGCACCCACGCCGCTTAGGATCTCGGCGCACCGGTGGTGCAACTCGCGGCGTGACGCGGCCGGCAACTCGGCCGCCAAGAGCGTCGCGAGGAGCGGTGGAGCGAAGCGCCATCGCGGGCCATCGGATTCGAGGCACCGGCGCTCGAGCCCGATCTCGTGCAACGCGGCCTCGACATCCGCCGCCGGCCAGCCGGCGGCTGGCGCGACCGTCGACGCTGCGAAACTGCCACCGTGCAACGCGGCGACGCGCAACAGTCCGCGGCGCTCGGGCGTCAGTCCGGCAAGAACCCGGCCGAGGATTCGTACTGCGGCTGCCGGCAGGCCGTCGCCGGCGCGCTCGGGCCGGAACATCCATCCACCGTCGGCCGGGCGCAGCGCGTCGCTCTCACAAAGCTCGTGTAGAACCGCAACCGCCAGGCTCGGGTTTGCATGCGTGCGGCCGCGCACGTGCGCCGCCAGCGCGTCACTGACATCACTGGTTTTGAGACGCAGGGCGAGGAAGGCGCGCCAGGCAGCCGGATCCGGTGATTCCAGGCCTGTCACGGTCTGGGCGCTTGCGGTGAGCGCGTCCCGAGTCCGTGCGGCGATGCGGCCCGCGCTGACACTGGGGACGGTCGCCACGCAAGTCCAGCCCCCCGGGGCCGCGTCCGCCGCGAGGCGCAGGAACAGCCGGCGCGTTGGCCCGTCGCAGGTGGCGGGATCGTCGGCACACACGACGACATGCCGGGTGCGAGCCCGCTTGCGAAGTGCAGCCGCCACGCGGTCCTGCTGCATCTCTTCCGCGGCGTGCGGCCGCGGCGCCGGAAGGGCAATACCGATGCGGCGCGCCCGGCGGGCGGCAGCTCGAAAGTCGCCCCAGGCCGCGTGCCGCCGCGCGACTGCGCGGCGCAGGAACACGACGTCCGACCCGGCACGTTGGCAAGCTTGGGCCACGTCGAGCAGGAACGTGCTCGCGCCGGCTCCCGGCAGCGCCTGCACGACGATCGTGCCGCCGGAACCAGGACGCGTCAGTTGGTCGGCGTCCAACACCCGGCGGCGTGCCTCGGGATAGAGATCGACGCTCGAACGCACGGCCGGCGAGACCGCTGCGAATCGGACGCCGATTGCCGTGCGCCACGCCTGGCGCGCGTCGCGCGCGCTGCCGAATCGCTGCGCCGGATCGATGGCGAGGGCGCGCGTGAACCATGCCTCGACGCCGGCCGGAACGGGCGCGCCGGCCTGATCCAGACTGGGCGCTGCACGCGTGCGCTTGCGGAGCGCGAGTTCGGTTGCATCGGTTGCATCGAACGGCAGCCGCCCGGCCAGTAGCTCCCAGGCCACCGTCGCCGCCGCGTAGAGATCGGTGGTCGAGGTCGCGGTGCCGCCGAGGGCGATTTCGGGCGCCGCGTACAGGGCCGTCGCATCGCCGGCGGCACCGACGTCCAACAGCTTCAGGCCACCGTCGGCCGTCATCCAGATGTTCTCGGGTTTCACGTCGCCATGTACGATCCCCGCACTGTCCAGCGCTTCGAACGCGTCGAACATCCGCAACAACAAGCCGTCCACCGTTTCGAGCGGCAGGCGTCCGATTTGCACGACGCGGGCGCGCAGCGTCTCGCCTTGCAGGAGCTCGAGGACGAGGGTCACGGGTGGCCCGGGAACGAGGTCGAGGAGTTGGACGACACAGGGGTTGGCGACGCGCGCCAAGCGTTGGGCTTCCTCGATGAGGAGCGCATCATCCTGCGGGTCGAGGGCGCGCTTGAGCGCTACCCGCCGCCCGAGCCAGGTGTCTTCCGCTGCCGTCACCACGGCGCGCCGGCCGCGGCCAATTTCGCGCTCCGGGCGGTAACGGTTCGTAGCGTCGAACAACATGCTGGCTCCAAGCCCGCGGGAAAGCGCCGTTCCGGCTCGCGGTGCGCAGGCCGCGCACCTGGCGATCCTCAAACACACCAACAACATCCGTGCCAGGGGGGCGCCGGCGGGGGGCCGGCAACGCAGTGCCTGGACGCACGCTGGGCGTGGTCCGGCGCGGCGCCGCGCGGTGGGTTTCGGCTCTTGGCGCTGCCGCCTGGGTTCCGAACGGTACGCAACCATCCGGCATCGGCCATCGGCGCGACGGTTCGTGCCGGGTGCGCTATACTGAAGGTGTCCATGCGCTTGATTGCCACCATTGCCCCAATGGGTGGCGCGAGCCGCCGTTTCGAGGAGGTCCGATGCCAGACGGCAAGCCGACCCGGTCCGCGGAGATCCTCAGCGACCATGTGAGACGCGTGACTGGCGCGGCGGCAAGCGTCGAACACGCCGCGGCGTCGCGGCCCGCCGAGGACCTGAACGCGGCACTTCGCGACGTCATGCGCTTGGCGCGCGAAGTCACCTCGATTCTCGACCTGCAGCCGCTCTTGCAAACCGTCATCGAAGCCTTCGTTGAAATCACCGCAGCCGAACGCGGCTCACTGCTGCTGTTCGATGCGCAAGGCGAACTCGAATTGAGCGCGTCCCACGGGACTGCGGCCGGACAGGTCGACAGCGGAACATTCGCGATTCCGCACAGCACGATCCGCAGTGTTGCCGATTCGGCGAACGCGTTGTATGTGGAAGACGTGTTGACGCAAGGTTCGGTTGGCATTCGCGACAGCATCCACCTGCTCCAATTGCGCAGCTATGCGTGCCTGCCGCTTGTTGCGAGTGGACGCGTGCTCGGCGTTTGTTACACCGATAGCCGCAAGCCGGGGCGCGCACTGGACGCGAGCGACCGGGTGCTGCTCGAGTCCTTTGCAGCACAAGCCGCACTCGCCATCGAAAATGCCCGCCGCCACAGCGAGCTGCTTGCCAACAAGACTCGGCTCGAAGCCGAGAACGAGAGTCTGCGGCGCCAAATTGCCGGCAAACCGGTTTTCGATTCCATGGTCGGGGCGAGTCCGGCCATGGAGCGTTTGTTCGAAATTATCGACCGAGCTGCGAGGTCGGCTGTCAGCGTGCTCGTGCTTGGTGAAACCGGTACAGGCAAGGAACTCGTCGCACGGGCGCTGCACTTGAACAGCCCGCGGCGGACCGGGCCGTTCGTCGCGGTGAATGCGGGCTCCTTGCACGCTGAGTTGTTCGGGAGCGAACTGTTCGGCCACAAGAGGGGCGCGTTCACGGGTGCGATCGAGGACCGGCTTGGATTGTTCGAAACGGCGAACGGCGGCACGCTGTTTATTGACGAGATCGCCGAATTGCCGCTAACCTTGCAACCGCAACTGTTGCGCGTGCTGCAGGAGCGCGAGATTCGGCGTCTCGGCGAATCCCAGGATCGCAAGATCGATGTACGGGTGATCGCCGCGACGAACAAGGACCTTCAAGAGAAGATTCGACTCGGAGAATTCCGCGACGATCTCTATTTCCGCCTCCGGGTGGTGAATATTCGTGTCCCGCCGTTACGCGAACGCGGCAATGACCTGCTGCTCCTTGCCGAGGCGTTCACGCGGCGATTCGCGGCGCAGTACGACAAGGGAAACCTTGAACTGGCGCCCAGCGCCCTGCGTTGGCTGCTCGCCCGAGACTGGACCGGCAACGTGCGCCAACTCGAAAACTGCATCCATCAGGCGGTGGCGCTCGCCGACCCGGACGCGACGCTGACCGGCGAGTTCCTGACCTCCGAAGAGCCCCCGGAAGGCGGTCGCCGAGATCTCGGGAAAGGCTCCCTCCGCGAAATCTTGGCGGAAGTCGAACGCCAGGCCATCCAAAATGCGCTGGAGGAATGCGACGGGAACGTGCTCGCAGCCGCCCAGCGCCTGGGAGTTTCTCGCCAGTACCTCCACACTCTGAAGAAAAACCACGGCATCGTCGTGGAGCCGCGACGCAGTCCTCGAAAGACGTCATCAAAAGAGCAATCTGTCTCGGATTGACGACAAACCGATTGACGCCTGGTATACTCACATATCCCAAATAATAAGACCGATCATCTCAAGTAATTTGCGATGTTGTGTCGCCTCTAGTTGACGGAAGCTGCTTCGGTCGGTCATCCCGCCGACTCCCGTCGGACCTCGATCTAGTTTGTTAACGTATTTATCCACAATTGATTACAGCGCACGCCCCAACTCGGAACCACGGGTCCTCCTGCTGGCATGTTGGGTGCAATAGGGAATCCATGGAAACGATGAACCTTTTAAAGGCCGCCGGAGGTGACGAGATGAAGAACCTGTCGATCATCAAGCTGGAGAAGCGCATCGCGCCCCGCTACGTGCCGTTCGGACGCTAATCCGGCGCACCGCGACCCCGTCCTGACGGGGCCGCAAG
>JANLSU010000129.1:0-25321 GCA_031362565.1 bacterium | reverse complement strand
TGCGTCCCGTGTTGGCTGCGACGCGAGCCGTACCGGTGGTGGGGGACTCCGTCCGGCGCGCGGCGCACCACACCGGCACGTTCGACCTGCGCGATGTGCCACTCGACGACCCAGCGACCCTGGAAGCCTTTGGCGACGGCGACACGGTGGGTATTCCGCAGTTCGATGGCGCCGTCACCCAATCGGCACTGCGCGCCATGCGACCCACGAACTTCGCGGATCTGGTGACGGTGCTTTGCCTGGTACGCGCCGGTGCGCGCGAAGAGACCGCCCTCGACCGCGTCTGGACGCTGCCGGATGGTGCCAGTGAAACGCTGCGGGTGCGGGTCGCGCCGCTTCTGGCGCAATCGCGCGGCCTGCTCCTGTATCCCGAGCAAGTGCTGCGCGTGGCGGTCGAAATCGGTGGCTATTCCGCCGAGGATGCGGCGGTCTTCCTGGAGACGTTGCAGCGGCGCCGGATCGGGGATCTGGCTCGCCAGCGGTCGCGTTTCCTGGGCGGGGCGCTCGAAACCGGTCTCGAACTCGCGGAGGCGGAGGGTGTCTTCGACGCGCTGCTGCGGTTCAGGAATTTCGACTTCGACAGGGCTCATGCCACGGGTATGGCGCTCGTTGCCTATTGGAGTGCATATGTCCGCGCCCAGGATCGCCCGGCCTTCACCGCGGCGCTGCTGAACGCGCGCAGCGACCGTAACGAGTGGCTGCGCGAAATCGTTGCGGATGCGACGGCGCACGGGGTGCCGCTCTGGCCTGCGGACGTCAACCACAGTGCGTGGGCACACGCGGTTGAAGGCAAAGGAGTGCGCATCGGGCTTGGACTCGTGCATGGCATGACGGTGCCGGCCGCTGAACGCCTGATTCGCGACCGCGAACAGAACGGTGTGTTCCGGTCCGTCGCGGATCTGTGCCGGCGGGTTGCAAGTCTCAGCGATTTGGCGCTCGGCTCGCTGGCGAAGGCCGGGGCGTTGGCCAGCGCAGGGCTTTCGGTCCGCCAAGCCCTGGAAGCTGTGGCGCAACGCGCAGAGCAGGCGACCCGCACCACATCGCCTCAGCTCGCGTTCGATTTCGTGCCGCAACCGCAGCACGAAGCGGCGGATGCGGAGCTGCCGTTGGCCGAGCGTATTGAGCTCGAACGCGAAGCGCTCGGGGTGGCGCTGCATTCGGATCCTTTGCTCCATCGGAGTTCGACCTGGACGACACTCGGGATGCAGCGCTCGGTCGACTTGGCGGATGAGGCACCACGCGCTGCGGTACGGGCCGGGGGCCGCGTGCGTCGCCATCGCGAAACCCGCACGCGGCAAGGCGAGCGCATGGCGTTTCTGGAGATCGAGGATCCGTGGGGTGTGTTCGAGGTGGTCGTGTTTCCGGGGCCGTTTTCCGAAACCCGGCGCGAGGTGTGGGACTCGGACGACGCGGATCGCCTCGTGGTCGTGAATGGACGCGTGGAACGCGAAGGACGTGCGACACGCGTCGTTGCGGAGCGGATTGAAATCGCCGGCGAGACGCCGCAACGCGTGGTGCCGATTGCCGCGCACGCGGCGAATCGTGGGGCCGCGTTGAGCGAGGCTGACGCTGCGAAGACGCGAGCGCGGCGGGGAAGCGCCACGCGCCGGAGCGGCGGGGTGAACGCGCCGGGGCGTCAAGCCTCGTGAGCGGCGAGGGGGCTGGCGGCTCCAGCGAACGGTGTGTATGGTGGCGGAGTTCTCATCGCTAGATCTTGGAGGCCAACATGACGCGACCCCTTACGGAGCGTCAGCAGTTGATTCTGGATTTCATCGTCACGACCATTCGGACGCGTGGTTTTGCGCCGACTCTGCGGGAGATCGGGGCCGACTTCGGCATCATGTCCACCAAGGGTGTCAGCGATCATCTGCAAGCGCTGGAGCGTAAGGGTAAGATTCGCCGCCAGAAGGATCTGTCGCGGGCGATCGAGGTCGTGGACCTCCCAGTCCAGCATGCGGATTCGGCGATGATTCCGGTTCTGGGTCGGATCGCCGCCGGGGCGCCGCTCTTGGCGGCGGAGAACGTCGAAACGAGCCTGGTCGTGGACCGATCGCTGGTGCACGGCGAGCGCAATTTCCTGCTCCGTGTGCAGGGCCAGAGCATGATCCAGGCGCACATCTGCGATGGTGACCTGGTTCTCGTGCGCCCACAGGACACCGCCGACGATGGCGAGATCGTCGCGGCGTTGGTGGACGACGAGGCCACCGTGAAGCGCTTCTACCGAGACGGCGACGGTGTGCGTCTCGAGCCGGAGAACGACTCGATGCAGGCGATTCTCGTGCCTCCGGACGTCCCGTTTCGAGTCCTGGGCCTGGTAGTGGCGGTCCTGCGCTCTCTCCCCGGGGGGCGGCCGCGCCGAGCGGCGCGTTGACAGGATTCCCGCAAAGCTGGTAGGTTCCGGCGCGCCGTCCGTACGGTCGCGCGTTGGTCTTCGGCGTCCCCATCGTCTAGTCTGGCCTAGGACACTAGATTTTCAATCTAGCGACACGGGTTCGAATCCCGTTGGGGGCGCCATTTTTGGCGCCTGAGTTTCGGAGAACGCGATGGAGTCGGCAGCTCGCTACAGGCGCTGGTTCGAGTACGAAAAGGATGCGCACGCCAAGGTCTTGGCGTCGCTCCGGGCGGTCGCGCCTGTCGAGCGTGTCGATCCCGCCTTCGGTGCCGCGGTCGACCTATTCGCTCATCTGTTCGCGGCGCGCCGGATGTGGCTGTACCGTTTCGGCGTTCTTGCCGAACGGCCGCGGGAGATTTTTCCCGCCGGGGTCACGGTCGAGGATCTGGCGAGTGAGATGGCGGCGGTGCACGGCGTGTGGTCGGAATATTTCGCCCGCTTGGACGCCGCCGAACTCGGGCGCGTGTTCGAGTATCAGAGCCTCGACGCGGGCCGATTCCGCAGCAGTGTCGATGACATTCTCGCCCAGCTCTACGGTCACTCTTGGTATCACCGTGGCCAGATCGCTTCCCGCCTGCGATCGATGAGCGCAACCCCCGCCAGTACGGATTTCGTGTTGTGGAGCCGCGAGGCTCTCTGAATCCTAGGCACAGACTTCGCGGACGAATTGTGCGACTTCGTCGAGCCACGCATCGGAGCCGGCGAGCGGATCCTTGCGACTCGTGGCGAGGGAGTGATCTCCCTTGTCGACGACATGCAGGCGGGCGTTCGCGCCGAGCGAGGTCACGACGGGGCGCAGGCGCTCGAGTGGGCCGAGTGGATCGCGCGTGCCACTGACAAAGAGCTGCGGCACGCGCACCGCCGGCAGGTGGCTCGAACGCTCGACTTCCGGACGTCCGGCGGGGCAGAGCGGGTATCCCAAGTAGACCGCACCCCGCGCCGCAGCGGGTGGATCGCTGGCGAGCAGCATCGAGGCGATGCGTCCGCCCATCGATTTTCCCGCCAGGATGAGGCGCGGTGGCGTCGCGAACCACGACTCAGCTTCGCTCGCCATGCGCCGCCAAGTCGCGAGCAAGAGCGGCGGCCGGTCGGGGGCGCCACCGGAGCGATTCTGCCGCACGCGGCGCTCCATGTACGGAAAATGAAATCGCACCACCGCAAGTTCGCGCGCCGCAAGACCGGCAGCGACCGCTGCCATGAATGGGCTCGTGAGTGGCGCTCCGGCCCCGTGCGCCAGCAGGACGAGCGGCTGGCCGGCATCTACAGCGCCGTCCCGCACCCAGCTCACCGGCTGCTTTTCGACATCGAAGCTGCCGTGATCCGGTGCCTTGCGAGTCCGCTCGACCATGCGTATCCTCCAAAGTCCATGATGTTGCCTGTTGAAACGTTTCGCGGCAAGACGGTGCTGGTCACCGGCGGCGGCACGGGGCTCGGCCTCGAGACCGCGCGGCGGTTCGGTGCGCTCGGCGCGCGGATCGTCATCGCGAGCCGCAAGACCGAACACTTGGAGCCGGCGGCAGCGGCACTCCGTGATGCCGGCTGCGAAGTGTTGGCGGTACCCACCGACGTTCGCCGGCCGGCGGCGGTGGATGCCTTGCTCGCCGCCGCGCTCGAGCGTTTTGGTGCCGTCGATGTTCTCGTCAACAACGCCGCCGGCAACTTCCTTTGTCCAACCGAGAAATTGACTCCCGGCGGTTGGAAGGTCGTCATCGACATCGCGCTGAACGGCGTTTTCTACTGCAGCCGCGCCGTCGGCCTGCACATGATCGAACGCGGTAGCGGCCACATCGTCAACGTCGTCGCGGCGTATGCCTGGACCGGCGGACCGGGCACGGCGCATAGCGCCGCCGCCAAGGCGGGTGTTGTCGCGCTGACGCGAACGCTGGCGGTGGAGTGGGCGCCGTACGGCCTGCGGGTCAACGCGGTTTGCCCGGGCATTTTCGACAGTGAGGGGGCGCGCTCCCGTCTCTGGCCGACACCGGCCGCCGGTGAGGCACTGCGCGACAGCGTCCCCGTGAAGCGCTTCGGCCGCACCGAGGAGATCGCCGATGCGATCACCTATCTCGCGTCACCGTACGCCGACTACGTGAACGGCGAGATCTTGGTCATCGACGGCGCGCTGCATCTCGGCCGCGGTCTCGGCGCCTGAACCGCACCCGATGCGGCGCCGCGCGCCGGCGGCCCACGCTCAGCCGATCACCCCGAGCAAGAGTGCCGCGCCGAGACCGATCATCGTCACCGACGACATCCCAAGCGCCAGCATGAGAAGGCCGCGCTTGGCCGCTGGAACACGCGGCCGGAGGAGTACGGCGACCAATACATCGGCGCATCCCGCGCCCAGGAGCGCGACTCCCACCCAGTGACTCGACGGCATCGGTGCTCCTTTGGCAAGCGCCCGCGGCTGGACGCTCGGGCGACCTCAAGAGTCGCGTTTCGAACTCTTCTTGTCATCGCCGAGAAATAGCGACAGCACCCAAGTCACGATGCTGATGGCGATCGAACCAATGATCGCGGTGCTCCAACCGTCGACTTCGAGCGGATAGCCGGCAACGCGCGTCGCCCAGGCTGCGAGCTGCAGCATGGCGGCGTTGATGACGATCAAGAACAGCCCCAGCGTCAACAAGATCATCGGGCAACTGAGCAGCGTCAGAATGGGTTTGACGACGGCATTCGCGGCACCCAAGAACGCTGCGGTGACCAACACGGTCACCGCACCCACCATGCCGCTGCCGGCGCGAATCCCGGGCAAGAGCCACGCCACGATCGCAATCGCGCCGGACGAAACGAGCCAACGAACGAAGAGGCGATTCATGCGAATTCCTTTCGGCGACGATGCCGTGATCCACACCAAGGCGCTGTGACTCGCCCGGGGCGTGACGTTGACCCCTGGTGGCAAGCTCTGTCATCTTCCTCGCCAGGCAACGTCGCGGCCATGGTACCGCATCCAGGGTGCCGCACGGCCGACCAACGGAGGGACGCCCGTCCATGAACCGGTGCATCGATCTGGAACTCGGCCAAAAGGTGCTGAGCTACGACCTCTTGGACAGCTCCGAGAAGCACGAGCTCGATGCGCATTTGGTGCAGTGTTCGGCGTGCCGGGACTTCCTGCAGCAGACGTTGGGGAAGGAGGGGGCGTTCGACGAACTGGCGCTGCGCGCGTGGCGCATGTCACGTCGCCAACGTGTCGAGCCCCATCTGTGGATTCAGGAACGCCTGCGGGACTTGTGGCTGCCGCTCTTTCTCATTGTCGTCGCGGTCGGCGGACTCGTGGTGTGGATTGCCCGGCGCGGCCCCGAGGACCAGATGGTGCGGGTGCGGCGTTTTGCGGTCGTGCGTGCGGCGACACTCGACAGCCTGGCGACGCCGCACCTCGAGCCGGCGCCCGAAGCTCTAGTGGTACGCACCGACCGGACGGCGCGGGTCTACGTGTACGAGATTCACGATGCGACGCTGCGCCGGATCCTGCCGCAAACCGACGGCACACCGCCGGAGGTCGGGCCCGGCGAGGCAGGCGAATTGTTCTTGCCGAAGCTCGAATCAATCCAATCGCGCTTGCTCGTCGTGTTGGTGCCGGCCAAAGCCGGCGGCTCCGTCGATGAATGGGATGCGGCGGTTTTTGCCGAGTTACGCCGGGGCAAGAATCCACCGGCGGCTGGTGCTGATGCCGGTGCCGTCACCGGCGCCGGTCGATGGCCGCAAGGCGCCCGGCCGACGCTGCGCTGGTATCCGTGATCAATCGCTTTGGTCGACGTCGGCTGTGAACACCAAGTTGGCCCAGGTGCGTTTGTCGGCCGTGCTGTAGGCGTGCAGGAAAAACACCCCTTCGAGCGGCCGCGGATCGGTGTCGAGCGCCGCGAGATCAGCGATCACGTTGCCGGTCGCGGCATTCGTGACGCGTGCGGTCCATCGAACACCCTCGGCCGTTTGACGGGCTGCGAACACGAAATGCAGCCACTCGCTCGCCGTCAGATAGAAACCCGAAACATCGGTCGTGCCTTGCAGGCGCGGGTCCGGCTGGTTCCCCCACGGCCAGGTCTCGAGCGGTGTCGGTGCCGACCGGATCGAGATCGCATCCCGATCGAATTGCAGCCGCACGTATTCCCGGTGGTCACGGCCGGGTGGTTCGAGGGTTCGGGCCTGCAATCCCACCGACATCCAGCGGCTGACGCGTACGTCGCCTTCGATACGGCTGTTGTAGAACCGGCCGTGCCACGGAATGGCCTTGAAGACGAGATACGACGAAGGATTGGCGCTCGGTGGAAAAACGCTGCGGTCGACGCGGCGATTTTGGGTCAACTGAACGGCGCGATAGGTGACGCCATGTGTGTCGGTCGAGGAACCGACCGTCCAGGCTTGGTGGTCGATGAATCCATCCTCGACCACGAATGGAAATCCGGGCGCCAGGCTGCCGTCCGGCACGTCGGCGATGGCGTCGGCGAGCCGCCAGGTATACGTGGCCGGAATCGTGACCGCGGGAATGTGTCCACCGCGAGCGGCGATATACGTCAGGAGAGTGCGTTTTTCTGCGGACGGCATGCGCATGACGACCGGTGCCATCTCGAGTGCGACACCGTTGCCCATCTGATCCCAATCGGCGCTCGTCAAACGCATCGACTGCAGGTCGATGTGCGCCGCCGGATCGGCGGTCGTGTGGCACCACGCGCAGTGCCGGGCGAGGAGGGCATCGGCAGTGCTGCTGCCAGCGCCCGCCCCACCCGGCCCCTGGCCTACGGGTGTGCTGTCGCGTGGTCCGCTGACTCCACTGTTGGGGTCGCAGCCCGCCGTGAGCGCGCTGCACAGGAGAATCAAGACCACCGCACGTTGTCGCATCGCACCCTCCCACAACTCCGCCGCACCCCAGCCGCGATGTGCCCGCAGGTTGGCGCAAAGCATGGCGCGTGCCGCGCGGCCGTGATCGCCGGCCGGCAGATGCAAATGGGGCTCGCACCGCGCCGGCACGCGGCACCTTGCGGCAGCGCACCGCGCGCGTCGCCGGAGGCGCGAACGCCGCCAACGGCCGCGGTCTGGTTTCGAGTGCTGAAATGCGGCGCGTGAATTTCGATGTGCAATGCCCGGCGCGCCGCGGTGCGCGTGCTTGGGACGCCGCACGTGCCGATGCGTTAGACTGCGCCGCCGGCGGGCTTTGGAAATGCGGCTCGGCGGACACACAGGAGGGACCGCATGACACAGGATCGCATCGAACATGATGCGCTGGGCGAGGTGCGGGTACCCGCCAGCGCCCGGTGGGCCGCCGAGACGCAGCGCGCTGTCGACAATTTCCCGGTGAGCGGCCTCAGGATGCCGCGTCGTTTCCTGCAAGCATTGGCGGTGATCAAGGCCGCGGCTGCCGAGACCAACATGGAACTCGGAGTGCTGGACCGCGAACGCGGCGCGGCACTGGTGCGGGCAGCGGACGAGATGGCGGCGGGTGTGCTCGACGATCAGTTTCCGGTCGATATCTTCCAGACGGGGTCTGGAACGTCGACGAACATGAATTCGAACGAAGTTCTCGCGCACCGGGCAACCGAGATCCTCGGCAAGGAGCCCTTGTCGCACTACGTCGACGCGCACGACCACGCCAACTTTGGCCAGTCCTCGAACGACACCATTCCAACCGCGGTGCATGTGGCCGCCGCGGGTGCGTTGCACGAGGACCTGATCCCGGCGCTTCGTGCGTTGCACGCGTCGCTCGCCGCCAAGGCGCGGGAATTCGATCCCATCCTGAAGAGCGGCCGCACCCATCTGCAGGACGCGGCGCCGATTCGCCTCGGCCAGGAATTCTCGGGCTACGCGCGCCAGGTGGAACTGAGTGTGGTGCGTGCCGAAGCGGCGCGCGACGAATTGCTGGAATTGGCGCTTGGCGGCACCGCCGTCGGCACCGGGCTGAACGCCCACCCGGAATTTCCACGCCGCACCATCGAGCGCATCGCAGCGCGCACCGGCCTCGGGTTCCGCGAAGCGGTGAATCACTTCGAAGCGCAGGGCAGCATGGACAAGTGCGTCGCCGCGTCGGGTGCGGTGAAGACGGCGGCGGTTGCACTGTTCAAGATCGCCAACGATGTGCGCTGGCTGGGCAGCGGCCCGCGCAATGGCCTCGGCGAGATTCGGCTGCCGGCGGTGCAGCCCGGTTCATCGATCATGCCCGGCAAAGTGAATCCCGTCATGTGCGAATCTCTCATGATGGTGGCGTGCCAGGTCGTCGGCAACGATGCGGCGATCGCCCTCGGGGGTCTCTCGGGGAATTTCGAGCTCAACACGTTCTTGCCGCTCCTGGCTCGCAATCTGCTCGAATCCATCGTCTTCTTGGGCAATGCGGCGCGCAACTTCGACCGTAGCTGTGTGCGCGGCCTGGAGGCGGACGAAGCGCGTTGCCAGGAGACGGTCGAACGCAACACCATGCTGGTGACCGCGCTCACGCCAC
Source organism: bacterium (assembly GCA_031362565.1). Classification (GTDB taxonomy): domain Bacteria; phylum Krumholzibacteriota; class Krumholzibacteriia; genus JANLSU01. The sequence goes on along the minus strand of JANLSU010000129.1, from coordinate 16,508 downwards.
GCATTGGGCACGAGAAGGCGGCCCAGCTGGCGTTGGAGGCGGTGCGCACCGGGCGCACGGTGCGCGACTTGGCGCGCGAGTGGAAGGTGTTGCCGGAGGCGGAACTGGCCAAGGCGCTCGATGCCCGGGCGATGACCGACCCCGGCCTGCACTAGGACCGTTTCGAGGGCGCATGGCAGGCTTGCGGTCTCGCGCCCCGGTCTGGCAGAATCGCCTTACACTGATTCCCGGAGCGTGGTGCATGCAGGCCGACGCCGAGAGCGTGCAGGCTCTCAACGTGCGATTCTATCGCGCCTTGTCGGCGCAGAATCTTCTCGAGATGGAAGCGATCTGGTCGCACGCGACACACGTGCGCTGCGTGCATCCCGGCGCGTCGCTTTTGCGTGGCTGGGATTCGATTCGCGACAGCTGGCGCGACGTGTTCCGAGGCGCCATCTGTATGACGGTCGAACCCGAGGACGAAGAAGTCACGGTGCATGGCCTGATGGCGATCGTGACCTGCAACGAGAACATCACGCAGTTCACCCTCGACGGCTCGTCGAGCGTCAAGGCACTGGCGACCAATGTCTATGAGAAGCGCCAAGGCCGCTGGCAACTGATCGTGCACCACGCGTCGCCGCTCGCGTCCCGCAATGGCGGCGCAGTGTGACGCCAGGCCCGCCTTCCGGCTCCCCGCCGGCCCATCATGTGACGAGAAGAATCCAAGCCGTGCCGAGCGCCGTCGTGATCAACGTGATGAAGAGGCCGTAGCGCAGGTAGTCACGGAAGCCGATGCGCGCCACATCGCGCCCGCCCTCGACAACGAGGACGTTGGCCACCGAACCGATGAGCGTCAGATTGCCCGCGAACGTGCTCGCCATGCCGAGCAGGAGCCAGCCGACTTCCGGCCGGTCGAGGGCCCGCACCCAGTCCCCGGCCACGAGCACGAACGGCACGTTGCTGAAGAGGTTGCTGCCGACGACGGTCAATGCCGAGAAAAGCCATGACTGGCGCACGAATTCGACGCCCAGGCTGGGGGACACGAGTGCGAACAGCCGCTCGACGACACCGGCTTGGCGCAGTCCACCGACGACGATGAACAGCCCCGAGAAGAAGAGCAAGAGCGGCCAGTCGATTTGGCGGAACGCCTGGCGCGGTTCCCAGCCGGCGATCAACAGCAACAGCGTCGCTGCGAAGAGCGCCGTCCAGGCGACGTTGAAGCCGGCGAAGAAGCCGACGACCGCCAACGCGATACACCCCAGGCACTTGACGAGCAAACTGCGCCGCACCGCCGGCATCATCGTATGGCGAAAATCCGCCGGCAACTCGTCGGCGTCGTCGAACGGCGTCTCGAGGAGTTCCGACTGGCGCAGGTTGGCGGCGGTGGCGCGTGGGCGCAACGGGTAGAAGCGGGTCAGAAGCAGCCGGTTGATGAGCAGGCTCACCAATCCGACCGGAGCCAAGACGAAGAAGAACCGGCTGAACGACAGATGCGACATGGATCCGACGATCATGTTCTGCGGGTTGCCGACCAGTGTCATGACGCTGCCGATGTTGGCGCTGGTTGCCGTCGCCATGAGGAAGAGCATCGGCCCCAACCGGCCGCGGCGAATGAGACGCACGACGAGCGGCGTCATCATCAGGCACACCGAGTCGTTGACCAAGAAGGCCGAGGCGATCCCGGCGCCGAACACGACCCAGGTGAGCAGGCGCTGCGGCGTGCGCGCCCGCCGCAAGGCCTGGGCCGCACCCCATTCGAAGAACCCGGCGTGGTCGAGGTGCGCGGCCAGGATCATCATGGCCAAAAGCAGAATGATCGTGTCGCCGTCGATCGAAGCGTAGGCTTGCGTGGGCGTCAGCACGCCGGCGACGACGCACGCGACGGCTCCGAACAATCCCGCGGCCGGGCGCCCGACCGGCAGAATGCGCAGCCGCTGTCCGGCGATGGCGAGGTAAGTCACGGCAAAAATCAGAATGGCGGTGACCACGACCCCTCCCCGCAAGAATCCCCAAGGCCCACACCCGCGTGGTACACCAGGCTGGCACCGCGACTTATAACACGCGCCGCGGCGTCAGCTCACGTCGAACTTCACGCCTTGCGCCAGCGGCAGCTCGCGGCTCCAGTTGATCGTATTCGTCTGGCGCCGCATGTACTGCTTCCACGAGTCGGAGCCCGACTCGCGGCCGCCGCCCGTATCCTTCTCGCCGCCGAAGGCACCGCCGATTTCAGCGCCGCTCGTGCCGATGTTGACGTTGGCAATGCCGCAGTCACTGCCGCGCGCCGACAGGAACGTCTCGGCGGCCCGCAGATCGGACGTGAAAATCGCCGAGGACAGGCCTTGGTCGACGCCGTTGTGCGCCACGAGGGCGTCGTCGAGCGAATCGATCGTGAACAAGTAGACGATCGGCGCGAAGGTCTCTTCACGCGCCACCGGCAGGTCGAGCGGCGCACGGACGATCGTTGGCTCGACGAAGTAGCCCTTGCGGTCGAGCCGCTTGCCGCCGCAGAGAATTTCGCCGCCTGCGGCCCGCACTTGCTCGAGCGCCGCCAGATAGCCGGCGACGGCCGTGGCGCTGATGAGCGGCCCCATCAGCGTTTCGGAGTCGAGTGGGTCGCCGATGCGCACCGAACCATAGGCCCGGACGAGCTGCTCGGTGAACTGCGCGGCGATCGGGCGCTCGATGAAGACGCGGCGCGTGCTGGTGCAACGCTGGCCGGCCGTGCCGACCGCCCCAAACGCCACGGCGCGGAGTGCCAGATCCAGGTCCGCATCGGCGAGAATGATGATGCCGTTGTTGCCGCCCAGTTCGAGGAGGGCGCGGCCGAAGCGCTTCGCGACCACCTCGCCGACCCGGCGTCCCATCCGGCAACTGCCGGTCGCCGAAATGAGCGGAATACGGCGGTCCGCCGTCAGGCGCTCCCCGACGGTTTCGTTGTCGCCGATGATGAGATTGAACACCCCGGTGATGCCGTTGTCGCGCATGACGCGATTGCAGAGATGCTGGATAGCGACCGCGGTCAAGGGTGTGAGCGGCGACGGCTTCCAGATCATCGTGTCGCCGCAAACAGCCGCGAGCGCGGCGTTCCAGGCCCAAACGGCACCGGGAAAGTTGAATGCCGTGATGATGCCGCAGATGCCGAGCGGGTGCCATTGCTCGTACATCCGGTGCATGGGCCGTTCGCTATGCATCGAGTTGCCGTAGAGCTGGCGCGACAGGCCGACAGCGAAGTCGACGATATCGATCATCTCCTGAATCTCGCCTTCGCCTTCGCTCTGAATCTTGCCCATCTCGTATGCGACCAGCGCGCCGAGATCGCTCTTGTGTTCACGGAAGAGAGAGCCGAGCTGGCGGACGATTTCACCGCGGCGCGGCGCCGGCACGAGGCGCCAGTCGAGGAAGGCGCGCTGGGCTGCCGCCACGACCGTTTCGTAGTCGGCCGCGCTCGCGGCGCGTACCGCGGCGATCGGCGTTTCGTCGGCGGGACAGAGCGAAACGATGCTCTCGCCGTGGGTCTGGATCCACTCGCCGGTGCAGGCGCCTGGATTCGTTGCCTCGATGCCGAGACGTGCGAGCAGCGCCTGGCGTGCGGGGGCGTCCATCGCGAAACTCCTTCAAGCAAGAATCAGGACGAATGGCGTCCGCAGGATCGGACGCCGAAGCCTGAAGGGTATCCGAGCCCCGGCGTGCGGGCAACCGGCAGTCCTCCAAGCAGGCATTCGCCCTGGGCCCCGGAATGATCTTGAGCCGCTTGCCGCCGGTGCCTATTGTGGGCGGCGCTCGCATCGGCACCACCGGAGAACTGCGGGAGAGGTCTTCATGCGCCACGGACCCGCCAAGCACGCCTTGCGCACGGTGGTTGCACTGCTCGTGCTCGTGGCATTGGCCGGCGGCTGCTCACGCTCCAAGCCCGTGCCGCGTCCGGCGCGTCTCGTCGTTGGCATCACCGACGAGCCCGACATGCTGAACGATATGTTCGCGCAGTCCAAGTCGTCGCGCCTGGTGAACCATTGCATCTACAGCCGCTTCGTCTGCTGGGACGACAGCATGCATTTGGTGCCCGACCTGTTGACCGTGATCCCATCGCAGACCAACGGCGGTATTTCGCCGGACGACCTGACCTATACCTACCACTTGCGGCACGACGCGCGCTGGCACGACGGCGTGCCGCTGACCAGCGCTGATGTCCTGTTCACCTACCAAGCCATGGTGGATACCGCGAATGGTGCGGTCGACCCCTCGCCCTTCGATGAAGTCGACCATGCGGAGGCGCCCGACTCCTTCACGGTCGTCTTCCGCCTCAAGGAACCGTACGCGGCGTTCGTGAGTGCGGCATTCAACGAAGAGGATGTGCTGCCGAAACACGTGCTCGAAAAACTGACCGGCGCCGGCTTCCGGAGTGCCGCCTACCAGCGGGCACCGGTCGGCTCGGGTCCATTTCGCTTCAAGGAGTGGGTGCCGGGGTCGCACATCGCGTTGGTGCGCAACGAGGCCTACTACAAGGGCGCTCCGGGGCTCGATGAAATCGTCTTCAAGATCGTGCCCGAGGCGAGCGCCCTCGCGCTGCAAGCCCAAGCCGGCGATGTCGATGTGGTGAACGGCGCCGAATGCTCCCAAGTGGCGGCCTTCGCGTCGCAGCCGCGCTTGCGGGTGCTACGCACCGTGTCTCTGTCGTTCGACCAGTTGACCTTCAATTGCAGCGGTCCGGTGCTGCGCGACGGGCGCGTTCGCCAGGCGCTCGCCGCACTGACCGACCGCGGTGCGCTCGCGACCCAGGTGTATGGCGAGGGATGTGCGACACCGGCGCTTTCCGACGCCTCGCCGCTCATGCCCTGGTACGATCCGGCGGCCGACACCGCCAACGTGTACGACGTCAAGCGCGCTGCCCGGTTGCTGGAAGGCGCGGGATGGCGCGACACGAATGGCGACGGAATTCGCGACCGCGGTGGCAAGCCGCTCCGGCTCGAGATCTCGACGATCGCCGGCCGGCCGGCGCGTGAACGCGTCCAAGTCGTGCTGCAGCAGGCGTGGCGCGCCGCCGGTATCGACTTGCAGATCCATAACTACTCGGGGCCGGAGTTCTTCGAGATTTTGACCAACGGCCAGTTCCAGATTGCCCTCTTCGGCTGGCAGCAGGAACCGGATCCTGCGCCCATGGATCAAGTGTACGGCAGCCATTCGATGCCGCCGGTCGGTCAAAACTTCGCACGCTTCCGGGATGCGCGGCTCGATTCGCTGACCGCGCTCGGGAAGCGCCAATCGGCGCCCGTATTGCGCAACCGCATCTATCGTGAGGTGGAAGGCATCCTGGCGCGCGAGGTCCCGGCTTTGCCGCTCGTGTGGTTGACCGAGAACGATGTCGTACCAGCCGAACTGCGCGGTTTCCGTCCCAGTCCGACCTCGGCGCCCGATACGTGGAACGTGCCTGCCTGGCGGCTCGAACGCTCGCAATGAATGAAGTGCGGTGCGGATGACTCGGTACGCATTGCAGCGCCTCGCGGCCTCGGTGCCGCTTCTCCTCGTGATCTCGATCCTGTGTTTCGGGCTCTTGCATCTGGCGCCGGGCGGACCCTTCGACCGGATCGGTCCCAACGTTCATCCGGAAGACGTCGAACGTCTGCGGCGGATGATGGGGCTCGACGATCCGCTGCCGGTGCAGTACTTGAAATGGCTCGGGCGCACCTTGCGCGGTGACTTGGGAACCAGCCTGGTGACGGGCGAACGCGTCGACACGATGATTCGCGCCCGTTTGCCGGCGACGGTCGAGTTACTCGGCACGTCTCTCGTTCTGTCGCTCGTTGCCGGCGTGGCGCTCGGGGTGATTGCGGCGCTGCACCGCGGCCGCCTCGTCGACCGCGTCGTTGGCGCCACATCGGTGCTCGCTCAGTCGGTGCCCGTCTTTTGGCTCGGGGTCGTGGCGATCGCGGTCTTTGCGGCCCGGCTCGGTTGGCTGCCGACCGGCGGGCGCGGAACGCCCGGAGAGAAGTTCTCGCCCGGCGATTATTTGTTACACCTCCTCCTGCCGGTCCTCGTGCTGACCTTCGTGCAGATTCCACAATGGAGCCGCACGATGCGCGCCAGCCTCCTCGACGTGCTCGGCGATGAACATGTCCGCGCGGCGCGGGCCCGAGGTCTGAGCGAAGCGCGGATCATCTTGCGCCACGCGCTGCCGCCGGCCCTTGTGCCGGTCATCACGCTGCTCGGATTGCAGGTGCCGGTCGTCTTCACCGGGGCCGCGATCACCGAAACCGTCTTCGCGTGGCCCGGCATCGGACGGCTGTTCTACGAAGGCGCGCTGCGCTTCGACTATTGGCGCTTGATGGGGCTGTTGCTGGTGGCGTCGGTGCTGGTGGTGGGCGGAAATCTCGCCGCGGATCTCACGAATGCGCGCCTCGATCCACGCATTCGATTCCAAGGGAAGCAATGATGCCGGCTGTGGAGTCACGGCCACCGCACGTTGCCGGGCGCCGGGCGCCGGCGGGGCTGGTCTGGGGACTGGGCTTGCTCGGCGTTTTGGTCGCGATCTCGGTGTTCGCGCCGCTGTTCGCCGGCGCCGGACGTGACGCGGTTCACTTGGAGATACGCCGCCTTGGCCCGTCGTGGCAACACTGGTTCGGCACCGACGATCTGGGCCGCGACACGTTGTTGCGTGTGCTGTTGGGTGGGCGCGTGTCGCTGGCGGTGGCGTTGCTGTCGACGCTTGTCTCGCTTTTGATCGGCACCAGTCTCGGGCTCGTGGCGGGCTATCGCGGTGGACGTGTCGATGCACTCGTTTCGCACTCGACGGACGTCGTGCTTTCGATGCCGATGTTTTTCGTGCTGCTCGTGCTGGGCTCGTACTGGGGAGCGGGTTTCGCGACCCTCTGTTTGGTCATTGGGTTGACGAACTGGATGCCGGTGGCGCGGCTCGTGCGGGCGGCGACGCAGTCGCTCCGTGACCGGGCTTTCGTGGAAGCGGGCCGGGCGCTCGGTTACACGACCCGGCGCATTCTGCTCCGCCATGTGCTGCCTAACGCGGCGGCGCCGATCTTGGTGGCTGCGGCACTCGCGGCATCCCAAGCGATTCTCATCGAGGCGGCGCTCGGTTTCCTGGGAATGGGTCTACGGCCGCCGACCGCGAGCTGGGGCGTCATGCTGCGCGACGCTCAGGAGCATGTGTTCGACGCCCCGTGGGTGGCGTTGTTCCCGGGCGGCATGCTGTGCCTGACGACACTGGCGCTGCAAGCCGTGGCGGACGGCATTCGCGACCGACTCGATCCGCGCCTACGCCATGCCTGAGGAACAGCACTACTTGAGGTCGGGGAATTGCTTGCGGAGCCCGGGCGGCAGGGGACCGGCGCCCTCCCAGCCTTTGAAACCGCGCATGTACGCCGGCTCCAACCAGCCCGGGTAGCGGTTCTCCTTCAAGTAGTCCAGCGACAGCACCGGCTGCGGCAAATCGACTTCGCGCAGGTCCTCGAAGGTGAAATCCGGAATGATGCTCGGCAACCGGAAGCGCAGGTGCGGCACATAGATTCGCGCTCCGACGAGCGGCAGTTGCGGCAGCATCGGACCGAGCGTCGCCCGCGGCGTGACCCAGAACACGAATGCATCCGGCCGGTGGATGCCGCCCTTGTGCACGAACAGGCCTTGCATGTTGCCGATGATGTACGACTCGTACGGCGCCGGCGGGCCGTCGCTGAACGGGTGGCTGACATCCATGGAGACGTGCTCGGTGAGCCACACCTCCACGACATCGTGCAAACTCGTCGGCAAATCCATGATGAGAACGCGCACCGCGTGCCCTTGGATGTTGACATCGTCGATCCGCACGGCCAAGTGGCGGCCGCCGACGATGGTTTCGGTCCGCATCTTCTGGCTCAAGTCGTACCGGGCACACATATGGCCCAGACCCATGCGCGCCTGCGTCAGATGTGCGAGCGGCACGATGCCCGGATCCGAGAAGCTCGCGAAGGCCGGCGTCATCGACGCCTCGTTGGATTGCCACACCGTGCTCTGATCGGTGCCGAAGCGGATCATGTACGAGTAGGCGTTGAGCGTCAGCATGCGCACCAGCATGTGCGCCTGCTGGCGCGCCTTGCCGGACTGGGGCGGCCCGAAGGTGCCGGCTTCGAGCAGCGAATCGACCAACGCGATGCGGACGATGTTGGTGTCGGAGTACGCCTTGCCGACAGCGTCGACTTCCGCCACGGACAGCTCGTGGATGGGAACGCCGAGGTCGTCTTTGGCACACAACGCGCACGGCGGCGGGATGATGTGTTCGGGATCGACGGGATTCGAAACGCGCTCGGCCTTTTCAGCCGCAAGCGCGGCGCGGCCGGTGACGCCGAATGGCCGGAACGACGCCGGCACGAGGCAAAGCGCGGCGGCGATCAGCACGCCTGCCGTGCCGTGACGCATTCGGTTGGTCAACCGCTCCACCCCTCGTGCGTCATCAAGCCCGGTGCGGCACCGACTACGGCACGGCTGTCTTGTTCCGAGACTCGTCCCGCGACGCGCCGGACCGGCTTGCCGCGCGCGCCGTGCAGGATGGCATACGGGATGGGATTCGGCAGCTGAAATGCTTCGGCGGGCGCCAGAATCGTCCAGACCGCGCGCGCGGACTGTCGCCGGCCCTTCAAGTGGCCGCCGGTCCGGCAGGGGGATCCACCCAGCGGCCGCGGTCGCGGATCAGGTCGATCAAGCGTTCGACGGCGTCGGCCTGCGCGACGCCGCGCATGACGCGTTCGTGTCCGACGTAGAGATCGATCTTGCCGGGACCGCTGCCCACGTACCCGAAATCGGCGTCGGCCATTTCGCCTGGTCCGTTGACGACGCAACCCATGACCGCAATCTTGAGACCCACCAAGTGCTGCATCCGCGCCGTGATCTGCCGTGAAGTCGTCTGGAGGTCGAACTGCGTCCGGCCGCACGACGGGCAGGCGATAAAGTCGGCCTTGCTCAAGCGCGCCCGAGTCGATTGCAAGACTTCGGCGGCCCACTCGGCGCCGCGGGCCGCGTCGATACATTCGACCTGCAGCGCATCCCCGATCCCATCGACGAGCAACGCCCCAACCGCCGTCGCGACGCGAATTTCGTCGTAGCTGGCATGTGCATCGACCGCCGTTCGATCCGCCAAGGTGCATCGCAGCACCACCGGACCGTCCCAGGCTGGGGCCGCGGCGAGGATTTGGCGCCACGCCGGCGCATAGTCGGCGACGGCGGATGGCCCGAGATCGAGACCGAGGGCGCCGCGTGGGATGGCGCCGGATTGCAGGCGCGCGATGAGCTGCAGCGTACCTTCGGCGGCGGCCTCGGAACTCTCGGCAGCGATGACGTACTGCAGCGCGCAGCAGGCCGCGAGCCCGCCGGCATCGAACCGCGCCACGTCGGAGGCTTCGATCCGGACCGAGACACGCTCCCACCCGGCGCCGGCGATCGCGCCGAACCCGGCCTCGGCGAGCCAGCGGCTCGGAACCTCGATTCCGCAGGCCAGTCCCGGGCGCGATTCGGGCCGCGCGAGTGCCTCGCGCCAGACCTCGAGGACCGGTTTCCATAGAGCGCTGTCCGCAGTCGGATCAAACGCAATTACAATGAGATCAGGGTCCGGCTTCATGCGATGCGCGAGACCCTGCAGGGCGCGGACCGCGAGGCGGGCATCGTCCCGGAGCGCCGGCGCGGGGCGCGCGATGACTTCGATCCGCGGCGCTTGATGCGTGCCGAGTCCGGTCGGGTCGGCCGCTCGGACCGCGCGCCGTTGAAAACGGAACGGATCGATGCGTGGTGCCCAACTGGTGGCCGCGGCCCCGCCGTCAGGCCCGCGCCGTACGGATCCGTTCGTGGGCGCGAGCGCGGCGATGGCGCGCGCCACCGGGAGCTCGTACACCGAGTCCTCGGTCAGCGAGACGCGCACCGTGTCACCCAGCCCGTCGCGGAGCAGGCTGCCGATGCCGATCGCCGATTTGATGCGCGCCGCCAGGCCGGCTCCCGCTTCGGTGACCCCGAGATGAAACGGGTAGTCCATGCCGAGTTCCTGCATGCGGAGCGCGAGCAGCCGGTACGCTTGCACCATGACTTTGACGTCCGAGGCCTTCATCGAGAGAACGAGGTCGCGATAGCCGTGATGCTCGCAAATGCGCACGAACTCGAGGGCTGATTCCACCATGCCGCGCGGCGTGTCGCCGTACCGGTTCAGGATGCGGTCGGAGAGCGAGCCGTGGTTGGTGCCGATCCGCATCGCCACGCCGCGCTCCTTGCACTTCACGACGAGCGGCCGGAATGCTGCTTCCAGGCGCTCGAGTTCGGCGCTGTACTCCGCGTCGGTGTACTCCCATTTCTCGAAGTGCTTCCGGTCGGCGTAGTTGCCGGGATTGATGCGGACCTTTTCGACGCTCTCGGTGGCGATGAGGGCGGCTTGCGGCGTGAAATGAATGTCGGCCACGAGCGGCACGCGCACGCCGCGGCGCGCGAGTTCGGCGCGAATCACGCTCAGGTTTTCAGCCGCGGAACGGTTCGGAGCGGTGACGCGGACGATTTCGCTCCCAGCGGCATGCAGTTGTTCGATTTCCCGCACCACCGCGTCGGTGTCGAGGGTGTCGGCGATCGTCATGGACTGGATGCGGATCGGATTCGCGCCGCCGATGCCGACGTCGCCAACGCGCACTTCACGGGTCCGACGGCGCGGTCCGCCGGGCGGCGTCGCGAACGACCACCGGCGCGGCCAAGTTGCGGGATCGGCCGGCTCGAGCTGCGATTCGGTGACGGGTTCCACAGACCTCCACGCGCCGTTGACGCTCGCGGCATTCTACCGCCTTCGTGACGGGACCGCACGCTCGCTGGTGGCTGCGGACCGGCGCGCGTGCTACCTTGCGATCGGCCACTCCATGGGCCGTCCTTGGCCCGATCCTCGAGGAGCACGTTTGAATCCGCAGTGCCTGCTGCCCGCAGGGAGCCGTCCCGCGGCCTCGCTGCCGCTTGGGTTCACACAAGCCGTCGCGGACCACGTGGGCCGGGCCGCGTGGTTCCTGTCGCGTCGCGGCCGGCGGATTGCGGCCGCGAATGCCACCGCGCTTGGCGCCGTCGAGGGGCCCGAACAGAGCTGCGAAACATTCCGAACTTATGCGCGTTACTACCTGTCGATGATGAGGTTGCGGCACCGGTCACTCGCCGATTCGATCGGCGCCTATGACTGGCGCCACGCCGACCGGCTGCAGGCCAGTCTCGGCCGCGGCCGCGGCGCATTGGTGCTGAGCGCTCACTTCGGGCACTGGGATCTCGTGGGCTTTGCGATCGCTGCCCGTGGCACCGACGTTTGCGTCTTCGTCGAGCCGCTCGAGCCGCCGCTGCTCGGCGAGTTTTACCGCCGGGTGCGGGCGCAACACGGGGTGCGCACGGTGCCGGTGGGGGACCCGGGCCGCGTGCCGATCGCGACGCTGCGTGGCAATGGTGTGCTGGCACTTGCCGCCGACCGGCCATTCGGGGCGCGGCGTGAAGCGGTCGACGCCGGGACCGCGCGGCTCGAAATCCCCGTCGGCGGGGTGCGCTTGGCACTGCGGCATGGCGCAGCGATTCACGCCGTTTTCGCGGTGCGCACCGCGGCGGGGTTCGAACTGCAGTGCAGCGAAAACTGGGCGGCTGCTGCTCGGTCGCTGCCGGACGAAGCGACGCGCGTCCGGTTCATCGCCACCGAGTTCGCGGCCGCGTTACAGGAGCGGGTTTGCCGGTATCCCGGCCAGTGGTGTCTGTTCGCGCCGCTCGCGCCGGCGGCTGGCGCCGCCACGGCACTGGGGAGAGCGGCGTGAAGATCGCGCAAGTCACCGAATTCTTCGCCCCTTGGTCGGGAGGGATCGGTGAACACGTGGCGTGTCTGTCCCGCGAACTGCGGGCCCGGGGTCACGAGGTGCGAATTCTGACGAGCCGTTTTCGGGTCGAAGGCGGCGCGCCGATCGATCCCGTTCTCGAACCCTACACCTATCGGCTCGGTCCCAATATTCGTTTTCCGTACAACGGCGGCATGGCGAGCGTCACCTACCGGCCCGGCCTGCCGCAGGCCCTCGACGCCGTGTTCAAACGCGAGAGCTTCGACGTCGTGCATATCCATAACCCGATGACGCCGATGCTGCCGCTCCTGGCGCTCGACCGCAGTCCGGCGCTCAATGTCGGCACGTTTCATTCTTATCATCCTACCGAGCGCATGCTGCGGTGGTGGCAGTGGGTGCTGCGCGCGCGCCAAGATCGCCTGCCGCTTTGCATCGCCGTGTCACCGGCGGCGCGGACCTCTTTCGCACGTTACTTCCAGCGCGACTACGAAATCGTTCCGAACGGCATCGACCTGAAGCGCTTTGCACCGAACGGCCATCAGCCGGCGCCGAATGGCGAGCAGCGGCTGCTTTTTGTCGGCCATCTGGTGCCGAAGAAGGGGCTGTCGGTGTTGCTCGAAGCGTTCGAGGGCCTGTCGGCGGAATTGCCGCGTTTGCGTCTCGACGTGGTAGGCGACGGGCCGCTCGGCGCCACGTGCCGGCGCCAACTCGGGGCCGAGGCGCGGTCGCGCGTCACGTTCCATGGTTCGGCGCATGGCGATCAATTGGCGGGTTTCTACCGCAAGTGCGATGTCTTCGTTGCCCCGTCCATCGGCCACGAGAGTTTTGGGATTACACTCTTGGAGGCGATGGCGGCCGGCAAGCCGATCGTCGCGGCGCGCATCCCCGGCTATTCGGACGTGGTGCGCGAGGGCCAAGAGGCGCTCCTGCACGCCACGGCCGACGCTGGCGATCTGCGCGATGTGTTGCGGCGGATGGTCAGCGACGCCGGCCTGCGCACGGCGCTCGGAGCCGGCGGCCGGAAGCGTGCCGCGGAGTTCGCTTGGCCGCGGATCGCGGCGCAAGTCGAGGCGCACTATGAACGGTTGTTGCGCGAGCGGTGCTGACGGTGCAGCCGGTACCACACTGCGAGGACCGCTACGACGGCGGCCACGGCGGCGAGCGGCTGGGGGTGGCGCGCGGGGTCGGGACGACTCTGGATTGCCGCGGTCCCCACTTGCGGTGATGGTTCGAATCCCGCCACCAAGTCATTGATTTCACGCACAATCGGTGCGCGATGCTCGCCCGCATTGCGGATCGCGAGCATGCCCAGGGTGGCGATCAGGCCGAGCGCCAGAGCGCCCAAAACGAGGATCGAGATTGGTGGACGGCGCATAGGTGTCGTCGGGCAAGAAAGACGCCATGGCGCCAAGGGAGGCCCGATGCCTGAACTGCCGGAAGTCGAAACGCTGCGCCGCGGCCTTTCCAGATCGCTGCCGGGCCGGCAGGTGACCCACGTCATCGTCCGTGACACGCGCCTGCGCATGCGCCTCGTACCGCGGCAGTTGCAGAAAGCCCTCATCGGCCGGCGGGTGGTGGCGGTGGGCCGGCGTTCGAAGTATCTACTGCTCGAACTCGACGATGCCAACGTCCTCGTCTTGCACCTCGGGATGAGCGGCCGGTTTCTCCTGGCGCCGGTGGACGCGCCGCTCGCGGCTCATACCCACGTCCGGATCCGGCTCGATGATGCGTCCGAACTGCGCTTCCAGGATCCGCGCCGGTTCGGGATGTTGTTCGTGGTTCCGCAGGCCGAGTTGCGGCGCCATCCGCGCTTCGCGCGCCTCGGGCCCGAACCTTTCGATCCGGCGTTCACGCCCTCCGTACTGCAGGCACGGGCGCGCGCGGCACGCAAGCCCATCAAGAACGTGCTGATGGATGCAGCGGTTGTCGTCGGGGTTGGGAACATCTACGCGTGCGAATCGCTGCACCAAGCAAGCGTACATCCCATGACACCGGCGCGGCGTCTAGGCACGGCGCGCTGGACGCGTCTGCATGCGGCAGTGCTCGCCGTCCTGCAACAGGCGGTCGTGGAAGGCGGCACGACGCTGCAGGACTTCCGGGACGCCGACGGCCAATACGGTGCGTTTCAGAACAAGTTGGAAGTCTACGGACGTGCTGGGGAATCCTGCCGCCGCTGCGGCCACGAAATTCGGCGCATCGTCCAGGCGGGCCGCAGCACGTTCTATTGTCCAGGCTGCCAGCACTGAGTTACCCCGAAGGGTCTTTTTACGTCCGTGCGACAGACTCGCGACTCCGTCGCGACAACCCCCGGCATGAAGCGCGCTAGTGTTATTCCCAGGCGCGTGCTTCGCTTTTTCATTCCGCTGTAAGCCGAGGAACCAACTTGTCCGACCGACGCCGCACTTCGACCGTGTTCTGCGCTCTAGCGTTCAACACGATGTTTCTTGTCGCGGTACCGCGCTCGGCGCCGGCCGCTGACGCGCTTGGTGTAGAAGACTGCGTCAAGCAGGCGCTTTCCAGACACGGACGCATGGAGGCGGGCGATGCCGAAGTGCGTGCGGCCACGGCCCACGTCAAAGTTGCCGCTGGCGCGCTCCGTCCCGTCGTGCAAGCGCGCGGCGGCGCCGCCTTCGCACCGATCGACGGGTTCGATCCGGCGCTCACCGAGGGTGGCGAACTCGCGGCGCTCCTCAGCGTCGAGCAGCCGTTGTACGACGGCGGGATCGCGCATCTCGGACAACGCGCCGCGGTCATCGGGGTGGAAAAAGCGCGCGCCGCGCGCGCTGTCACCGCCGCGGACGTGGCTCTCGACACCCGGCTCGCGTGCATCGATCTCTGGTCGGCGGCGCGCCGGGTCGAAGTCCTCACGCGCAGTGTCGAAGATCTGCGCCGTGAACAAGAAACAGTCGAGCGTCTAGCGCGCGGCGGCACGGCACTGCGGACCGACGCACTGCGGCTCGACACGCAGCTCGAGTTCGAGGGCGCGGCACTCGACGCCGCCCAGGGCGAGGCGCGCGGCGCCGAACTGCATCTGCGCGGCGTCATCGGCGGTACGTCCGAAGCCCCCATCGTGCTCGAAGACACGCTGCGCCTTGCGACACCCGATCCACAGTGGAGTGCGGCCGTTGCGCCGGACAGCCGGCAAACCGAGATCGAGACGCAAGCGGCGATGGTCGAACAGGCAACGCGCCGTGCCGAGCGCCGGCCGCGCGTCACCCTTGCCGGTGAAGCCGGCGCCTGGACCGGGCGCAATCAGTTGATCGAGCCCGGACGCAATCACGTGCTGGGCTACCGAGTCGGTGTCGATGTGGTGATGCCGCTATGGGATTCCGGTGCCGGCGCGGCGCGTGTCGAGGCCGACGCGGCGATGGTGATGGCGCGGCGCGCGGATCGGCGCGCTGTCGAGCAGCAACTCACCGCCCAAGATGCCGCCGAACGCAGCGCTTTCGAAACGGCGCGGGCGCACGCCGACCGACTGGCGCTGGCTCTTGACGGCGCGCGTCGCGTCGCCGGACTGGTTCGCGAGCGTTGGGCCGGTGGCGCGGCAAGCGGCTTCGAGGTCTTGGAGGCGCACCGGGCGTACGTCGAAATTGCTTTGACGCGGATCGACTCGGAGGCGGCTGCGGCGCGCGCCCAAGCGCGTTTGTTGCGCTTGGGAGGAACGCCGTGAAACGTCTCTGTATGGTGGCTGTCGTACTCGGTGGGCTCGTAGCCGGGTGCCGCCACGCCGCCGAGGAAGACGATCCCGGTAGCGTGCAACCGGTCGTCGACGTCCAGGTCGACACGGTGCGCGTTGCGACCTTGCGCGAACGGGTCCAGGTGACGGGTTCGACGCGGGCGCTCCGACAAGAGACCATCGGCGCGCCGGTCGCCGGACGCGTCGCCCATCTCGCCGCGCTCGAGGGCGACGTCGTCCAAGCCGGTGCGCTCGTCGCCCAGGTGGAGACCGAGGAGTCGGCGGCGGCCGTGCGGGGCGCCGAGCGCCTCGTGGGTGACGCGACGACCGAAGAAGAACGCGTCCGCGCCGGCGCCGACGTGGAACGCGCCCGCACGCTGCGCACCTTGCTCGATGTGCGCGCTCCGTTCGATGGCGTCGTAGCGGTTCGACATTTGCACGAAGGGGAGTGGGTGGCGGCGGGTGCACCACTCGTGACCGTCGTGGACCTCGGCTCCTTGGTGTTCGTGGCGCGAGTTCCGCCGCGCTTCTTGTCGCGCATTCATCCGCCCCAGGACGCCGACATCCGTTTTCCGGCCTGGCCGGGCCGCGCCTTCCGGGCGCGGGTCGAGAGTGCGGCGCCGGCCGTCGACCTGGCGTCGCAGGCCGTGGAAGTGCGGCTGCGGTTCGTGGATCGCGCGACGCCGCTGCGGGTCGATCTCTTCGGTGCCGCCGACGTCGTGGTCGACGTGCATGCGAATGTCCTGTGCGTACCGCGCCGCGCGTTGCGCCGGGACGACGAAACCGGCGCCTGTACCGTCGTCGAAGCCGTCGGTGACTCGCTTGGCGTCGTGCGCGCCGTTACGGCGGGCGTCGAGACGGACAGTCTGATTCAGATCACCGGCCCCACGGTGCGGCGCGGCATGCGTCTTGTAGGCGTCGGCGCGCACGGGTTGCCCGACTCGACGCGGCTCCGCGTCACGGACGCGCCATGAACGCCGCACGCTTCGTGCTCCAGCACCGGCGTGCTTTGGCGTTCAGCCTGGCGGTGTTGACGCTTGGCGGTGTGGCGGCTG
>JANLSU010000127.1:0-16622 GCA_031362565.1 bacterium | reverse complement strand
TAGCATCAGAAAACGTTCGGAGTGACGAGCAATGTGTGATCACTCGGGCGCGTTGGCGGGCCACACTTCGTGGGGCAGACGCACCGGCAAGATGATCATGTTCGAGCCGCGCGGCAGCAGGCGGCGCTGGAGGGAAAAGGCGATCTCGTTGTGCAGGAACCGGGTCGTGACGCTCGGCCTTTGGAAGACGACTTGGCCGGCGACGAAGACCGCGTTGGGATACCGCGCCGCGACCTGCAGTGCCAACGCTTCCAGCCCGCGAGCCACATCCGCATCCAACGCGATTTCGTACTCAGCGGCCAGGCCATGCCCGCGCGCCAACGACTGATAGCGCTGCAGTTCATGTTCACGCTCGGCACGCAGCGCGGCAAGGCGGATTTGATTGTGTGTATCCTCCCACGGCGCCTCGACGACGCTCAGAAACACGACCCTCTGCAAGTCCTTGCCGACCAAGCGGCGTGCGATCCAAAGGACAACAAAGCGTCGACGCCGCTCGCGATCGACACCGCGATCGTGAGAATGTAGTCAACGACCAGCGCGCAGCCGCTCACCAATCCCGCGCCCGGCGACAAAAGCCGGGTGGCCACCAAGTATCCGCCGCCGCCGTTCGGGAATTTTTCGATGATCTGCATGTAGCTGGCGGCGATCACCGCCACGGTGATGGCGCTGGCGACCGCCATGAAGAGCGCCAGGTGGGTGTGGACGCCGAGCGCCAGGTAGGCTTCCTCGGGTCCGTAACAGGACGACGACAGGCCGTCGGCGCCCAAGCCTACCCAGAGGCGAAGAACGCGACGAGCGACAGACGATGGAAGATGCCGCGTTCGAGCGGGCTCTTGTGCCGCCCGAGCACCGCACGCTCGACACGCGCGGCGTGGCCGCGAAGGAATTCGGTGAGGCTCTCCATACGGTGGGGCGCCAGCACAGCCAGGCGCCGACAGACCCCTCCGATACGGCACGGGAGCGAAGGCCAGCGGATACCGAACGACCGACGCTACGGCCCGGGGGCATTAAAATGGCGTCAAAACTCGAAGACCAAGCCCCTCGCGCGAATCCGCAGGTCGATGATATTGTCGACGCATGGCGAGTCTCTTCTCTGAACCCTCCCCCGAGGGCGATACGCCGCCGAAACAGCGGCGGCGGCGCAAAGCGCCCGATGCCGTTCGCGGCCGTGTCAAGCCGCACGATCCGTTCGAGCTGATTCGCTGGCTGGCGATGAGCCAGCCGGACCCACGCAAGGCGTTGGCCGAGCTGGTGCAGAACAGCCTCGATGCCGGAGCGCAGCGGGTACGGGTGACACGGGTGCGCGAAAAAGGCGTGCCGTGTTTGCGCATTCATGACGATGGTGGTGGCGTCATCCCCGAGATGGAGCGCGCCAAGGCGCTCGAATACATTGCGACCCATATCGGACACAGTCGCAAACGCGCGCTATCGCCTCAGGAGCGGTTGGCGCTCATGACACAAGGGCAATATGGCATTGGGCTCCTCGGTTTCTGGAGTCTCGGACACCGTCTCGAGATCCGCAGCTCAATGCCGGGACAAAAGGCGCAGCGCCTCATCCTGCGCCGCGACGAGCCGCATTTCGACATCGAGCCTCTGCGCGGCCGCTTGCAACTCGACGAGCGTTGGACGGAAGTCGTTGTCGTCGGGTTGCACAAAGAGGCACAAGCGGCACTCGCCGGCCGGCGCGCCGCGGACTATCTGGCGGGTGAACTGCGCGGACAGCTTCTCGGGCGCGAGGTCGATCTCGTCGTCGAGGATCGCATGTCGCGCGGCACGGCACCCAAGGCGATTCAAGTGCGGCCGCAACGGTTTCTCGGCGAGCGCATCCCGTTGCCGGAGTATGTCAACGTGCCGGGATACGCCGCCATGCGCATCGAGATCTATCTCGCCAATGGTGAGAACGAAAATGAAAAGGCAGCGAGCCTTGGGCTCTACTCGACCGGCACACTCGTCGCGGACTCGTTCCAATCGCTCGGCGCACTGGAACTCGACCGCGAACCTTGGACCGACGCGCGATTGACGGGAATGATCGACTTCTCTGGATTCCATGTGGCGCCTGGAAGCCGCCGTGGCGTCATCGTCGACGAAGCGGGGGCGGCATTCGCGACAGCGTTGGCGACTCTCGAACCCGCGCTCGTGACACTGCTCCAGAATCTCGAACGCCGCAAGGCCGAGAAACTCGACCGCACGCTGATCCGCGACCTGCAGCGCGCCTTTCGCGATTTCTACCGGCAGCGCCCGCGCTACGCGATGTTGCCCGTACATGAACCCAAGGATGCACCGGCGGGGCCCGCCCCCGATGGGAGCGGGACCGGCCGCACAGCCGGAGCCGTCAACGCCAACGCCGAAGCGGCGGCCGCGGCCGCCGCCGAGCGCGAAGCGGCCGAACTCGATGCGATCGTGCCGGAACCACCGCTCGCGCCGTTGTTGCCGCCGGGACCACTCGCCGCGGTGCGCATCGCGCCGGCGCGCGTACGCGTCGAGTGCGACGCGCCGAAGCGTCTGCGCGCCGTTGCAGTTGATGAAACGGGACGCGGGCTCGATGGCGCAGTGGACTTCGAGTGGCGCCTGGAAGGCAGCATTGGTGTCCTCGCTCGTGTCGACTTGATCGGCGTCGCCGGCCGGAGCGATTGCGTCTTGCAGGCAGCCTCAGTGCCCGCGACGGGAAGCATTACAGTCGTGGCTTTCGT
The DNA here is from genome assembly GCA_031362565.1 of bacterium. Classification (GTDB taxonomy): domain Bacteria; phylum Krumholzibacteriota; class Krumholzibacteriia; genus JANLSU01. The sequence goes on along the minus strand of JANLSU010000127.1, from coordinate 13,932 downwards.
GGCCGGGCGTACGGTGGAAGCAACCGTTCCGGTCGCCGTCCTCGCAGAGATCCACGATGCGAAACCCGCCGAAGGCATTCCGGAGCCCGAGTTCGTGAGCCAACCGGGCGCGGCCTGGCGGTCGCGGATGCAGGAGGGCCGCTGGCAGGTGAACTCCGGGCACCGCGACTACATGTCCGTCGCCGAACGCCCGGCGCTCAAGCTGCGCTACTTGGCACTTCTCTTCGCGAAGGAAATCGTCGTCCGCAGCCACCAGGATCCGCGCCTCGAGCAGCCGCTCGAGCAAGTCATCGAGGTGGCGACATTCGCGGATACGAGTTTGGCGGCGCGTGGGCGTTCGAGCGATGGCAAGGCGCGGAGCGCCGAAGCGCGCTCCTAGATCAAGGTTCTCTACGGGCGCTGATCGCGCGGTCAGCGCTCTCGACCGGTGTATCGAACCGGCTCTTGAGCTGCACGTTCATGACTTCAAGAATGCGATTGGCGCGCTCGATCGAAATGCCGCGATACTCGTTACGCTCATCGCGCGAGATCTGGGATTCATCGATATCGAGGCGCGCAGCCAGCTCGCGCTGCGTGAGGCCCAACGCAATGCGCAGCCCCACAAGCAATCGGCCCAGTCCGTGCAGATTGGTCAGCTCTCCAAACTCACCGCGCTTGAGACGCTCGTAACTCTGCACCTCTTCCACGAGCTGGAGATGAAACGACTGGATTGGATCCAGCGCACGCTTGATCTCTTCGGGCCCCAGACTCATCGTCTCAAGACGCGTTCGATACTCCACAACACGGCGCTTCTCTTCCTCGAGTCGGCGAACCGCCTTTTGATATTCGGCTTCAGTGCGAATCATGGCCGGCTCCTGACCCTGACAATGCCCCGTGGCACATCGTTGCGCCGCGACAGCCGAAACGCCGCAGGAAACTCCAGTTCGTGACCGTGCTGATCACGAATGTTGCAGAACTGCCCGTAGTGGGGATACAGCTCCACCCGGTATTGGTGCCACATCGGTAACTGCTGTTTGGGATATCCGCGATATGGGCGCCGAGAATTCGGATCCCAGGTCCACACCTTGTGTGCGTCCAGAATGTTCAAGCGCCGCTGAAGCGCCCCAGTGACGAGGTCGCCGAAGTCGCAGCAGAAGTAGCCGTCGATGTCGTTGGGATGCGCTTTGTCCTCGACGAACGAGCCGTTCACGAACACGTCGGTGATTCCGACCCTCGCCAGTTGCTCCACCAATACGCCAAGATTCTCCACGAGTGTCCCCCGCCAGTCGGCGTCCCAGCCGGGCACCGCCGGTGTAGGTCCCGCAACCAACATCGACACGCGCAGCTCGCTCAGCGTCAGCTCGTAGTCTCCCGCCGGGAGCAGCCCATCGACCGTAAAGGCTGGCAAGAGCCCCTTCATCCCAGACCTGCGGATGCCCCGGTTCGCTCCTGCTTGACTGATAGGACGATAAGATAATATGGCATAACTGTCAAGTACGGCTTATGTGTCATTCTTTGTGTGACGAGGATGTGTCGATGTCGTTGACGCCGCCCCCGGGCACGTCGCCCGTCGCGCGGAGTGGCCGCTACAAATCGCGGGGCGCGAAGGTTCGCTCTACTAATCCCGCCACAACGCCAGGTCGCGCGCCGGCTTCTCGCCCGCCGTGTCGAACCGACCGCCGACCACGAGCGCGCCATCGTACGTCGTGACGGCGAAGGCACTCGGGAAGAGATAGGAGCGCTCCTCGCGCGTCCCGTCGAGGCCTGCGCCCAGTGGACGCCAGGCATTGCCATTCCAACGCGCGATACCAGGCCACGCCATCGTGCCGACGTGGCTGAAGGCGCCTCCGGCGATGAGATCGCCGTGATAGATCGTCAGACGGCCGACGATGTCATCCATTCCATCACCCATCGCGTGCCATGCAGTGGCATCCCAGCGCGCCGCGTGGTTGACGGCGACCGTGCCGCCCGCCGTCGTGAACCAGCCGACCGCGATGAGATCGGGCCCGTACTGAAGCATGGCGGAGACGCCGCCATCCACGTCCCCGCCGAGGATTTCCCAATCGCTGCCTGTCCATTGGGCGATATACGCTGTCCCGCCTTCGTGCAGCGGAAATCCCCCGCCGACGATGAGATGCGCTTGATACACGGCGAGTGCCGATGCATCGACGCCGATGTAGGGCAGGTACTGCCACGCGGATCCGTCCCACCGAGCGACGCCCGTTTGTGAACCATCCGGTTGAGCAAGCGCCCCGCTCGCATACAGGGTGTCGTTCCAAGCGAGAAGCGCCTGCACTTTACCCTCGCCGCGCGGACTGATGTCGCCCATCGCATGCCACGACGAGCCATCCCAGCGTGCGACGTAGCGCGCCGGCTCGCCGTTCATCGTCGTGAACGTGCCGCCCACAATCAGGTCAGTGCCATAGTGAGCCGCCGTCCACACTTGCCCCGACCCGCCCACACCGCTGCCGATCGGATGCCACGTCGTGCCGTCCCAGCGCGCGATGCCATCGGCCTCAATGCCGCCGATGGACGTGAAGCCACCGCCGACGATGAGGTCGCCATCGTATTCCGATAACATTTCGACGCCGTTCCCGATCGCGCCCGGCACACCGAACGTCGACGACCAGTTGCGATTGTCCTCACCCCAGCGGACGTGAATCTTGATGCGGCCGGTCGTGGGGACAAGCACCAGATCCACATGAGCGGTCTCGCCGCTTCGCACGTCGACATCGGTTTCACCGTGGTAACGCACGATCAGCGTGCCGTCGATGGCATCGACGGATAGATGCCACCCACCGGACGCCACCGATTCGAACGCTCCGGATGCGGTCCGCGTTGAACTCGAGGCGCTCGCGGCCAAGGTCGCGAAGGTCGAACGGTACGCCGTTACGGGGTCGATGGCGGGACCAGGCATTGCCCCAGCCCGCTTGGCGATGATCTACGTCGACGACGCCGAGCGCGCGGCCAGGACGCTGGCCCTCACCCCAGCGGATGCCGGTGCGAACGTTTGGCTCCTCGAGCCGTATGACGATGTTGTGTTCGAAAGAACGCAGCGGCGCTCGGTTGGCGCGAATCCAGCAATGACCGTCGTGGCGGCGGCTTCAAGCCAGGTCGCCGCAGACCTGATGACAAGCCCCGGACGCGGGCCACAAGAAGCCGAAACGCTCATCGAAAAGATGGTGAAAACCGCGAAGGAGTGGCGCCGTCAACCCAGAGCCTGAGTATGTTGCCGCGAGGCGCATGCTGCTCGATGTGCTGGGTGCCATCGGGGCACTCCTCGACGCCTGGGAGTAGTCCGGACGAAGCAGGTCGTCGCAGTCCATTGCGCTATCCAATGGCCGAACGACCGCCATCGGTTCCCGTTCCCGGATTGCAGACGGCCGAATACAGAAACTCCGGGGCCAGGTCGGCGCCGTTGGGCCAAACGATGGTGTTGAATTCCCGATCCAGCGCAAAGGCGCGGAAGGCCGCCGGATCGCGCAACGGCTCGAATACTTCGCCCCACAGGTCCTGCGCCAGGTCGAGTTCACCTTGACGGCCGTCTGCGAATCGGAGGTAGATGCGGTACTCAGCTACATACTGGGCGCTCTCGAGTTTGGGAGTCATGGCGCTACTCCAGTAGTCTGATCGCGCTCGCCGTCGTCGAAACTTCGGAAGGTATTGTCGGCGGCGGCGACTAGATCATCGTCCTGTGGAAAGCTGAAGTCGACTCGCTCTGCCGGCGGAAGCGCGTCAAACGCTTCGATGATCTTTTTGACTTCGTCACGCATGGTTCTATTGTGCCACCGATTCCTGAACCCGGTCAATGCCACGGATTCAGAGCGCGCCTGCTCCGGGACCGCTGCGGAGCTGCGGACCGCGCCGCTACTCGGTGTGGCGCAGGATCCAGCGACGCGCTCGAGGCGCTCGCTTGCGATCACGTCACGGGCGACTGCGTCGGCGCTGTACACCGGCTCTCCGCCGCGCGCCAACCGATCTCGCTCGATTCGTTCCAAGATTGTCGAGCGCTCGAAGGCATTCAGGCGGTTTTGATCGATCGTCCGGCTATCACCGAGGTGTTCGAACTCCACGAGTACGTCAACTACGTCGTGACCAAGGAGCGTAGCAACCTCGCGCATCGTCAAATGCCCAAGGGCGTACTCGCGGAACAGAATCTTGTAGCGCTCCTCGTCCAGTGTCATAGCACCCCTACACCTATTCGGTCGTTCGCCTCCGGGGATCGAGCGCCTCGTCGCCAAGACTCTCGGCCGCGAATGCAAAGACCGCTCGAAGTGCGTCGCGCGAGAAGTTGGGATAATTCTGAAGCACTTGATCTTCCGTCCACCCGGACGCAAACAAGCCAAGGACGAAGTCGACAGCCAGGCGCGTATCGCGAACGACCGCCTTCCCCGCCAGAACCGCGGGATCAGCCACAATGTAGTGACGCCAATCGGGCATCTACAGCGCACCTCCGAGGCGTGGAACAGATCTTCAACTCAGAACAGTTTCTGGAAGGTCGTCCCATTCGCGGGGACACGAAAAGCGAAGGGACGCGGTGTCTTTGCCGAGTACTCCTTCATCCGAGGCCAGTTTCGCACCAGTTGCTGAATGATCGTGCATCGCGATAGATTTTTGCCGCCGAGGAAGAATGCGCCGACCTTGTGGTTTTTCAAGGCGGCCAGCTCGTTGGGTCGGGAGCGGATTTTCTCGTCGCGCGTTACCAGGCACATGTCGTTCTTCCCGACATACTTGAGCCATTCCTCATCCCGAGCTGTCGACGGAAATTTGTCGACGAGATGAATCACGTCCTCGCCGAAGCCATGCATGCCCTTCGCGAGCGCTTGACTCAAGTTGTTGTCGATGAAAAATGTCATGCGGCGGCGAGTTGCTCCTCGAATACGACGGCCGCCTTGACCTCTTCGGGTCTCAGATCCATCCATGAGCAAACGCTCTTGAGGTTCCGTCTTTCGGCAACGAATAAATCATGAACGACGGCCGTTTCGGTGCCGCGTCCCAAGATTGTCGGCGCTCCGAAGCACACCTTCGGATCCAGAACGACTGGCGTGCCAGCCCCCAGGGGGTACCAGCGTTCGGCAAGGCCCGTCAGTTGGTGAAACTCGATCCGCTTGGCCATCGCTGTGATGACCGGGGCGATGACCCATTGGCCGCCGGTCATGAGCTGCAAGAGCGCCGGCCCTCCGGAGTTGACCTTGAGAAAGATGGCATGACCGTCGGTGAAAAATTTCTGCTGTGCAAAATGAGGCGTCCCAAGGAGCGTGCTTGCCTCGTCGAGTGCAATGCGGAGCTTCTGCAAAGAGACTCCGTGCTCAAGGAAGCTCTTCACAAACAGCAGATCTACGAGGTCCAGGAACGATGCGAAGGGTGAACTCCGCGCGCCCACACGCAATAGCACCGGTGACCGGCTGACTTCGCGCTCGTTCCCTGCGCCCGCTGGGCGATATTTGTATGAGTAGCCGAGCAGCCAGCGGCGAACGCGGTCGGGGCGAAGCCCGACGAGTCGCCCAGCATCGGTAACAGCGTATGTCGGTACGTCCCGCGGATTCCAAGTGTCGTTCGTCATCGTGCCTCCACCAGACATCCGGAGCATGGCTCGCACTTTGGAGGTTGTCCACGTCTTGGTCGGTCGGGGATCGGCGTCCAGACGATCGTGATCATACAACATCCTTTGCGAAGCCGGGCAGTCGCCGGTCCTTCAGGCGCAACGGACGGACCCGCAGGAGACGTGCCGCGACCCTCGAGCCGAATTCTTCGCGCGGTGGACGGGTGTTGCGGTGTCGCGCTGCCGGCTAGCCACGCGGTGTGTCTACCTGCGATACGGTGACTGTAAACGAACGTGCGAGCCCACCGGAAGCAATGCCGGCGTACCGGCAGTCACTTGTGGTCGCGGTCGGGCTGTCGCTAGGCGCTCACTTGACGGCGGCTCGCGGGATGCGGCTGGTGCGAGAGGGTCGCCGCGGCGGCGAGTCAGCGGACTTCGGCACGGCGGCGACCTTGGCCCCGTGCGACCTGAGCAAATCCGCCAAGAGCGATCGGTGGCAGCGCGCTGCGTCGTCGCAGTAGCAACCCACGGAAAAGTCTGCCGACGCCGAGAGCGCGGCGAGGAGCGCAATCGTGTGCTGCACGTCCGGAGAGCGCATTTCGGCGCCGTAGCGCCGCGCGAACTCGCGCCATCGTTGATCGGTCCATGGTTCGGAACGCGCCCAAGTGAAGAGCGCGGTGCTGGGGGCGAGTTGCGGCAGCCAGGTGTCGTAGTAGTCGAGCCGTGCGAAGTCGCTCTTGGGAACGCCGCGTGGGGGCCGGCGCACCGTACCGATACGCAGGCCTTCGCCTGGGGCGCGGTCGCTTCCGAGGCGTACGATTCGAATCGCCATTGGGACCGCCAGGATTGGAGTCGGACAGCCGTTCATGGCACCTTCTCCGCTCGATCGCAATGCCGGGCGGATCGGGTGCAAATGGTAGAGCGAGCGTCGATGTGAAGGCAACGGGGCATACCGCATGCCGACGGTTCGGCCTGGGAGATGCGGGAAAACGATTTCGCGACCCCGGGGAACAACTGATTAAAACTCAGGCCCGGACTTCGAGCGACTTCGGCCTCGCAACGACTCGTGCTACGCCGCGCCCCGCCCACGGCGGCGACGGCGCACGTGAGTCATGTAGCTGCGAAGTACAGCGTTCATGCGGGATTGGTAGCGTGGGCCCGCCGACTTGAACCACGTCAGCACGTCTTCGTCCACGCGCAGCGAGATGGCGCGCTTCGGAATCGGCGCGACCAAGACGGCCTCCGCCCAAAAGGTCTCCGGCAAGTTCGCGAGTTCCGGCGGAGACGTTGCCTCGATCTCCGCTTCCGTCGTTCGGTCCAGGCGAGCGAGGTCTGCACGGCCGCGGCTAGGAACCCTGGCTCTTCGGGATTGCTTGTTCATACCGTTCCCTCTCTCGACGGTTGCACTGCCGCGCCGAGATGATTCTTCGCTCCGGTTCGTCGTCCAGGCCAAGACGGTCGGTAAAGACCACCGTCAAAAGCCTTCCGCTCGCCAGGCCGACACAGGCGAATCGGCGCTCGCCGTAGTCGCGGCGAGTATCCTCGAACACGAGTATCGGGGCATCGAACACGGTGCTTGCGAACGCGAAGTCAAAGCCGCGCTCGCGAAGGTTCGCGTCGCTCTTGGCCGCGTCCCACGCGCACCTCACGAGAATACCATACGACTGTATATACAGATTGTCAAGGTCGCGAGACTGACGGCCATGCCCTAATGTCGTCTACTTGGAGTACAGCTTGTGCAAACGAACACGCCTCAAGACCGCACGTAGCGGAAGCACATCTACGTACGCAGTATTGCCCTCGGCGCGCGGCGCACGATGCTTTCGACTCCGCAGCCGGGAGAAGTTCCCTTCAGGTCTCCACTGCCGTAGACTGCCGGCGTCCCCAGCACTCGAGGCGTACCGACTATGACCATTCATATTCTGGCCTATGCGAACTCGGACGACGCGCTCATTGCGTGGCGCCCTGACCCGTGGCAGGACGCGTGGATTGGATTCGCGCTCTGGAAGCGCGACGTGAAAACCGGCGTCGAGACGCCGATTCACAATCGGATTCCGGCGAAGAAGGGCGGGCCGCCGGTGCCGATCAACGGCATCTCGTCGGTCGCGTCGCCGATTCGCCGCTGCATTTGGTTCGACCACGGGATCAATCCGGGCGACCGAGTGCAGTACCGGGTCGTGCCGATGATTCCCGCCGCGACCGCCGGGAAGTTCCACGCCGTCCCGGCTGCTGCGAGCGGCTGGAGCGAACCTGTCGATGCGACCTCAGACGCGGGCGACGGATTCGCGGCCGTCTTCAACCGGGGCATCATCATGTCACAGGTCGTGAGCCGCTTCGTCCAGGGTGACGTGACCGTGGCGCGATTGAAGAAGTTGAAGACGCAGCTTGCCCAGGCAGGGTTCCCGGCGCGCCGCTACTTGGCGGGCCAGGCACGGCACGTCCTGCTCGACTTCCTAGCCCGGGCTCATACGCGTGGGAGCGACATCTATGCCGCTCTCTACGAGGTCAACGATCGCGAGCTGATCGATGGCCTGAAGGCGTTCGGCAGCCACGGCCACGTCTTGCTCGGGAATGGGTCGGCGACGCTCGCAACTCTCGCCACCGAACTCCGGACGGCGGGGCTCGTGGTCCACGAGCGCGATCTTTCCAAAGCGGGTCGCTCGTCGCCGAGCGTGCACAACAAGTTCGTGGTCGAAGTCGACCCGCACGCGGGGCCGGTTCGCGTCTTGACCGGCAGCACCAATTGGACGGTCACGGGGCTCTGCACGCAGCTCAACAACGTTCTCGTCATCAGCCGCGCGAAGATCGCCGAGCGATTCCGGAAGCAGTGGGATCTGCTGGTCCAGGCGCACGACGACATGCCCGCGACGCTCAAAACCAAGAATACGACTCCAACGGTCGACGGCCCCGCCTACGTCATCTTCTCGGCCGCCAAAGCCCATGCCGACCTGACGGAAGCCGAGAAGATCATCCGCGACGCGCAACATGGGCTCTTCTTCTTGCAGTACACCCCGGGGCAGTCGCCGATCCTGAACGCCCTTCTCGATCGCAGCCAGGGCGCGACTGGCCCCTACGTGCGCGGCGTTGTCTCTGAAGTACGCGAGAGTGCCACGGGTAGGATCATCGAGCACGGGGTGCGAGTCGTGCGGAAGGGCGAGGAGAACAGTTTCCGCGAATCGACGCTCTTACCGAGCGGCATCGACAAGAACGGGCCGTCTTGGGCCCGCGAGGAGTTCGTGCGGCGAAAATTCTTCCCCGCCGGCTTGATGGCGATCGTTCACTCGAAGGTCATCGTCGCCGACCCGTTCTCCCCCACATGTGCGGTTGTCACGGGCTCGCACAACTTCTCGGTGTCGGCATCAGAGAAGAACGATGAGAACTTGGTGATCATCCGCGGCAACAAGCGACTTGCGACGCTGTACGCGGTGCATATTCAGGTGATCTACGACCACTACTCGTGGCGTGCCTTCCTGGCGGACGGCGGCGATCCGGATGTGTTGTTCGGGGACTTGCGAGGCTGGCGAACGGGGAAGAAGGCGCGGGACTTGGCGTTTTGGATGTAGGGCCAACCCTGCGTTCATCGTTTTCTGTTGTCACGACCGGGTGGGATTCGCCATCCGTCGGTACTCACTCCCGTGCGATGCGAATCAGTAGAGTATTATCAAGCGACCCGAATCGGGTCGAATCCCACCACCCAGACTATCGCCGACCAGCCTCGGCGCCAGACGGGCGCACCGGCATGCTGGACCCGCCATCGCAATCGAGTCCAAAGACCTCGCCGTTCCTGTCGACCGTCGCAATGCGCACGTCGCCGTCCCGGTCGCTCGCCAGCCACTCCCAGACCAGCCCGTTCAACTGCACGGTGTAGGTCGCAGCGGAGCGCGCACTGATGCCGTAGAACACCAGGTGATGCCGATTGGCGGCGCCCAGAGACATGTCGGACCACTCGACGTAGCGGCGCTTGACGAGCGTCGGGTCGGCGGCCGACAGCCGCTCGCGGCTCCCCCAAAATTGGACGACTGGCCGTCGGCGGGATACGCTCATTGCTGCCGAAAGAACTCCTCGACCGTCAAACCGATGTCTCGTGCGATGCGACGAAGCAGGGAGGGAGCGATGTCTCGACCGGCGTGAAAGGGAACCGTGGTCGCGCGGCCGTCTGCATGCCGGTACTGTTTGTGGGAACCTCGTTGGCGGACTTCCACGAATCCCAGCGCTAGGAGAATCACGATGGTAGCCGATCCCCGCCCGTCGCGCTACTCGCCCAACCAAGCTCCACCGCGCTCTGCGCTGCGATCGTTCGCTGCCAAGATCGCTTGGTGCCCGCGGAAGCACGAGCCGTGCCAAGGCCTCCGAGCCACCGGCGGGCGCGTGGTGAGGGATTCTTCTGTTGATGTGCTACCGACCAGGCAGGCCATGCCTCTACATAGGATGCGCCGACCGTCAACGCGCCGGCCGCCTCGGAACGGACTCCTGGCCGATGTCGAGGGTGATGCCGGCGTAGCGTGGGCGCGCGATCCCGCCGGTCGTGGTGTCGCAGCCACCGCGCAGAAGTGGCTTCAGCCGCGCGAATCTCGTAGAATTCGTGACTCCCATCACGGGTGCATCTCGGGAGCTTCTCATGGACTTCTTTGAAATCCGTCGTCTTGTCATCACCGCCATGTTCTCGGACGAGGTGCTTCTCCACCGTTTCGTGCTCAAGGGTGGAAACGCTCTCGAACTCGTGCATCGCGTCATCACGCGCGGCTCGGTCGACATCGACCTCTCCATTGCTGGTGAATTTCAGGATCTGGCGGACACGAGTTACCGGATCTTGCAAGGACTTCGGGCCGAGTTTGAGGAGATCGGACATGTCGTTTTCGATGAGAGCTTTGTAGCGGTGCCACCCAGCGTGGCGAATGACGGCACTCCATGGTGGGGCGGCTACCGGGTCGAATTCAAGCTCATAGAGAAAAGCAGAGCTGACGCACTTGGACGCAACCTCGAGAAAATGCGAATCCAAGCTCAGACGATTGACCCGACACATGCGCGCATTTTTCGAGTGGATATCAGCAAGCACGAGTACTGCGGTGGGAAAATTGCAACGGATCTTGATGGACGTACGGTCTACGTTTACACGGAGGAGATGTGCGTCATCGAAAAATTCCGGGCGATCTGCCAGCAGATGCCGGAGTACGGCCGCCCGAGCCCGAGACCACGCGCCCGCGATTTCTATGACATCTATGCCACCGTCACCAAGCGCGGCATCGACCTGACACTGCCGGAGAATCTCGTGCTCTTCCGGCACATCTTCGCAGCAAAACGAGTCCCGCTCAGACTCCTGCGGGGGATTGTCGCTACGCGCGAGTTCCATCGTCCAGACTGGCATGCCGTGGAGGATGCGGTAGAAGGTCGAGTGCTTGACTTCGATTTCTACTTCGCGTTCGTCGTCGAGGAGGCCGCGAAGCTAGAGGCCCTCGGGGACGAATAGCCGCCACTTCGCATCGAGCGTCGAATTCTTCATTCCATGCGTGAGATAGAAATCGAACTTCGTCCCGAGGCGCCTGAGCCTCCCCCACTCTTCCGGTTTGTACCCAGCGCGCTCCATCAGGAACCCGATTGCCTGGTGGTACGGATACACGTAGTCGAGCTTCTGAAGCGTCCGAACAATGTCAGCCGCTTTCACCCGACCCTTCGCGCCCCGATACGCGTCAAGGACCTGGGCGACCCCACCCGCGTACGCGGGTCGGACCACAATGTCGACGAGTGTGCGGGCAATTCCAGTTACCAAGAGGTCCTCACCGCGCGTGCCCTTTGCAGGTACGACACCCAGTTGTGCGGTTTGCTTTCCACTGAGAAGAACAACGCGGTAGCGGTCCATGCTGTAAACATAGTTTGAGGTCCTCTGATGCCTGGAGAACGCCAACGTGATCCGTTCCTGCGAGAGCTTTCCACCGGAGGGTTTCTCGGACTGCTCCTGGTTGGCGTAATTGGTCTTCGGAAGCTGGTCGTTTAGCCCATGCAGGAACACGGCCGTCCCGTGCGAAAGGTACGAACGTGGACGCAGTGAAAGCGCCATGAGCTCAGGTGAATAGTCACCCCAGGCGTATCGGAGCATGCTTCGATAGCGCTCCGACCGAAGTTCCACGACGCGGAGGCCAACCTTGGCGACAAGGAACGCGATGAACTTTGCGCCTGAGAGGGACTTTGCCAGCTGCCACGCGTCCCGGTTGTCAGCGAGTATTTTTAGAAGCTGAGCTTCGGTAAATACGCCGCCTTTCTCAGCCGCAAGACGGTCCCGAATCTTGGCTTTCGCTTGCTCTAAAGTACCCGCCATGTTCTTCATCCTTCATTTTGATAGGCAAGGTATATATACCTTGCCTATCAAGTTGAGATTACTCCTTGCTCAAGCTCTCGGCAAGGGTAGTCGTTACGTTTGGTATATATACCAAACGTAACGTATTGATTTTATTAATCATCGGGGATCCAAAAAGCTCCTACGGTTCGCCGGGCGCGCGACGCTCTACACCGCGCCGCCCGGCCCGCGATGTCGACGGCGCAGATGGGTCATATCGTCGCGGAGTACCGCGTTCATGCGGGATTGGAGAGCGGGATTGGGGAGCGGGATTGAGGACCCGAACCGAACCCATGATCAAGCGACCCGAATCGTTTGTATCCCAACGAATTCGGATTCCAGCTTCGGATCTCCGTCCTTGAGGAGCATGGCGATGACTTCTCGGAGGTTGGTCTCGAGCTCGACGAGGGTCGCCCCCTGACTATGAGCACCAGGCCAGCCCGGTACGTAACCAACGTACAGACTGGTGTCAGGATCGCGCTCGATCACGATATTGAAAGTTCGCATCAAGAAGCCTCCACGGAACCCCGGTCGCAGATCGATGGTAGCTGATCCCGATTGCTCACGCCGCCAGCAAGGGCGCCAGCTCCGCGCGCGTTATGGGAGCGGCACCAATTTCGCGGAGCGCCCGGTTGAACTGCGCAAGCGTCAACTCGCCGGGAGCGGTAATTTCGATGCCAATGGCGCGTCCAGCGCGATTGAAGTCGATCACGAGCCCTGGCTTCACACGGCGCGTGCGATAGCTCTTCTCGCCTAACCGTTGGGGCAAATAGAAGTAAGCCGCAAACGGCCGGCCATGTCGAAACGTGATCTCAAGAAATGGCTCGCGCATCGCTACTCCCAGACGCAACCGGGTCTCCACGACCCAACGGCCGCGAACAACATTCTCCCGCAGATCGTTGGCGCGATCAAGCATTCTACGAAGGTCCGGTTCATTGAAACGCCGGTCGCCCACCTGTGGTATTCTCGCTGCGTGAAGGTGCGCGACGTCATACGACATGCCCAGTGGCACCCTGGGATCTGTTTTGCGACAAGCCAGACTCGAGCGTGAAAAACCGTGAAGAAGTTTCAGTACTTGGTGCGGGTGAGCCGCGACACGGACAGCGACTGGGGCGCTTCGGTGCCGGACTTGCCGGGCTGCGTGGCGACAGGGAAAACCATCGACGTCGTTCTGCGGCGTATTCAAGTTGCGATTCAGATGCACCTGCGTGGCCTGCGCGAAGACGGTGAGCCTGTTCCACGCCCGCGCCAGCGAGTCGTGAGGCCGTCGCGCTCTGCAAAGCGAGTCGACTTCTACGCAACCGTCGAGGTCGCGGCATAGGGCAGTGGGCTTCGAAGTGGAGGGGTGCCAGATGGACGAACGACCGCAAGTGATTGACCTCCGCGCCGCGGTGCTGGCCGCCCATGAGAGAGTCCTGAAAATGCCCCCAGGGCACCTCCGGGGCTTCGATGGGGTCGCGCAAATCTCCTTCGGGCCCGGACCGCGTGATCCGAACCCCGCGTCTCATGCACGGGACCCGGTTCCTTCCGAGAATAATCAGGGTGAGACTCCGTAATCGCGGCACCCGAGGCACGAGCCCACCGCAAAAGCACAGCTCTGCAGCGCGCCCTGGTCGACCCGGGACCGCGGAGGCGCGTGCCTCCCGGGTGGCGTGACCCGCCCTGTGCTCAGTTCCGCTTATCCCAAACGCAAAACGCGTTCGGGGCGCCCTCGACGCTGATCATGTTGATGTCGTCGGCGGCGGTGTTGCCGGTGATCGTGTTGGTGCCGCCCAGATCGTCGTTGGCGTAGGCGCCGGCGTTCCTTCGGGTCTGGATGCTGAACATGCAACAGCGCAGGTTGCGCTTGCCGACGCAGTTCACGTTGTTGGCGTTGCGGATCATTTCGGCCTGGGCTTGGGCGATGCAGAAGTTCTTGGCCCAGTCGCCGTCGGCCTTCGTGTTGTCGAGGACGACGTCGCCGTCCCGGTCGCTCGCGAGCCACTCCCAGACCAGCCCGTTCAGCTGCACGGTGTAGGTCGCAGCGGAGCGCGCAGTGATTGCGTAGAACACCAGGTGATGCCGATTGGCGGGGCCCAGA
>JANLSU010000052.1:0-41777 GCA_031362565.1 bacterium | reverse complement strand
TGCGCCGTAGGGCCTGCGGTGATACGCGTCGTTTCACGTCGCGGCCTGCGCCGATCCAGTAGGAAAAGCCCAGGAATTTCCGTTCCGTGGCGCGCGCCACTGCACTCTTGGTCTCGTTGACTCGTAGACGAAGGCCCGCGTACAGCCGATGCATCGACTGCATCACTCGTTCACCCGCACGCCGTGTCCTCACGTAGACGTTGAGGTCATCAGCGTAGCGTACAAACGCGTGGCCGCGTTTCTCCAATTCACGATCCACCTCGTCCAAGACTTCTCGCTCCGCCGGGGCCGGCGTCATCCTTTCAGATGTAAGGCGAGATCTCCCCAGATAAGAGCACTGGCCTTCCCTGCACGACCGCCGCGTTTACGCCACCGGACTTTGGTCACAAAAGCTTCGCGGTTACTTGCCCGCTCGCCTTCCCGGTGTCGCCTCGTACGCGGTTCTTGTTCATCGGCCCGCAGTTTCGCTCCCCGCTTCCTGCACGCCGCCCTCGCGGCTCGACGCTCTGCGGTTCGCTTCGGTCGCTGTGACCAGCTCCCGGAGGGACTTCCACCCTCAAGTCAGTGCCCATGCTGGGCGTACAAGACGAACGGGGACGGCCGGTGCCGTCCCCGTGGTCACGAGCGTCAAGACAAGATCAGCGCGGCACCGAAAGACTCGTGCGGTACCACTCCACGGTGCGCTGGAGTCCGGTCGCAAAATCGACCCGCGGCGAGAAGCCCAGCACGGTGCGGGCCCGCGAGATGTCCGCCATCGAGTGCCGGACGTCACCTTGGCGCGCCGGGGCGTAGCGCGGCTGCTTCTGCACACCCAAGAGAACGCAGATCTGGCTGAAGAGGTCGTTCAACGTGTAGCGCTCCCCGCAGGCGATGTTGACGAACTCGCCGCGCTTGGGACCGCCTTCGCAAGCGCGCAGGTTGGCGTCGACGACGTTATCCACGAACGTGAAGTCCCGCGACTGCTCGCCGTCGCCATAGATCGTCGGCTCGGTGCCCGCCAGCAGCTTGCTCACGAAGATTGGAATGACCGCCGCATAGTCGGAGTTGGGCTCTTGGCGCGGCCCGAAGACGTTGAAATACCGCAGCGCCACCGTGTCCAAGTTGTACAACGAGCTGAACACCTTGCAGTAGTGCTCGCCGACCCATTTCTGGATCGCGTACGGCGACATCGGACGCCCCGGCATGTCCTCTTGCTTCGGCAGGACTTCGGTGTCGCCATAGGCGGACGAGGAAGCGGCATACACCAGGCGCTTGACGCCGGCGTCGCGGGCTGCCACGAGGACGTTGAGCGTGCCTTTGACGTTGACCTCGTTGGAGGTCAGCGGATCGTCGACACTGCGCTGCACCGAGGCGAGAGCGGCCTGGTGCATGACGAAGTCCACGCCCTCGGCGGCGCGGCGCACGGTCGGGAGATCCGTGATGCTGCCTTCGACGACCTGCACACGGTCGCGGAAACTGGCGAGATTCTCACGTTTGCCGGTCGAGAAGTTGTCGAGCACGACGACCGCGTCGCCGCGGCGGACTAGAGCTTCGACAATGTTCGAGCCGATAAAGCCAGCCCCACCGGTGACGAGATACTTCATCCTCCACCCCTTCGGATCGGTTCGCTCGGCGGGCATAAGAGTCACCGCGCAGGTCGCGCGACGGCCTCCTTCCCACGTTCAAGGTGGCCATCGTGCAAACCACATTCCAGTCCCGCGGCATGGGCCCTGCTTGGGCGCGCCGGGAGGACGGGCGCCCTACTTTAGCACAGGAATCGCAACCGCCTGTCCAGGCAGCGCGCTGGCCTTGGATGGGAGTCGGTCGCCGCGATCAGAAGCGCGTCGGCTCGGGCTGCGCGTCCGGAACGCTTGGCTTGGGGACATCGGTGGTTGCGCGCAGGGTGTTCTTGCCGTCGCGTTTGGCTTGGAAGAGCTGCTGATCGGCCTGGCAGACGAGATCGTGGATCTCGCGGCCGTCGTCCGGGTAAACCGCCAAGCCGAAACTGCACGTGATGTCGCCCGGCGCAACGCCTTTGAATTTGTAGGCGGCGATCGCCGCGCGCATGCGCTCTGCAACGTGGCGCGCCCCCTCGATCCCCGTCTGCGGCAAGATGATCGCGAACTCGTCGCCGCCGTACTTGCCAACGATGTCGGTATTGCGGCAGTTGGCGACCAGCAGATTGGCCAACTGCGCCAGCACATCGCTGCCCGCCAAGTGGCCGAAGTTGTCGTTGTAGCGTTTGAGAAAATCGACGTCGGCCATGATGAACGTGACCGGATGGCCGTAGCGCGCCGCGCGCCGCATTTCCGCCCGTAGCGCGTGCATGAGGGTCTTGTAGTTGAAGACGCCGGTCAGGCCGTCGGTGACCGCCTCGTGATGCAGCCGCTCGTACAAGTCGGCGTTTTCGAGCGCGATCGCGGTTTGGTTCGCGAGCGCGGTGAGAATCTTGAGGTGCCCGCTGCCGAATTCTTCACGCCGGTCACTGCGCATGGCGACCAGCAGGCCAAGATGACTTTCCTTGGCGACGAGCGGCGCACACACCAGAGCGCGCGCGCCGCGCATGATCTGCTCCCAATCGGCGGGCACGCGCCATTGTCCCGGTTTGCCGACGAACGGCTGGCGTTCGCGGTCGAGCCATTGGAGCAGCGCCGGCGTACTCGGGAACTGTTCCTGCGACGACTCGCCTTCGCGCGTCCGCCAATAGCGCCAGAGCTGTCCATCGTGCACGAGGAGAACGGAGCACACATCGGCATCGAGCAATTCGCCGGCACACTCCAAGACGCGCGCGAAGATGGCATCGCGTTCACGGCCCGCATGAATCAGGCTCGTGATGTCGAAGAACGTGCCGAATAGGCGGTCGAGTTGCCCGCTGTCGAGATTCACAGCCGCTCCTCAGCGCTCGGGGCCTCCTGCGTTCGGTCTGGAACACAGCAAAAGGCGTACCACGGCTGGAAACGCTGGCGCCCGCTCCGGGCGCGGGGGTCATTTTGGCCCCATCCCCCGGTAGTCGGCGAGGAGACGCAGAAAGCGTCGCAGCACGAGCAGGGCGAGCAATCCAATCAGGACCGGCAACGTCCAGCCCATGTTGCCGACCAGGGCCACCGGCGCACGGCGCACGAGGACGATCATCTGCACGACAAACGCCACGACTGCCGCGAGAAGTGCGCCGACGACGGTGAGTTGCACGGCGAGACTCGTCCGGTACTCGCGCCGCAACTCGGGCTCGGTGCGCAGGCGCTCGCGGAAGAGTTCTTGGTCTTCCTCTTGGCGGCGCGGCGGGCGCAAGAATCCATAGGACGCTCCGAAGCCCAGCGGTGCCCGCCGCCGTCTGGAGCCGAATGCCCGCCGTTCACCCGTCATGTCGCCGCGCTCCATCGTTCAGATCCTCGAACTCGGCGTCGACGATCGTGCCGTCCAAGTGCGGCGCCTGGCGCGGCGGATCGGGCCGGGTTGGCGGCCGCGGCGGCGCTTGCAGGCGCCTGGCCGGCGTGAACAAACTCAGAACAATCCGCGCTAGAATCAAGAACAGTAGGATGCGAACCACGAGCACCAGCATGGATTCCTCACCGCACAATCACGAGTGGTACGGTCGTCGAAGCGCTCTCGACCGCGGCGCCATGGCGACGCACGCGAACGATATAGGCACCACTTCGCAGGTTGAGCGCCGTCCCGGGCCGCGCCAGTTGGGACAATGGAAACGACACGCTGACCCCACCCGAACTGCGCGGTTCGACGTCGCCGCTCCAGCCGGCCAGTCGTTGGCCCTCCAGGTCGAAGATATCAAGGTCGTAGTTTGCATGCCGTTCGACATCGACTTCGATTTTCGCGCTCGCGAGATCACGCACCGGATTCGGTTTGACACGCACGACGATGGCTCCGGGCGCGAGAACGTCAGCGGCGACATTGTAGCCTTGCTGCGATGACTGCACCGACGACACGCCGGTCGTGTCCACGGATGTGACCCGGGCCTCCACCTGCAGGGTGCCCGCGTCGCCCGTCAGAATCGGCACCAGGTGATCGACTTGGATGAAGCCGCCCGGCGGCACATCGACAGTCGCGCTCGAGTCGAAGAACACCCGGCGTGGAGCGCCACCGCCGACGGTCGCGAGTTCGATCCGCAGCGGGCCGGCGTAGGTATTCCCGACGCTGCGCACTGTGGTGCGGGCGCGAAGCGGCGTGCCGGGATGCAGAATGTGAAACCCCGCCCGGTAGGTGAAATCGCTGCCGCCGATCGGCCGCAAGAGCCGCAATTCCTCCGGCGCGAACAACAGCTGCGGTGGATGCGGCGCGACCGTATCGAACCGCAAGAGTGCCCCCAACAAGGCGCGCGTCGTCTGCGCCAACTTGGAAGCGACAACGGCCGCCACGACATCGGTCGGGTGATGATACGTCGAGTAGCGCCGCAACGAATCGACCGGCGCATCGGCGCTCAAAACGGCCGGCACGCCGCGGGCCCAGAAACTATTGTGATCGGAGGCGCGCTGCTCGTCGATTTCCAGCACCGGTACGAGGCGCGGCGGCGCTTGGGCGAGCACCGCGTCCCGCACCAGGTTCGCCATCCAATGCGATGCCGGGTTGTAGACGATCTGCAGGTTGTCCGGCAGATGGTTGTAGCCGACCATGTCGAAATTGAAGCAGCCGAGGAACCGTACGCCCTCGGCGGTGCGCTTCAGCACATACTGTTCGCTGCCGACCAAGCCTTGCTCGGACGCGAGCGCCGGGACCTCTTCCCCCGAAAACGCCACGAACTCCAGATCGAACGCGAATGCCACGCTCCCCGTGCGGACGCCTTCGGCGGTGTTGCGCAGCAT
Source organism: bacterium (assembly GCA_031362565.1). Lineage (GTDB taxonomy): Bacteria > Krumholzibacteriota > Krumholzibacteriia > JANLSU01. Next base: position 36,984 of record JANLSU010000052.1, on the reverse strand, counting down.
CTCGAGCACACAGGCGACGCCGGACGCATTGTCCTCGGCCCCGGGCGTCGCCCGCTCCAGTCCGTTGCCGGTGGCGTAGGACCACGGCACGTTCCTCGACCCCGTTGCATCCAGGTGGGCGCAAACGACGAATATACCGGTGCCCGGCACGGTGCCGGGAATCCGCGCCACGACGTTGTAGGCGGACGCGGTCTGAAAACAGTTCGTGCCGTTGGTCACGCTATCGCCGACGCAACGCCGCATGTCGAACGGTTGCCGCGACACCGCCGCACCCGGAATGCCGGCCGTTAGACGCTGCATCGTGTGTTCGACCCAGGGCCCATACACGGTGGCCAGCGGGGCGCCGAAAACGTACCGGTTGGCCGGCTGGCCGGACGAATCGAGTCCGAGTGCGTTGACGTTGGCTTGCAACGTTTCCGCCGCCACCGCGGCGATGACCGCGCGCGCCTGGGCCGACCACGCATGGGGAGCGCCGAGTGCCGCCGGCGGGGCGGACTCGAAGATCGTGCGCGGATCCAAATGATGTCCGGCGAGGACGAGGCCACCGTGGCAGCCGATCAGATCCTCCGGCCAAGTGCCGGGGGGCGCAAACAAGATCCACGCTTCGCCGGCAACGGCCGGCACCCGCGCCACGGTCATCAGGACGGCGGCTGCCGCCGCCTTGGACCGGGCCATTTGCGCCACGGTGTGCGCGACGTCGGAACCGCGCAGGAGCCCCAGCTCCAAGTTCCCTGGACGACGCGCCACGACGCGCGCGTTCCACGCCGCCGGCAGGCTCGTGCCCGGCGCCACTTCACCGACGACGAGCCCGCGCTCGGCCCAACGCACGTCGATGTCAGAATGCGCCGCAATGTCGCGCGTGATGTCGGCGGTCGGATCGACAATCGCAATCACGTCCCGGGCGTCCGGTGCCGGGCCGCCGGGAACCGCGCCGATCGCAGCGCCGAATACGAGAGCCGCGACCACCAGCAGCTCGGCGCGGGTCCGCAATCGATGCAATCCTCGCCTCAATGCCGGACCTCCGAAGTCAAAGCCCCGCCCCGCATGGGCACGAAGCGCACCCGTCCGAGCGATTCACGGCGATCCCCGTCCACACCGCGCACGACGCGCACCAGTTCCTGCGCGCCGTCGCCGCCGATCGGTGCGACGAGCCGTCCGCCGGGCGCGAGCTGCTCCAGGAGTGCCGCTGGAATCGCCACCGGCGCTGCGGTGAGGACGATGGCGTCGAAGGGCGCGGCTTCGGGCCAACCCAAGGCTCCATCGCCGAGGCGGATTTCGGCGTGCAGGCCGAGCGCCGCGAGCACCGAACGGGCCCGCGCCGCGAGCTCCGGGACGAGTTCGACACTGTAGACCGACTGCGCCAGCACTGCGAGCACCGCCGTTTGATAGCCGGACCCCGAACCGATTTCGAGCACTTTTTCCGTGCCGTCCAATCCCAATGCGCTGCTCATGAGTGCGACGATGTACGGTTGCGAAATCGTCTGCCCGAATCCGATGGGTACGGGGTTGTCGGCGTACGCAACTTGATGCTCGACGGCCGGCACGAAGCAATGCCGCGGCAGGCGTTCCATGGCGGCGAGAACCCGCCTGTCGCGTACACCGCGGGCTGCAATGTCGCGATCGACCATGAGCTTTCGCAAGGCGGTCGGGCGCGATTCGAGGTCCGCGGTCCGCGCCGGTCTCTTCCTGCTGAATCGCACGTTCTCGACCTCGGCCAAGGGCCGTGTCAAACCGTGGGTCCGATGCGCGCCACCTTGCGAAACTGGGCTTGAGATCGCAAGATAGGCCTACCTGGGACGTTACGTCATCCGAGAGTTGCGGCGCAAGCGGGCGCGGCGGGGGCGGAGGGCATGAAGCGTGAGTGAATTCGTTCCGATCGAGTTTGGCTTGGTCGTGGCGCGGGCGTTTCACGAATGGCAACGCCGGCGCGCGATCTTCGAACTTCCCGCCGCCCAGTTCTACCGGCCACGCACCGGAGTCGATTTGTCCGCCGACGTGCGCGGCCAACGGGTCGCCAACCCGCTCGGGCCTGCTTCCGGACCCCACACTCAACTGGCGCCCAATCTGGTGACCGCATGGCTGGCCGGCGCCAGGGTGTTCGAACTGAAAACCGTCCAGGTCCCCGATCGCGCCCGCGTCCCCCGGCCCTCCGTCGACGCCGGCGCCTTCTGTTTGCACGCCGACATGGCGCACGAACTCGCACTTGAACAGAGCCTGCGTGAATTTGTCGGTGCGTCCATGCTGATCGATATGTTGCGCATGAGCCGCATTCTCGACACGGCGCAAAGCGACGACATCTCCACCGGTGCCGAACCGCGCTTCGATTTGTCACTGGGCGGCGACCTGCGAAGCTTGCAGAGCAGCCGGCTGGTCGGCTTCGTGCGCGCCTGCCAGGACGCGCGGCCGGTCATCGATGAACTGCGGGTGCGCATTCCGAAGGACTTCGCGGCGCTGCGCGGCGTCGAGTTCCGACGCGAGGTGGTGCAGGCCACCACCCTGGTTCCAGCGGAAGGCGCCTCGCTCCCGGAGATCGAGGCGCTCGCCGATTTCGTGCTGCGCGAACTGCGGCTCGATTTGACTCTCAAGTTGCGTCCGACCGTGTTGGGATACGACGCCTGCACCGAACACCTGCGCGCCACGCTTGGCGACAAGGCGCCGTTGCCGGTGCGCGAGGCATTCGATCGCGAACCCTCGCTCACCGAACTCGCACCGCTCTTGCAGCAGTTGCAGAGCCAGGCGCGGGCGCGCGGCATTTCGTTCGGCGTCAAACTGCTCGGCTCGTTGCGGGTGCATGACGGCGAGCGGCGCTTCGCGACCGATTCCGCTTGGCTCTCCGGGCCGCCGTTGCAAACCCTCGCACTCGAGGCCTTCGCGGCACTGCGCGCCATCGTCGGTCCGGAGCTACCGGTGTCGCTCGGCGGCGGCATCGACGCCGGGAACGTGGCCCGGGCGGTCGCGTGTCACGCGTTCCCGGTCACGTCGTGCACCGATCTTCTGGGCCCCGGCGGTTACGCGCGCCTCGGCCGCCAGCTGGCAGCGTTGGAATCCGAACTCGAACGCAGCGGCGTGCGAACCTTGGGCGATTTCGTGTTGCGCGCCGAGGGCGAGGGTGAAGCCGCGGCCCGTGATGCGGTGGCGGAGCTGGTAGCGGCGATGCAGCACGCGTTCGAGACCGCCGACCCCGCACGACGGTCGCTGCTCGCCGCCGAAACCGATCGCTTTGCGTCGACCCTCGAGCGCCGCGCCGCGGAAGCCGTGCGCGGCTCGCCGTTCCAACACGTCCGCGCGGCGCTCGGCGCGGTTTGGCATACGCGCGCCGAACCACTGCGTTCGATCCTGAAACCGGAGCGCGAGCAAGCCGACGTTGACGCGCTCTATCAGCGCATGGTGCAGCTCGCCGGCGCCCGCAACGTGCCGGCGATCGCAGCGCGCGCCCGCGCCATGGCCGCGGCGGCACCGACGGCGGGGTTTCATCGCACCGCAAAGCTCGGTTCGCGGCTCGGCCTATGGGACTGTGTGAGCTGTGATCTTTGCGTGCCGGCCTGTCCCAACGGCGCCAATTTTGCCTATGACGTTTTGCCGGCGGATCTCGAGTACGACAACTACGAGCTGCGTGGCGGTGCGCTTGTCGCCGCCGGACGCGGCCGTTTTGTGGTCGCGCGGTCGCATCAACTGGCGCATGTCGCGGACCTGTGCAACGACTGTGGCCACTGCGGCGCCGCATGCCCCGAAGACGGCGGGCCGTTCGTCGAAAAGCCGCGCTTCTTCACGACGCTCGAATCTTGGCAACGCGACAGCGCGCCGGGTTTTCACGTGCGGCTCGGAGCCAACACCAGCATCTGGGGCCGTTTCGCGCCGGCCACGGAATGTCTATTGCAGGTTTCCCCGTCCCGCGACACCGCGTTGTTCAAATCGAACGGCGTCGAGATCGATATGGATCCACGCACCCATGTGCCGCTCGGAGTCCGCGGCACGCAGGCGGCGAGCGCCGAGGGCGTGCGCATCGACATGCATGCCTACCACGCGCTGCGCCTTGTGCTCGAGGGAGTCACCGACCCACGCCGCGTGCACTGGGTGAATGGAGCCCGGCCATGACCCGTCCGGAATCGCCGCAGCACTCCCCGCCCGAGGCTGCCGGTTGGCGCAATCCGATCAACGTTGGTTTCGGTCTCGTCGCGGGACTCGTCATCGTGCTCCTCGTGCTCATCTACCGGCCGCTCGTGCGGCCCCTGCTGTGGGCCGCCGCCCTCGCCACCCTCGTCTATCCGGCGCACCGGCGCGTGCTCGACCTCGTGCGGGGCCGCGCCACCCTCGCGGCGGCGATTTCGACCGCGTTCTGGATTGCAGTCCTGGTGCTGCCGGCAATCTTCGCGGTGAGCCAGGTGGTTCTGGAAGCGCAGGACTTGTGGCCCCGCCTCACCGGGCAGTTGGGAACCGCGCCGTTCTTGCGCCTGGCGACCGCGCTCGAGGAGTCGCCGTTTCGCGCCCCGTTGCATTTCGTCCTCGAGCTTCCCAACGGCGCCGACGCGGCAGTGCTGGAAGAACGCATCAAGACCGGCGTCGACGCCTTCGGGACCTTCGTGCTGGTGAGCGCGCGCCATTTTACGGTCGGGGCGCCGGGGGTGCTCGTCCGCGTCATGATCACGATCGTGACCTTTTTCTTCTTCTTGCGCCAAGGGCCGGGATGGGTGCAGCGCCTGCGCGACGGTTTGCCGCTCGAACCGGTGGCGGCGAGCGCGCTCTTGGATACCGTCGGGCGCACGGTGGGCGCGGTGTTCCGCGGTGTTCTCCTCACGGCTGCCGCGCAAGCCGCACTTGCAACGCTCGGCTACGTCGTCGCGGGTGCGCCGGTACCGCTTCTGCTCGGCTTCTTGACATTGCTCGGGGCGCTGTTGCCGTTCGTGGGCCCGGTCGCCGTGTGGTTGCCCACCGCCATCGGCTTGTATCTTGCCGACCGCACCGGCGCCGCGATTGGGCTCGCCATTTGGGGCGTTCTCGTTGTCAGCCTCGTCGACAACTTTCTGCGTCCGTACCTCATCGGCCGAGACGCCCGCTTGCCGCTCCTGTGGATGTTCTTGGCGATTCTGGGTGGACTGCAGGCGTTCGGCTTCTTGGGCTTGCTCCTCGGCCCGGCAGCATTGGCGCTTTTCCTGGCGTGCTACCGCATCTACGTGCAGAACCGCCGCGCCAATGCCGAACCCACATTCTCGGACGGTTGATGCTGCCGGCGTCAAGCGACGTCGATGGACTCAGACGCGGTGGGAAGCGGCGCCTGCGAGCGTTTGCGCCAGGTGTCGACGACGAAGTTGAGGCGTTCGGCGAACGCCAGCGCCGCTTCCACGAACGGCGCGGAGATCGGTGGCGCGGCGCCGCCGGTGACATAGCGCTGTAGGAACTCGAACAGCAACTCTTCGGCTTCGGCGCGCCTGAGTTCGAGTCCTAGGCGCTCGCAGGCCGCCAGGAGATTGGTTGCCGATTCGAAGTGCCGCGGATCCCGATCCTCGAGCAGTTGCCGCATCTCGTTGCGAAGATGCGCCGATTCGAGTTCCACGACCGGCTCCAGCGCCAATTCCAAGTCGAGCCGCCACGCGAGCGCCACCAACCGTTCGATTTCCGCCAGCGCATCGACGGAAAAAGGCGGCGACAACCGGTGGGCATGTTCCTCGAGGTCGGTCTGCAGCGTGAACTCGCACGGCACGCGGATTTCCGGCGGCAGCTCGAGCTGCATGTCGGCGAAGTCCTCCAACAGATGCAGGCTGTCCTTGAAGATACCCCGGTACTGTTGGCGGAGGCTCGCAACGCGCCCGGCAGCGAGCCGCTCCGCGATCCGCCGCCGCTCTTCCTGCAGCAGGTCGCCGATCCCGAGCGGCGGTCCGCCGTAAAGGGCGCCCAGCGCGCGCTCCAGGTCGGCGCGCTCCAGAGGTGGCCGCAGCGCCTCGAGGTCGCGGCTCAAATTCGCGTGGCCATCGGCATCCATCACGCGCAAGAAGCACCGCAAGTTGCGCGGCGAGTACTCCAGCGCGAGGTACGACACCTCGGTTTCCTCCGACGTCGCGCGGTCTCGCAACCACAGGTGGCCGCGCCGTGCCCGGTACCCGAGGATTTCCACCGGCGCGTCGTCTCCGTCGCGCATCGTGAATCCATACATGTGACGGGCATCGGACGGCACCTCGAGGAGCCGGAAGATGGCGTGCGTGTTGGCGACGCGCCGCGCGGTGCGCACTTCGGGCAACACCCAATTGCGGTACACCGTGGCGCCCGTGTCCCGGCCGTTGTTACTGCGGGCCTGTTCGAGCGCCGCCAAGAGCCGGCCCTCGAGATCCTCGGACGCGAACCCCTGCATGAGCTGCGCGCACCGCGCCGCGTAGCGCACACATTGCACTGTCTCGATCCCGGTGACGTCGGCGAAGAACCAGCCGCAGCTGGTGTACATGGCCATGGCGTTGCGCTGCGCTTCCAGCAGCTTGCGCGCCTCGACGCGGTGGGCGTGATCGGGTGTCGACTTCAAGTGCCGCCCGAAGAACGATTCAGCCACCGCGGCTTCATCAGGCCGCAGCACCAAATCGATGTACTCGTCGCGCGCCGCCCACGGGTCGTGAAACAAGGCGCCGCCGCGTTGTTCGAAAACCCCCGCCACGGCATCGCGGAGGCCGTCGAACGCGCTCCGCAACGGCGCACGCCAGGCCTGATTCCAGCCTGCCTGCGCCCCCGTCGAGCAGCCGCAATCGCGCGCCCAGCGCCCGACGCCGTGCGCACAACTCCACGCGGTGCCTTCGCCGTCGTCGCCGCCTTGCAGTTCGACCTCATAGGCCGGTGGCATGGCGGCGAGAAATTCGGCGTAGTTGGTGGTCCGAAAGCCGCGCGCCCGCGCCTTCTGCGTCATGAGCGCCGCGACGCACATGTCCCCGAACGGTTCGTGGTGGCCGAAGGTCTCACCGTCCACCGCCACCGAGATCAGTTGCGGTTCGCGCATTCCCGGCACGACCGCGGTCGCCAAGCGCCCGACGAAATCATCGCTGCTCTTGAGGAGATGCTCGAAACTGACGGCGCGTGAAATCGGGCCGTCGTAGAAAAACACGTCCAGAAAGCGGCGCTCGCCGTCCGCGGCCGGGCGGGACGAAAAAATGCGATAGGATTTTTTCGGGTCGATGCGTCCCTCGCCCGCGTCCTGCCACGCGCCGTCCGGCAAGGCGCGGACCCGTTTCGCCTGGTACGGCGACAGCACCGTGAAGCGTACGCCGCAATCGATGAGCGTCTCGACCGTACCGGCATGAATGGCCGTCTCCGCCAGCCAAAGGCCTTCCGCCGGCCGCTTGAAGCGATGCTGGAACTCGCGGAGCCCCCACAACACCTGAGTCTTGCGGTCGCGCTCGGTGGCGAGCGGCAGGATCAAGTGGTTGTAGGCTTGTGCAATCGCGTTGCCATGCCCGTTGCGAGCTCGCGCGCTGGCGGCATCCGCCATGAGGATGCGCAAGTACACTTCGGGATGATGGCGCTCGAGCCACGCGAACAGGGTCGGGCCGACGTTGAACGACAGATGTTCGAAATTGTTGACGATGGACTGGATGCGGCCGAAGCCATCGAGCACCCGCGACGCCGTATTCGGCCGGTAGCTCTCGGCCGCGATGCGCTCGTTCCAGTCGTGGTACGGCCCGGCGCTCGTTTCCACCGGGACCTCGTCGGTCCACGGGTTTTCGCGCGGCGGCTGATAGAAGTGCCCGTGTATGACGAGTCTCGAGTCCGGCTGCACAGTCACCGCCCCACCCTCCCCCAAATCAACGCCGCGAATAGACGCGGAAATCCACCTTCGGCAGTAAGTTGTCGCGCGATTCCACGTCGGCGAGCGCCGCCTCGTCGACCCGTCCTTCTTGCACCATCCGCGCCAGATCTCCGAACCGCTGCAAGTGTTCCTTGGTGCGGCGCACGGCGTACGGGACCGTCGTGCCGGTCTTCATGATGAACGCCCAATCGCTCGCCTGCGCCAGCAGCAATTCGCGCGCTGCCTGGTTCAACGTGCGTTCGACGATGCCGTTGGAACCGCGATGCTGGGTCGCCAGATCGATCATCGTTCCGGCGGCATGATCGAGATGACGGTAGAGCCAATCGTTCGACGCCTCGAGCCAGTACTCGGCGTACCCCTTGTAGCCCCAGCTCGACAGCGACGGCCGCGCCACCTGGTTGCGCGGGTGGCGCTCCAGGTACTCGAACGGCGTGATCGGTTCGAGCACCGTCTGGTCGTAGTGCATCTTGCGGTACAGAAAGTCGATGAACTGCGGCCCCTCGAACCACCAATGCCCGAAGAGTTCGGCGTCGTACGGCGCCAACACGATGGGTTTCTGCCCCATGACGCCCGCCAGGTGTTCCACTTGCCGCTCGCGATTGAACAAGAAATTTCCGGCGTGCTGCGCCGCGGTGTCGAGCGCCAGATCGCGGCGGTACGGCCGCTTGTGCGGCGTCGGCCCGGTGATCGCGAAGTACTTCATCCCGGTGTTGATGCGAATGTCGCCCGGGTGGATGTAGGGCCGGATGTAGTCGAGATCCAGGTCGAAGCCGACGTCGCGGTAGAATTCGCGATAGTTGTAGTCGCCCGGGTAGCCCTCTTGGGCGCTCCAAACCTGCTTCGAGGATTCGATGTCACGCCCAAAAGCCGCCACACCATTCGGGCAGAGAACGGGTGCGAAGATGGCATACTTGGGCCGCGGCGTCGCGAACAGCACGCCGTGCGCATCGACCACGAAGAAGCGAATCCCAGCTTCCTTGAGAAGCGACTCGCTGCCGGCGTAGTAGCCGCACTCCGGCAGCCAAATGCCGCGCGGCCGCCGGCCGAAATGCCGCTCGTAGTCGTCCGCCGCCACCAGGATCTGCGCCCGCACCGCTTCCGGCCGCGTTTCCATGAGCGGCAGAAAACCGTGCGTCGCGCCGCAGGTCATGATTTCGAGGGCGCCCGTCTCCTGCAGCACTCGGAAGGCGCGCACGAGATTGCGGCCCCAGCGGCCTTCGAACGTCTGCAGGCAATCGCGGAAGTGATCCAAGTACATGGTCGCGAGCGACTGGAACTCCGGCTCGTTGCGGGTGCGATGCACTTCCTTTTCCGCCAACTCGACGAGGCGCTGCATGTGCAGCACGTAACGCTCCTGCAGGAGCGGATCCGCGAGCATGCCGAGCAACGTCGGCGACATCGACATCGTGACCCGGAAGTGCACTCCATCCCGCAGCAGACCCTCGAAGACATGCAACAGCGGGATGTACGTCTCGGTAATGGCTTCGTAGAACCAGTCTTCCTCGAGGAAGTCGGGATACTCGGGATGGCGCACGAACGGCAAGTGGGCGTGTAAAACGAGCGCGAAGTAACCCTGGGACATGCTCACCCTCTAAAGCGCCGCACGGCAGCATCGCCGTGCGCAGCGAATTGTTGCGGCGGCGCTCCGCCTCATGTGGGACGGGGGGTGGGCGGGAATGCGGGGCTCGAAGCACCGCGCGACGACGAGAGCCCGGACGCCATTTCCGAACGGAGGCGCTGTTCGAGGAGGCGCGGAATATCGCCGGACCCGAGTCCCAGGCTGCCACCACCGGCGAGTTCGAAGAGCACGCGCTGCTCTTCGCCCACCACCATCCACTCCTCGTCCACCACATCCGACACGGTGTCGCGTGGCAGCGTCACGACATTCGAACGCACGAGCGCCAAGAAGCGCCCATCCGGAGCGCGCAATCCCAACTCGGCCAAGAACGACGCGCCGGGTTTGGCGAGTTCCAGGTACCAACTGCCGGCCAGGTCTTCGACGGCGATGTCGAAGTGCGAGTGGTGGTTGGTGCCATCCCACAAGATCGCGCTGATGTCGTACACCCGGAGCACGAGTGCCGCGTCGCCGCCCATCGCCCTGCGGCCGTCGGCGAGATTGCCATCGGTGAGTTCCCACCACGCATAGGTCCAGTAGGGGTCGCGCACCAGCAGGACGAGCCGGTCGACGCCGTAGAGGGCCGGTAGATCGGGAGGCGACGGCAAGGGCCCGACCGCGGGCGCCACGTGGGCTGCGGCCGGCGCCGGCGCCGGGCTGCCGGGCGCGGCAAAGACGGACGGCACACTGCCCGCAGCGGGTTCGGCATCGCGGGCCGGCATCGCTTTGACAACCCTTGGCGCCGGCACGCTGCGTTCCTCCACGTTGCGGCTCGAGCGCCACTCGCGCGGCGCCTTGGTCGCGCCGACGGGCGGGCGCGGCGGCACCGGCGTTGCGCCCGGCACGCGGGGTCGAATCGGCGTCGGTTCGGACATGCCGCGCTCCCGTTGGGGACCCAAGCTCCGCAAAACCGGCACGGGTTCCCGTGCCCTCACTCATTTTATTAGGGCATGGGAGGCGGCGCGGCAAGCACTAGTCGCGCCACCGGGCTTCGAGTCGAGCGAACGCCTCGCGCACCACTTGCGGCGAACCCGCTAAGCGACTGTAGAGGTGTGCTTTGTGGGCTGATTACTCGGCGAGGGCTGGACGAGGGTCGCGATAGAGGCGTTTGAGAGTCGACCAGGTCGCGGGCCGGACGCCGGTCGTACAGGCCGGATCGTTGCACGCGATCCCCACCCGCAGCAGGAAGTCGTAGTAGCGGCCGTCGGCGCTGCGCGGCGCAAGACACGCCCGGCCGGACGACGTCTCGGCGCTCACGACGCCGCAATGCGCGCCGGCTTCGGGATCACTCGTTGCGTCGACCACGAGAGCCGGAAAGCAATCCTGGCCGCTGAGTCCATCGGCGCACGACAGCGGCTCGACCATCACCGCGAAGGATCCCGAGGCACACCACGCGAGCGCCGCAACGTCTACCGATGTCGTGGCGGGTTCGAGCGCCGCGCTTGGTGTCGTCAACAACCCGGTCACGCCGGTTTCGCGGCAGGCGGCGTCGAGCAAATGCAAACGATACGCGTACGGCCCCGGCCGGCCGGCACCAAAGTGCGTGAACTGCACGCTGGTGATGCGGGCGCTCGCGCAGCCGAGTTCGAACCGGTTGCCGTAGTACGCATCCAGCCGTTGCACCAGCGTGCCGCCCATCGAGCCATCGTCACACGACAGAGCGCTGTCGGTGCCTGGCAAGGCGGGAGCGTGGGCGTTCGTGCCCGGGGGCAGCGGCCGCACCACGCAGAGCGCAGCAGCAAGCAATGGCGCGGCGAGCAGGTGCAGCATGGAGAGATTGCCTCGTTGCGAATACGACACAGAGAAGAGTCCCGAGCGGGACACCCTCCAGTATATCGCGCTGCACCCCGCCAATGCAAAAAAATGTGCGCGCGCTCACCGAATGCAGCGGCGGCGCGCGCTGGTTGCGGCGCAACGTGGTGCATCGTGCCGCGTCGCGGTGCAGGTCTCAGTGTGGTGTGCGGCGTGGCGCTTCGGGGTCGTGGGGACTGCGGCCGATCTCGACGATGCTGCACGCCAAAATGGGCTGCAACCCGAGTTCTCGAGCCCGCGCGATCACCGCGCTGCTTTCACTGCCGGGATTGAGATAGAGCTCGCCGACGCCCTTGCGGGCAATTGCATCCAACGCCGCGAGTGTCGTCGCGGGCTGCAGATAGAGGGTGGCGCGGTCGATCGCCGCCGGAACCGCCTCGATATTGGGATAGGCCGGCAAGCCTTCGATCGCGGTCGCGGTCGGATGCACCGGGTAGACGTCCCAGCCGTCGGCGCGATAGGCGCGCACGGCGCGATTCCCATACTTGCTGCGATCGTTGGACGCACCGATGACGGCGACCGTACGCGGCATCTTGGCTCAGGCCGCGCGCGGTGTCGGCAAGGGGCCGCGGGTCCACATCTTCAGCGCCAGGGCCCGCAGGAAGACCGTGCGGCCCATCGTCTCGAACCCATGGGCGCGCAGCGAATGCAGCGACGGTTCGTTGCCCACAAGCACATGACTCAGCAAGCGCTCGAGCCCGCGCCCGTCGGCGCGTTCACAGCGCGCACCAACGAGGGCCGAACCAATGCCGCGGCGGCGCATCTCCGGCCGCACATAGGCGTCGTAGAGATAGCCGGTGCCGGGGGCGAGATGAATGTCGCGTCCGAGCGGCGGTAAGTAAACGCGGTCGTAGCCAATCCACGCCCAGCCGGCGGTCTTGCCGTTCTCGAGCGCCAGAATCAAGTCATGGTCGTGCTCGAGTGCGACGCGGTACTGGGACCAATCCGAATCGTCAGCGCGCTGGCAGGCCCAATCGCGCCGCGCGTGCCGGTCGGCGAACACCAGTTCGACCGCGGCCGGCGGCGCCGCCCATGGCGCCGGCTGGAGGCCGCGCGGCCGCTCGAGAATCCACATGCGATAGGCGTGAAACTGATCACGGAGAAAACGTTGCGCCCGCATCGCTACCGCCCTCACCACCCAGAGGTTCCCCACGAGTCCACGCGGCACGCAAGAGACGTGCCGCCGGGTGTCTGGTATCCGGACGCGTCTCTTATGCGCCCGGGACGGGGCGGCTGGCAACAAAAAAAAGCGCCCGGCGCGCCCCGCAATGGCGGGCGCGCCGGGCCTGGTGCCTGGGTCAGCTGGTATGCGCCTCGGCGCGCGCCAAAGTTTCCGGATCGTTGTAGCCGCGCTGCACTTCGTTGGGGATGTACTTCTCCAGATACGAGTACTGCCGCGACTCCTTGATGAGGTTGCGCGCGATGACCAAGCGCTGCACTTGGTTCGTGCCCTCGTAGATCTGGGTGATCTTCGCATCGCGCATGTACTTCTCGATCGGGTAGTCCTTCATGTAGCCGTAGCCGCCGAAGACTTGCACGGCATTCGTCGTGACTTCCATCGCCACGTCGGTGGCGTAGCACTTGGCCATGGCCGCCAGCTTGGTGGCGTCCGGCCGGCCCTCGTCGACCGCCCGGGCGCTCGCGTACACCAGTTGGCGCGCGGCCTCGGTCTTCATCGCCATGTCCGCGAGCATTTGCTGGATCATCTGGAAGGATGAAATCGGCGCCCCGAACTGCACCCGCTTCTGGGCGTACACCAGCGCATACTCGAGCGCGCCCTGCGCCAGGCCGACGCCCTGCGACGCGACCCCCGGCCGCGCCATGTCGAGGGTTTGCATGGCGTGTTTGAAGCCGTATCCGGCTTCCCCGCCGAGCAGCGTCGCCGCCGGCACGCGGCAGTTGTCGAACTCCAATTCGACCACCGGCACGCAACGGATCCCCATCTTGTCTTCGACCTTGGTGATGTTGAAGCCCTTGTAGCCGTCGTCACGATCGATGAGGAAGGCACTGATGCGGCGCGATTTCGAGTTGGCGTCGGTGACCGCAAACACCGTGTACAGGTTGGCGGCGCCGCCGTTGGTGTTCCATTTCTTTTCGCCGTTCAAGACGTAGAAATCGCCGTCGCGTTTGGCCTCACAGCGCAGTCCCTGCGCGTCGCTGCCGGCAAATTTCTCCGACAATCCGAACGAAATGAGTTTCTTGCCGGCCGCAATGAGCGGCAAATACTTCTGCTTCTGCGCCTCGGTGCCGCCGACGAGGAGCGGAAACGAACCGAGAGCGTTCACCGCGTACATGACGCCGACTCCGCCGCAGGCGCGCGACAACTCTTCGACGACGATGCACAAGTTGAGCGTGCCGCCGCCGTCGCCGCCGTATTCCTTCGGGATCCACACCTTGAGGAGTCCGGCTTCGGCGATAGCGTCCTTGATCTCCCAAGGATAGGTCTGCTCGCGATCGTATTTCGCCGCCAACGGACGCACGACGCGTTCCGCGACGTCGCGGGCGCGCTCCCGCCAGGCGTGGTTCTCGGCCGTCAAGAAGGACAAGGCGTGCCTCCTCAGGGTTCAGCGCCCGCCGGGCGCATCGCAACTGGTCCCCTACCCTACACCACGACCGGCCCGCGCGGCAGGCCTGTCCAGCGTCACGCCCGCGGCCGGCGCCGCGTGCGGCGCGGCCGTGGGGCGGTTCGGAGCGCGCCCTGGGGCCCGGGCAGAAGGGGTGACAGGCTGCAGCGGATGCGCTATGCTGCCGACCTCCGCTGTTCGGACCGAATGCAGGAGCAACCGTGGTGAAGCAGCTGGCCCGAAGGGTCCTTCCCGCTGCCGGGATCGTTTTTGCGGCCGCAATCGCGGATGCCGCGATATGGGTTGTGTCGCCCAGCGGACCTTTCACATCCATTCAAGCCGCCATCTCTCAGGCACACTCCGGGGACATCGTTTCCGTGGCGTCCGGGACGTATCACGAACGTCTCGTGCTGGCGAGCGGCGTGCAGGTCGTCGCGCAGACGCCGGGAACCGCGGTCGTCGATGCCGAGGGCGAGGGTTCGGCGGTTACCGCGATCGGCATCGGCACGACCACGACGGTGAGTGGATTCGTCTTTCGCGGCGGCAGCGCCATTTGGGGCGGCGGACTCTATGCGCTCGCCTCCAGCCCGACTTTCGCGGACTGCACCTTCGACGCCAACAGTGCCGTGCTCGGCGGCGGCGCCTATTGCCGCGATGGCTCACGCGCGTCGTTCGTCCGCTGCACGTTCGCGAACAATGTCGCCAGCGTCGGCGGCGGAGTCTATTTGGACTTTGCACCGGTGAGTTTGTCGGCCTGTGTGCTGCGCGCCAACGTCGCCAGCGACGGCAGCGCCCTGGCCGCCAACAACGCCGCCGAAGCGTCGCTCATCGCGACCTGCGTGCAGGCGAACCAGACCGGCACCGGATCGGTGTTGGCCAGCAACGATGCGTCACCGAGTTACACGAACTGCACGATCGTTGCGAACACCGGCGGCGGGTCCGTTTTCGGTCTGCGCGGCTCGGGCACACGCGTCCAACGTTGCATCGTGGCGCTCAACGCGCCACCGGCCTTCGCATGCGAGGGCTCGAGCGGTCCATGGGTCGATTGCAACATTCTGTGGGCGAACGGTTCCAACGCCATCTGCGCCGGTGATCAGAACACGAACCGCGTCGTCGACCCATTCTTCTGCAACGCCGCACAAGACAATTTCCAGATCGCCGCCAACTCGCCGGCGGCGGCCGGGACGTGCGGATCGCTGGGTGCCTATCCGGTTGCGTGCGCCGCCCAAGGCGTCGAAACCGCCGTGCAAACTGCCGACTGGACCTTCGTGAAACAGCTCTACCGGCACTGATCGCGCCGCGTGCCGAGGCTCAGCGCCGGGTGGCGACGCTGTGCTCCAGGACGTCCCGAATCACCGGTTCCAACTCCGCTGCGGCCAGCGCATGACCCGTGGCGTTAGGGTGTCCGTCGCGGGCGAAAAAGAGCCGCGCGTCGGACGCCGCAGCGCGCCATTCGGCCAGCGGATACAGCCACGGCACACTCATCTTGGCAACCGTTGCCGCCAAACGCGTGTACGGTGCCTCGAGATCGAACTGCGCCGCATCGTAGCCGTAGTGCGCGAGTTCGAGGGCCCGATCTCGAGCGTCGACTTCGACCTTCTGGGGGAAAGCGAAGACCACGAGTGAAATGCCGCGCGCCGTACAGGAGTCATGCAGTGCAGCAAGCAGCGCTTCCGTGACTTGGAAAGCCGCCTCGAAGCGCGGCGAATAGGTGCGGCGGAACACCGCCCAATGCGAGGCATCGGATTCCAAATCCTCCGGATAGTAGGGCCGGCCGGCAGCCGGAACCGGCCGTTGCAAGCGTGCCATCAGGAAGCGCATATGGCGGCCGACAAAATGCAACAAGCGGCTGTGCTGCAAGAGCGCTGTGGCGCGCCGCCCCGGCGATGGCAGAGCGCGCGGTGCCGGTGGCACGAGGACAAGGACGCCGTCGTGCAATTCAAAATAGGGTTTGGGCGCCGCGCCGAACAGTTCGTGCGGCAAGAGATCGTTGAGAACGTCGTTCAGCACGCAGAGCCCGACGACGACCACCTGCGGATGCAGCGCAAATCCAGCCTGGCAGAGCCACAAGAACTCCTGATCCACACCCCAGCCGCTGACTCCCGCATTGATGGCTTCGACGCCGGGAGCAAGGGCCGCTTCGAGCCGTTCGGTCAGGCGATCGCCGGTCTCGACGCCGGCCCCGAACACCATTGAATCGCCGAGGAAGAGCACCCGGTGCACGCCCGCCGGCCGCGCCATCGAGCGCTCCCGGTCGCGCAGCCCGAGAGCATTCACCGCAATGTGATAGTCGAGTCCGCGGTCGCTCGCGACGCTGTGCAAGTGGCTGCCGGGCCGCAGCGCCCAGCCATACAAAGGGTGCGGTTCGATGACCGACGTTTCGGCGTCGGGACGCCACAGAAGGCGTACCATGCCCTCGGCAGCAAGCAGCGCGACGGCGCTCGCTGCAATTACGAGGAGAAGATCCGGGTGACTCAAACGGCGGCGCATTCGCGCTCACGCTCCAGTCGGCCCTGCCCGGCGGCAAGAGTCACCATAGCACGAGGGTGGACGCGGCGCGCCCACCGGCAGGCGGCGGCCACGGCCTGGATTCTGTTCGCAATGCTGGGAACCGTACCGGTGAGTGCAAGGGCCAGCCCACCCCGTGTGGCGACCTTGGACATTCTGCGCCGCCTCGATTTTCCGCGCGATCTACGGACCGGGATCGACGCCGCCCGCGACTCGCTTGCCCGGCTGCTCGTCGAAGCGGAACTCCGGCCCATCGCCACGCCATTCACCGCCCGGCCGTGGCGCTTGGAGATCGCCGCCGTGCTTCTCTGTGTCGCCGCCGCGGCGGTCCTGACCGCCCGGCGCTCGGCGGCGTGGGCACCATTCGTCGCCGCTCTCGCGGTCGTCGCGGCTGGCGCTTCCATCGCCGGCGGGCTGGATGCGTTGGCGCCGACTCGCACTCTGACGTCGTTCGAAGTAGTGGTCGAACCGCAAGCGCGCGCTGCAAGCGAACTCTGGATCGGGGCGCATTATGATTCGAAGACCGAATGGTTCGACCATGCCGGCCGCGCCGCCGGCCTCGGTTTGATGCTGGGCGTCGCGGTCGCGGCGTGGATCGGAGCGCGGTGGCGCCCCGGCCGGCGCCGCGTCGCGACCGCGGCCGGCGCCGCCGCACTCGTCGGCGCCGCCGCAATTCTCGCCGGCAGCCGGTTCGCGACGCCGCGCAGTCATGGCATCGTCGACGATGCAGCGTCCGTTGCGGTGCTCATCGAGACGGCCATGCAGGCGCGGGCCGCACCGCCCCAGCACGCGCGGCTGCGTTTCATCTTTTGGTCGGGCGAGGAAATCGGCGCGCAGGGCAGCGCGGCCTTCGTGCGGACGCATGCCGCCAGCGCCGTACCACGTTGGGCCATCAACCTCGAGTGTCTCGGCGCCGGTGCGGAAATCGGCTGGGCCGCACACGACGGGGTGAGTTTCGGCTCCGGGCGGCGGGATGCACACTTGCTGGCGGCACTGCGGCAGGCGGCGGGCGCACCGCTCCCTGGCCTCGGTGCGCCGTTCGTGAGCGATGCGGGTTCGCTGCGGCGCGCCGGCATTCCGACGATCACACTGGTCGGACTGGCGCCCGGCGGCCGCATGCCGCGCGGCCTGCACCGGCCTCAAGATCAGATCGCCCGCCTCGACTTCGAAAGCCTCGAACGGGCCCAGGAACTTCTCGAACGTTGGATCGCTCGCGCCGACCGGCCCGGCGGCGTCGACTAGCGCCCCGGGGGCGCCTCGGGAAGGGGCGCATCGAGTACGGGAGGCTCGATGACGACGCCGACCCCGGCTTCGACAAGAGTCTCGGCGACGGCAGCGGCGGCCTGCGACGCGAGCCGGGTACAGAAGTGCCGTCGGGCCTCGCCGTGGAACTCGCCGAGTGGCGCGGTGAGGTCGTTGCAGACGAGGCTCTCGCCCACTTGGCCGGCGAGACGGCGCCGCCAGTGCTCGCGATAGCGCGCCATGGCGGCGCCGAGCGCCGCGGTCACCCCGCCGGCCGGATCGGGATCGCCCAGGATCTCGCCGAGCACAAGTTCGCCGGCCTTGATGGCGCCGCACTCGCCTTGGCCATCGAGTCCGCCGCGCCGCAACGATTGGTAGGGGCGCGTCCCCAAGCCGAACGTTTCCGCCAAGCAAATCCCGCAACTGCGATGTGGCGTGCGGGTTCCCTCGTAGAGCACGAACGCCTTGTTGCGCGCCGCGCGCACCGGATCCGGAGCATGGTTTGAAGTGTCGCTCATGGCGACAGCGTACCAGGCCCCGCCCATGCCCGCCACTGCGAAGCACGTGGTTGCGGCGGGGCGACCGCGAGCGGTATCCTGCCGCTCGCTCGATGCCGTGATCGTGCCCACCCGTGACCGCCGTGGAGATTCACGAATGCCCAGCGAGACGCTGACGATCGTCGACAACCGCACCGGCCGTTCCTACGAACTGCCGATCTATCAGGATACGATCAACGCCGGCGATTTGGCTCAAATCAAAACCACGGCTGACGACCGCGGCCTGATGAGCTACGACCCCGGCTTCAAGAATACGGCAGTGTGCGAGAGCCGCATCTCGCTCGTCGATGGCGAGCGCGGCATCCTGCTCTATCGCGGTTACCCGATCGAGCAACTTGCCGAACACAGCACCTTCCTCGAGACGGCGTATTTGTTGCTCGAGGCCCAACTGCCCGGCCGCACGCAGCTCCAGCAATGGACCCACGACATCACGTTTCACACCATGTTGCACGAGAACATCAAGAAGTTCATGGAAGGTTTCCGGCACGACGCGCATCCGATGGGAATTCTGCAGTCGACAGTCGGCGCGCTGTCGACTTTCTACCCGCAAGCGCGTGACATCTTCGACGTCGAGTCGCGGCGCCGGCAGGCACACCGGCTCATCGCCAAGATGCCGACTCTGGCGGCGTACGCTTACCGGCATTCGGTCGGCCTGCCCTACGCCTATCCCGACAACGACCTGTCGTACACCGGCAATTTCTTGAACATGATGTTCAAGATGACCGAACAAAAGCACAAACCGAATCCGGTTCTCGAGCGCGCGCTCGACGTGCTGTTCATCCTGCATGCGGATCACGAGCAGAACTGCAGCACCGCCATCATGCGCGGCGTGGGCAGCTCCAATGCCGACCCGTACTCGGCGATCGCCGCGGCGGTAGCGGCGCTCTCCGGCCCCCTGCACGGCGGCGCCAACGAGCAGGTCGTGCGCATGCTGAACCAGATCGGCGATGTCTCGAAGGTTCCGGAGTTCATTCGCCGCGTCAAGGCGGGCGAGAACCGGCTGATGGGTTTCGGACACCGCATCTACAAGTCGTACGACCCGCGCGCCAAGATCATCAAGGTGATGGCTGATGCGGTGTTCGACGAGGTCGGGCGCAATCCGCTCCTCGACATCGCACTCGAACTCGAGCGCATCGCACTCGAAGACGAGTACTTCGTGCAGCGCAAGCTGTACCCGAACGTCGACTTCTACTCGGGACTCATCTACCAGACCATGGGCTTCCCGATGGACATGTTCTCGGTGCTGTTCGCGATCCCACGGGTCGTCGGCTGGCTGGCGCAGTGGGAAGAGTCACTGCTGGACGACGACCGCAAGATCGCGCGGCCGCGGCAGATCTACATGGGCTCGGCGCACCGCGACTACATCCCGTTGAACGACCGGAGCTGAGGCACCAAGGCGGCGTCACGGACCAGCGGGTGCGGCGGCGAGCGCCGCACGCAACGTGTCGAGTGCCGCGGACCGCGGCAGAATGGCGGCGGCCCGCTCGTACTCGCGCCGCGCGGCCGCGACATCGCCGGCTTGCAGCAGCGCCGTCGCGTAGTCGATTCGCAGCAATTCCCAGGTCGGATCGTACGCCAGCGCTTTGCCAAAAGCGGCCGCCGCGCCACGTGCATCGCCGCCTTGCAGCAAGAACGATCCGTACGACGCATGCGCCTGCGGCAGGAACGGATCGGCCGCGAGTGCCACTTCGAAATAGTGCTGCGCGGCATCGCGCGCCCCACCCTGCGACGCCAAGTTCGCCAGATTGACGGCTGCTTCAGCGTACTCGGGATGGCGCTCGAGCAACGTCTCGTAGCGATCGACAGCCTGTTGCGCCTGGCCCAAGAGCTGGGCACAAAACGCGGCGCGCGCCGCCGCAAGGGCGTGGTTCGGATCGCGCTTCAAGACCGCATCGTACTGAGCGAACGCGGCGGCGTAGTGGCCTTGCTTCTCGGCGGTCGTGGCAACGCGATATTCGGCTTCGGCGACGTCGACACGATCGACACCGAACCAGTCGATCTTAGCCAGAACAAGAATGGTGCCGAAGACCACGATGCCGGGCACGAGGCGCCGCCAAGCGCGGCGCTGCACGAGCGCCGCAGCCCACAGGATCGCCGGTGCGCCGAGCACGGCCAGCGCGGGCACGAGCGGGGCGCGATAGCGCGCCGTCACGAAGAACAACACGATCCCAAAAGCGTAACTGGCGACAAAAAGCGGCACCAAAGGCGCCACGCCAGCCGTGGGCGTCGTCGCCGCCGCACGTGCCTCGCGCCCGGTCCAACGCCGCATGCCGCCCGCCACCAGCAGCTCGACGCCGGCGAGCGCCACGAGCCACGCGAAGCCGAAACCCGGCAGCCGCAGCAGGCGTGAGAAATGGGCGCGGAAATAGTAGAAATCGAAGTCGCGCATGATGTCGTGATCGTGGACGAGCAGCAGCGTCTTGGCGGCGATCGATCCAAGCGCGGCGAGCGGCGTCGCCGTCCAATACCGCACTGCTTGGCGCTGAAACCAGCGATCGCGCTCCGAAGACGGCACGATCCCCGCCTCGCGAACCGGCATCTCTTGCATGGCGCGCCACTCGGGTCCGGGCCGCAGGGTGGACGTTCGTCGCCAGTCCGGATTGTTGCCCATCCATGCATTGATGCCACCGTTGGCGCTGATCAACACCCACTCGGAACTCGCACGGTGGTTCCGAATCGCGACCGGCACGATGGGAATCGCAACGAGCAGTGCGAGGGCCGCCGCGGCCGCCGGCATCCGCCGCCGCCAGGCGATCCACCCGACGAACACCGGAACGCACGCCAGAACGAGTGGCAGTGCGAGCGCGGCGAGTCCTAACGCGAGCCCCGCGCCGACAAGGTCGAGACTCAGGCCTGCAGGGCGGCGCGGTGCCGGAGCCATGGCCCAGCGCACCAGAAACCAGAGCGCCAGCGTATCGAGAAACACGGCGAGCGGCGTCGCGAGCAAATCGCCTTCGAGATACAAGAGCGACTGGTTGGTTGCAACGAGCCCGGCGGCAACAAGACCGGCGGCGAGCCCTGGGCGCGGGCCGAAGCGTGGCGTCGTGGTGCGCACCGCGAGCGCGAACACCAGCCCGACGGTTGCGGTGCCGAAGAGAATTTGCAAACCATGCGCCGCGACGAGATCGGCGCCAAAGAGCCGGTACACGAGCGACAGGAGCATGGGATACAGCGGCGGCATTTGGAACGGTACGTGCGGCAGCGGACCGCCGCTCGCCAAGAGTTGCGCTTGCTGATGGTAGTACTCGGCGTCGATGACCGGGGTCCGAAAGAACGGGTTCGCGGCAATGTCGAAGAGATAGGCGACGCGCACCGCGAGCGCCACAACGATTGCGGTGAGCATCCAACCGCGGTACCCGAAAGGCCCGAGGCGCGGGCGCGGGGCATTCTGTGCGGTGAACGACTGCGTCACACGCGCTCCGCGGCCAAGGAAGACGGTCTCGTGCAGGATAACCGCGCGCCGTTGGCCACGCCACCGGGGCGCCACGGGATGGCATCAGTCGCGGGCGAGGCGCCGGATCGCCGCCGCCGACCGGTCCACATCGGCTTCGGTGGTGGTGGCATTGCTGAAGGAAATGCGCATCGCGGTCGCGCCCCGCCACCTTGTTCCGCCGAGCCAACAGGTCCCATCGGCCTGCACCCGGGCGATGACATTCTCGGTGTGGCGGCCGGGATCCTCACCCGGGCCGGCGTGAAATCGCACCAGAACCTGATTCAGCACGACATCATTCAGAATCTCGACCCCGGGTTCGGCGGCCAGCGACTCGGCCATGCGCTCGGCCAGCATGCAACACCGGTCGACGAGTTCGGCGACGCCGCGCCGTCCCAGCGACCGGAGCGCGGCGTACACCGCGAAGCCGCGCGCCCGGCGCGAGAATTCCGGCACCCAATCCATCGCGTCGCGCCGCGCATCGCCGGACGGCACGATGTACGACGCAGTCGAACTCAACGCGGCGCGATGCGGGCTCGGGTCGGCGACGATCGCCACACCGCAATCGTACGGCACATTCAGCCACTTGTGCGCATCCACTCCCCAGGAGTCGGCGTCTTGCAGCCCGGCCGTCAACGCCTCGAAACGCGGACTCGCGGCCGCCCAGAGCCCGAAGGCACCATCGACGTGCACCCACGCCCCGCGTGCATGGGCGATCGGGACGATTTCCGTGAATCGATCGAAGGCGCCCGTGCAGACATTGCCGGCTGCCGCGCAGACGATCGTCGGTCCTTCACAGCCGGCGAGCGTCGCGCCGAGCGCCGCGGCTTGCATGCGCCCCTGTGCATCGGTCGCGACCTGCCGCACTCGCTTCGTACCCAACCCGAGGTAGCGCAAAGCGGCCCGAATCGTCACGTGCGCGTCGGCGCCGGCAACGACGTGCAGGGGCGGTGCGCCGTACAAGCCGTCCGCTTCGACGTCCCAGCCGGCCCGCGCCAGCACCGCATGCCGTGCCGCCGCGAGGCACGTGAAGTTGGCCATTTGACCGCCGGTGACGAAACCAACACTGGCGGTTTTCGGCAAGTGCAGCAGATCGAGAAGCCATCCCGCCGCGACCTCCTCGACGACCGAGGCCGCCGCCGAAGTCGCATAGTGGCTCGCGTTCTGATCCCAAACGCTGGTCAGCCAGTCGGCGCCGAGTGCCGCCGGCAATCGTCCGCCGATCACGAAGCCGAAGAAACGCGGGCCCGCGGTGGCAACGAGCCCCGGTTCGACCGCCCGAGCGAGTTCGTCGACGACTTGGGCGGCATCGACTCCGTCCTCCGGGAGCTCACCTGCTAAGGCGGCCGCGAGTGTCGCGTGCGTGCCCTGCTGGCCCACCGGACGCGCTTCGAGCCCGGCGATGAAAGCGCGCGCGTGCGCCGTTGCGACGGCAAGTACGTCCTTTTGCACCATGGACCTCCTTGGATGCGCGCCGCGGAGGCGCCTGCGGCGCACCTCCAAAAGGCCCGCCGAGTGCCCGGCAGGGTCCTGGGACTGCACCACGGCGGCGCTCGCACGTCAATCCAGCCAATCGGCGCGGTTCGAACCGCCCGAAAAGGCCACGCTTTGTCTTGGGCCTCCCTGCCCCAAGGCTGGTATCCTGTGCCGGTCGGGTGCCGCCCCATCGCGGCGCCTTTGCCTCGTTGCGCTGGAGGGTGCGAAATGAATCCGCAGGCCACTGAAACAGGGGTTCGGCAACTCGGCCATTTTGTCGGCGGCCGGTGGATCGACTCGAAGTCGCAGTCTTTTCAAGACGTCACCAACCCGGCGACGGGCGTTCTTTTGGCGCGCGTGCCGCTCGGCGGCGCCGACGATGTCGCAGCCGCCGTGTTGGCCGCACGCGAGGCCTATCCCGCCTGGCGGGCGACGCCGCCGGCGATGCGGGTGCGCCCCATGTTCAAACTCAAGCAACTCTTGGAAGAGCATTTCGACGACTTGGCGCGCACCGTGACGCGCGAGCATGGCAAGACCGTCGATGAAGCGCGCGGCAGCGTGCGGCGCGGCGTCGACAATGTGGAACGTGCCTGCGGGATTCCATCGCTGCTCATGGGCGAGGCACTGGAGGATGTCGGCCAGAACGTCGACTGTGAAGCGGTGCGCCAGCCACTCGGGGTCTATGCGGCGATATGTCCGTTCAACTTCCCGGCCATGGTGCCGCTGTGGTTTTTGCCGTACGCCATCGCCTGCGGCAACACCTTCATCTTGAAGCCGTCGGAGCAAGTGCCGCTCTCCGCTGCCTTGCTGATCGACCTGGTGCAACAGGCCGGCTTTCCGGCCGGCGTCGTCAATCTCGTCAACGGCGGCCGCGCCGCCGTCGATGCGATCCTCGACCACCCCGACATCAAGGGTGTGTCATTCGTCGGCAGCTCGCCGGTCGCGCAGCATGTGTACCGGCGTGGCGCCGAGCACGGCAAGCGCGTGCAGGCACTGGGTGGCGCCAAGAACTTCGTCGTCGTCATGCCCGACGCCAACATGGATCATGCCGCCGAAGCGGTCGCCGAGTCGGCCTATGGCAATGCCGGCGAGCGCTGCCTGGCTGGGAGCGTCGTCCTGGCGGTGGGTGCCGCCGCGGAGCCGCTCCGCGACCGGCTCATCGCCCAGTCGCGCAACTATCGCGTCGGCGACGGCATGGACCCGAAGACCGAAATGGGCCCGCTGATTTCGAAGCCGCACCGGGACCGCGTCGTCGGCTACATCGGCAAGGGTGTCGAAGCCGGCGCCGAACTCGTGGTCGACGGGCGGCCGGTCGTGGCTCAAATGCCCCAAGGCAATTTCCTGGGCGCGACTTTCTTCGATCATGTCGAGACCCAGATGCAAATCGCGCAGGAAGAGATCTTCGGCCCGGTGCTGTGCATGATTCGCGTCCCGGATCTCGACGCGGCCATCGCCATCATGCGCGCCCACCCGCTCGCCAATGCGACTTCCATCTTCACGACGAACGGCAAGCATGCACGCCAGTTCCGCTACAATGTGGACGCCAGTATGATCGGCGTGAACATCGGCGTTGCGGCGCCCATGGCTTTCTTCCCGTTCGGCGGCGCCAAAGGCTCGTTCTTCGGCGACACCAAGGCGCACGGAATGGACGCCATCGGATTCTACACCGACAAGAAGGTCGTCATTTCCCGCTGGGTGTGACGCCAGGTTTCACGAAGTTTAAGCCCCAACCTTTGGACGGCGATGCAAATCGACCCGGAAATCGTCGCGCTGGCTCATTCGGCGTCCTACGACGCGATCGAAGAGCGCTGGCTGCAGCGATTGGAGCAGACCCCGCACGACACCGAATTTTTCCTGGGCACGCTGCAAGCGCTTCTGAAGCGCAATCAGCAGGAGCGGGCCGCCGTGCTCGTGCCGGCGTTGCTCGCTTCCATGCGCGCCCAAGGCGATCCCCGCACCGAGCTCGGGTTCGTGAAGGCGGCGCTCCAGAGCTGGCCCGAGTCGGCTGAACTGCGTGCTTCGCTCTTCGAAGTCATGCGCCGGGCGTATGCCGACCGGCCGAGCTTGGAAAGGCTTCTGCAGCACTTCAAGACCGCCGAAGCACATGAGCCCCACACGGCGCTGCAGCAGGTCGAAGTCTGGCTGTCCTTCGACGTCGGACGGACGGTACTGCTGACCAGCCGGGGCTTGGGCCAGATCACCGAAATCAATCTCGCACTGTCGACGCTGCGGGCCGAATTCCGCGACGGCACCAAGATGTCCTTCCGGCTCCCGGAAGCGCAGAAGCTCTTGGTGGCGCTCGAACCGGGGCATTTCCTGCTCGAGAAGGCGCAGAATCCGGTGGCACTCCGCGAGCGCGCCGAGACCGATGCCGGCGCCGCGCTCGAGCACGTCTTCCAGAGCATGCAGAAACCGCTCACCGCCTCCGAAATCAAGGAACTGTTCTCGGGCGTGATGCCGGACGCGCGTTGGGCCACGTGGTGGAAGAAAGCGTCGGCGCACCCGAAGCTTGCATCGTCGGGCGGCAAGCGTCCGACCTACACCTGGAGCGCTACGGGTGCCGATGCGGACGACGCGCTCCGGTCGGCCTTCGAGAAGGCGGCGGGACGCGAGCGGCTCGAACTGGCGCGCAAGCATTCGGGGCGTTCACCGGAGTTCGCGCAACTGTTGGCGCGCGGCGTCGGCGCCACACTGCAAGCGGCGCGGCGTGACGACCCGAGTCTCGCCCTGGAAGCAGCGTTGACCCTCGAGAAGCTGGGAATCCCGGGCACCACGAGTGTCGACCCGGGCGCTTTCCTCGATGTCGAGGATCCGGTGCCCATTGTCACCGCCGTCGAAGAACGCAGCATGCGCGAGCGTGCCATCAGCCTGCTGCGCGAACGGCGCGAGGACTGGCACGAGCTGTTTGGACGGCTGTTGCGCGCCGAAACCGACACCCGCACCCTGGGCGTGCTATACGACGCGCTCGGCGACGCCGACGGCCGCGCGCTCCGCAATCGCACCGCCGATGACGTTTTGGCCCGGCCGCACATCGCGCCGCGACTGTTCGTGTGGTTGTGCCGCGAGTTGCGCCGGCGGCCCGAACTCGAGGGCAAGGGCGACTGGGCGCTGCTTCGCAAACTGCTCGACGCCCAAACCCACGACGCCTTCCGCGGCCTCAAGGCGCCGCTCCGCGAACTCTTCGACGACGGCCTCGGCGAGCACTTGGCGAGCCGGCTGAACGCCGAGCAATCCGAGCAACTGTTGGTGCTTCTGCAACGCGAAGTCGGCCTCGAAGAACACCGCAAGGAACCGTTGCGGCAACTCGTGCTGCGTATGCATGTCGAGCTGCGCGAGAGCGGCGAGGAGAAACTCTACACGACTACCGAGGCGCTCGAACGCAAGCGTGGCGAGTTCGAACAGATCACCCGGTTCGACATTCCGCGCAATGCGGAGGAGATTCGGGTCGCGGCGGCACACGGCGACCTGCGCGAGAACTTCGAATACAAGGCCGCCCGGGACCGCCACGAGATGCTGTCGTCCCGCGCCAAGTCATTGCACGACGAGTTGCGGCGCGCCAAGGCGCTCGAACCGGCGTCCATCGACGCAACGCGGATCCGCGTCGGAACTACGGTGACGCTGCACGGCGCCAAGAGCGGCGAGACCAAAGTGTTGACCATCTTGGGGCCGTGGGATTCCGACCCCGCCAATGGGGTCATGTCCTACCTGGCGCCGGCGATTCAAGCGATTCTCGGAAAATCGGCGGGCGAGACCGTGCAGTTCCTCGACGACCGGTTCGAAGTGCGTTCGATCCGGGTGTGGCGCGACGCCTGAGCCGGACGTGACGCCCGAGCCCGGCGCACCGTCCGAGGTCGGCGCACCGTGCGACAGCGCCCCGTTTTGGGGGATGCATGCTTCTCGAGCGGGATGAAATTCGCTTCGATTTTGCGGGTGCCGCGTTCGCGCTGCCGGCGGACCGCGACGCCTTAGGATGGATCTTCAGCCAGTTCCTCTACGGCGAAGTGACCGGCATTCAGGTCGGCCATTGGATCCACAACGCCCCCGACCTGGCGAGCGCCCGGTTCTTGGCGGTGCAGTGCTCCCAGGAACTGTCGCACGTGCGGCTCATTCGCACCATCTTCGACCGGCTCGGCGTCGAACCACAACCCGCCAACCGCTGGGTCAAGTTCATGGCGACCGGCCTCATGGGTTCGGGCTGGGACGAACACTGCTGCCTCGAGATGGCGCTCGGCGAAGGCTACGTGCTGACCATTTTCGATGCCCTCGAGACGACGATTCCCGACCCGGAAATCGTCCGGTTGCTGCGCACCGCGTCACGCCAAGAGGAATCACACGTCGCCTTCGGGGAGATGCAAACGGCGCGTGCCGCCCGCGACCCGCGCGTCCGGCGCCGGCTCTTGGGGATGTCGCTGGTCTCACTGCTCGCCATGCGGCAGTTGTCGAAAGCACTCCGGACTCGCGCCGATGCCTCGCATCCGGTCTGGCGCCACCTGCCGGGTTTTGCCGATCACCTGGCTGCGGTCACCGAACTGCGCATGCAGCGCCTCGGCCTGCTCACAACGCCGCTCGCCGCCGTACCGGCGCACCAGCGCGCCACGCTCGTCGCCGAAGGTTTGTGCGCCCGGGCCGGCGCCCTGCTGCCCCGCCGCCGCCGCCGCCTGACCGATACGTATCTCCAAGATCCGGCGCTGCAGCCCCATGCGACGCGCGGCCATCGGCCCGCACCGGCAATCGCCGCGTTGCACGACATCCGTTGAACGGCCCAACATGAAAAACGGGCAAGGCGCCAAAGCGCCCTGCCCGTTGCATGATTCACGTCGCACTCGCAGCGCCGGTCTTTACTTCACCAGCACCGCGCGGCCGCGCAGAACTTGCGAGCCACCGCGCACGACGTAGGGGTACACACCGGCCGCGACACTGCGTCCGGATCCGTCGCGGCCGTCCCACACGAGCTGGTGCGTCCCGGCTCCCAGATCGGCCCGCAGGGTGCGCACCGTACGCCCATGCACATCGAACAGCGTCAGGTCGACGTGCGACGGCGCCGTGACGCGGACTTCGAATGCGGTCGTCGGATTGAACGGATTCGGTGTATTCGGGTGCAGCGTGACCGGCGCCGTGGGCGCTGCCTCGACGGCAAATTGCGCGTACGACCAGACGCCCTGATCGTCGGCTGCACCCACCCGGTAGTAGAGGGTGTTCGCGGCGAGTTCGCCTTCGGCCGCACCGGCATCCTGGTATTCGAACCGCCAAGCGCGCGCCCGGCCGCTCGACGGCAAGTCGACATGCGCGACATCCGTCCACGGCCCCGCCGCATCGCGCGCCCGTTCGACGATGTACGTCACGTCGCTGCGATCGCCTTCCCAGACGAGTCGCACGCCGCGCTCGGAACGTTCGACGTCGACCGCCCGCAACGTCACCGGGACGACCGGAGTGCCCGGTACGAACGCCAGCGCCTCGATGTCGACGAATCCCGAGTGCAATGTCGGACTCACGAACAGCACTTGCCCCGTCAAGCGATTGATCGTCACGAGATCCTTGGAACCGCCGCGGTCGGCGGCGGACAAGAAGGTCGCGAGTGGCGCGTCCCACACCAAACCTTCGAGGCTGGTCGCGCCCGTCAAGGAGACTTTCGAAATCTTGGCGCCGGTCGCCGGGTTCACTTCAACGAGCGCCCGCGACGTCAACACGTAGAGGCGGCCGGTGGAATCGAACGCCAGGTCCTCGAGCCGCGATCCCTCTTCGAGGCTGCCGTTCAGGATCGTGGTTCCGGCATCCGATTTGTCGATGCGCACGATGTCGTTCCCACCGTAGGTGATGCCGAACATCGCGCCGGTCAACGGCTGAATGGCCAGGCCATCGATATCGTCGACGCCCGTATCGCCAATTGTCACCGTATTGAATGTCAGCGGGTCGATGCGCACGAGAACGCCGTCGTTGGTCGTCCAAAGCACATTTTCGCGCTCGTCGAAGCACAACGATTCGAGGAGATTGAGTCCCGAACCAAAGACATGTAGACGCGTGGCCACACCAGTCGGCACATCGACCCGGACAATCTCGTCCGGTCCGCCCAACTGCTTGACATCGCTCATTCCGTACAAGACTTGCGCCTGCGCCGCCGTGGTGAGGAGGCTCAACAGACCTGTCATGCTGGCAACGGCGATGCGTGGCCCGTGCGTGCGGAGTAAACGCACCGGGCGAATCACCTTCGAACACCTCTCCCATAAGAACCTGCAACGGACCGCAACGTAGTGAGTATACCTGAGTCGCGCCACGCGAATCAACTTCGCGACAACATTTGCGGCGCGTTGTGGCACGCGCTACCGCGGTGCGCCACATGAGGGCGTGACTGCTGGGTGATTTCGCGCAGCAAAATGCGAATTGCGGCGGGCTTTTCAACCCGACAACAGCGTGTTGAGATACGCCGCCGCCATTTGCCGGATTTCGGGGCGGGCCCGCGACCCGCGCGTCGCGATGGATGCGAGTTCGATGCGGTCCACAAAACGCACGTGAATGAACTTGCGGAGCGCGCTCACCGGCACGCCCGACGGGTGCCAGAGGAGCGCCCGGGGAACGTTCCGGTTCGCCGCCCCGGTGTGCAGTTCGCGCCGGTTCGCGACATCCAAGAGCACCTTGAGCGATCGGGTCCGAATCACGATCTGCTCGACGAGACCCGGCAAGCTCGCGACGCGCGGGGTCTGCAAGAGGCCGCAGATCACGTGCTCGTTCTGAATGTTGGAGAGCACGAGCCGGCGCAGGTCGGGCACCGGGCGCGACCCGGGGGTCGACAGTTCCGGCGTGCCGTCATCGGGCAGAAATCGGTCGTGGCGTCCGGCGTCGTACTGCGCGGTGAAACTCCCCGCGGTCGGCCGCATGCCGAGTGCGTCCCAAAGCGCCTGCGTCGAGCGGAGTTCCGCGACCCCGAGTTCGACCGCCAGCCCCTGCGGACGGAAGGCCTGCAGGGTCAGCAAGACGGCGCGGGCCGGATCCATCGGTTTGCCGGCGCGGCCGCGAAGACGGTCGGCGAGGATGCGCGTGACGCCGCCGAAAAACGCCAATTCGGCGCCCAGCGGCGCTCGCCAAGCCGCCAAGATCATGGCGCGGCCGGGCTCCGCACCGTCGGGCCGGCGCGCCAGCTCTCGCACGATCGCGTCATATCCCTTGTCCTCGAGACGGGCCAGCAGCACCGGTGCGCGCCGCACGAGTTCTTGCGGCGCCGGCAACTTGACGAGCAGCGCGCGGGTGTCGCGAATGCGCTCTTCGTGTTTCGAGAGAACCGGCAACAGGCGCGAAATGCGGCGGCCGTCACAAGCCCCGACGCGTTCGGCGAGATCGCCGAGCCGCAGCGCGGTGGCCCGCATTTCGAGTTCCGCGATCTCGGTGAACCACGCGAGCTCGGCGGCTTGCAGCCGCCCGTGCACGAGTTGGTCGAGCAACTCCCGGGCGCGCGTCCGCAGCGTCCTGGCGGCTTCCGGCGCATGTATCTCACGCGGATTGACGCCGACGCGGGCGCCGGAGGCGCGGGCCGCGTCCACGAGGTTGCGCCAAGTCG
The DNA here is from genome assembly GCA_031362565.1 of bacterium. Taxonomy (GTDB): domain Bacteria; phylum Krumholzibacteriota; class Krumholzibacteriia; genus JANLSU01. The sequence continues at coordinate 6,451 of JANLSU010000052.1, read as the reverse complement.
GGTCGCGAACCGCCGGTGACTGGCGCGCCTCGAGCCGGCAAGCCCGCAAGAGTTCTCCAAGCCCGATGGCGCGCCGCAGCAGTTCGACGCCGGAGAGCCGCACTTCGAGCAAGCTCATCAGACAGCGCAAGGAGTGGCGGTCATTGACGCAGGCACCGCGCCAGAGCATGCAGATCCACTCGGCGATCTCGCCTTCGTCCGCCGCCGATTCGAAGGCGGACAGGAGCAACGCGCTGCGGGCCCGCAGTTCGGGCTCCAAGGCGACAACCTGGAGCGGTTCCGGCAGAGGTAGCGCCGAGCCGGGACTCTCGGCAACCTCTCCGAGACTCTTGGCGCTGATCGCGAAACCTGTATCGAGAACCGGTGGTCCCATGCTGCGGCAGCGCTGCAAGGCCGGGTCCACAACCGCACGAATCCGCGCCCCGCAGCGCGGTGCGACGCGGCCCGGCAAGGCGGTCGCGGGCATCACCGGATCAGAGTTCTAGGGTCTGGAGGCCGGCCGGCGTCGAGCCCGCCGTGTGGAGGGTGTCGACGCGGCGATCCAGTCGAGATACGCACCAAAGGCCTGTGACATGGGCGTCGCGATGATTTCGGGCACTTCGTACGGATGCATGCGGCGCACTTCGCGCTCGATCGCGCCGTAGAGGCCGCGCCGGCTCTTGATCACGAGCAACCATTCTCGCCCGGTTTCGATGCGGCCCTTCCAGGTGTAGCGGCTCGTCATCGGACCCAGGGTCTGCGCGCAAGCGCAGAGCTGTTGTTGCAACAGGGTCTTCGAAATACGTTCCGCGAGCCGCACATCGGGCACCGCGACGAGGACCTGGAGTCCCGCCGCCCGCGTACGGCGCTGCCGGCTCGTCACAGGATGCTCTTACCGAACGCCGAGAGCACGAGTTCGCAACCCATCTCGGCGGTGGCGTTGTGCTGATCGAGGATGGGATTCACTTCGACGACATCGACGCCCAGAATGCGGCGCGATTCGGCGACCATTTCCATGCACAGATGGGATTCGCGATACGACAGGCCGCCGCGCACCGGCGTGCCGACCCCGGGAGCGATTTCCGGATCGAGCCCGTCGACATCCAGGCTGACGTGCACGCCGCACGTGCCGTCGAGCACGTGCTGGAGTGCTTCCTCGAGCACCGCCGAAATGCCGCGGCGATCGATGTCGGCCATGGTATACGCATGCACACCGGACTGGCGCACGATGCGTTTTTCGGCTTCGTCGATGGCCCGCAAGCCAATGACCGCGACGTTGCGCGGATCGACTTTGGCGCCCGGACCGCCGATCTCGACGAGTGCGGCGGGGCCGAAGCCGAGCAGTGCCGCGAGTGGCATGCCGTGCACATTGCCGCTCGGTGACGACTCGGGGGTATTCATGTCGGCGTGCGCATCGATCCACAAGAGGCCGATGCGGGCGCCGCGGCCCCGGTGTACGGCCGACACCGCCGCCACCGAACCGGCAGCGATGCTGTGATCCCCACCCAACGTGATCGGGATCGCGCCCTGTTCCACGGACGCAAAAACGCGCTCGAAGATCTGGCCGCAGGTCGCCGCGACCTCGCGCGCGTAGCGGCAATGTGGATCGCCGAAATCCGTCGCTTCGGCAATCGCCACCTCGACGTTGCCCTGATCGACCACCGTGATGCCCAGCGCTTCGAGCCGCGAGCCCATCTGCGTCAAACGCAGCGCACTCGGGCCCATGTCGACGCCACGGCGCCCAGCGCCCAGGTCGAGCGGCGCTCCGAGAATGTGCACAAGACGCTTCATGGCAGCGAGCTTACGGCAGCCCCGACCGGCGCCGCAAGGCGCCGGCTGGAAACGCGCTGCCGCAGCCTTCAAGTAGAAGTGCTGTTGGAGCTTGTAGGACTTGTCTCTGGTTTTACTCGATGTCGCACGCGGATTCGCCCGCTGGCGGCTTGCGCACCGGGCGCAGCGTCGTAAAAAGGCCGCCCGGCCGAAGCCGGGCGGCCGACTGTGGTACGCCCGAGAGGATTCGAACCTCCGACACCCAGCTCCGGAGGCTGGTGCTCTATCCAGCTGAGCTACGGGCGCACGAACCTGCACGCAAAGGTACGCTGCGGGTTGCCACTGTGACAAGTGGTCATCCGGCACCACGCTTTGCCAGCAGAACGTTCTCGATGTCCTTGTCGCCGCGTCCTGACAAATTGACGATGACGAGCGACCCCGGGCGCACGACCTTGTCGTCGCGCAGCAAGTAACCGAACGCGTGCGCACTCTCGAGGGCCGGCATGATGCCCTCGTCGTGGGTCAGCGCGTCGAAGCCGGCGAGCGCTTCCGCATCCGACGCCGAATCGAAATCGATGCGGCCGCGCTCATGGTAGAAGGCATGCTCGGGCCCGACGCTGCAATAGTCGAGTCCGGCCGAGATCGAATGCGTGTCGAGCACGTTGCCGTGCGAATCTTGCAAGAGATAGCTGCGGGTGCCCTGCAGCACGCCGGGGCGGCCGCCAGCGAAACGCGCCGCATGCGCCCCAGGTTCGATGCCGCGCCCGCCGGCTTCGACGCCCAGCATCCGCACCGGCGCATCATCCAGGAACTCGAAAAACAATCCCATCGCGTTCGAGCCGCCGCCGACGCAGGCCACCAAGTGGTCGGGCAACCGGCCCTCGCGTTCTTGAATCTGTTGCCGCGCCTCACGGCCGATCACGCTCTGAAAATCGCGCACCATCATCGGATACGGGTGGGCGCCCAGCACCGAGCCCAGGACGTAGTGGGTGCGATCGACATTGGTCACCCAGTCGCGCATCGCCGCACTGATGGCGTCCTTGAGTGTCCGGCTCCCGGCTTCGACCGGGTGCACGGTGGCGCCGAGGAGTTCCATGCGGCGTACGTTGAGGGCTTGGCGCTGCATGTCGACCGCCCCCATGTACACTTCGCACTCGAGCCCCAAAAGCGCCGCCGCGGCAGCAGTTGCGACGCCGTGTTGCCCGGCGCCCGTTTCGGCAATGACCCGCGGTTTCCCCATGCGGCGCGCCAACAGGCATTGCCCGACTGTGTTGTTGATCTTGTGGGCACCGGTATGCGCCAGGTCTTCGCGCTTCAGGTACACACGGGCGCCGACGCGGGCCGAAAACCGCGCCGCGAAAAAGAGCGGCGTCGGCCGGCCGATGAAATCGCGCTGCAGCCGAGCGAACTCGGCTGCGAACGCCGTATCGGCGCCGGCGTCGTGATAGGCGGCAGTCAATTCCAGCAATGGCTCCATGAGCGTTTCCGCTACGAAACGCCCCCCGAAAGCCCCGAACCACCCGCGTGCGTCCGGTAGTGTGTGCCGGAAATCCTGGCTCACGTCGTGCCTTTCGCTGCCGCCACGAAGGCCGCCATGCGCGCCGGGTCCTTGACTCCAGGCGCCGATTCGATGCCGCTCGAAACATCGACCGCGAACGGCCGGTAGCAGCGGACGGCGGCGGCGACAGTGTCGGCCGTGAGTCCGCCGGACAAGAATACGCGCGCTTGGGCCGGCAGGGTCGCGAGCAACACCGCGAGCGCGCTCGGGTCGGCTGCGAGTCCAAGGCCACCGCTGCGGCCCATCGCGTCCTCGACATCGACCAACGCGGCGAACACGTTCGGAGCGAGCGGTACACACGCCCCGGGTTCGGCCGGCAAATCGGTGCCGCCGGCGAGCCGCGCAGCTGGGGCGCGGGCCTCGACACGAATCGCGCTCTTGACGCGCAGTACACGCAACACCGGCACCACGAGAGCGCCGGGGAAATCGCGCGGCTCATGGCCATGCAGTTGGACCATGTCGAGCCCGCACGATTGCACCACGGCGTTGATCCACTCCGCCGGCTGATCGCGGAAAACGCCCACCGTCCGCGCCGCTCCCGTTTGGGTGCCGGCCCGCAGTGCCGCGAGTTCCTCCGGAGTCAAAGACCGCGGACTTCCCGGTGCGAGCACGAATCCCAGATAGTCGGCGCCACAATCGACGGCCGCCGCGACGTCCTGGGCACGGCGCAATCCGCACAGCTTGACACGGACCGGATCACTCACGCCGCGCCCTCCGTGAGTGGCAAGAGCAGGGCGCGCACTGCGGCTTCGACGTCGGCGGCGCGCAGCAGGCTCTCACCCACCAGCATGCCTCTGGCGCCGGCGTGGCGCAAGCGCCGCACATCCTCGGCGGTTCGAATGCCACTTTCGGCAACGAGCAAGAGACCGTCCGGCAGTTCGCGACAGGCGCGGAGACTGGTCTCGAGGTTGACTTCGAAGGACCGCAGGTCGCGATTGTTGACGCCGACGAGCACGCGGTCCGGGGACCGTTCCGCCACTTCGGCCACGCGCCGCAGGTTGACGGCGTCGTGGGCTTCGTACAAAACATCCATGCCGAGCTCGAGCGCCAGACTCAACAAGTCACGCCCGCGCTCCGGGTCGAGCGCTTCGGCAATGAGCAGCACGGCGTCGGCGCCCGCCGCACGCGCCTCGAAGACCTGGTATTCACTCACCAGAAAGTCCTTCTGCAGGCGCGGCAAACCGGCCCCGGCGGCGCGTTCCAACGCCGCGAGGGTGCCCTGGAAATGCGGTCCTTCGGTCAGCACGGAGAGAGCGCTCGCCCCACCGGCGGCATAGGACGCGGCAATCGCTTCGATGTCGAAGGGGTCGCGAATGACACCGGCCGACGGCGATGCTTTCTTGAGTTCGGCGATGAGACCGAGCCGCCCCGGTGCGGCCGCGATCGCGGCTGCGAATCCGCGCGCCGGCGGCGCGTCGACTGCGTCACGCTCGAGGGCACCGAGCGGGCGATGGCGGGAGCGGGCCTTCACGCCCTCGCGCGTCGCAGCCAAGATCTGCTCCAGGATCACTCCGCACCTCGCATCGACGCTAAGATACTGTCCAATTTGGCGGCCACCCGGCCGCGCCGGAGGAGATCGCGCGCCAGCTCGACGCCGTCCCGCCACGTGGCGGCGGCGCCCGCCACCCAAAGCGCCGCACCGGCGTTCAGCGCCACGGCATCCTGCAGCGCCCCCGGCTCGCCGTTCAAGACGCGCTGGGCGAGCGCCACATTCTCGTCCCGATCGCCACCGCGCAACGCCGCCAGCGGTTGCGGCTCGAGCCCCGCATCCTCCGGGCGCAACACCAACTCCTCGATGTGGCCTTCGTACAAGCGGGCCACGTAGGTGGGCCCCGCAAGCGAGATTTCGTCGCTGCCGTCCGCACCATGCACGACGAGGGCACATTCGCAGCCGAGCCCTTGCAACACCGCCGCCAGGCGCGGCACGAGCCCGCGCCCATAAACACCCAGCACTTGATGGGTGGCACCGGCCGGATTCACCAAGGGGCCCAGCACGTTGAACACCGTCCGCACGCCCAGTTCGCGCCTTGGCACCACGGCGTGCCGGAGCGCCGGGTGATGGCGCGGTGCAAACAAGAATGCGAAGTTGTGACGCACGAGATGGGCCGCGAGTTCGTCCGGCTCGAGATCGAGCCGCAGACCGAGGGCTTCGAGCAAATCGGCGCTGCCGACGCGGCTCGAAACCGAACGATTGCCGTGCTTGGCGACGCAAACGCCGGCCGCCGCGACCACCAGAGCCGCGAGCGTCGAGACATTGACCGTGCTCGTACCGTCGCCACCGGTACCGCAGGTGTCGATGACCGGCCCGGCGGGCGCGGTGACGCGCACCGCGTGCGTGCGCAGGGCGCGTGCGAACCCGATGATTTCATCGACGGTTTCGCCGCGCTGGCGCAACAGAACCAACAGTGCACCGATCTGCACCGGCGACGCCTCGCCGCCGGCGATCTCGTGCATGACGGCTTCGGCGTCCGGCGTGGCGAGTGTGCCCCCGTCGAGCAATGCGGCGATGGCTTGCTGGACGTTCACGGCGCCTCCGCAATGGGTTGGCAGCGAACCGTCACATGCCGCAGACGTCGAGGAAGTTGCGGAGCAGATCCTTGCCTTGCCGGGTCAGGATCGATTCGGGATGAAACTGCACACCCCACGTGTCGACGCCCTTCACCTTGAGCCCCATGATGACGGCATCCGCCGTCGAGCAGGTCACTTCGAGGGAGTCGGGCAATCCTTCCCGTTCGACGATCAGCGAATGATAGCGCGTCGCGACAAACGGATTGTCGAGCCCGCGGAAGATCCCACGGCCGTCGTGAATGATGCGCGAGGTCTTACCGTGCATGACTTGGTCGGCGCGCACGACTCTGCCACCGTAGGCGGCGCCGATCGCCTGATGTCCGAGGCAGACACCCAAGATCGGCACGCGCCCCGACAAGCGCCGGATGACGTTCAAACTCACGCCCGCGTCCTCGGGCCGGCCGGGCCCGGGCGAAATGACGATGCCGCGCGGCCGCATCTTTTCGATTTGCGCGACGGTGATCGCATCGTTGCGCCGCACTTCGACGACTGCACCCAACGCACCCAAGTACTGCACGAGGTTGTAGGTGAAGGAATCGTAGTTGTCGATCACCAGGATTGGTAGTCGCGGGGGGG
>JANLSU010000050.1:0-81587 GCA_031362565.1 bacterium | reverse complement strand
TGCGCCGTAGGGCCTGCGGTGATACGCGTCGTTTCACGTCGCGGCCTGCGCCGATCCAGTAGGAAAAGCCCAGGAATTTCCGTTCCGTGGCGCGCGCCACTGCACTCTTGGTCTCGTTGACTCGTAGACGAAGGCCCGCGTCCCAGGCTACTATGGCCTCTGCTGACTTCTCGCTCCGCCGGGGCCGGCGTCATCCTTTCAGATGTAAGGCGAGATCTCCCCAGATAAGAGCACTGGCCTTCCCTGCACGACCGCCGCGTTTACGCCACCGGGCTTTGGTCACAAAAGCTTCGCGGTTACTTGCCCGCTCGCCTTCCCGGTGTCGCCTCGTACGCGGTTCTTGTTCATCAGCCCGCAGTTTCGCTCCCCGCTTCCTGCACGTCGCCCTCGCGGCTCGACGCTCTGCGGTTCGCTTCGGTCGCGGTGACCAGCTCCCGGAGGGACTTCCACCCTCAAGTCAGTGCCCATGCTGGGCGTACAAGACGAACGGCGCCGGGATGTGCCCGGCGCCGCTCTTGCCACGTCGTTCCGCTTTAAGTCCGGTCAGGCGCCCTGGACGCGCCGTTCCTCTTCGAACTCGAGGATCGGCTCCACACCGCGCAGAATGCAGTCGGCGGACACGATGCAGCGCCGCACGGCGCCACGCGACGGCAGGTCGTACATGATCTGCAGCATGGCACGCTCGAGCACGGCGCGCAGTCCGCGGGCGCCGGTTTCGCGCTTGGCGGTCGCCTTTGCCACGGCACGCAGTGCATCGGGCTCGAACACCAGTTCGACGCCTTCCATGTCGAAGAGCTTTTGGTATTGCTTGACGATGGCGTTCTTGGGCTTCACCAAGATATCCATGAACGCCTCTTCGTCCAGTTCCTCGAGCGTCGCCACGACCGGCAACCGGCCGACGAGCTCGGGGATGAGGCCGAAGCGCAGCAGGTCCTCGGGCTCCACCTTGTGCAGCACTTCGCTCTTCTTGCGCAGCTTCTTGCGCTGAACTTCGGCACCGAAACCGAGCGCTTTCTTGCCGGTGCGCAGTTCGATCACCTTGTCGAGCCCGTCGAAGGCACCACCACAGATGAACAGGATGTTCTTGGTGTTGACCTCGATGTACTTCTGCTGCGGATGCTTGCGGCCGCCCTGCGGGGGCACGTTGGAAACGGTGCCTTCCAGCATCTTGAGCAGCGCCTGTTGCACGCCTTCGCCGGATACATCGCGGGTGATCGACGGGTTGTCGCTCTTGCGCGCGATCTTGTCGATTTCGTCGATGTAAACGATGCCGCGCTCGGCGCTCGCCAGATTGAACTCGGCGGCCTGCAAAAGCCGGACGAGAATGTTCTCGACATCCTCGCCGACATAACCGGCTTCGGTCAGGGTCGTTGCATCGACGATCGCGAACGGCACCTTCAGGAAGCGCGCCAGCGTTTGAGCGAGCAGGGTCTTGCCGGTTCCGGTGGGACCCAGCAACAGGATGTTCGACTTGTCGAGTTCGACGTCGTTCGCCCCGCGCTCGTGGTGAATGCGCTTGTAGTGGTTATAGACCGCGACCGACAGGACCTTCTTGGCCGTCTCCTGCCCCACCACGTACTGGTCGAGGAAGGTGCGGATCTCCTGCGGTTTCGGGAATTCGGCGACATCGAGCGCCGGAACGCTCGTCATCTCTTCTTCGAGAATGTCGTTACAAAGGCGGATGCACTCGTTGCAGATATACACCGAGGGGCCCGAGACGAGTTTGGTGACCTCGTCTTGACCGCGTCCGCAGAAGGAACACTTGATCACGCGCGACTTCCAATCTCCTGGGTGCCCAGGCTCCCACCAGGCTGCGGCGGCACTCGTTTGCCGCCCCCACAACACGCCCGAATCACGCGGTCGACCCCGGCGCAGGGGTACAGTCTACCAGACCCGGCAGCGGAACCGGGAGCCCGGACTCAGGGCTCCACGGCGCGCGCCGGCTTTTCCTCGACGACGCGGGGCCCAGGCACGGTCTTTTCGATGACCTTGTCGACGATCCCGTACTCCAGGGACTCCTGGGCCGACAGGAAGAAGTCACGATCCGTGTCCTTGGCGATCTTTTTCACCGCCTGGCCGGTGTGCTTGGCCAGAATATCGTTCAGGCGGTCACGAATGAGAAGGATCTCCTTCGTGTAGATCTCCAGGTTCGAGGCCTGGCCCTGGGTGCCGCCCAAAGGCTGGTGGATCATGATGCGGGCGTTCGGGAGGGCCGAGCGCTTGCCCTTGGCGCCCGAGGCCATGAGCACCGCCGCCATGCTGGCCGCCATGCCCATGCACGTCGTGGCCACGTCGGCCTCGATGTACTGCATCGTGTCGTAGATGGCGAGCCCTGCCGTCACCGATCCGCCTGGACTGTTGATGTACAGGTGGATGTCCCGCTCGGGATCCTCGGCCGTCAGGAACAAAAGCTGGGCGATGATCAGGTTGGAGATATGGTCGTTGATCTCCGTGCCCAGGAAGATGATGCGGTCCTTGAGCAGGCGGGAATAGATGTCGTACGAACGCTCGATCCGGCCTGTCTGCTCGATGACAATCGGTACGTAACCCATAAGCCCCTAAGCCCCCCTCACTGTCCCTCGGCACCCGGCGCGGGCACGGAACGCGACACTTCCTCGATCCGCGCCTTACTCTTCAAGAAATCGAAAGATCGTTCTTCCGTCAACTCGCTGCGCAGCCGGCGCCGCCGGCGGGCGTCGGCGAAGTACGCGCGCACGTCCGCCGATCCAGAGCCCCCAGCCAGTACCTTCTCCTCGATCCACTTGTCAACGTCTTCCTCGGACACCTGGATTCCGTGCTCTTGCCCGAGCTTGTCGAGCAGGAGTCCGCGCTTGACGAACCGCGCCGCTGCCGGACGAGCCTCCTGCAAGAACTGCTCGCGTTCGGCGGCCTCGGGGGCCGGCAAATGCATGCGCTTACGGCGCTCTTCCCAGTCGGCGCGCACCGCCTCCAAGTACTGCTCCACCATGGACTCCGGCGCATCGAACGGATTCGTGGCCAGGAGGTCTTCGATGAGCGATTCGCGCAGATCCCGCTCGGACTCCTCCTTGACCCGCCGCTCGAGGTCCTGGCGGATATGCGCTTGCAGGGTCGCGAAGTCCTCCATGCCCAGATCCCGCGCCAGATCGTCGTCGGCGGCCGGGACCCGCTTCTCCTTGACCGCCTGCACCGTCACCTGAAAGGCGACCGTCTTGCCCGCCAAGTCTGGATTCTCGTTCGACTCGGGATAGTGCACCTCGGTGCGCCCGCTCTCACCGACCTTGCGGCCGCGGGCGACTTGCTCGAATTCGGCCACCACGCCGCCCGACCCCAGTTGGAACGGGTAGTTCTCGACTCGCTGGTCGAGGCGTTCCACACCGGCGTCGTCGAGCGGCACATATGCGACCACGACATAGTCGCCATCCTGCGCGGCGCGATCCACGTCGCCGAACTGCGCCTGCTGGTCCTGCAGCTCGCCCAGCGCGCGCGCCAGGTGCTCGTCGGTGAGACTCGCGGTCCAGCGGGTCCCCTTCAGGCCGTCCAGGGGCCGCAGCTCGATCTGGGGCCGCACATCGAGCAGCACCTCGAACTTCACGACCTCGGGATCGTCGAGGCTCAAGTTGCGGACGCGCGGCTGCGAGATGACATCCAGGCCCTCGCGCTCGATCGCCTTGTCGGCGACCGATGGGATGAACTTTTCGAGGGTTGTCTCCTCGATCTTGAGCGCGAAATCGCGCTCCACCAGCCCCGCCGGCACGTGTCCCTTGCGGAACCCGGGGCGGACGACGCGCTTCTGCAGGTCGCGGCTCACCGCGGCGCGGGCGGCGGCGTACTGAGCGCGAGGCACTTCGATACTCAGCACGCGTCCCCACTGGGATGGACTGGTGGTGGACACACGGAAGTCGGTGTCGGTCATGAGCATCCTTTTCGGGGCCAAAGACGAGCGCGGCCGCCCGGACGGTTGCGCACGGCGCGCCCCCCCTTTGCGGACGGCGCGTCCACTGGTGCGAGAGGCGGGACTCGAACCCGCACGAGGTTTCCCCCACTGGATCCTAAATCCAGGGCGTCTGCCAATTCCGCCACTCTCGCGTACGAAGTCACTGAAAAATCAATGACTTGAGAGCACGCCAGCATAGCATCGCGCGGCCGGACGGGTCAACGCCCGGAACCTTGGGTCCGCGGGACGCAACTCTTGCGCGGCCGGCGCGTGGGTTAGCGCCGATTCCCCGCCTGGAGTTCCTCGAGGACGATCTCGGTGAACCGCGGCGTCGGCATGCCGCTCGATGTCGACAGGTCGCGAATGCGTCCGCCGCCCAGCGCCGCCGCAATCGCCGCTTCGATACGCACCGCCGCCGCCGTCTCCCCCACGTACTCGAGAAGCATCTGCACGGCGGCAATGGTCGCGACCGGACAGATGACATTCTTGCCCGCATGTTTCGGCGCCGAGCCGTGAATCGGCTCGAACATGCCGGCCTTGCCGGGATGAATGTTGCCGGATGCCGCGATCCCCAGGCCGCCCTGCACCGCCGCGCCCAAGTCGGTAATGATGTCGCCGAACATGTTCGGCACGACCGCGACGTCGAACCATTCCGGATTCTTGATCAGCCACATGCACGCCGCATCGATATAGGCATGTTCTTGGCGGATATCCGGGTATTCCTTACCGACCGCCGCGAAGACGCGCGTCCAAATGTCCTGGCCGCGCAGCGCATTGGCTTTGTCGATCAGCATGAGCCGCTTGTGTTTGTTGCGCCGGCGCGCGTATTCGTAGGCGTAGCGCACCGCCCGTTCGACGCCCTTGCGGGTCATCACCATTTCCTGCAGGGCGATTTCATCCGCGGTGTTCTTCTTGAAGTTGCCATGGATGCCGACGTACAAGTCCTCGGTGTTCTCGCGCACGAACACCATGTCGATATCCGCCGGGCCCTTGTTCTTGAGCGGCGTCAGGTCCGAGTGATAGAGCTTCACGGGCCGCAAGTTCACGAACAAGTCGAGTCCGAATCGCACCCCGGCGATGATGGCGCGTTCCAGCAGCCCGGTTTCGATGCGCGGATCACCGATGGCACCGAGCAGGATGGCGTCGAAGTCCGCCAGTTCCTCGAGCGCCCCCGGCGGCAGCATTTCACCGCTCTTCAAATAGTGTTCAGCACCGAACGGGAACTCGTGCGTCCGGTAGGCGAACCCTTCGATGCGGCTCACCGCATCCAGAACGCGCAAGCCTTCGCGCACGACCTCCGGGCCGACGCCGTCGCCGCCGATGACTGCAATGTCGTAGCCCTTTGCGTTCGCCATATTGCCTCACACCGCCGGGTTGCGAATCAAGATTGCAATGCCCTGGCCGCCGCCGATACAGGCGCTGGCGATACCCCAAGGTTTGCCGCGCCGGCGCAGTTCGAGCGCCAGTGTCAGTACGAGGCGCGTGCCGGTCGCGCCCAAGGGATGGCCGAGAGCGATCGCGCCGCCGTTGACGTTGACGCGTTCGCGGTCGAGTCCCAGCTCCTTTTCGACCGCCAGGTACTGGCCGGCGAAAGCCTCGTTGATTTCGAACAGGTCGATGTCTTGCAGCTTCAGGCCGCTGCGTTGCAGGACAATACGAATCGCCGGCACCGGCCCGATGCCCATGATGGTGGGGTCGACCCCCGCCACGCCCCAGTCGATGACTTCGGCGATCGGGATGCGCCCTTCGGCACGCGCTTTGGCGGGTGCCATCACGACAACGGCGGCGGCGCCGTCGACGATGCCGCTGGCATTGCCGGCCGTCACCATGCCGTCCTTGCCAAACGCCGGCGGCAGTTTGGACATGACTTCGAGCGACGGCTTGGCGAACAAGTGATCGTCGTCGCGCACTTCTTCCTCGGTCCTGCCGCTGCGCACTTTGACCGGCTCGATTTCCTCCGTGAACGTCCCTTGGTCGATGGCGCGCCGCGCCGCCGCCATGCTGCGATACGCGAACTCGTCCTGCTCGGCGCGCGAGATGCCGCGCTCACGCGCCAATTTTTCGGCGGTCTGCGCCATGAACATGTCGCAACGCGAGTCCTTGAGAGACACGAAGAGCAGATCCTCGAGCTGGCCTTGTCCGAGCTTGAGGCCGGTGCGGGCGCCGCGGATCACATGCGGCGCCTGGCTCAGGTTCTCCATGCCGCCCGCGACCGCCGTTTGGGCTTCGCCGAGTTGGATGAGTTGCGTCGCGGTGATGATCGACTGGATGCCGCTGCCGCACAGCCGGTTCACGGTCAGCGCCGGGACGTTTTCCGGAATACCGGCTCCCAGCCCGACATGGCGTGCGCCATAGATCGCGTCGGCGCTCGTTTGCAGGGCGTTGCCCATGACGACGTGGTCCACTTCGGCGCCTTCGACCCGCGACCGGACGAGCGCCGCGCGCACCGCAATCGATCCGAGTTCGTTCGCGGAGATGTCCTTGAACCGGCCGCCCTGCGTCCCGGCACCGGTTTTACCTCCGACCCACTCGGCCATCGGCGTGCGGGCACCGCCCAAGAGAAGCGCGCGTGCTGCGGGTGCTGCCATGACACTTCCTCCGTTGGTCAACGATTCTTGAAGGCCGGCTTGCGTTTCTCGAGGAACGCCGTCATGCCTTCACGCATGTCCTCGGTCGCGCTCACGACGCCGAAGATGTTCGCTTCGAGCACCATGCTCGCATCGAGCGGCATGTCCAAGCCGCGTTGGATGGCTTCGAGAGCCGCACGCACCGCCACCGGCCCGTTCTTGAGCATCGCGTCGCAGAGCGCGCGCACTTCGGATGCGAGCCCCGCCAACGGCACGACCCGGTTCACAAGGCCGATGCGATAGGCCTCTGCGGCGTCGATGCGCGCCCCCGTCAGGGTCAGTTCGATGGCCCGGCCCCGGCCGACAAGGCGCGCCAGACGCTGGGTTCCACCGTATCCCGGGATGATTCCGAGACCCACTTCCGGCAAACCGAACAGCGCGTTCTCGGACGCGATCCGCACATGGCACGCGAGCGCCAACTCGCAGCCACCGCCCAAGGCGAAACCGTTCACGGCGGCGATGACGGGCTTCGGAAACAATTCGATGCCGCGGAAGAGCGTTTGGCCGCGCCGCGCGTTTGCCTTGCCCGAAACCGGTGTCTGGTGGACGAGTTCGCCGATGTCGGCGCCGGCCACGAAGGCCTTTTCGCCCGCCCCCGTGACGATCACGATCTGTACGGCGTCGTCGTCCGCCAGGTCGCGAAATGCGCCGTCCATTTCCTGCAGCGTCGCCGCATTGAGCGCGTTCAGTTTGTCGGGCCGGTTGACGGTCAACGTCGCGATGGCGCCGTCACGTTCGAGTTTCAAGTTCTGCATGGCAGGGTGCTCCCTCATTCGGAATCGCGCTCGACCAGGAGAGCCATCCCTTGGCCGCCGGAAATACACAGCGATGCGACACCGCGGCGGGCGCCGCGCTGTTGCATTTCGTGCAGCAATGTCACGACGATGCGCGCCCCGCTCGCGCCGATGGGATGCCCGAGCGCGATCGCACCGCCGTTGACGTTCAGGCGCTCGCGATCGATCGGCAACTCTCGGAGACAGGCCAGCACCTGGGCGGCGAATGCCTCGTTGATCTCGAACAGATCGATGTCGCCGGGCCCGAGTCCGGTGCGCTCGAACAGTTGCCGGAGCGCCGGCACCGGTCCGATGCCCATGATCGTGGGATCGACTCCGACCTGCGTCGAGGCGCCGACGCGCCCGAGGATGGGATGCCCGCCGGCACGTGCCGCGCCTTCCTCCATGAGGACGAGTGCCGCAGCTCCGTCGGTGATGCCGGACGAGTTGCCCGCCGTCACCGTGCCGTCGGGGCGAAAAACCGGCGCCAGCTTGGCGAGCTTTTCGACTGTCGTATCGGGACGTGGGTGCTCGTCGCGCCCGACCGTCTGTTCGCGCCCCGCCGCATCGCGCACCGTGACGGCGACGATTTCGGCGTTGAACCGGCCCGCGTCCCAAGCGCGTCCGGCGCGATGTTGCGTTTCCACGGCATAGGCGTCTTGTTCAGCGCGCGTCAGTCCATCGCGCTCGACCAATTTTTCCGCCGTCTCACCCATCAAGAGTCCGGAGAGCGGATCCTGAAACCCATCCTGGTACATGGCGTCGATGAGCGTGCCGTGCCCCAGGCGATAACCCGACCGGGCGCGGTCGAGCAGATACGGCACACGCGACATGTTCTCCATGCCGCCCACCACGACAGCCCGCGCCTCGCCCAAGCGAATCGCCTGGGCGCCCAGTACCAGCGCCTTCAAACCCGAGCCGCAGGCTTTGTTGACGGTGAACGACGGGATGCGATCGGGGAGCCCGGCAGCCCGCGCCACCTGGCGGGCGGGATTTGGACCGCACCCTGCACCGCGCGCCTGCCCGAAGACGAGTTCATCGACCGCGTCGGGGCTCAGTTTGGCGTCGGCTAACGCGGCGCGCACCGCCGCAGCGCCGAGCTGGGACACGTGAGTCTCAGCGAACGCGCCTAGAAAGCGCCCGATCGGCGTCCGGCGAGCGGCGGTGATGACGGCCGTATTCATGGACTTCGGCACCTTGGGGTGGGAGATCGGCCGGCCTTGATCCGGCGGCGCAAAACCGCCGCGGCCCGTAATGGAGCCCTCCGCGTTTATATGGGGCTTCCCGGGGGGTGTCAAGACAGGGCGGCGGCGCCGAAGGGCTGCCCGGCCCCGTGCATGCCGCGCCGTCGGGACTGCGTGGAACGGCGGGGACGCAGGCCGATGCCCTGCGGACGGTACGGCGTCACTCGCCACCCCGAACCGCGTTGGGTGCGTGCAGGCGCAACCGTACGGCCGGCCGCAGGCCGGCCGTGACTGGGGCACCAAACATGCTCGACCGCCCAGGACTCGATCGGCCATCGGCAATGGCTCTTTGTTGCACCTGCCAGGTGCAAAACGCGGCGCTGCGAGCACGTCTTCGTTGGAGGCTGGATGCCATGAAGGAGACCACGAGGGTCTTTGCACTTCTCGGTGATGCACCGCTCAGACGCCAACTGCAGCAACAGTGGCGCGGTGCCGAACTGACGCTGTGCGGGATGCACGCCGAGGCCAGCGATTCGATTGCCGAGGAATTGGCGCGCGTTCGTCCGGATATCGTTGTGGTCGATGTCGAGAGTGATGGGGCTCGCGCCCTCGTGCAGGCGGCGACGACGCGATTGCGCGTCCCGGTCGTCGCGCTCGTGCGTTCGCAACAGCCGGGTTTCGCAGCGCTCAGGCCGCTCGAGTGGGGCGCCGCGGTGTGTGTTCCACGCGAATGCGATTCCGTGAGCGAGCTCGTCGGGCGGCTCGAAGCCGCGGTCACGGAAGTGCGCAACTCGCAGGTTGTCGAAGTGCTCGAAAACCAGTTTCCGTTGTCGGGAGCTTTTCCGGACGCCTCGGTGTTCGACATGCGGCGGGCGCTGCAGGGCGTCGAGCCGGCGGGCAAGATTGTCGTCGTGGGCGGGGGCATCGGCGGCCCGATGGCGATGCGCCGCGTGCTGCACGAGCTGAAAACAACCGTCGTCAGCCCGGTGGTGTTCGCGCAGCGGGTCCCGGAATCGCTCGCCAATGCGCTCGTGCATTGGATCGAGCACCACACCGGGGCACAGACGGTGCGGGCCACGACCGGCCGGCTCGAAGTCGGTACGGTGTATGTCGTGCCCTCGGGGTGTGAAGCGCGCGTCGAGAGCCATAGCGGTGCTCCGACTCTCGTCGTCACGCCCGCCGACGGCGCCGAAACACCGAATTTCGATCGTTTATTCGAATCCGTGGCGGCGACCTACGCCGAGCGCAGCGTTGCGGTGCTGTTGTCCGGCGGCGGTGTCGACGGGACTCAGGGACTGCTCGCAGTGCGGCGCATGGGCGGCCTCACGGTGGTGCAAGACCGGGTGTCTTCGCTTTTGTATGACGCGCCAGGTCAGGCGCGGGACGGCGGGGGAGTCGTGGAATGCCTGCCCATCAACGAGATCGCCGAACGCATCTCGATGCTGATGCGCCCCGAACCCGCATCGCGCGGCTAGTCGCGGCGGCGCTCTGCGCCGCCGCTCTGGCCGTTGTGTCAGCGGCGCATGGCGAGATGCCACCGCCGCCGTCGAGCAGTCTCGACGGCGCGTCGGTCTTTGCAACCTCGGGCACCGCAATCGCGTCGCTGCGCGCGGCGGCCGCCAGTGATCTCTTGCTCCTCTACGCCGACGTGCTCCAGGGCGGCGTCACGCATGCGGCGCTCGCCGCAGCGCTCGAGCGCGGCAAGGCGCGTGTCGAGCGCCTCCGGCTGCGCGCCAATCGGGATGCCGATCCACTGCTCGAGTCGTCGATCGAGGATAGCGCCGCGCTCCTGTTGCAACTTCGCGTCCTCGAGGCAATCGCCGCCCGGCTCGGCGCCACCGAAGTGGGCTTGGCGCACGCCGTCGCCGCCGATTCCCTGGCCGCGGCGCTCACCGATCAGCAAGAAGAGATGGGGCCCGATGACGCGAGCCTGGCGATTCTCGCGGCCGGCATCCATCCGAATCGCGCCGCGCGGTCCGATGTCGACGCGATGATCGCCGCGGCCTGGACGGCTGCAATCACGGCGCCCGCGGCGGATCCGGCCCAGCGTTTTTGGTTGTTCCATCTGGCCGTCGAGCGCGATGCGCAGTTGGCGGGCGCGATCGCTGCCGGGCCACGCCGCGATGCGTGTGACGCGGCGTTGGCGACGATCGCCGCCGCGGTGGTCGCCGGACGCATCGAGCTCTTCGCCGCCGACGACCCGGCGCGCCGGCTCTTGCTCGCGGTGCGGGCGTTGCGCGAAGACGGTGCAGTAAGTTCGCAACTGGAAACGCGCGTCCGCATCCTGGCCTCACCCTTCGTGGCGAGCCCCGAAACGTTCCGCCAACGAAGCGCGCGGCTCGATTCCGTCGTGACGGCGTTCGAGTCGAGCGCTCCGCAACGCGAATCGATCCACGGTTCACGCCGCGACTTCTACCGGCGCTCGGGCGAGACGGCACCCCTGTCCGACCCGCGCAGCGGCGAACGGGCCCGCAGCTTGGCTCGCACCGCCCTGGCGGAGATGCGCGCCGCATTCAGCGATGCGGCGCTTGGCGCGATCGGCCTGCACGCCGCCGCGGACTTGGATCCGGTCGAACTCGTGCCTGGCCAATCCGTGGCTGCCATCTGGTCGCTGCATTCCGTCGGCGCCGTGCACGCGAGCGTGTGTGAAGCGCGGGTGCGCGACATTGCGTCGCCCGCGACGCCGGCGCTCCTGTCGATCGACACGAGCGAACCGTTGGTGGTGCGAACCGGATTCGTACCCGGCGCGACGCCGGCACCTGGCGGGCGGCTCGGCATTCCACTCGTTCTGCAACTCGATGTTCCAGGCTGGGGTGCGGTCACCGTGACGGACCGCGGCGTGGCGCGCATCGTCGCTCCGGTTCAAGCCACACTCATCCCGGCGGACGGGCCCCTGTGGTCCGCGGACGCCAAGGCGTTCGACATCGTCGTGACGAGCCGCGCGCCGCATCCCATCGCCGGCGGCGTGTCGGTGCTCGGGACCGCGGACTGGACGGTATCTCCGTCGCGTGCCTTCCGTTTCCTGCTGCGCCGCCCGGGCCAGAGTGCCCGCCAACGTGTGGTGTTCACATTGCCGCGCGTCGCGAGCCCCGGGCCGTATGACATCGCCATACGGCTCGACGCCGACACGGCCGCGGTAGGAACGTTGCGGGCCCATTTAATAAAGCCCGTGCAGTGGGCTGCGGCCGGGCCGTTTGCAGCCCCGGCCCGGAATGCAACGTTGCCACCCGAGAAAGGCGTCACGCTGCAATCGCATTTCAACGGCTTGGGCGGCACCCAGATCGCCTGGCAGGCCGTGCCACCCGTAGCGTTGGACGTCGATGGTTGGCTCGATTTTGATGCTTTGTACCCGAACACGCCGGGCGATGCGTGCGCTTGCGCGATCACCGTGTTCGAAGCTGCCGAACCGGGACCGGCGACGCTGCATACGGACGGCGCGGTGCGCTATCTATGGAACGGCGCGGCGGGTAAACCCGGCGGCACGGTGCGGCTCGAGCGCGGCCGCAACGTGCTCGTCGCACGCAGCTGCCGTGGCCCGAACGGCTGGGGTTTGCGCGTCCAACTGGCCGACGCGCAGGGAGAGCCGCTGCATACCGTCGCCAACGATCTGGCGCGGCTCCTGGACGGCTACACGGGTCTCGCAACGGCCGCGCCGCGCACCACCGCGACCGGCCCGGTGGACCGGTTGGTGACGTTGCGCTTCCGTGCCGCCTCGAGCGCTAGTGAAGTCGCGGTGCTCGGCTCGTTCAACGCCTGGGTGCCGGCCGGGCTCGATCGCCAGCCGGACGGGTCGTGGCAGCGCGACCTGCGCCTCTCGCCCGGACGCTACGCCTACAAGCTGCTGGTCGACGGCCATCTGCGGCCCGATCCCGCCTCGCACGACTTCGAGCCCGACGGTTTCGGCGGCCGCAATTCCCTGCTCATCGTCCGCTGACGCTTACTCGTCCGCCGACTGATAGTACTCACGGCCGAGATGCGTGATCTGGTCCTCGCCCATCATCCAACGCAGGGTGTTCTTGAGCTTCTGCTGCTGGATGAACAGGTCGTGCTCCGGATACAGGCCGTCCGGCACTTGCGGGCTCTTGAAGAAGAACGACAGCCATTCCTGGATGCCCGCCATCTTGGCGCGCCCGGCGAGATCCATGTAGAGCGCCAAGTCGAGCACGATCGGCGCCGCCAGGATCGAGTCGCGGCACAGGAAATTGACTTTGATCTGCATGGGATAACCGAGCCATCCGAAGATGTCGATGTTGTCCCAGCCCTCTTTGTTGTCGCCGCGCGGCGGGTAGTAGTTGATGCGGACGACGTGACAGATGTTGCCGTAGAGCTCGGGGTTCTTGTCCGGTTGCAGGATGGTCTCCAGCACGGACAGTTTGCTGACTTCCTTGCTCTTGAACGAATCCGGATCGTCCAGCACTTCGCCATCGCGGTTGCCAAGAATGTTCGTCGAATACCAGCCGGCGAGCCCGAGCAGGCGCGCCTTGAGGCCCGGCGCGATGATCGTCTTCATGAGCGTCTGGCCGGTCTTGAAATCCTTGCCGCAGATCGGCACCCGCAGCTCGCGCGCGAGTTCGTGCAGCGCCGGCGTATCGACCGACAGATTCGGCGCGCCGTTGGCGTACGGCACCCGCGACTTGATCGCCGCATACGCGTAGATCATGCTCGGCGAGATCTCGGCGTGATTGTCGCGCAGGCCCTTTTCGAACGCCGCGATGTTCTTGTGCACGTCGCCCGGCTTGATGTAAACCTCGGTGCTGCCGCACCACACCATGACGACGCGCGCCAGGTTGTGCTTGGTCTTGAAGTTCTTGATGTCCTCCATGAGCTGCTCGGCCAGATCCATCTTAGTGCGGCCCTTTTTGACGTGCGGGCCGTCGAGCTTGCGAACCCAATTGCGATCGAACACCGCCGGCATCGGCTGGATGGCCCGCAGGTCGTCTTCGAGATCGGCCAAGAGCGATTTCTCGAGGACGCCGGCGTGGGTCGCCGACTCGAACATGTCGATCGGGAAAATGTCCCAGCCGCCGAACACGATATCGTCGAGGCCGGCGAGCGGCACGAAGTCGCGGATGAGAGGCACCCGGCCGTCGGTGCGTTTGCCGAGCCGGATGGTGCCCATCTGCGTCATCGAGCCGATGGGTTGGGCGAGGCCGCGCCGCACGGCTGCGACTCCCGCCATAAACGTCGTGGCAACGGCGCCCATGCCGGGCATGAGAACGCCCAGTTTGCCGGTGGCCGGCGCGATTTCGACCCGCGTCGATGACATTGCGATCCTCCTGGGAGACTCCTTTGGGGGAAGGGCTGAATCGCCCTCGCCCTCGATCCGGACGCGGAGCCTACGCCAAGGCGTTCGATCGGTCGAGTTGATTTTATTTCTCATTATGATCGATTATTATGATCAAATGGCGGGAGAGGCGGGGGGCGCACCGGTCCCTGGGTAACCTTGGCGGCGCGACACTGCCTCGGCGGCGCAACGCCGCCTGCGGCGACTGGACCACGCATGAATCTCGAGCTCTTCCGAACCTTTCTCGCCGTTCTCGAACAGGGCGGGGTCCGGCGTGCGGCGGTGGCGCTGCACCGCTCCCAGCCCGCCGTGTCGGCGCGCCTGCAGGAGCTGGAGCGCGCCGTGGGAGCGCAGGTTTTCGAGCAGGTTGGCCGGCGCCTCGAGCTGACGGATGCCGGCCGCGTCTTGGCCGCCGAAGCGCCGCTCTTGCTGCGCGCCGCCGCCGAACTCGTCGACCAGGTGCAGGAAGCAGCAACTGCCGACCGGGGCAGGCTGCGGCTCGCGACCATCGATGCCGCGAGCATCTACGTCCTGCCGGCGCTGTATCTCGAGTATCGCACCGCGCACCCGCAGGTGCAGCTGTTCGTACAGGTCGTCGATTCGCGGCACGTGTTGGCGCTGGTGCGTGCACGCGAAGCCGACATCGGTGTCGTCGCACTGCCGGCGTCGCATCCCGAGCTCGACATCGAGGCTATTTTCGAAGAGGAATTGGTGTGTGTCGCGGCACCGACACATCCGCTCGCGTCCGGCGCGGCGTGTGCGCTGCGCGACGTGAGTGCACATCCGCTGGTGCTCTACGCGCGCGGCTCCACGACGCGTGCGATGCTCGACGCGGTCTTCGAAGCCCATGGCCTCGCACCCCACGTCGCCATGGAAGCCGCATCGCCGGAGGCCATGAAGCGCCTGGCGGAAGCCGGCATCGGGATCACCATCATCCCGGAAGCATTGGTGCGCGACGATGTGGCTGCCGGACGTCTGCGCCAGTTGACGGTGCCCGACGCGCGTTTTGCGCGCCGCCTCGGCATCGTGGTGCGGCGTGGGCGGACACTCTCGGCGCACGCACGCCGCTTTCTCGCGCTGCTGCACGAACGCCATCTGGCGCCGCCCGGCGGGCTCGAAAGCGGCGCGGGGCCCGTCCGCATGGACGGGCCCCGCTTGGTCGAACCGGCGCCGCCGCGTGCGGCGGCGAGAGTCGTCAGTTCTGATACAACGCCTTCACGGCGGTCCAGCTCGCCGGCGCCACGGCCACCGGCTGGCAATCGCCGGCGATCGCGCCGGTCGGATTGATGACCGCGCGCCAGTGGTCGCTGTCCACCGCGCTGACGCAGATCTGCGTGTAGAACGGCACATCACAGCCGTTGGCGAGTGCGCACGCCAGTTCGGGGCTCGGATTCGACGGCGTGAAATGCGGCCGCACCGTCAAGAGCACGTCCTGGCTCGACGCCAGCTCGATGATGAAGAGGCTGCCCAACTTGACGCGTCCCGAGGTACCCGTCTGACAGGCGGCGAACGCCAGATTGCAACCGCCGAGGAACGCGTTGCCAAGCGAGATCGTGACGCCAGGATCAGCGGAGAAGCTGACGCTGTAGGCGTTCGAATTGGAATTATCGATCCGGAATTCGGTACCGGTGATGCCCGATGACGTCGCGCCACCCAGGTTCATCCAGACCGAACCGATGACGGTACCGGAGATCGGTCCCTGGCATTGGGTACCGGCCGCATCCAAGTACACGGCGATCGAGCCATTGGAAACCGCGTGAGCTGCCGAGGCTCCGGTCACCAGGGTCGCGAAAGCAAGCGTCACTAGCCGATTCGTCTTCATCGAACTCTCCTTGCCTGGAAGCTCCACGCACCAAGGTCCGGCGCAACCCTGCGCCGCAACCCCGCCCGTCGCACCGCGTCGGAACCCTTGGCGGAGTTCCCCGGCCGGCTCGGCGGTGTTCCGAGCGAGCGAAGCGCGGAGCGCAACGAGAAGAGAGATGCAGGACATGCGCCACTCGCCCCTGCGGAGCGCGGCGCCCGAACTGGCCTTCATGGGGAGCCCGAGGTGGGGTGTCCGGACAGCGGCACGCGGTAATCTGAAAAAAATCGCCTAGAAATGCGAGAGCCGACCGGAAGTTCCGGTCGGCTCCGCATCCGTCTCGACGACTCAGGCGTTCTCGGAGGTCTCGCCCGTTCGCCGACGCTGCGAGCGGCCGAGGCGGCTCGCATTCCCGTGCTGCACTACGGCCGACGGGGCCGCACTGCAGAGTCGATCAACGGAAGAGCGCCTTGACGCCCGTCCACGTCTGCTGCTCGACGCCGACAAAACCACACGCCGAGCCGAGGCATCCGGGCGCGTTGACCTTCGCGACGAAGTGCTGCGGTTCAGCTGAACCACCGGGCAGCGCCGACGGCTGCACCGACAAGCAAACCTTGGTGAAGGTCGGGATATCGCAGAGCGTCACCAGCGGGCAGTCCGCCAGCTGCGCGTTGCCGGGGGGGCTCTTGCGCTTGACGATCAAGTCGCACGGCGGCACAGGGCCGAAGGCAAGAATCTGAATCGTTCCGAGTTCGACCTTGTCGCCGACGATGCCGGCGTGGTCGCTCGGCTGGCACGCGGCGGAGGCCATGTTGGTGCCGCGCGCGTCATCCGGAACGGCCGGCGTTTCGTCGAGCGGGCTACCGACGACGACGCTGAACAACGCGGAATTGGCGGCCCAAATGAAGAAGTAGCCGGTCGGCGCACTCTCTTCGATTCGGAATTCGGCGCCCGTGAAACCGCCGTTGAAACCGGCACCACCGGCTGCCGAAGCGCCGGCGAGCGTCATGATGACGTGGGCGTTCGCCTGCCCGGACGCGAGCGGGATACAGCACGACGTACCGGCAGCATCATTGTAGATGCCGATCGTGCCATTGTTGACAAACTGGGCGGATGCGGCGTTTGCAAGGCAGAGTGCCGCCGCCGTGACGATCAGTGTTTTTTTCATGTAGCGCCACTCCTTTGTAGCGGACCTATCCAGGGTTCAGCGACCTGCTGAGTTGAAACCAGAGCATGGAACCCGGGGAGATCGTTGCCGTCTGAACCCTCGTCTCCATCGAGGAGAAATCGGCCGATTCCCTTCGTGCCTCTCCTGTCGGAGATTCGGCGGGAGGCGGAGCAAGTCCGCCTCCCGCTCGAATGCTCGTCACACGAACCAAACCACGAACCGAACGATCACTGGCAGAACGCGCCCAGCTGCGCGGCGAACGAGGCGATTTCAGCAGCGTCGATGAAACCGTCTTCGTTCCAGTCCGAGCAGATCGTGTACAGGATGGGCACGCCAAGCTTCTGGGCGAGCGGCGGCAAGTCGCTCGAGTCAACGAAGCACGGCGACGCCGGCAGGGCGTCCCAGCTGTTCGTCTTGACGGTCGTGGTGCAGATGGTGATGCCGTCTGCGAACACGGTCAAGCTATTGGCGCAACCGCCGCCGCGGATCGAACCGGAGAACGTGGTTCTACCGTTCAAATCCGTGGCTGCATCCGCGATGTTTCCACCGGGGCAGATGCAGAGGCCGCTATTGAACAGGACGACTTCCTGAGCCGGCACGCCAGCGAGCGGTGCGCCGTTGCAGTTCCGCAGGAAGACCTGAATCGTGATCCCGGTGTTTGCGAACGTATCGCCATTGCCGTTCGGCGAAATGGAGATCCGATCCTTGGCCGGGTTCGTAAACGTCACGATGCAGTACGACGAGTCTGCACAAACGATGTCGGCAGCGGCCGTACCCACATAGGCAGCCGTCAGGACAACGGCAAGCACCATCACGAGTGCTTTCTTCATCTTTGCGACACCTCCAAAAGGACATTCAGCGAGTCATTCGAGACGGAAGTCAAAACCCGAAGTTGTTGCTGATACAGGAGTCCCCTCGCACCTCCCTCCGGGCTTCGCTTGGGTGGAAACTTGACTTCGGCAAGCCTACCACCGCATCTGAGTCGTTGTCAAGTCGCGTGTTACGTCATTCCAGAACGATTCGACCCCGTCGAGATGAAAGCGTCGCAAATCCGAAACGAATCATCGTTCGGCGCTGCGGGCCCTCTTAGGATCACTCAGAGTGGTGGGCGAAACAGGACTCGAACCTGTGGCCTCCTGCTTGTAAGGCAGGCGCTCTAACCGGCTGAGCTATTCGCCCGACACGATGAACGACAAGGGCACGAGCACCAGGTATCCTGCCACGAGCAGAAACGGTGCCAGGAACTTATCGTTCATCGCTAGGAGAACATAACCCAACGCGATCGAAGCGATCCCCCCCAGGAACAGCCAACGGCTGCGCTTCGAACGCATTCCCTCTCTTTGGGTCATGAACTCCCTCGGAAGCAGAGAGAAGCAAGTAGGAGGATATCGGCAACGTCGGGAATCCGTCAAGCAGAAATTCATCGGAGCGGCGAGGAACTTTGAGGAGCGGGCCCCAGCTGTTTCCGGGAGCCTAGTGGACCGCTCTGCGTGAGACCGCTCGCCGGATGTCATCGCTGCGGGGCATCTGACCCGCGTCTTGGGCTTGGGTGCGAGGGTTCGGGCGACACGTGCCGCGGCGCGGCGATGCGGGCCCAGGACGGCAGGGGCGTGCCGTCGGGCCGAGAGTGGGCCCGCGACCGCCGTGGCATCCGGCAGTGCGGTTGCGCCGCCCTACCGAGTGCCTTCGGGCGGGCGCGACGGGCGCCAGGCGATTTGCGCCGCGACCGCTTCGTTCAGGCGCCCCTTGCGATAGCCGTCGAGGTCCAGGGTGACGTAGGCGAACCCGGCGGCCCGAATTCCCGCCGCGACGGTGTCGCGAAACGTCGCGTCCGCAAACCGCTCCAGCGACTCGGCGGGCAGCTCGAGGCGCGCGATCTCGCCATGATGGCGCACCCGTCCGCCACGCACCCCGGCGCGGCGCAAGACGTCTTCGGCGGTCTCGATCTGCCGCAGCTTTTCCGGATCGACCGCGCTACCGTACGGAATTCGCGACGAGAGACATGGCATCTCGGGTTTGTCCCATGTCGGCAGGCCCCAGGCCTGGGACAGGGCGCGCACGTCGCTCTTCGTCAGGCCCGCTTCCAAGAGCGGACTCACGACGCCGCGCTCACGCGCCGCTTGGCGCCCGGGACGAATGTCGTGCACGTCGTCCAGGTTGGTGCCGTCGAGGATCGCGTCGTACCCGTCGCGGGCGGCGACTTCCTGTAAGCGGTCGTACAGTTCGCTCTTGCAGAAATAGCAGCGGTTGGTGGGATTCGCCGCGTAGTTCGGATTCTCGAGTTCATGCGTGTCGAGCCAGCGGTGCGTCGCCCCCATGGCGCTCGCCAGTGCTTCGGCGTCGACGCGTTCGCTCTCGGCCAGGGACGCCGACACCCCGGTGACCGCGAGCACCGAGTCACGGCCGAGGGCCTCGATCGCGGCACGCAACACCAGGGTGCTGTCGACGCCGCCCGAGAAAGCGACGAGAACGCGGCCATGACGCTGCAGTACGGCCCGCAGGCGCGCTTCGGTAGGCGTCGGGGTGGCCGGGGTCGCGGGCGCGGCCGCGGGCTCAGGTGGAGTCTTGGGTGTCGCCGGTTGAACGGTTTCGTTCTTCATGCCCGCAGTATAGCCGACTCGCCGCCGTCCGTCGGCGCGTCAATCCGAGTCGTCATCCCGGTCGCGGCGTGGCGGCGCGGGGGCAGTTGCGGCGGCGGCCGCCGTCCCGCCTTTGGGATGCTTGCCTTCGACCGGCGCACCCGGGCTCAAGTCCTCGCTGTCGCGCTTCGCGGCGCTGGCCGCAATCCGGGCTGCCGAAAGCCGGTCCGCGTGGTGCTTCGCCGCCTCGTGATCCACCAGAGTGTGAGTGAACACGTGGCGGCCCGTGCCGTCGTTCGCGGCCACGAAGTAGATGTCTTCCACCCCGGACGTCGGCGACAAGGCGGCCTCGATCGACAGCAGGCCCGGGTTGTTGATGGGGCCGGGCGGCAGGCCACGGTTGACGTAGGTGTTGAACGGCGACGGAACGAGCAAGTCGCGGTACAGCACCCGTCGCCTGATGCCGCCCAGTGCATACAACACGGTGGGGTCGGCTTGCAGCAGCATGTCGCGCCGCAGGCGGTTGTGATACACGGCCGAAATGCGCGGCCGCTCCGAATTGAGCAGCGCCTCACCTTCGATAATCGAGGCGAGCGCCAACACCTGCCCGCGCGTCATGCCGATAGAACGGGCCCGCTCCTCGAGTTCCGGGGTCCAGGCCGTGAAGAACCGCTGCAGGAGTGCTTCGATGACGTCCTGGGCGGTCGACTTGCTCGGGAAAAAATAGGTGTCGGGGAAGAGATAGCCCTCGAAGCTCGGCGAATCGATGTTGTGCCGCCGGAGCAATTCGTGGTCTTCGGTCGCAGCCAAGAAGACCTCGCGACCGATGCCCAGCTTCCTCTGAACGATGTCGGCGATTTCCTTGCAGGTCAAACCCTCTGGAATCGTGACTTTGATCTGAATGATGTCGCCCTCGCGCAGCCGCTCGAGAATGCGCCGGTACGATTCCCCGGCCACAAACTCGTATTCGCCGGGCCGCACCTGGCGATCGAAGTGCGCCATCGTTGCGTAGCGGCGGAACACGAATGGATGTTGGATGACATGCGCCGCGTCGAGGCGCCCGGCGATGTCCGCGAGCCCGGTGCCGGCGGGAATGTCGACGCGCACCGGATCGGTCCCGGCGCGGTCGCCGTAGAGAATGGGCCGGACCACGAACAACACGCCGCCCGCCGCGCCGCAAAGCGCGACGCACAGGGTCACGACAAGCGTCCAGACGAGCCCGCGCCTCACGAATCCTCCGCGTGGAGCCGGTCGAGGTAGCTTTGCAACAGCAGTGTCGCCGCGATGCGGTCGCGCGCCCCTTTGGCGGCGCGCGTCCCGCGCAGAACGCGGTCGCCGGCGACGCTGGTCAGGCGCTCGTCCCACAAGTCGACGTCCACGCCGAGTTCGCGTCGCAAGTGGCGCGCCAGCGTGGCGGATTTACGCGCCGCGGCGCCGATTTCGCCCCGCATCGTCCGCGGTTCGCCTACGACAATGCGATGCACGGCGTAGACTTGCAAGAGTTCACGGAGGTGGTCGACGAGCTTCCGCCCAGACTGCCGGTCGAAGGTGGGTAGACCGACCGCAACCCGCCGCTCTGGGTCGCTGATTGCGAGTCCGACGCGCCGGTCGCCCGGATCGAGGCCCAGAACCGTGCTGAAGCGCGGCCAGGCCGCGTCGCCGGGCGCGGTCAAGACACGGCCACGACCGCGCGCCGCACCACGAGCATGGTGACGTCATCGCCCAGTTCCAAGCCGCGCACGAATTGCCGCACTTCGCGCAACACGCCATCGACGATCTCGGAGGCGCAGCAATGCACGTTGTCGCGCAGATGGGCATGCAGCCGGTCCACGCCGAACTCCTCCTCGAGGTTGTCCATGGCTTCGGTGATGCCGTCGGTATACAAGAACAGCACGTCCCCCGGACCCAGACTGGTTCTGCCGTCCTCGTAACACGTTCCTGGGACGATGCCCAGCACCAAGCCGCCTTCGGCGAGTTCTCGCACTTCGCCGTCGGCGCGCACGAGAACCGGATAATTGTGGCCGGCATTCGCGTACACGAGTTCGTGGGTCCGCATGTCGAGGGTGCCGAAGAAGAACGTCGCGAACTTCTCCAGCGAAGTGCTTTCGTACAGCAGGTCGTTGATGTGCTCCAGCACCCTGGCGGGTGAGTCCAGATGCTGGACGTTGGAGCGCAGTGCGGCGCGCAGCGAAGCCATGAGCAGCGCCGCCGGCATCCCCTTCCCCGAGACGTCGGCAATGGCGAGGTGCATGCGTCCGTCACGGGCCACGAACAGGTCGAAATAGTCGCCGCCGACTTCCTTGCTGGCGAGACTCAGCGCGTGGGTCGCGTACCCCAGCTGGTCCGGGAAAATGGTCGGCAGCAATTGCTTTTGGATTTCGGCGGCAAGCTGCAGTTCTTCCTCCAGCAAGCGCTTGCGCAGATTGTCGGACAACAGGCGCAGGTTTTCGAGGGACACGCCGATTTGCTGCGCGATCAAGACGAGCAAGCCTACATCCTCGGAATGAAAGCGGGCGCCGGTCACCTTCGGTCCGACGCCAAGCAAGCCGCGCAGTTCGTTCTGGCGCACGATCGGTACGAACAGCGCCTGGTCCTGGATCCAAGTCAGCAACGTCTCGCGGTCGGCCTCGGTGGTGCGCGGCAGCGATCGCTCCAGGTCCTGGCGCAGCGCCGGCTCCGGGGCCGACTCGAAGAAGCGCACCAATGATGCGAGCGACGAGCCGGGTTCGAGGCGCGCCCGGCGGTCGCCGGCGTCCAGCACCATGCCGCCCGGCAGGCGCTCCAGGGTGTAGAGCGTTGCGCCGTCCACGAGCAGGCTCTGGCGCAGATTCGCAGCCAATCGGACCCGCATCGAAACCAGATCGACTTCCACGGCCAGCGCCCGCGACAAATCCTGCAGCATGGACTGCGGATCACCGCCGCCGCGCCGGCGCAGTAACGATTCGAGCACTTCTTCGGCACCCAAGAGCAGCGGCTGGAACACCAGCACCGACACGACGATGAAACCCGCTTCGATGATGTCGGCGTTCGGCCCGAAGGCCCCGGCGGTGAGACGGGCGATCTGTTTCATGACGACGATATAGAACGCCGCGAACAGGAGCGCCGTCGTGCCGTACAGGATCGAGCGGCGGGCCAAGTTCCGCATGTCGAGGAATTTGTGGCGCACGATGGCCCAGCCGATCGTGCCGCTCGCCACCAGCAGCGCGATGCTCGTGAGCATGACTTCGAGCGCATCGCTAGCGCGATACGCGAAGAACACCGGCAGCAACTTGGCGGTGCCGTAGCCGATGACACAGAGGGTCAGGCCGACGACGATGATCCGCACTTGGCCGCGGACCCGCGCGCTCCGCACCCGGCTGCCGCTGCGCCGCAGGAGATGAATGGCGACCCCGGCGTACGACAGATTGACGATCGAGAAGATCTGCTGGTGAATGCGCCCCAGCAACGTCACCATGAAACTCAATACGTCGAGGAACGACGAGATGAGATCGCCGACCGTGCCGCTCCCGGCGCGCGCCACGACGGCGTCGATGGCGCGGGCGCCGACGGCGCTGTCGCCCACCAGGAGAACGAGCGCCAAGTGGCACAAGTGGGGGATGTAGAGCGCCGCCTCCATGACCCGCAGTTGGCGGTCGCGCACCAGCGCGATCGGATACACGAGGGCGAAGTACAACAGCGATGGGAAAAAGAACTCCCAGAGATAGGCGAAGCTCCGCAGCCAGGCCGCCGAAGCGCCGGCCGTCGCCGCCGGCTGGTCGAGAAGCCGTCCCAGGGCGCCGAGCATCGAACCGAACGCGCCCGAGAACAGCATGAGGGCCGTGGCGCGATTGACCGGGCTGCGCGGGTTCTCGCGCAGGATCACCAGGCCGAGTGGCAGAATCGCCAGGCCACCGACGAGCGACAGGGTGGAGAACAACTGTGCGTAGGTCACGAGGCCACCCGCGCCCTTCGGGCCCGCTGGCGCGGACGGCGCTCAGGCACCAGTGCTCGTGCCGCCCGACTGTTCGGCCTTGATGTGGCCGTGTTTGACGAGCCGCACACAGGTGCCATGCCCCTGGCCCGGTGCGAAACTGACTTCATCCATGAACGACCGCATGATGAAAATGCCGCGCCCGCGCAGCTTGAGCAGGTCGTCGGCCGTCAGTTCACGCTCGTACGGGCGGTGGTCGAACCCCGGGCCTTGGTCCTCGATCTCGACTTCGACGCCGCCCGCATCGCCACGCATCCGCAGCCACACGTTGGTGTTTTCGGCGAACCGATTGCCGTGTTCCATGGCGTTCGATGCCGCCTCGATGGCCGCGGTGCCCAGATTGTTGATGTCATCCGCCTCCCAGCCAAAATCGGCGGCGAACGCCTGAACGACGGCGTCCACGACCGCGAGGTAACGAAGCTGGCTCGGAATGCGGAGTTCGACTTGGTCTGCGGGTTGCGGCATGCGATCCCTCCGTCGGCGCAATGCGGGGCGGCATCGCCCCTCAGGCGAAACTGCGGACCGCCTCGTCCTCTTGCCTATACGACTCGAAGATCGTCGATAGTTTCGTGACCGTGAGCAAACTTTCGATCCGGGGCGGCACGTGCACCAGCTTGAGGCTGCCGCCCTGGCGCCGCAGCTCGGAAAATCCCTCGATCAGGATCCCGAGGCCGCTGCTGTTGATCCAGGTCACATCGCCTAAGTTCACCAGGACTTTGTGCGCGCCGCGTTCCATGAGATCGCGCAACGCCTGCTTGAGGCCGTCGGAGTCGGGACCGCCCATGATCTTGCCATGCACGTCCACGACTACGACATCGCCAATGTCACGCTGTTGAATGGTCATCGCGGGTCTCCAGGCTCGAGGTCCGCAATCAGGGCCAGAGCCGTGGTGAAGTCTTCGGGCAACGGTGACGCGAATTCGAGTTCGCGCCCGGTCTCTGGATGCCGAAACGACAAGCGCGCGGCGTGTAACGCCTGCCGCGGCAGGACCTCCAGCGCGCGCTTCGCCTGAACTCTAAGCGGCGGTGTGAGTTGAGTCAACCGGGGGGCGCGGCCGCCGTAACTCGGGTCACCGAACACCGGGTGGCCGATAAATGCCATGTGGACACGAATCTGGTGCGTGCGGCCGGTGGCGAGCCGCAGGTCGAGAAGCGTCGCGAAGGCGTACCGCGCCCGCACCGCGTAGCGGGTCAGGGCCGCCTTGCCACCGGTGCTGCGGACCGCCATCCGTTTGCGGTCGCCCGGGTTGCGGCCGATCGGCGCCTCGACCTCACCCGCGTCGTCCCGGATCCGGCCCCAAACGATGGCCGCGTACTCGCGCCTGACGGTGCGCGCCCGCAATGCGTCGGCGAGCGTCGCGTGGGCGTGTTCGGTCTTGGCGACCACCATGAGGCCCGTGGTGTCCTTGTCGAGCCGGTGCACGATGCCCGGCCGCAGCAAATCACCGTGTGCCGACAATTGCCGGGCGTGGAACAGCAGCGCATGCACGAGAGTGCCGGTCTGATTGCCCGCCGCCGGGTGCACGACCAAGCCGGCGGGCTTGTCGATGACGAGCAGGTGTTCGTCCTCGAAGACGACACGCAGTGGAATATCTTCGGGTTCGAGGTCGGCCGGTTCGGGCGGCGGAATGGTGACCCGCACCTCGTCACCGAGCATGACGCGATAGGCGCTCCGCACCTTGCGGCCCGCGGCGGTGACACACCCATCCCGCAGGAGCTTCTGAAAGCGCGACCGGGTGATGGCGGGAAACTGTTCGGCGAGCAGGCGGTCGATGCGTTGGCCGCGCATTCCGGCATCGATCGCGAGGTGAAGTTCGGTTTCCACCCCTCACCTCGCGTCCGCGGAAGTCTCCTCGGAACCCACCGAGTCGTCCGCGGCCGACACCAAGACCGGCGGCCGCGGCGCGCGCTCCAGCATCACGTCGCGCAGCAACAGCCAACCGAGCCCGACGGCCCCGCAGACGACCGCGATGTCGGCAACGTTGTAGACCGGCCAGCGCGCCGTGCCGATGCCCATGTCGATGAAGTCGGTGACGCGGCCGACGCGCAACCGGTCGGCGAGATTGCCGAGATTGCCGCCCAGAATGAGCGCCAAGTAGGGCCGGCGCCGGTCCGCCGGCGCCAGGACATGATGCGCATACACCAGGCCGGCGGCAGCGGCGATGCTGATGACGATGAACGAAATCCGCGCCCCGGGGAACAATCCGAACGCCGCGCCGGTGTTGTGGGTGACGGTGAAGCGCAGCACCTCGCCCCAAACGCTGCGGTCACCGACGCGGTGCACGATCCACCACTTGGCGAGCTGATCGAGAAGCACGACGAGAATCGCCAGAGCGTAGAAGATCAAGCTGAAGTGCCCTGCTCTTTCTCGTCCTTCTCCTTGCACGTGACGCACATCGACGCACCCGGCATGCGCTCGAGACGCTTGGCGGGGATGGGATTGGCGCAGGTCTCGCAGATGCCGAAGGTGCCGGCGTCCACCCGGGTCAGAGCCAACGTAATTTCATCCAAGCGGCGGCGTTTGACGCTGGCGAACATGAACGCCTTCTCGCGCTCCATCGAGTCGCTGCCCATGTCCGCCATGTGGCTCGAGTAACTGGACAGATCGCCCGAGGCATCGCGCGATGTCGAGGCGGTGGTCTCTTCGAGCGACGCGAGGTCGGCCACCAAACGCTCACGCTCCTCGAGCAACTTTACCTTCATGAGTTCGAGATCCTTGCGCTCCACGCGCCCTCCTTCGGAACGACAGATCACCCAAGCGCACGTCCGTCAAACGGAATCGGCGCGCCGCAGGAATTCGACCACGAGCCGCGCCAGCAGCGGCTCCGCTTCGTTGGCAATTCGAATGATCTTGGCGACATCGGCCCGCTCGAGACGGTCCGGAAAGCATTCATCGGTCACCACGGTGAGCGCCAGCACCCGCATTCCCGAATGCGCCGCGACGATGCTCTCCGGAATGAGCGACATGCCGACGACATCGGCGCCGATGGCGCGCAAGAAACGGTACTCCGCCGCGGTTTCGAGGTTGGGACCGGCCACTGCCACGAACACCCCGCGGTGCAGTTGCACGTGCTGATCGAGGGCAATGGCTTCGATGCGCCGCAGATAGGTGCGATCGTAGGGTTCCGACATATCGGGAAACCGGTCGCCGAGGCGTTCGTCGTTCGGACCGCGGAGCGGATTGTCGCCCATCAGGTTGATGTGATCGACGATTGCCACCAAATCGCCGGCCCGCATGTGCGGATTCATCCCGCCGGCGGCATTCGACACCACGAGTGAATCGACGCCGAGCGCCTTCATCACCCGCACCGGGAACGTGACCTGCGCCATCGAGTAGCCCTCGTAATAGTGCACGCGTCCCTGCATCGCCACGACGTCGACGCCGCCGAGGCTGCCGAACACCAAGTTGCCGGCGTGGCTTTCGGCGGTCGAAGGCACGAAATTTGGAATGTCGCGATAGGCAATCGCGACGGGATCCTCGATCTGGTCCGCGAGCCCGCCGAGCCCGGTGCCCAAGATCAGCCCGAAACGCGGTGTCAGGCGCGAACGGCCGCGCAGAAACGCGCTCGTTTCCTGGATGCGCTCGTAGAGCGGCGTTTCGTTCGCTGGCATCGTTCTCCCTTGCGGACCCTTAGGGGATCAGGGGCGCGCGCCCGGATCCTCGCGAAAGCGGTCGACACTCCATGCGCCGGCGGGATTTTGCGGCGCGCTCGCGTGGCGTTCGAGCGCCGCCCGCGCTTCGGCGGCCAGACGCTCGGCGCGGCGCGCTGCCTGAGTGAGTTCTTCAGCCGAAGTGGCGGCACGTGACGCCGGTGCGGCGGGCGCGTTGGCAGGCGCCGCATAGGTGGGCGGCAGGGGGCCAAAGCCGGGTGCCGCATAGGTGCCGTCCGGCGCGATCGGCCGCAATGCGTCACCCAGATCGTCGCGCGTCGCATGGGGCGGAGGCGCCGGCGCGGCCGGCGCGTATACCGGCGCGGGGCCTGGCGGCGGCGGCGGATAAGCCGGCGGCAGCGTATACGCGGCGGCCGGTGGGGCGCTCGCCTGCTGCGGCAGACCCGGCGTCATCCCCAACCCTTGATCCATTTCGGCGAACTCCTGGCCCTGGCCTTCCACCATTTCGAGATGGCTGCGCAACAACCACCGCACCCGGGTGAGATAGCCGTCCTTGGCGCGGCGCATTTCACCGATGTCATGCTGCAGTTGCGAGAGTTCCTGCTGCAGGCGGCCCTTGCTGCGCTGGGCCGCGACTTCCGCTTCACGGATGATGAGCGTCGCCTCGCGCTGGGCGCTTTCCTTCGCATCGCCCATGACCTTTTCGGCGGTCAGCAACGTGTCGCGCAGCGCCTTCTCCATGCTGCGGTACTCTTGGATCTTGTCCTCGAGTTCCACCACCCGCTGGCGCATCTCGTTCTGGCCGGTCACCAGTTGTTCGAATTCCCCGGCGACGGTCGCGAGAAACGTCTCGACCTCTTCCGGATCGAGCCCACGCATCACGCGGCGGAACTGCTGCTCGCGGATGTCGAGCGGTGTCAGACGCATCACGTACCTCCACGGGCCAAAGTGCGGCCCCGCCTCAGCGATCCAACAGCGCGCGCCCGACGCGCACCATCGTCGAACCTTCGTCGATCGCGATCTCGAAGTCGTCGCTCATGCCCATCGACAAGACAGGCGCGAACCCGAGATCGAGACGCTCGCCCAATGCCCGTACCGCGGCGAACGACCGCCGCGACTCCCGCTCGTCCGCATTCAACGCCGCGATGGTCATCAGACCGCGCAGCTCGAGATGCGGCAGGCCGGCGACGAGGCCGGCGGCATCGACGATCGCATCCGGCGCGATGCCGTGCTTCGTCGGCTCGGGTGAGGTCTTCACCTCGAGCAACACCGGCACCGAACGGCCCAAGTGCGCGGCGCGCGCCGCGACCGCACGCGCCAACTCCAGCGAGTCGATCGACTGAATCCAGTGCACGTGCGGGAGGATCTTGTTGATCTTGTTCTCCTGCAAGTGCCCGATCAAATGCCAATGCGCCCCAGCGAGCGGTGCCATCATCTTGGGCAACGCTTCCTGGACGCGATTCTCGCCGAACTCGCGTTCGCCCAATTCCCACAGCGCGCGAACCGCTTCGCCGCCATGCCCCTTGGTCACGGCCACGAGAGTCACCGAGCCGGCGTCGCGGCCGGCGCACTCGACGGCGCGCGCGATGCGTTCACGCACCCGCGCCAGATTGTCGGCGAGGCTTGCCATTCCGCCACCTCCCGACACGGGCGCCGGGTCGGGAGGGCGCACCACTATAGTGGCGGGTGTGGAGAGGAGGCAATGCGCACCTCGGCGTCGGTCGCCGCCTCGGCGCCGTGCGGCCGGATGGCATCGGGAACCGGCCCGAAGAGCGGCGGCTCGGGCCGTTCCGGGTCCTCGAAACAGGCCCGGCATCGGGGTTCGTAGGTCTCTGCGGCACCGACGACGACCCGCTCGGTGCTTTGGCCGAGGCGCTGGGACCGCAGCGCCGGTTCGCCGCAACGCATGCAGATGGCCCGCATTTTGGTGATGTACTCGGCCACCGCGAGGAGCTGGGGCATCGGCTCGAAAGGCCGCCCCCGGTAGTCCTGATCGAGGCCCGCCACCACCACCCGCACCCCGGCATTCGCCAACCGGTCACAGACATCGAGCAGATCCGCGTCGAGGAACTGGGCTTCGTCGATGCCGACGACCTGGGTGTCGGGCGCCAAGCGTTCCAGAATCTCGCGCGCCGAGGTGACGAGTTCCGACGGCAGGCGCTGGTCGTTGTGCGAGACCACGTCATCGGCCGAGTAGCGGTTGTCGATCGCCGGCTTGAAGACCTGGACGTTTTGGCGCGCGATGCGCGCCCGCTTCAAGCGGCGGATCAGCTCTTCGCTCTTGCCGCTGAACATGCTGCCGGCGATCACTTCGATCCAGCCCATGCCCGGTTTTTCTTGTGTCGGAGCGTGCATGCGCGTCACCGTAGCATCGACGCCGCGCCGCGTAAAGCGACCGGCGCCGAAAAGCGAACGCGCTCCCCCACGCCGGGCGCGAGGGAGCGCGATGTGGTGGAGGCGGCGGGAATCGAACCCGCGTCCGGAGATCCATCCTCCAAGGAGTCTACGTGCGTGTCTCGGTATTTGATCTCATGCCGTGGAACTCCACCGAGCAGGATGTCCACGTCACCAGTCCCTGAAATCTCGCCGTCGGCTTCGGGACGCAGCCTTCGGCCAGCCTGCAGAATATAACGCCGGTACTCCACCCCTGCGGGCGCGAACGGAGCCGACGGCACCTACATCTGAACTTAGTTCAGATTAGGCAGCGAGTTGCAGCTGGTTGTCAGCTGTCTTTTTCCACTTGTTTAACGAGCCAGTGGACCTCGGCACGCATCCAGGGATTCCGTGACCCCGTCGAAACCGTTCGCCCCCATCTCGGAATGGAGTGCCCGCTCCGGTGCTGCGGTTCGGTCAACCATACGCCAGCGCGCCGGC
Source organism: bacterium (assembly GCA_031362565.1). Lineage (GTDB taxonomy): Bacteria > Krumholzibacteriota > Krumholzibacteriia > JANLSU01. The sequence continues at coordinate 51,800 of JANLSU010000050.1, read as the reverse complement.
CGCCACAAGACGAAGCCATCATGGGGCCTTTTGGGGCACGACCGCGCCAGGGATCAGCGGACTTCGAAGGACTGCATGACGTAGCTGGCGTCGCGCAGGAGAGCGTCGGTGGTTTGCTGTTCCTCGGGCGTCGGCAGGTCGTGGTAGCGGACGATGCCGAGGCACTCGAGGCTGTGCCCCGGAGTGACCGTCCCGAGCCAGAGGAATACCAGACGGGAGGACTTCTCGCCGGGCGCCACGACCGGCTGGGTCACAGCTTGCCACTGCCGGAAGGTATGGCCGTTGATGTCTTTGCGCTCGTCGCGCACCGTACCGGCAACGGCTTTGTCGAGATCGTCGACACCGAAGGCGACCGCGATCTCCTTCTTGCGCGCCTCCAGGATCGCGTCGATATTCGTTGCCGGAGTGGTTGGGAGAACGAAAACCCGCGCCGTCGCCAGCCCGCTGGCGTGGTTGGCGGTGACAACGCGGCCATCGGGCCGCACGCCAAGATCCCGTTCGAGCGTCCAGCCCGGCGATTCCGGGATACGGAGTCGGATACCCAGTGAGTCATCCGAATAGACACGCGTGGCAATCGTCTGCGTGCCCGTTCCCGAGGCCGGCTGCGCCGTACCCGGGCCACCCCGGCGGGCGACGAGCGCCACGATGGCGACGACGATCGCCAGCACGATGGCGGCGGGAACGATCCAGGAACGCTTCATCGCCGGACTCCGGAATTTCGGTGCGCTGGGTTCCTGCTTCCTAATGGGATCAGGGCAGGAGTTCGAAAGAAGGGAAAAGTGGTGCGCCGCCCAGGAATCGAACCTGGAACCTCCTGATTAAGAGTCAGCTGCTCTGCCAATTGAGCTAGCGGCGCAACCAAGGCGTACGAAATCGTTCGACGACGGCGGCGGAAGCTATCACGGCGTCCGATGGCTGTCAAGCAACCGCCCGGAAACGCGGCCCGGATGAAGGTCTCCGGCGTCGAACGATCCGGCGCTCAGAACGGCAAATCGTCGTCGGAATTTCCGGCCGGCGCAACGGCGACGTCCTCGTCGTGCTGCGGGGCCTGGCTGCGCGGCTCCCAGCCGCCTTCCGGCGCCTCGCCCGCGCCCTCACCGGGACGGCCGAGCATCTGCATGGTCTGCGCGACGATTTCGGTCGTATAGCGCTTGTTGCCTTGCTGGTCTTCCCACGACCGCGTCTGCAGGCGGCCTTCGACGTACACCGGCCGGCCCTTCTTGAGGTACTTGCCGCAGATCTCGCCCAGCTTGCCCCAAGCGACGATCTGGTGCCATTCGGCGCGTTCCTGTTTCTCACCGTTCTTGTCGGTCCACTGGTCGTTGGTCGCGATGCGGAAATTCGCCACGGCCGTACCCGTGTTCGTGTACCGCAATTCTGGATCGGCTCCAAGATTGCCGACCAGGATCACTTTGTTGACGCTTGCCATGCCCTCTCCTCTCGAGGTGCGCTCGGCCGCGATGCGGCCGTGAAATCGGGGATCGCCGCGGACGGGTTCAAATGCTAAGGAACACGCTCCGCACCGTCAAGGCAGCCGCAAGTGGCGCGCCAACGCGCGCCACTGCGCGCCACCAGGGCCCGGTGCGGGGTGCGGTGCGCGCTCCGTCACACGTTGCGACACAAAGCGTCCACCACGATTGCGGTGTCGGCGAAGTTGTCGAACACGACATCGGGGCTGCAACGCTCGAGTTCGGCGCGCGAGAAACTGCCGGTAGCAACCGCGAGGGTGCGCGTCCCATGGGCGCGCCCCCCGGCAACGTCGTCCGGCGTGTCGCCGATGACCCACACATCGCGCGCCGCGAAGCCCGCACCAGTGCGAATCGCAAACCGCTCGATGGCCAGCGCGACAAGATCCGCCCGGCGCCGCCCGTCCGATCCGAAGGCGCCGCCGGCGAAGAAACCGGCGAGGTTGGCGTTCTCGAGCTTCAGCCACGCCGTCGATTCGAGATTGCCGCTCACCAGGCCGAGCGTCGCACCCGGCCGTTCGCCGAGCGTCCCGAGAAGCGCCGTCACGCCGGGTTTCACGACGCATACCCCCGGGGTACGCAGCTCGCCGGCCAACGCCTTGGCATACGCCTGTTGCAGATCGGCATTGCGGCCGCCGATGTCGGCCGCCGAAAGGCCGTACGCCGCGCCGACTTCCTCGAACAGCATCGGGTCGGTCTTGCCGTGGGGATGGATCTGCACTTCGACGGGTGCCGTCCCCCAGAGTTCTTGCACCACCCGGTGCATGGCCTTCAGCCCGCGGCCTTGGCAGGTAAGCATGGTGCCGTCGATGTCGAAGAGCAGCAGCCGGCGATGGTTTTTCAAACGCCGGCCTCCCGTAGCTGAAACCCCGGCCGGGCCGGTTGCGTACTCTCAACGTCGTTCATAAGGAGGCCTCATGGAATGGATCTTGGGCGCGGCGGCCGTCGTTGCGCTCGCCGTCTTGGGTGGGGTCGCGAAGGGCGCTTTTATTCTCGCGAAGGTCGCCCTGGCGATCGTCCTCGTGCCGGTGCATCTGCTCGGCGCACTGCTCACGGTTGTGGGCACCGCCGTCGTGTTGCCGGTCGTCATCCTCGCCGGGCTGGCCGTCATTCTGGGCTTGGTGGCCAGTCTGGTCCTCTTGCCGCTCGCGCCCATCGCGTTGCTGGTGGCTGGGATCGTGGTGCTCGTGCGGCTGGCGCGCCCGCGGCACGCTTGAGGACCCGGTAGCCGCGCCCTCACTCGATGCCGAGCACCGCCAAGTCGCGCTCCGCATCGATTGCCGCCATGCAGCCGGTTCCGGCTGCGGTGACCGCTTGCCGGTAGATGTGATCCGCGACGTCGCCGGCCGCATACACACCCTCGACGCTGGTGCGCGTCGTGCCCGGATTCACATGCAGGTATCCTGCCTCGTTCATGGCGAGTTGCTTCTCGAACAACTTCGTATTCGGTTGATGGCCGATGGCGATGAACACGCCCTGCACCGCCAGGTCGCTTTCCGCGCCGCTCACCAGATTGCGCAGCCGCACGCCGTGCACTTCTTTGGTCTCGGGGTCGAGAATCGCGGTGACTTCGGAATTCCACTGGAACTCGATCTTGGCATTTTTCAGGGCCCGTTCCTGCATGATCTTCGAGGCGCGCAAGGAATCGCGCCGGTGAATCACCGTCACCTTGCGAGCGAACTTGGTGAGGTAGTTCGCCTCTTCCATCGCCGTGTCGCCGCCGCCCACGACCGCGATGTCGCGATCCCGGAAGAACGGCCCGTCGCACGTGGCGCACGCCGACACCCCGAACCCCATGAGGCGCGACTCGCTGTCGATCCCCAGCAATTTGGCGCTGGCTCCCGAAGCGATAATGAGCGCATGGCACTGAATCTCTTCGTCGTCCGCGGACCAGACCGAGAACGGCCGCCGCGACAGATCGACGCGTTGGGCGTCATAGCGCACGATGCGCGTGCCGAAACGCTCGGCTTGGGCGCGCATCTCGTGCATGAGCGCCGGACCCATGATGCCGCCGGTGAAACCCGGATAATTTTCGACTTCGGTCGTGATCGTCAGCTGGCCACCGGGCTGCATGCCTTCGATGACGACGGGCGACAGATTAGCCCGTGCAGCGTAAATCGCCGCGGTCAACCCTGCTGGACCGGATCCGATAATCAGAATCTTCTCGACTCGCGCCATGACTCGCTTCCGTGGCTCGGCCGCGGGGCTTGCGCCCGCTGCCAGGGCTCGTTACAACTTGCGGTTCGAACGCGACACTGGAAATCCGGGGAGGCCGTACGCAATCGCACCACCGGGCCGCGCGCCGCGGCAGCATAGCAGAGCACCGGACGAGTCACAATCCACGCGCCTGCCCCGAGTTGTCGGTCGTGATCCCGGCGCTCGACGAAATGGCGCGCATTGCCGCCACGATCGAGCATGTACGAACGCTATCGCCAGCGATCGACGTCGTGGTCGCCGATGGCGGCAGTCACGACGGCACCGCCGACGCGGCACATGCAGCCGGTGCGCGCGTCGTCACGTCGCCGCCGGGCCGGGGTCCGCAGATGAATGCCGGGGCGCGTCTCGCCCGTGGGACGGCGCTCCTCTTCCTGCACGCCGACTGCCGGCTGCCGCCGAATGCGCTGGCGGCAATCGACGCGATATTCGCTGGCGGGCACGAAGCCGGCATCTTCGCCATCCGCTACGATTCCCGGCATCCGATGCTGCGGCTCGCCGGCGCGATGTCGCGCTTCGAGACGCGTTTTACGTCGTTCGGAGAGGGTGCACTGTTCGTGCGGCGAGAGACCTTCGAGTTCTTGGGCGGATTCGCCGACTGGCCGCTGTTCGAAGATGTGGATTTCCTGGCCCGATTGCGCGCCCGGAAGCCGATCGGCCGCGCGGCGGGCGCCGTGATCGCGTCGGCAAGGCGCTACGAGAGTCAGGGCGTGTTGCGCCGGCAACTTCGCAACGCCGCATTGTTGACGCTGTACGTTGTGGGCGTATCGCCCCGCCGGCTGGCGCGCATCTATCCGGCCATGGCGCGCGGCGTCAAGCCATGATGCGCAGTACGACGATCGTCACGTCGTCCAAAGGTTCGCCGCCGGCCCGCCAATCCTGCACTGCGTCTTGCAGCGCCGCGGCGACATCGCGCGGATGCGCCCCGGCGGCCTTGCGCAACGTCCGCGCCAGGCGTTCGTCGCCGAACTGTTCACCGGTCGGCGATTCCGCTTCGGTGACGCCGTCGGTATACATGCACAACACGTCACCCGGCTGCACGGCAACCACGGTGTTCGTGTATTGCAAATCGGGAAACGGCCCCAACATGAGCCCGCCCGATTGCAACCATTGCACCCGGCCATCGCGCACCAGCGCCGCCGGGTTGTGTCCCGCATTACAGTAGATCAGCTTGCCGTCGCCGCAATAGCGCGCCATGAACAGCGTCACGAACCGCGACGGCTCCGCGTATTGGTGCAAGTGTTGGTTGAGACGCGTCACCACGTCGGCGGGATCCGGTGCGTAGCCGCGCGGCTGGCCGATGTAGGCGCCATGCAAGGCGGAATGCAGACTCGCCATGAGCAGCGCGGCGGACATCCCTTTGCCGCTCACGTCGGCCACGAATGAATCCCAGCCCCCCGGAACTTCGACGAAATCGTAGGAGTCGCCGCTCACGACACGCGCCGGCATGCACATGCCGACGGCCTCCAGGAACGGCGCGTAGGGCATGCGAGCCGGAAAAAGGCGCGCCTGCACGTCGCGCGCGATGGCCAGCTCGCGTTCGACAGCTTCGTGATGGACGCGTTCCTCGAGCAGCGATTGCAGGCGTTCGGACATGTCGTTGAACGCCATGGCCAGCCCGCCCAACTGGTCGCGTTCGTGCGGCTGGATGCGCTGGCCAAAGTCGCCGGCGCGAATTGCGCGGACGCCATCGTCGAGCCGTGACACCGAATTGGCTATGGCGCGGGCGTACACGAAACCCTGCAGAGTCGCCACCATTTGCACCAAGATGAAGAACACGATCACGACGAGCACGCCGATCAAGACGTAGTTCTCGATGCCGGCCCAGCCGGTGGCGAGCAACGCCCGCGCCGTGCCTTCGATCGTGAAGAGAATGGCGATCGGCGGGCCGACGGATTGCGGCCGCCCGGTCTGCCAGTCGACCGGGTTGGCGATGTACGTCCAATTGAACAGGCCCCAACGCGACCGCAGGCCGGACGGCGCGAGAGCCGTGGCATTCGCCGGCAGTGAATCCGCACCGGCACGCATCGGAACATCGTTGTCGATCGCGGCGCGGAAGGAAAACGTCATGTTTCGCAGCGAGTCCCGGGCGGCGCGCCGCCAGGCCGGATCGTCGAAGTGCAAATGAGCCGGCCCGTTGCCGATATCACCGGAGCCGCGAAAAAACGCCACGACACCCTCGCGCAGGACGGCCGAGTCGGCGACCGATTCGAATTCGTAGAGACTGCGCTCCGGAGCGCCGACTCCGCCGCGGAAAGCGGCGTGACGGCCCGGCAAGGCGCGGTTCAGCAGCGCACTGCCGATCGGCAGCGTACTGCCGATCTCGAGAATGGCGCCGCCATCCCGAACTTGCAAACGCGTCCGCAAATCGAGATGCGTCGAGTCGACGGCAGTCAGTCCTACGAACGGCAACCGCAGAGTGTCGAGCCACGCCGGCACGTTCATGTCGCCGGGACCCGGCTGTCCACGCACCGCCAGTACGGTCGTGCCGGTCCGAACCCAAGCTGTGAGTTGCGGCGGCGCGTCGCCCCAGCCGGCGTCGAGCGCCGCTTGTGCGGCTTGGGCAAGGGGCAAACCGCGCGAGCGGGCTTGCCAGTAGGCATGGTCGGCGCGTTGCACACTGTCCTCGCCCCACTCGACGTGCCGTTCGAGGCGGTCTTGCACGACACGCGCGCTGGTTTGGCCGAAAACGATGTATGCCGCGAACAACAACACGGTGGCGACGATGAGAATGGGCAGCACGGCGGCGTAGACATAGAATGCCGCGAGCTTGGCGCGTACCGAATAGAGCAGCCGCCGCATGAGGGCGCGGACGGCTGGGATGCCGTAGAACACGGCTGGAATGGCGGCGAAAAACGGCCGCCAGACCGCCAACACGAGGCACACGGCCATCAGTTTGCCGGACCGCCGCCGCCATGCGCGGCCGAGTGCCGCGCCGATCGCGCCCAATGGAACCTTTGCGTCGAACATCGACGACGACCTCCGGACCATGCGGCGCGAAGCGTGGGGGTCGCGCTCCGGCCTGGCAGCGTACCATCGGCGCGCTTCGGCAGCAACGCACGGCCCGTGCTTGCGAGCGCTCGGTGGCGCCGCTAAGGTGGCAACCAAGAGGTGGCGCGTGGAAAAGACTCCGCACATCGTCGGTCTCGATGCCGGCACGACCGGCGTGACGGCGCTTGCGGTCGCACACGATGGCCGCACTCTGGCGCGTGCCTGGCGCGAATTTCCGCAGTACTTCCCACAACCGGGCTGGGTCGAGCACGACGCGCTCGAGATCTGGGCCGCGACGCGCCAGGTTCTCGCCGAACTCTATCTGGGGCTCGATCCACGCGCCGCGGTCGCGCTTGGCATCACCAATCAGCGTGAGACGACCGTCGTTTGGAATCGCGCCACCGGCACACCCGCGGCGCGGGCTCTGGTGTGGCAGGACCGGCGCACGGCCGCACAATGTGACGCCTGGCGAAGTGCGGGCCTCGAACCCGAAGTGCGGCGCCGCACCGGTTTGGTCCTCGACGCCTATTTCTCGGCCAGCAAGTTGCGCTGGTGGCTCGATCAAGGGCTGGATCCCGCCGGACTCGCGTGCGGTACGGTCGACACGTGGCTCCTGTGGTGTTTCACCGGCGGAACGCAACACGCCACCGACTTCACAAATGCTTCACGCACCCTGCTCTTCGATATTCACGAGCGGCGTTGGAGCGACGAATTGCTGCAGGCATTCGGCGTGCCGCGCGCCTGGTTGCCGGACGTGCGGCCTTCGGTGGCGGACTACGGCAGCGTGCGGGGCGTGGATCCGCTGCCGGATGGACTGCCGATCCTGGGTGTGGCAGGCGACCAGCAAGCGGCGCTCTTCGGACAGCAATGCGTCGCGCCGGGCGATTGGAAGAACACCTACGGCACGGGCTGTTTCTTGATGCTGAATACCGGCGGCCGGGCGCTCGAATCGCGCCATGGCCTGTTGACGACGCTGGCGTGCGGCGCGGGCGGCGAACCGGCCTATGCACTAGAGGGCGCGGTGTTCACCGCCGGTGCCGCCGTGCAGTGGTTGCGCGACGGACTCGGATTGATCGCCGACGCACAGGAATGCGAACACTTGGCACAAACCGTCGAGGACAGCGGCGGCGTCGTGTTGGTGCCGGCTTTTACCGGCTTGGGAGCACCACACTGGGTGCAGAATGCGCGCGGTGCGCTCTTCGGGCTGACGCGTGGTTCGACGCGCGCGCACGTTTGCCGGGCCGCACTCGAAGCGATGGCGTATCAGACGTGGGATGTGTGCAACGCCATGCAAGCCGACGTGCGCGCCGCGGATGCCGCGGCCGCATTCGGACCGCTGCGGGTCGATGGTGGCGCCTCACAGAACAACTTCTTGATGCAGTTCCAAGCCGATGTGTTGGGCCTCGTGGTCGATCGCCCGGAACAGATCGAAACAACGGCGCTCGGCGCCGCCTTCTTAGCCGGTTTCGGGGCGCGGTTCTGGACCGATGCGGCGGAACTCGGCCGGGCGCGGCGCACCGCACGCCGCTTCGAACCCGGGATCGAGGCCGGCCGGCGCCAGGCGCTCTTGGGTGCGTGGCAGGCGGCAGTGCGGCGCGTGGCCGATGCATGAGCGGCTTGCAGACCTGCCGCGCGACTTCGATCTGGTGATCATCGGCGGCGGTATCAATGGCGCCGGAGTCGCACGTGACGCCGCCCTGCGCGGTTTTCGCGTCGCCCTCGTCGAGCAATACGATTTCGGATCTGGATCGAGTTCGCGGACATCCAAACTCGTGCATGGCGGCATTCGCTACCTGGAGCACGGGGCGATCCGCTTGGTGTGGGAGGCGTGTCACGAGCGCCGCCGCCTGCTGCAGCTCGCCCCGCATCTCGTGCGCCCGTTGCCCTTCGTCTTTCCGGTGTACGCCGGTGGCCGTGTCGGTCTGTGGCGGTTGCGGGCCGGCATGTGGCTCTACGATCTGCTGGCGGCATTTCGCAATGTGCGCCGGCATCGCGTCCTGTCAATGCGCCATCCGGAGGCGTGGAGCGAGAACCTGCGGCGCGACGGCTTGCGGGGCGCGGCGCTGTACTACGACGCGGCGATGAACGATGCGCGGCTCGTGCTGGCGAATGTCGTCGCGGCGCGCGAAGCCGGTGCGGTCGTGCTGAGCCGCGCGACAGTGACGCGGATCGATCTCGACGGCAGTGGGGCGGGCGCCGGCGCGCGTGGCGTCGAAATCCACGACTCCGTGTCCGGGGACCGCGCCACGTGGAACGCCCGTTGCGTCGTCGCCTGCACCGGCGTGTGGACCAATGCGCTCCTGGCGGCGATTCCCGGCACGCAGCCGGCGGTCGCGCCGACGCGCGGCACCCACATTGTCGTACGGCGGCTTGGCGAGCGCGCCTTCACGCTCGCCGCCGAGCGCGACGGCCGGGTGTTCTTCGCCCTGCCTTGGGGCGAGGGAACACTGGTCGGCACGACCGACGTCGAGGACGCGGGGCTTCCCGAAGCCGTCGAACCGACGGAAGCCGAGATCGAATATCTGCTCGCCGAAGCGAACCGTTTCTTCCCGGCGGCAGGATTGTTGCGGCACGACGTCGTGGCGGCATTCGCCGGCTTGCGGCCGCTCCTGCGCGCCACTGGTGACGCCTCGGCCCGCCGCCGCGAGCATGCCATCCTGCAACCGGTGCCCGGACTCTTCGCCGTCGTCGGCGGCAAGTACACGACGTATCGCGCCGTCGCCGAGTCGGTCGTCGATCGCATCGAACCATCCCTCGGCCGCCGCGCCGCGTGCCGCACGCGCACCACGCCATTGCCCGGCGGCGACTTCGCATGGTCACCCGAGGAACACTGGCAACGCGGTGCACAGTTCCAGGCGAAAGCCGCCGAACTCGCCGCCTACGCCCGCGTCGAGACCGCGATGGCGGCGCGGTGGTTGACGCTCTACGGCACGCGCGCCGCAGCCATCGCGGCGTTGGCAGCCGCGGCACCCGCCGCGCCGGCGACCGGGCCCGAAACGCCTGTCCGCTTTCATCCGGCCGAGGTGGCCTACGCCGTCCGCCACGAGTTCGCGCTGCGTCTCGAGGATTGGTTCCTGCGCCGCTCGGGCACGGCATTCGAACCCGGCAACGGCATTGCCGACCTCGAGATCATCGCGGCCATCTTCAGCCGCGAGCTCGGCTGGGACGCCGCAACTCGCGAGGCTGAAATCCGCAATTGTCGAAACCTGCTGGAGCGCATCGGCGCCTCAGCGGCGCGCTAGAGAGCACTGTGGCACCTCGAGAACCCGCGGCGCCTTAGTCCGACTCCGTCATCCAGCCACGGACTGCGAGCGTCTTGCCGTCGCGGATCACGTAGGCGGCGCCGGACGGAAAGTGTTCGAGCAGGCCTGACCAACGCTCGACTTCTTGAATGCCGCGGGCGACGTGCGGGCCCCAGAGTGCCGCGGAGTCGTCGAGTTGTTGCACCACGTGATGCAGGCGGCGATCGTCGGCATAGACGATGGCGCTCGCAGCATCGGGCACGAAGGCTTTGAAACCGCGGAAGGCGCCATCACTCTGCACATTGCGCCGGCCGGTGCGGCGCGTGTCGATGATCTGCTGCATGAGAGTCCGCGTCGAGGTCAAGATCGCCACGTCGCCATCGACGATCCAACTTGGACTGATGCGCTCGGCGAACGGCTGCGCGAAGCTGCGGAACGTGCGGCCGCCATACGTGATGTCGGTGAACCCGGCCGCGGCCGGACCGAGCGGCATCGAGGCGAGCCGTCCCTCGAGTTCGCGCAAGCCCGCGGTTGCCGCGGCGGCGTCGCGCACTTCGAACACGAGTGCCATGTCCGGCACCGGTGCAAGTTGCGTCGGCTCGACACCGCGCACCGCGATCCCGATCTCATCGCCCATCCAATCGCGCATTTCTCCGGGCAAAAAGGGCGGTACCCAAACGCCGGGCTGAGTGGCGACGGAATTGCCTTGGGTGGCGATCGAATTCTCTTGGGTCGAGACCGAATTGTCCTGAGTCGAGATTGAACGGAATGTGGGTGTGCCGATGCCGGTGCGGAGCGCCGAGCCCAGCGCTCCGCCCAAATCGAGATCGGGGGTGCGCGCATAGGCTGCGAACGTCATGCCATCGGGAATCGACCTCAAAATCTCGGCGCGGCGCGATTCACTCGCGAGCGCCGGCGCCGGTGCGGCGGGCGCCGATGAGGCGTGATCGAAATGCAGGCCGGTGCCATCCCACGTGAATGCCTGCGCCATCCAGCCGCCGTTGTGCGCCGCGACCCCGATGATGTTGTGGGGGCCAATCGCCCGCAGTCCGGCAGCGATCGCGGTGTCGGCGAGCGCCGAGGCATTGCCATTGCCGGCACCGCCGCGCAGTTCGAGCGCGGCGTGCACCAATTCGTCGCGCGTCGCCAGGGCTACGAATCCATCGCGCTCGACCACCAAGACCGAAGTGCCGCGGTCGCCGCTCACGCGCCAACCGGCGAGCCCTTCGAACGTCGCTGCTTCGACGCGAATCGACTCGAGTGGTTCGCGGCTCAACGCCTCGATGCCGGCACGAAAGCGCGCCGGATCGCGCAGTTCTCCGACCAGCGCAATATCGTTGGCATCGTTGCGATGGCCATAGAGTCCGACCCCGGCACGGCCGCCCACCAAGTTCAGCACCACGTCCTCGTGGAGGCGCGTACCGGTGCGCCGTTCGAACTCGCTGCACGCCGCTTCGAGCTTGATGAGCGTCGAGTCGCGCAGGAGTGGCGCGGACCCCGGCAACTCGCTGAGAATCGACCGCAGGTCGTGCGCTTCGACACGCTGCCACGTGTTGCGCAAATCAGCGGCCAGGAGTACGGCGCGCGCGCCGCTCGGCAGCGCTTCGATCGGGCGCGCGAGCGCCGGCGGGGCAACGTCCTGCGTGTGGCACCCGGCGCAAAAAACTGCGGCGGCGGCAATCGCGATCGAGCGGCGCATCGGCGTTCTCCCTTGGCCTCGGTTCAGTGTCCTGCGACCAGTACGGACCACCCCACCAGGCTGTTCCATTTGAATTGTTCAAGAGGCCCCGAGCGAGCTCCCGGTGCGCAGTTAAACGTCTTCCAGACAGCTGGTTGTGGGCATCCCGCGGGGGAAGGCGCGCGGCCGCGGCGGCAGGGGTGCGGGCGGCGGCTGGGGCGCCGGGTCGCAGTCACGGCGGCTTGGGCAACGGCGGCACGGCGAACTGCACCGGGTTTCCAGGCGCTTCCCGGCGTACCGGTTGCACCGTGTCTTGCAGGAGGAACCACCATGAAGACGCCTCGGCAAACGGCCTATCACCCGCTCACTCGCTGGCTGCACGGCGAATCCCGTAGCAAACGCTGGGATTTCTCGCACCACGTGGTGCCGCCGATCTCGGCTTCCTCCAGCTACCGGCTCGAAACGACCGGCCGCGGCGCGCGCGGCTTCCAGGAATACGGGCAGGACAGCGAACAGCCCGTCTACATCTATGACCGGCTCGACGAGCCCGCGCGCGGCATGCTCGAGGATGCGCTCGCCGATGCCGAGGGTCTGGACGCCGGGGTGTGCTTCGCATCCGGAATGGCGGCGATTGCGGCGGCGCTCGGGTGCCTGCTGCGCACCGGCGATCACATCGTCGCGCACCGCACATTGTATGGGTGCACGCAGTCGCTCTTCGACCGCTGGTTTCCGCGCTTGGGCCTGCGGGTCACGCAAGTGGACTTGTCGCGGCCCCACGAACTTGCCGAGGCGCTCGAACCATCGACCCGCGTGGTGTTCTTCGAGACCATCGTCAATCCCAGCCTGGAAATCTTCGATGTGCCGCTCATCCGCGCGATCATCGATGCGCATCCGTCCGGGTGCCACGCCAAGATCGTCGTCGACAACACGTTTGCGACGCCCTATTGCATGCGCCCGGCGGCCTGGGGTGCCGACGTCGTCGTGCACAGCCTCACCAAGAACATCGGCGGTTTCGGGACCGAACTGGGCGGCGCGGTGCTCGTGAAAGCGGACCTGGCGCCCGAGGTCCGCGTCTACCGCAAGGATTTTGGCGGCGTGCTCGCGGCGCAAAGCGCCTGGTCGGTGCTCGTGCACGGGCTGCCGACGCTGGCGATCCGGCTCGAACGCCAGCAGGCCAGCGCGCTCACTATCGCCACCGCACTCGAGTTAGAACCGGCGGTGCGCTGCGTGCGCTATCCCGGGCTTGCAAGTTACCCACAGCGCGCGCTGGCGGCGAAACTGTTGCGGACGCCCGACGGCGGCTTCGCGCCCGGCAGCATGATCTACTTCGAACTCGACGCGGCCCGCGCCGATGCGGCGCGCTTCGTCGATCACCTGGCGCAGCATGCCTATGCGGTGACGCTCGCCGTCAGCCTTGGCCACGTGAAGACGCTGGTGGAAATGCCGCGTTGGATGACGCACAGCGCTTGCCCCGATGCCGTCGAGGCCGCCGGTGTGCGCTTGTCGATTGGACTCGAACATCCGGGCGACATACTGCGCGATCTGCGCGCCGCGCTCGCAGCGAGTGCGCTCACACCGGCCCCGGGCGTGCGGGGCCACTGACGTTTCGGCGTCCAGGCCCTTCCCGACAGTGCCCGGCGGATATTTTTCATGCATCTCGATCGAACGATGATGTGCGGCCCATCCGTGGTCAGTTGCGTCCTCTCCCGCCGAGGCTGCAGCGCGCCACCTTTGCTCCGCCGGAACCGCATCTGGAGATGCGGCGCGCGGCGCGGCGCCGTGAAACGTCGGCCGGGGTCCGGCAAATTAACACCCGCATCCGGGCCGGGCTGTACCGCGCCTGCACCGGCCAGACACGCCAGCCTCACGCACCGCGCGGCGCCGCGGCTGTCGAAGCTGCAACGACATCCAAAGCCGGCGCCGGTTCCACACGCGACGTTGGACGTGCGCTTGCATTTCCCCACCCTGATCGAGCTGCGGTTCAGGGTGCGCGGAACTTGAATTCGCGACCCCGTCGTCCGTGAAGCAGGGTGACCTGCTGCCGAGCCCCGGACAAGAACCAGCCAGCACCCAGGTCGTCAAGCGGGCTCTGGAGCCGTCTGGCGAAGCGGTCGAGACAGAGTCGAGTGCCCCGAATGCACTCCGCCGCGCAGATCCGTTTGCGCACTCATCGATCGCACTGCTTTCATGCGCTCCGCTTCGAACGGTTCGTGCCGCATGCGGCGACGCACCGTCGCCAGGGGTGGCGAGAGGCGGAGGGGGTGAGGGCGATGGCTCCGTGACGGTGGATTCTCGAGGCAGCGCCGCGGGCGCGCCTCGGTGAACTGCGAGCGGCCCTTGGGTGCCGCTTGCAAAAGATCGCGTCGGGCGCGAGCGATGGTCAAGGGAGCGCCGACCGGTCCACTTCGACGCGCAGGTTGCCGCCGAAGTCGTACCTCACCGAAAGGCAATGCAGTGAAGTTCAAGTCGATGCTGGTGACTTCCGTCGCGGTTCTGGCGTGTGCCGGCGCCGCAGTTGCGGACCCGACGGCGACACCGTTCGAAATCAACGGCGAGCTTCGGGTGCGCAATGAAAACGACAATCGTGACTTCAACAGCAATACCGACATGAAGAGCTTCAGCCTGATGCGGACGCGCATCGGGATCAATGTGCATCCAGCGGCCGACATGAGTGTGTTCGTGCAGGTGCAGGACTCACGCGTGCAGGGCCAGGTGCCGTCGTCGACGACGCCGGGCGTGCAGGAGAACGGTAACCTCGATCTGCATCAGGGCTTCTTCCAGGTGAACAACCTGGGGTGGCAGGGCTTCGGCATCAAGGCCGGCCGCATGGAAGTCAGCTTCGGCAACGAGCGCTTGATCGCGCCGGACGCGTGGAACAACGTCTCCACGTCGTTCGACGGCGCGATGGCGACCGTGAACCATGGCCGTTTCAACGGCCAGTTGCTGTGGGCGAACTTGGCCGAGAACGACACGCCGTCCATCGGCTCGCCGGACTTCCAGAACAAGACCGACGCGACGATGCAGGCTGGGTTCGGGACGTTCGGCGTCAACGACAACGCCAATGTCGACGTCTACGCGATCAACGAGCGCGACAAGGGCGCCGTGACCCCGGACGACAACATGGACACCTTCACGCTGGGTGGCCGCGTCCATGGCAAGGCCGCGACGCAGTTCGACTACAGCGTCGAAGGCGCGTACCAGATGGGTTCGCAGGACACCGGTCCGTCGACTCAGAACGACATCGGCGCCTATATGGTGGGCGGCGAGGTCGGCGTGACGTTGGGCAACGAGGCACGTCCGGTGCGCTTCGGCGCCGGCGTGGACCTGCTGTCGGGCGACGACAACGGCACCGACAACAAGCAGAAGGCGTTCAACACGCTGTTCGGCGACAACCACACGTTCTATGGCCTCATGGACGTGGTGCAACCGGCGAGCAGCTCGAGCGTCGCATCGGGCGGCTTGCAGGATATCAAGGTCAACGCCAAGGCGACGGTGTGGAGCAACGAGTACAACTCGTTCGCCGTGGGTGGCGAGTTCCACAACTTCCGTTTGGCGGAGGCCGGAACGGCCAGCAACGCCCTCGGCAACGAAGTCGACGTGCACGGCACGTGGGCCTATCGCGAACGCTTCATGCCGACCGTGGGCGTGAGCGCGTTCATGCCCGGTGACGCCGTCCCGGCGCCGGTGGGCTCGACGAAGGCCGACAACTCGTACTGGTTCTACGCGCAGGGCACTGTGTCGTTCTGACGCTCGCTTTCCGGCGAACGTCGGGGCGAGGAGGGCCTTCCTCCCACGACACCCCTGGCGAAGGTCCATGGCCCCGCGGCACGTGCCGCGGGGCCTTTGCTTTGCTCCCGGCAGCGGCCGGTCGTGCCTCGGAACGGCGCGCCGGGCGGCGGCAACCGCCACCTTGGAACCTGGCGCCGGGCCGTGGTGTCGAAGGGGGTCGCGGTTCGTGCGGCGCGTGGTAGTCTCCCGCGCCGAAAATTCGCGGCCCGATTCCAGGGCCTGCCGTTCCAAGCCTTGCTGCCGGAGGTTCGCATGCAATCGGTTCGTCGGGCGTTCGCCCTTGCCAGCACGATCCTCGTGCTGGGCGCCACTCACGCCGCAACTGCGGCAGTCCCCGAGGCGGTCCAGAAAGTGAAGGATGCGACCAACCCGGTCGTGAAGATGACGACCACACTCGGCGACATCACGATCGAGCTCTATAAGAAGGAAGCTCCGAAGACCGTCGCCAACTTCCTGGCCTACGTGAAGAACGGCCACTACGATGGCACCGTATTCCACCGCGTCATGTCCAACTTCATGATTCAGGGCGGTGGGCTCGATGTGAATTACAAGGAGAAGCCGGGCCTGCCACCGATCGTCAACGAATCGACGAACGGCCTGTCCAACGAGCTCTATACCGTCGCCATGGCGCGCACGAATGCACCGAATAGCGCCACCGACCAATTTTTCATCAACGTCACGGCCAAGAATGGCTTCTTGGACAAGGCGAAGTATTCCGACGGCGTCGGCTACTGCGTGTTCGGGAAAGTCGTCGGCGGCACCGATGTCGTCGAGAAGATCAAAGCCGTCAAGGTCGCGGCGACACAGATCTCCGAGGGCCAGCCGCTCGTGCCGATCGTGATCAAGAAGGCCATCCTCGTCGAGTGACCCACCAAGGCGCAGCTTGGACGTGCGGTGCGGCCCCGGAACTCCGGGGCCGCGCTCGTTTCCGCCCTTGGTCGGCGAAACCGGCGCTTGCGCGCCTGGACTCCATGCGGCTACTCTGCGCCTAGTCGAACGCAAAGGAGCCCATACCGACCGGATCGTTCGAATCCGCTGTCGGCGGCACCGGCGCCAGGGAGGATGGGTAGGGATGAGGGATCGATTCTATTCGACCGCCGATTTAGCCCGCGTCTGCGGGGTCAGCATTTCCACTGTCAAACGTTGGACCGACGCCGGGCTCTTGCGCTGCGTGCGCACGCCGGGCGGGCATCGCAAGTACCGCGTGCAGGATGTCGCCGAGGCCGGCCGCAAACTCGGGCTGTCGATCGTCGACACCGAAGTGCGGCCCGCGGCTCAGATCGATGAACTCGCACTGCTGCTCCTGCAGGGGAACCACGCTGCTCTCGCCGCCCACATCGCGACCGCCTTGGGGAACGGTGACACCGCCACGGCGCGCGGCATTGCCCTCGACCTGCACCGTCATGGGCTGCGCTTGGCGGAATCCGCGGCCCTCGTGGCGCGGGCCTGGCACGAACTCGTTGCGACGGCGCTGGCGCCCGACTTCGACGCCTTCAAGCGCCGTCGGGCGGAGCAATGCGCCGTCACGACGTTGCGTTCGTTGCTCGACCAAACGGCGGCGACTCGCGTTGCAGCCGCGACCGCGCTTCTGGCAGCGGCACCCGGCACCGCCGACGCGGTCACCGCGATCCTCGTCCACGTGACGCTCGCCGAACGCGGTTGGCGCGTGGTGGACCTGGGGTCCGATGTGACCCCCGAGGTGGTGCGCGGCGGACTGCGCGCCGAGCACCCGGCACTGCTCGTCCTGGTGCACTCCGGTCTCGACGCCGGGCTCGGGCTGGCGCTCGGGGCCGACGCCCGCGCGCAAGGCGCCGAGTGGGTGGCGATCGACGCCGGCACGCACGACGCCCTGGCGCTCATCGCGGCGCACGTCGCCGATCGGGAGCGCCGCGTGAGTGCGGCGCTGGTCTGAACGCCCGCGAACCTTGGGCCGCCTTCGCCCCGCCCCACCCCAGCCCAGCCCCGGAATACCCGGGCGCCTGGCCTGGTTGGGTGTAGTGTTGGTCCTGTAGACTCGTGGGGTTCGTTCCAGTGCCGAGGAGAAGACCATGCGTTCCTTGCGCCTCCTTGTCGCATCCGCCGCCCTCTGTGGCGCGCTCGGATCGCCGGCCGCCGCGCTCCAGGTCGGCGACCCGGCGCCTGATTTCACGCTCACCGACACCAACGGTCAGAGCTGGACGCTCAGCGCGCTCCGCGGCAAGGTCGTGCTGCTGGCGCTGTTTGGGTGGAATTGAGGCGAGTGTCGCACGGCCGGTCCGGTCGTGGAGCAAGTCTGGCAGGACTATAAGGCGGGGCCTGGATTTCAAACCTTGGCGGTGGACGTGTGGCAGGGCTCGGCCTCCGGTGCCCAAAGCTTCGTCGATCGCACCGGCATCACGTTCCCGTTCCTGCGTCTGGGTGGATATCTCGTGGGCCCAGCGTATTACAATCAGATCCGTGACAACTACTTCGTCATCGACCCGCAGGGCATCGTGCGCTACCAGTCGGACTTGGACTTCGCCTTCAACGAGGCGCACGTGCGGGCAGCCATCGTCGCGAACCTGCCGACGCCGGTTGCGACACCAACATGGTCGACCGTGAAGGGATTGTATCGATGAGAATGCACCGGCGTGGCCGCATCGCTCGCGCCCAAACCGCGGCACTCACCTGCCTGCTCGCGGCAGTTCTGGCTGGCCCGGCTGCTGGACAGGAAGCGCCGGCGCAAAAAATCTCACTCGCCGGCCTGCGGCTCCAAGACCTCGAAGGGCGTAGCGTCGAACTGGCGTCGTATCTCGGCAAGGGACCGGTCATCCTGGATTTCTGGGCGACCTGGTGCAAGCCGTGCATCAGCGCCTTGCCGGAACTCCAGCAGTTGTATGCCGACCTGGCGCCGCGCGGCTTGCAGATCGTCGGTGTGAACGAGGACGGACCGCGCAACGCGCCGAAGGTGAAACCGTTTGCCAAGAGCCACGGCATCGACTTTCCCATCGTCCTCGATTTGAACCGCGCGGCGCAGAGCCAGTTGCAGATTCCGGCGTTGCCGACGACGCTGCTCCTCGATAAGGACGGTACGGTCGTGCGCACGACGTTCGGCTACCGGCCCGGCGAAATCGATGCCCTCCGCAAGGCAACCGAGGCGTTGCTGGACAAGGCCCCGAAGCAGTGAACAAGCCGCATATTTTTGCTATCGTCGGCGCTCTCGCTTGCTTCGCGGCGGGTGCGGAGGCGCAGATCAGTGCTTCGAATATCGCCCTCATTCGCTCCGGCAAGCCGCCTGGCAACCTGCCGTTCCAACCGCCGAACCCCGGACTACCGTCGACGGGCTATTCGACCTTCGACGCTTTCACGCTCGACTGGTCGCACGCCGCGTTGCGGCTCGGTTTCCGGTATGAGTTCTATGACGTCTCCGAGCCGCGCACTCTCCAACTGCGGGAGTTCTCGCGGCGCTACGCCACCTGGGCCGCCGACGGCCTCGAGATTACGGTCGGCAACTACGAAACCCTCTTCGGGCGCGGCCTGCTGCTGCGTGCCTTTGAACTCCCAGGGGTGATTCGCGAAGAGATTGGATTGGCGCAATACGCCGATTCGCGCGATCTCGATGGCCTGCGCCTGCGGACGGGCGGCGCCCGCTGGAATGTCGAGGTCGTGCAAGGCAAGCCGCGTGTCGAGGCTCTGCCGCCCGACCAACCGCGCGTCCTCGACGTGGCCGGCGCGACGGCGAGCGCCGAGATCGTGCGCGGCACGCGGGCCGGCGCCAACTACGTGCGTATCGATGGCATCGACGGCGCGCCCCACGAAGGCGGCGGCGGCTTCGTGCAGTTCACCGCCGACCCGTGGCTCGAGCGCGCCGGCTGGTCGCGTTTGACACTTGATACGTATGGCGAGTACGCCCACGTGTCGGGACATTTCGCTCGCCCCAGCCCGCGCACCAGCCAAGGGCGCGGCTACGGCGTGTACGTGTCGCAGTCCGCGACTCTCGATGAACCGTTGCCGGGACTCCGATGGGGCGCGACCTACGAATACAAAGACTACCAAGGGCTGCAGCTCTTCGCGAACGAACCGCCGCCGCTGGTCCGCGAGCATTCGTATGCCCTCTTGAACCGTGTCACCCACGTCGTCGAGCCGCAGCAAGAACAGGGGTATCAGTTCGAAACGCGCGTTGATTACCGCGGCTGGGCGGAACTGACACTCAATTGGAGCCGCGCCGAGAATGCCCGGTCGCGGCGGTTTCACGAACGCTACGCCGAACTCGCCACCCACTGGCGGGGCCGTACGGCGGCGCTCTTTGGTGGCCGCGGCGCGGACGACTTCGACAGCACGCATGACCGCGATACGTTCGGCGGCTTCACGCAAATGCCGTTCGCCGGCGTGCACAGCATCGAAGCCGAATTGGAGCGCCAGTCGGCGACGCGCCGCACGTCGCGCCAATCGGTCGACATCGAGGACCGCTATGCATCTCTCACCTATGCGTGGGCCGAACATTTCTCGATCGGCGTCGTCCGCCAGACCACCAATGATCCGGGTGAAGCCACGGATCCGGTCACCGGACACGTCGCACGGCGCGCGTTCGATTCCCTGCAAGCGAGTTTGAGCCGCGATCGCCACAGCTTGTCGCTCTTCTGGGGACGGCGGCGCGGCGGCCTCGCGTGCACGGCCGGTACTTGCTATCGAGTCTTGGAGTTTGAAGGAGTCAGCGCCCTGCTTGTCAGTCGTTTCTGAAGCGCCGCGCGCAAGTCCGCACTCCGCGCCATTCCCGACAACACATATTTTGTATTGACGACAACGCACCACTGCAAGGACTCTGCGCTCCCGGCCGAGGTGGTTGGGACGGGTGGTGGTGAAGATGGTCGGCTTCGTGCTCGAAGGGCGCGTCCGCAGCCCGGGCGCGCATGCTCTCGTCGACGACGTCGCACGCGGTCTCGCGAGCGAGGGCTTCCAGACACATCGCATCGAGGTCGTTCCTGCTCCGGCACCGCGCATCACGCATTCCATTCGTCATGCTGAAACGTGGGTCTACCGCAATAGCGCGGCAGCTGCCGCCGATCCGGCGCCCGCCGCCTGGATCGACCGCGAACCTACCGACGAATGTCTCGACCTGCTCGCCAGCCAAGTCTGCGCCGTGTTGCAGACCGAAGGCCTCGACGTCCTGCACGCCGTCGGACTGGGCATCGCCGGACGCGTGGTGCGGCTCGTGCACGAGCGCACCGGAACTCCTTACTGCGTGACGCCGCGCTGGACCGATCTCATCGACCGGCGCGAGGTCTCCGAGCGCGGCCGCGCCGTGCTGCGCGACGCCCGCCACATCGTGTTGTTCGACGAGGACATGCGCCGCTCGATGGAGGCGGCGTTTCCGGGGCGCGCCGGCGAGTCCCCCCTACGGCCGCGCATGCTCCACCGTGGTGTGGACTTGGAGTTTTTTAAGCCCCTCCCACGCCCAGAGCGCCGGAACGCCGCCTTACGTCTTGCCCGCAAACCCGAACTCGCGTCGCGGTTGGATGGCATCGATTGGGAGCGGGCCTGCGTGGTGTTGTGCGTGCAACACGAAGGCGAAACGGATGGCTTCGAGCATCTGCTGTTCGCCCTGCCGGAATTGCTGCGGACCCAGCCCGGCCTGATCGCCATCGTCGCGCAGCTCGGGCCGCCGTCGCCGGCCATCGACAGCCTGCGCGCGGCGCTCGCGGCCCGGAATCCCGAGGCGCTGTACGCCATCCTGCAAACGAACGAGATGTACCAGCCGCTCGCCGATCACCTCGATCTGCTGCACGCTCAGGGACGCGCCGACGCCTGGTGGGCGAACGCCGCGCGCCTCGAGCCGGAGCGGCGGGTGCGCTTCGCGGGCGAAGTTGAACGCAGTGAATTCGCGGCGCTCCTGGCGCTGGCCGACGTCGCCGTGCTGCCTGGCATCGACCCGCGCCGGTCGGCGCACGTGGCGCTCGAGGCGTTGGCGGGCGGCGTGCTGCCGCTCGTGCGCGAAGCCACCCCCGCAGCCCAGGTGGTCAGCACGATCGCGAGCGAGATCTCGGCCGAGATCGCGTCGCTGTGCGTGTTGCGCGCCGACGCACCGGCGGTCCGTGAAATTGAAGAAAAGCTCGGGCGCATCGTGCGGCTGCGGCCCGAACTCGGCGAGCGCCTCCGCGCCTTGGCAGTTCGCAAGCACGACGGCCGGCAAACGGCTGCCGACTTGCGCCGCCTGTACGGCGAACGCTCCGGCGCCGCCGCGATCCGCAGTTAGACCTTCGGAGGACCGCTGTGAATTCGCAGTCCATGAAACTGATGGCCCAGGACTATTTCGAGCTGGCCTACGAGCTGCAGATGCAGGGCGATCTGGATCGAGCCCTGTATTACTACGGCCGCTCGATCGATTGCGTCGAGAGCCCGGAAGCGTACACGTTCATGGCGTGGACCGAGAGCATGCGCGGCAACTTCGAACCGGCCATCCGGCTCTGCCGCCACGCGATCACGTTGGACCCCGAGTTCGGCAATCCGTTGAACGATCTGGGCGCCTATTTGTTGGCCTTGGACCGGCCGATGGAGGCCATCCCGTATCTAGAGCAGGCAGTCAAAGCGCCGCGCTACCTGACATACCACTACGCGCACTACAACTTAGGGCGTGCCTACGAGAAGCTGGGGCACCGCGAGCGCGCGCAGCGCGAGTATCGCCGCGCCCTCGAACACGATTCCGGTTACGCACTCGCACGCGACGCGATGGAGCGTCTGCAGGTCGAGATGCACTGAGCCCCGGGCGGCGCGGCGCCATGGCCCAAAACCCCGGGCCGGCCGCGCCGCCCAATCTCCGCAACAAGAAATCCCCACGCAACTGAGCCCCGCTCCGTGCAACACGGATGAGCGGGGCTCCGGTCTTTCAGGGGCTTCTTCGCGCGCCGTTTACTTGAGCAGCGTCAGCTTGCGCATGCGCACTTGGCCGGCGAATTCGACGCGCGACCAGTAGATGCCGCTTGCCAGCGTGTGGCCCGCATCGTCGCGGCCGTTCCACTCGACGGTGTGCGCGCCGGCGGCAAGCACTGCATGGACGAGGGTCCGCACCAAGCGCCCCTGCGCATCGAAAATCCGTACGCCCGTGTCGCCGGCGATGGGCAGCTCGAACCGCAACTCGGTGCTTGGATTGAACGGATTCGGTACGTTGGGCAGCACCCGGAAGCGCGGCGGGTTGGCGGCCGGCACGGCGCCGCCGCCGCTGTCGGTCGGCAGCTTCTCGAGGGCATTGCCGGTGCGCGACGCGTCCCGGCAGAACGTCGGCCACGGCGCGCGGGCCGCGACATACGGCGCACTCAAGTCCCAGATATAGAGATTGCGGTCCCAGCCCGCGAGGACGAGATCGGCGCCGCCATCGCCATCGACGTCGGCGTAAGCGGGCGTACTGCGCACGAAATCGTTGACGGTCAGCGGGAAGCCGTCTAACTGCTGGCCCGCGAGGTTCCAGGCATTGATGACACCGCTCTCGCCACCAACCACGACATCCACCGAACCGTTGCCGTCGACGTCGGCCAGAATGGGCGACGACTCGGAGCTATTGTTGAGCAGCTTCGTGAGCAGCACCGTGCTGGTCGCGCCGTCATAGACGACAAGAGTGCTGAGCGACGCCGGATTCCGATTCGAAACGACGACGACTTCCGCCCGGCCATCGCCGTTCAGGTCACCGAGCGCCGGCGACGGGCCGAAACTCGGCGAATCCTCGACCAACGTCTTGGGCCAACCGGTGAGTTCGAGGCCACGATGGCTGATGACGTGCACGCGATCGTTTTCCGACGTCACGACGATTTCCGTCGTGCGCGGATTACCGTCGATCTCGGCGACTGCCGGTGACGACAGACTCGGGCCGCCGAGATTCACGGGCCATGCCGACCCTGATGTCACGACGACGGAGCCGTCCAGGTTGAGAGCGCGCAGAAAACCGTCGGCGCCGGCGACGAGGATTTCGAGCTGCGGATCGCCGTCCAAGTTGGCGACGGTCGGCGACGTGCGCGTGAAACCACCGACGATGGCGAGCGTGCCGTCCACACCCGCGAGCGGTGTGCCATCGAAGTGCCAGCCGTACAAATGGCCGTCCTTGCCGACGACGAGCGCCTCGGCGCGTCCGTCGCCGTCCAGATCGGCGGCCGTCGGCGTGCCCCAGTAGCCGGGTGCACCGTTCGCGGGCTGGCGCGGCCAGCCCGGCAGAATGTTGCCTTGGCCATCAAGGACAGTGACACGGCTGTCGGCCCAATTGGCGCGCAGGATTTCGAGACCCGGCCGCGCCGGATCGAATTCGCCGAGCGCGATGCAACCGGTGACGACTGCCGGGTCATTCGTCAGCGCGCCCCAGGTGCTGGCATCGTTGTCACCATCCTGCATTTCGACGCCGTTCGAATGCCAGGCGTAGACGCCTTCGTCGCCCACCAGGATCTCGCGGCTGCCATCGCCGTCGATGTCGCCGATCGCGACACTGCTGGATGTAGCAGCCGGCAGAAGCAGCGGCCAGCCCGCGAGCTGCGGTGGATTGGTGCTCGCCGTGACGCTCGGCGACAAGGCGCCGACCAAGCCGCTGCTGTCGACCGCCGCAACCGCCCAATCGTAGCGCGTGCTGGGCGCGAGGCCCGTGTCCAGAACATAGGATTGATGCACGACGTCGGTGCTGACGCGCACCAACGTGCCGATCCCCGACAGGCGCCGGTAGACGTGATAACCGAGTAGATCCGCATCGGCGGAGGTGCTCCAGGTGAGGCGCATGACGGTCGGGCCCTGGCTCGCATCGGCGACGGGTTTCGACGCTGTTCCCGGACCGCGCAGATCGAAGTCGAAAGGCGTGCTGCGCCCGAAGCCATCCACCAGCGCCAGGTGCAGCCGGTTGCGCTGCGTGGTGTTGGTTTCGGTGACGACGAGCGCCGGCGATGTCGAGCCGGTTCCGTAGCTCGCGGCGGCGGCGATGGTGGCCGCGCCCTGTCCAATCGACACATCCGGGTCCGTGCTCGTCAGCGTTGCCGCGAGCGCCGTTGCGGCACCGGAGCCGAAGTTCTTGACGACAACATTGAATGTCGTGGTACCGGCCGCACTGGCCGGCAAAACCTCGACGACTTCGAGGCGTGGGGCGTGAATGACCTTGGGCAGCGCTTCGGATCCGAACGATGTTGCCGATTGATCGCGGAACTGCACCGTGAACGGCACGGTGGTCTGGTCGGCGATTGCCGGGTCGAGATGCACGAGGAAGTGTGCGATCGCGGTTGGCGTCGCGGACGGCGCGAGGACGCCTAGTTCGACGGAATCCTGGAGCGCGACCGCTTGCAGGAGCCCCGACACGAGCCGGGCGCGCGCCGTGATCGACGCGCCGCCGGCGTTGGCGATGTGGACGTCGAGGCCCACCGTCTCGCCGGCATCGGCCTCGCCGTCACCGTTGCCGACTGAACCGTTCGATCCGTCGTCGATGATTGTCGCGGACGCGATGCGCGGGTGAGCCGGTGCGGAGGCGCCGACGGCGATCGTGCCGAGATAGGTGCGGAGGTTGCGCTGCGACACCGTGACGAGGACGCTGCCCTGCGTGTCGGCGCGCAGGTCGAGCGTGATATCGCCGGAACCGTCGGTCGTTCCGGTCGCATACGCCTCGTCGCCCTTCCAGAGACAAACCAGCGCGCCGGCGACCGGCACGGACGCTGCATCGACGTGCACCGCGACGCTGGTCGTGCCGAGCGCGATCGTCGCCGGATGCGTCACTTGCGGGGCCAGCGCCGGGCCCGTGTAGACGGTGAGGGCCGGATCCCCCAGCACGTTGTCGATGAAATGCGTCCAGCGGTCTTGGGTGTCGAAGAACGTGAATACAGTGCGTCCGAGCCGGGCGTTCGAGAACGCGGTGGCGAGCGCCGTATTCCCCTGCGCGAAAAGTTGATCGTAGAACGCTTGGTTGTAGGCGATCGACGTCGACGGGTAGGCCTCGCGGCTCGCGCCGATGACGCCTGCTGCCCCGCCGCTGGGTGCGAGCAAAAAGCGTTCGCCCAGCGAATTGCTGTCATATGCGAGTGCAGTGCAGTTGAGCAAATAAAGAATAAAAGTCCGGTTGCCGTTGGTCATCGCATCGGCGTCGGCATTCACGATGCTCGCGTTGCCGACCGACATGTTGTAACGGAATCCGTGGCCGATGTGATTGACGAAGTTCGTGCCGGCATTCATGGCGGCGAGAGACGCGGCTTTGGTGATTTTCGTCGAGCCCGGATAGAGAAATGCCGTTTCGTATTGGCGCGTGATGGCCTGGGTTCCCGGCACATTGTTGATGCGAACCTGCTCCGAGAGCGCCGCGCCGTCGAGAGTGATGGACTGCAGGCTGTCGTAGTCGGCCGGCGAGAGGACCTCGCCAAGTAACAGCATCTGATTTTGATACGCGGTGTCGATGGGGGTCTCGTAGCGAATCGTTTTCTGGACGAAATTCTGCACTTCGGTGCCGGAGTGCACGGGGGCACGCGCCACGAAGAGTTCGGCGTAAAGATCCGCTTGGTCGCCGAGGTTGTTGGCGCCGGTCGCGGGCTCCGCCCAGATGCCGTTGCGGTTGGCGTTCCACGTCCCGTCGAGACAGGCGTAGTAGAGATCCGTCGGGACAGGCGTCGCCGTGCCGGGGACGCCGGAGGTCGCGATGCGGGCTGGAATGCGGTCGGTATCGCCGCCCAAGAGCACGTAGTCCACGCCCCAAAGTGCGTATGCGTCCTGCAAGAAATTCCGAATGGTTTCAGCCAGGTCGCTGCCGTGCCGAGCGTGCGCTACGACCCAGTCGAGGGTCCGCACCTGCGCCGGAAAGCCACGGCGTGTCTTCCAATCGGCAAGAGTTTGGAAATCCGCGACGAACGCCGCGTCGGTCACGATGAGATAGCGAACCGGGCTGCCCTCGAGGTCGGGGTAGCTGGACGGCCGGAATCGACTCGGAGTGGCTTTGGCAACGCGCGGTGGAAGCGCTGGGTGAAACACCGCGACGTCCGCGGGGTTGGCGACGAGGGCTCGGAGTTCGGCGCGCTCGGCCTGCTCGCCGGCGGGGTCCGGGCGCAGGCGGCGGATGGCGTCGCCGGCGGCGGCCCCAGTCCCAGGGGCAGGCGCACCAGGTGCCATGGCGGTCTCGATCACGACGCGCTGCCCGAAGGCGTCCAACGCGGCGCCGGGGCCGGTGGCGCCCGGGCCAGTGACGTCGCGGCCAGTGGCGCGCACGATCGCCAGCGCCGCGCCGCGCCAGGTCGCAGTCCCCACGAGCTCGACAGCCGTGCCTGGATCGAGCGACCGCACTGCCGTGGCGACCTCACCGTCGGGCACAACGAATGTATAGAGGGCGCCCTCGGAACCACCCAGGAGGCCGCCACCCGAACGGACGGCGGCAGCGGCGGAACCCAGGATGGCGGAGCCGGCGGCGGCAGCCGCGGAACCTACGACATCAGAGCCGACAGGGACGGAGGTCGTGGTCGTTCTGGCGGGCAGGGTCGTTTCGATCTGCCGCGCCGCGGCCGGCGACACGAGTCCGGTGTTCAGGACGCTGGACGCGACGAGTGCTAGCCCGCCGGGCCACCGGGATCGGGATCGGGATCGGGATCGGGATCCGTGCGGATGGTTGGGCGCCATGGCGAGATGTCCCCCCAAAGATGAGAAAGCGCGACCTGAAGTATAGCCCAGCGTGCCGTTCTGTTGGCGGTCGATGAATCGGCCGGCGGCTCATGGTTTGCCGCGTGCTTCGACACTGGTATACTCCTCGTGGAGTCGACGCCATGAGCAGCTATCCAACACCCGAGATCTTCCGCAACTACCCGGAGTTGCGCGAGCGCCTGCCCTGGGTGCCGTTGGCCCGCGCCACCCCAGTCGAGCGGCTC
Source organism: bacterium (assembly GCA_031362565.1). Lineage (GTDB taxonomy): Bacteria > Krumholzibacteriota > Krumholzibacteriia > JANLSU01. The sequence continues at coordinate 24,613 of JANLSU010000050.1, read as the reverse complement.
GTGCGCATCGAGTCGTACTTGCACGCGGCGTCACTGTGGGTGAAGCGCGACGACCAGACGAGCGAAGTGTACGGCGGCGACAAACCGCGCAAGCTCGAGTTCGTCTTCGGAGACGTGCTGCGGAGCGGCGCACGCCGCATCGTCGCCTTCGGCGGTGTCGGCAGCGGTCATTGCCTGGCCGTCACGACGTTCGCGCACCACTTCCGAGTCCAGCCGGTTCTGGCGTTGGCGCGCCGGCGCGACGGGCGCGACGTGCAGCGCTCGTTGCAAATCGAACACGAACTCGGGGCCGAGTTGCATCGGCTGGACGGCGGACCGATGGCGCTCGTCCGGCTGTTGCGCAGCGCCTTGCGGCGCGCCGACGACGACGATTCGCGCCGTCCGTATGTGCTGTGGCCGCGCCGCGCCGCACTCTTTGGCGCCCTCGGATATGTCAACGCGGCGTACGAATTGAAACGCCAGATCAACGTCGGCATTCTGCCCGAGCCGGAACGCATCTATGTGCCCGCGACGACGGGCGCCACGGCTGCGGGTCTCGCGCTCGGCTGCCAGTTGGCGCAGATCCGCTCGACGATCGTGGCCGTTGCCAACGCGCGGGGCACGCACGCCCGGCCGACGGCGCTTGCCGAACGTACAGCCGGCCTGCTCCGGCACAAGACACGGCGTATCCCGACTCAGCCGTTCGGATTCAAGAACATCGAAATGCGCCATAACTTCACGGACTCGAGTCTCGGCAATGTCGCCGCGCATCAGGCACGCGGCCTGCTGCGTGACCTCGAGAACATCGAACTGGATTCACGGCACGGTTCGCCGGCGCTCGCCGCGCTCATGCACGACGTGCGCGCCGGCACCGTCACCGGCCCCGTGCTCTTCTGGCACACCCAGCCCGCCAACGCATTCGCGCACCAAACAACCGTCGGCGCCGACGCCCTCCCACGCGAATTCCGCGAATTCTTCGCAGCGCGCTGAACCAAGCCCAGCAATTCGCGGACCGGCGTAATCGTGCGGCGGCGGCCGGCGCTGGCGAGCCCGCGATGAGCCTCGATCGCGGCATTGTTATCTTGCAAACATCGGGATAGCGACCGGTCTCGCGACCGGCCGCCCCCCACAGATCCGGACGTGCGCGATTGACGCATCCGGCTCCTCAGATTACGGTTTCGCTGCATGATAGAGCGAGTGTACGACTCGCACCTTCGGAAGTGGGTATCGCGCGAGCAGGCGGTTGAAACGTGCCCATGACATGGGCGTCGATTCCGAGCGACGTGAGAGCCATTTCTGCCAGATACGATGCACGAGTTGACGAAGCCGATCAAGCTGGCGTTCGTTACCTGTCACAGCGTAGTAGGCATCGTGACCTCGGATCACGCGGACAAGATGCGCGTGTTGCCACGCGATCTTCTCATGCCGATATCGTCGGCACCACTGCGCGATCCGCCGCAGGAAGCGGACGAGACGATCTCTGATCGTCTTCTTGCGCACGATCCATCGACCTTTCCTGGACTTGCCCCAGTAGTGGGTGAAGCCGAGAAAGTCGAAGGTGTCCGGTCCGCCTTCTTTCTGCGGAAGCCGTTGCATTCGCAGATAGGGCGGGCAGGTGAATTGGACGAGGCGGGTCTTTTCCGGGTGCAGGGTCAGACCGAAGCGAGCAAACCGCTTTGGCAAGACTTCGAACACGCGGCGAGCGTCCTCCTCGGACGAAAACACCAGGATAGCATCATCGGCGTAGCGCACCATAAACGAGCGACCTCGTAGTTGTGGTGCGATCTGCTCCTGAAACCATCGATCGAAGACCTCATGCAGATAGATATTGGCAAGAAGCGGAGAGATCACTCCACCTTGCGGTGTCCCTTGTCGAGAGTGCGTCAGTCGGCCCTCTGTGAGTACGCCGGCCTTCAGCCACTTGTCGATCGCGCGACGGATCACCCCGTCACACACCCTCCGGTCGAGAAAGGTCCGGAGATGTCCGTGATCGAGCCGATCGAAAAACTTCTCGATGTCGAGCTCAATCACGTAGCCGCCGCGCATTTGCATCATCGAATGGAAGATTGTGTCCAGCGCTTGATGCGCTGACCGGCCACGGCGGAAGCCGTACGAGCAATCCATAAAGTCCTGCTCGTAGATTTCTTCCAGTACCATCGCCACCGCCCGTTGAAGCACCTTGTCTTCAAAGGTCGGAATTCCAATCGGCCGTGTCTGCGATCCGTCTCCCTTTGGGATGTCGACGCGACGCACCGGAGGCGCGTAGTAGGTGCCAAGCTTCAGGCGGTCACGCAGCGACGGGAGATTCTCCTCCAGATTTGCTGCGTACTCTGCCGCTGTCTGCTGGTCCACACCAACTGCTCCATCCTTGCGTGTCCGCCGATACGCTTCCCGCAGTAGATCCACATCGATCACGTGGTGGATGCTCATGAACGAGCGCTCCGGCGCCTTCCGCGCCAGATCCGCTATTCGTTGAAGTGATGTCGAGACGTCGCGGGGATTCAGTGTTCCCATTCGCCTTTCCCTCCAACGATCCCGTAATCCGACACCCGCCTTCCCTCCACGGGGTCCCTCGGGTCGGTTCCCCCGCTTCTGCGGTACTGTGCAGGTGCTCTGACTTCCGGCGGCCCATCCGCACGTCCTTCCTTGCGTCGTACGTGCGTACTCATCACTCGACGAGAAACCGTCGGATCTCCCAGGTTCCTGAGTGGCCCCTATGCAAACGTGCCCTGCTCTACGACCCCGGCGGGACGAGACATCCCTTGCCATTCGGGATGTTCATGCTGCCTTCCGCGACGAGTAATACGTCGGCTCCCGCAATGATTCCGTTTTCGAGGCTCAATCACACGGCCCGCTTGCTCCCTGTGTACGCTTCGCAGCTCGGGTCACCCCGAGACCACGCAACACTCGGTTCCGGCTGCTGGCCAGCTTTGCCGGGTGAGCTTTCAAATTCTCACTGGGTCACGATGAAGAGTTTCCGGTGAGCGGCGACCCGCTCACGCCTTCCCCCTTCTCAGGCTTTGCCTGGCGCACACTCGTTCTGGAACGAGTGCAAACCCGCCCGACGATGTTTGCAACTACTTCGGTGATGCGGGTTTGCGCGAGGACGCCGAACGACACAATTGCGTTGCCGCGCGGGTGCGCCTGGCGCGCTACCACCCGAGCGCGCCTGCCGCCCGTCGCACCTGGCGATCACAGAAATCCTCGGCACTGGCGTCAACGCGATCGACACTTCCCTATCTCTGCGCTTTACGATTGGCGCCCGGCAATTTCGGAATCGCCGCAGTCGCAGAGCCAAATTCCGCGGCCAGTTCACCCGGCCCGTCGATTGCAAGATCCTTGCGACCGCCCAACCTTGGGCGCCATCGATGGACGATGGTTCGCGTTCCTCGGACACGAACGTGCTCACCACACTCTCACGCGAGAAGAAAGGAGGCGACGATGAACATCGGATCTCCTGCCAGCCTTTCTGATGCCGCACTTACGGCGCGGCTGAAGCACCTCGTGCGGCACGAAAGCCATGCGACGGCGACACTCGTCGCGCACCTGGCCGAGTTCGACAGGCGTCAGTTGTATCTCGGAGCGGGTTGCCGGTCGCTCTTCACGTACTGCGTCCAGGTCTTGCATCTCTCGGAGCACGCGGCCTACAACCGGATCGAGGCGGCAAGAATCGTCCGCCGGTTTCCCGTCGTTTTGGTGCGTCTCGCCCGCGGCGACATCCATCTGACCGCAGTTCAGATGCTGGGGTCGATCCTGACGCCCGAGAACCATCAAGAGCTGCTCGATGCAGCGAAGCACAAGTCGAAACGCGAGGTGGAAGAGCTGGTAGCGCGCCTGCGGCCACAGCCGGATGTGCCGGATGCGGTGCGCAAGGTCGCAACGCCGCGACCCGCGCCGGGGCCAACGTGTGAGCCGGAACTCGCGTTGGCAGCTGCAGCGCAGGCAGCGGCGGCCGCCGCGCAAGGGACCGCCGCGGCTCGACCTGGGGCGGCCTCGGCCGCAGCTGCGCCCACGCGTCCAGCGGTTGTCGTTCCGCTCGCGCCGGAGCGTTACAAAGTTCAATTCACCGCGAGCGCGGCGATCTATCGCAATCTGCGCCGGGCGCAAGCGCTGTTGCGCCATCAGATCCCGGATGGCGATTTGGCGGCCGTCATGGGCCGGGCGCTCGAGCTGCTCGTGCGGGATCTCGAAAAGAAAAAGATCGCGGCCACCGATCGGCCGCGGGCGGGAAAGCAAACGGCAGAGGGACACTCGCGGTACATTCCAGCCGCCGTGAAACGTGCCGTGTGGCAGCGCGATCAAGGCCGCTGCTCCTTCGTCAGCCCGAGCGGCAAACGCTGCACTGAAGAGGATCAGATCGAGTTCGATCACGCGCGGCCGCACGGTGACGGTGGCAGCGCCACGGTGGCCAACGTGCGGCTCTTGTGCGCGCGCCACAACCAGCATCAGGCGCGCGAGTTCTTCGGGCCGTGGCACGCCGAAGGGGTGCGCGAACTCCCGCAGCCGTACGGCGCCATGGTCGACAATTTCGCTCGTTCGCTGCCTCCACGGGCTGGCTAGGACGGCGGGGGGCTTGGGCGACAAACTGGCGGCAAAGGGCGGTTGGCGAGCTTACAGGAATTCGCGGCCGGTGTCGGCCAGCAGTTGACGTACGAGCGCAAGCCAATCGTCGTGAGCTTGGACACCGGCTGGCACTAGCTCGGCGCCGGGCGCGATGGCGAGCGAGGGGTTGCGGTAAAAGAGTGGCCGCACACCGGCGCGGCGGGCTGCTTCCATGTCGCGCTCGGAGTCACCCACGAGCACGCTGCGAGTGAGATCGAGATGCAGGTCACGTGCGGCACGTTGCAACAACCCGGGCGCGGGCTTGCGGCAATCGCACGCCGGGCCAAAGTCCGGATGATGCGGACAAACATAGACGCCGTCCAACTCGCAGCCCTCGGCACGCAGCAGATCCCGCATGCGGTCGTTCACGGCTTGGACGTCCGCTTCGGTGCACAGGCCGCGAGCTAGAGCCGATTGATTCGTGACGACGACAAGCGCGAACCCGGCGTCGCGCGCCCAGCGCAATGCGCGCCCGACGCGTGGTTCGAGAACGACGGCAGTGGGATCGGCGTTGTAAGGCACGTTTTCGACCAGCGTACCGTCGCGGTCCAAGAACAGCGCGGGACGGCGAGCCCCGCGGTTGGCGGCGGGGTTGGGCGCGTGGTTTTCGGCGTGGCTGGGCGCACGATCGGCGAAACCGGCGCGTTGGAGGCGCGCGGCGTGCACGGCGCACTCGAGTTCGGCGGCGGTGTGGGTGTTCGCACGCGTTGCGGCGGCGCGGCGGGCGGCGGCACTGCGCGCGGCGACCGCGGCGAGCGCGGCGGGATCGGCGAGATCGGCGCGGTCTGCCAACACTTGGGCGATCACTTCGGCCCAGGCTTTCGGGGCAGTGCTGGCGATGCGCAGACCACCGGGCGCCGGGCTGCACTCTTCGGCAACCGCCGTGTCGGCGGCGAGGACTTGTACGCCGGCGGCTTGGGCGGCGAGGAGAACGGATCGAGTGTTCGCGCTCGCTTCCGGCGCCAGTACGAAGTCGGCCGCGTGCACGAAGGGTTCGGTGTCGCGGCGGAAACCGAGCCACAACACGTTCTCCTTGACGCCGAGGTCTTGGCAGAGCACGTGCAAACGCGACTCCTCGGGTCCGGTGCCGAGGAAGGCAACAGTCGGCAACGGCCGGCGGCTCTTTTGCAGTTCCTGGAGGGCGCGCAGAATTGTTTCGTGACCGTAGCCGCGCTCGAGCGGCGCAACGTGCAAACCGAGCACCACCCGTCGCGGCAAGCGCAGTTCGCGGCGCGTCGCAGTCGGATCGAGTGGCTCGGATGGAATCGTAACGGCGTCCGTGAGCACGCGCACCGCGAGAGCGGCGGGCGCAGCCCTGCGTGCAGCACGCCGCGGAATGTCCGCAAGTTCCGGTACGGGTGGAGCACCGGGGACGAGCCAGAGCGCCGTGAGGCGCGAATGCGTCAAGCAGCGTCGAGCCGGCTTGCTGCTGTCGACGGCGCTCGCCCGCCAAACGAGCGGCGTGGGTTCGACAGCAATCGACCGGGCGATTTCGAAGGCGGTGGGATCGAACGTGATCGCGAGGTCGAACTGATGCCGCTTGCGAATCGCGCGGGCGCGCCATCGGGCTCGCAGGTTGAACCGGCGGCCAGGACGCATCGTGAGCACGGTCAGGCCGGGCTCCGGTGGACGGGTAGCGAGTGAGGTCCCGCGAACGGTGGCGATCGCAACGCGATGCCCACGGTCCAGCAACGCCCGCGCGGTCGCGAGGAGCCACGATTCGTCGTCGACTGGTGGCGTCGTGGCGACGAAGAGAAACGCCAACGGCTCCCCCGCCGGGAGGGCTCGAGTTCCTTCGGCGGGATCTAATCCGGTTGCGCTGTTGGGACGCATGGCGGCCACCCTAGCACAGAGGCCGCCCGCAGCCCGCCGCGATGCCGCCCGCTCACGTTTGATGCGGCGGCTGCGGCGGGGGTGCCGCCTGCGTGATCTGGCGGCGGGGCGCGGTGCTTGGCGTTGGTGGGCGTTGATGCTTAGACTGGGGGTCAATCCTTCGGGGGGGGCAATCGAATGGCGCATGGCGGCCGGATCCGAGTCTTGAAGTCTCTCACTGTGATTGCGGCGATCTTCGTGACCGGGATGAGTAGCTGCCGGCAGGCGGAACCCAAGCCGGAGGCGAAATCGGAATCCGAATCGCAGCCGGCAACTGCGGCTCTCACTGACGTCGCGGCAACGTTGAAGCGATTCCCGATTGATGCCGAGACGTTCCTGCTGATTCCAGAGGCACACCCGGACGAACGCTATCTTCCCGACGACCTTCCGGAGGCGTTCCGCGAAGACGGACTGCGGGTGCTTTTCTCAGGTGAGTTGCGGGAAATCTTGCCCAACGAACGTCTCATCGGCACACCGATCCGCCTGTTGCGAATCGAACGCCGAGACGGCACGCGGCGGTCGTAGCGGCGGCGCGAGACGCGGAGGGCGTCCGCGGCGGTCGTAAGAAAGCGATACGGGACACGGCGTTCTCGGCCGCGTCCCGTACCGCGTTCAGGCGATGAGAACCAACGTGTCGGGCCTTGTTCGGGCCTGCGTCAGCGTGACGCGGTTGGTTCTGTGCCGAGAGCGGTCGCCGGCTGCGGCTGCACGAGCTGCACGTCGGTACGACGGTTCTGCGCCCGGCCTTCGCGGGTCGCGTTGTCGGCCACCGGCAGCGACTCGCCAAATCCGATCACCGCGAGACGTACGAACTCGATTCCCAGCTTCTGGGCCAGGTAGCGCTGCACGTTCGCAGCCCGGCGCTGAGCCAGGACGATGTTGTACTCCTCATCGCCCGTGGCGTCGGTATAGCCGGCGACGAGCGCCATGTAGTTCGGATGCGTCTGCAGGTCGGCAGCCACTTGGTCGAGCTCCGGAAGAGTCTCGGCCGGAATCTCCGCGCTGTTGAAGGCGAAAGCCACGCTCATGTGCCGCACTTCTTCGCGCTTGATGTTGCCGAGCGCCAGATCGCGCGCAAATTGAGCTTCACGCTGGACTTGGCGTGACCGGCCGTCGACGTCCTGCGCGAGTGCTTGAGCGGCGCGTGCCTGTTCAGCGGTCGGCTCGATCTTCGTGTCGACCGACTTTTCGAGCGTCGACATCTGCTGGCGCACGAACCCTTTGGTCGCGCATCCCGAAGTCAGGGCCAAGAGACCGATGAGCCCGACCCACGGGATCAAGCGGCGGTGCTTGGCGTTTCGATTCAGCATGTAACGTTGCCTCCTTACCGAGATCCGAGGGCCCAGTGATACACCAGGTGTATGGAGCAAGTCGGCGGCCACTTTGCCCGATGGGCGTGGAATTGCGGTCGATGCGGCGCCAAGAACTTCGAGTATTTTAGAAGCCAAGTGCAGTAAGCGGCTCTCGCTGCGGGCTGAGTGCTCCAGCGCCGGGCAACGGAAGAAACGAGACCCGGAACCACCCTAGCGTGCGCCGTCGGCGTGGGTGTGTCTCCGAGGGCTCAGATTCTGTGTCTCATCGGCCACAGGCACGGAGCCGCCTGGCCTCCGACGGCGCCGGCGGCTACAGTGCAAGCCATGCGAATTGCACGTGGGGTTCGAATCAGTCGACGGCAGCAGGGCGAGCGCGGCCAGCGACGCGAGCTGAGGCTGGGTGGCGGGCTTCGGCTCCGGCGGCTCGCCTGGGGCGCGCGGCGTGGGGCGTGGGTTCTGGCGCTGCTGGGAGCTGTGGCCGTGGCGAGTGGATGCGCGGGGAGCCGCGCGACGCGGGCACAGCCGGTGCTCCGGATCTACCTTGCACGGCATGGGCAAACCGATTGGAACTCCGCCCGGCGACTGCAGGGGTGGAGCGACACGGTGCTCAACGAGACAGGTCGCACCCAGGCTCGTGAACTTGCGGCGCGGCTGCGGGATGTGCCGCTCGACGGCGTCTACTGCAGCACGTTGCGGCGCTGCCGCGAGACGGCCGAACTCGCCCACGGCAACACCCCCATCGACAGCCTCGTGGGACTGCGAGAGCAGCGCATCGGACGTTTCGAGGGCGTTTCCCTCGCCGACTCGGTCATTGCGAAGGAATTCGACCGGCGTAGCAAGGACCCCGACGATGCCCTGGATGGCGGCGAGTCCGAAAATCAATTCTTTGCACGCGTTCGCACGACGTTCGACCAAATCGTCGCTCAGCATGGCTCCGGCACCATTCTCGTTGTCGGGCACGGCGGCACGAATCGCATGATCTTGCGCTCGGTGCTCGGCTTGACGCGTCAGCAGGCCGAAACGGTACGCCAAGCGAACGATGAAGTGTATTTGTTGGAAATCGCTCCGCCCGCGCCGCCCCGCTTGTGGAAAGCCGTCGGCGTCAAGAATCTGGGCGATCTGTAGAGAGCACTCAATCCTCGCGCCGCATCAATAGATGCTCGATGCCGGCTTCCATGAATGGGGCGCCGACGGGCGCGAAGCCGTGCTGCGCGTAAAAGGCTTCGAGATGCGATTGGGCGTGCATCTTGAAGCGGCGAAATCCGTGCTCGCGGGCGACGCCCAGCAGGAACTCGACGATTTCGTGACCCAGGCCACGGCCGCGGACGCTCGGAACGAGTGCGATGCGCTCCAACTTGGCCCAGCCGTCGACATCGCGCAGGCGCGCCGCCGCGACGGGTTCGCCGCCGGCAGCGAATCCGACGACGTGAATCGCGCCGGCATCCAGGCCGTCGAATTCTTCCCGAAACGGGCACCCCTGTTCGCCCACGAACACGATGCTCCGTACACAGTATGCGGCGAGCAGATCGTCGTCGCTTTGCGTGACTCGGAAAATAGCGCCCCCGCTTTCCGGCTGCATCTTGTCGCGGACGGGACGGGCCAAGAGCCTAATGAAACGAATCGCGGACGGCAGGAATCGGCAGCATGAACTCGAGAGCCAGTCGCTGGGCGCCCTTGCGATCCTTGCGCCAGATGTGGACGTAGCTCCAGGCTGTTGCCTTGCTCTTCGGTGTACCAGCAGGCGCGATCGTACAATTACCGATCGTGTATCCGAGTTCCGACGAGAGGGCGACGCGGGTTGTCACGGGTTCCCACTCGTAGGCTGCAGGCTCCGCCGGCGAGGCGGCAAGCACTGCGTCCCGGCCGACTCGCGACAACTCACCGTTGCCGATGACGCGGATATCGTCCGTGGCGCGCGCCGCGAGCGCCGCACGCAGCCCCAACTTCGTTGCCTGCACGCCCAAGTCGACATCGGCGGCGTTGATGGCTTCGCGCGCGACAGTGAGCGATTCGTGCGGTGCAATCGCCGTGCACCAGTCGACGAAGTAATGTGGTGGGGCGCCGGCGTCCGGCGCGGCGTGCTCGGTCGCAGCGGTCAGTAGCAACTTCCAGCCGATTTGCGGATGGTAGCGCCAGATCGACAGGTAATCGCCCGAACGCAGCGGGCTCGAACCGGCGGGCACCAGCTGCCAGGGGCCGGTCGTATAACCGAGGTCTTCGCCGCCCGACGTCTCGACGAAGTCCGGCGTCCAACTCCACTTGCCATCCGGAGGCGGGTTGTCCTTGAGCCAGCCCAAACCTTCGACCGGACGCGGCCGCAGGAGCACGGCCATCGCTGCAAACCGGTCGGCAAATGCTTGCCGCGCGCCGATTGTGGCGGCCGCGGCCATGAAGTCGTTTTCCGCTTTCGTAAGGAGCTGCACCGACGGCGGCAGTGTCTCGGCGGCCAGTAACCCGGCGCCGAGTGCCAGGATCAAAGCAACGATAGGTGTTTGAATCCGCCGCATGTGGGACATCGTAGCGGAAATGCTGCGACCGGCCCAGCCGGTAGCGGCGTTACGCGTCTCGAGCATCGGGAGACGGACGCGGGCGAAAGCCCTCGCTCTCGCCCGCCATCGCAAAGCGCGCAAGTCAGTGTGCCTGTGCCGAGGTCTGTGTCAGCGCTGCTGCCTGGGTCGAGAAGTTGGCGCGGAGCGTCAGCGTCAGGGTCTTGTGTTCCGGATCATTGGTCGCGACGCCGGCCGTCTTGACGATGGGGCCGCTCAAGTGGTCGGTCTTGGCGATGGTCAGCGTGATCTTACCGGTCTTGCCGGGCGCTACGGTCTTGTCGAAGTCGCCCTTGGTGCAACCGCAGGACGGCGTCACGCTCTGGATCTCCAAACCGCCCTTGCCCTTGTTCTTCACTTTGAACGTGTAGGTGAGCGGTGTTCCCGGCTTGACGTTGCCGAATTGGTGCTCGAGAGATTCGATGACCACCTTCGGTGCGGGGCCCGCAATCACGGGCGCGCTCGGCGGCGCACTGGGCGTTTCCGCCTGCTGAGCAACGGCGCTCGAAACGACGAGCAGTGCACCCAAGAAAAGTTTGAAACTCGCCTTCACGGTCCAACCTCCCGCACGTGATTCGATGCACACCCGGTTCGCCGCTTCCTGTGCACCGGGACAAACGATGGCCCCCAAACAATACGACGGCGCGCCATCGCTTGCTGTCTCTTTTTCGTCGCGTCTCCAGAGTGTCTTCGCCCCGCGCCCGAAAGCGCCGATGGCCTGCCCCGCCGGGCGGCGGAACAGGCCATCGCGAGTCGTTCTCTTCGTACTTACCGATAGAAGGACTTGATCGCCGTCCAGGCACGCGCCTCGACCGCGACGGGGCCGCCGCTCGCGGTGATCGAGAAATCGTCGACGCCGAGGCCGTCGTCCGCACCCGTGCCGTTGAAATCGTTCCAGCGAATCCAGAACACGGCGGTGTTCGCGATGCTAAGCCCGCCGATCGAATTCGTGATGCCGGTGCGGTTCGCGGCCAGGTTGCCGTCGAGCAAGCCGAGTGTCGGCCCGGTGATGGGTGCCGTGAAGTCGAGCGGATCGCGGTCGGTCCAGGTGCCGGTCGTCAGGCTCGTCGCATCCAAGCTGTACTGGAAGTCGAGCCGATCGACGCGCGACGCGGCGCCCACACGCCACTGTTCGCCGGTGTACGCGATCGTCAAGCTCGTAATCGTCGAGCCGGTGTTGTTCTTGAAGGCGGCGCCAATCGTCGGAATCAATGTGCCGCTCTGCAAGCCGCCGAAGGCGCGTTCGGTGTTGGCTGCCGCGCCGAAGCTGTAGGTGTCGCCGGCCGTGCCGCTACCGGTGCCGGCGGTGTAGGTGGTGTTAGCGCCCGTGCCACCTTCAGACAATGCCCAGCCGGTCGGCAACGCGCTGCTCGTGCCGGTCAAGGCGAGGGTGTTGAAATTCTCGGTCACCGGAACGGCGAGCGACGGGATGCTGACCTGAGCACTCGCGGGTCCGGCGAGCGCTGCGGCGAGCAAGGACGCGGCGATGGGTGCGATGCTAAACGAGTCACGACGGATCATTGCGATCTCCTTCGGTGCATGTTCAGGCTGTCAGTCGAGCGGCGTCGATGCATCCGTGTGCGACGTGCGAGCCAAGGGCCCGCAGACAAAATCTGTCGCCGTCGAGCGATGAGACTATGCCCCGAGCGCGCATTGCGTCAACGGCTCGCTCCCCGAGTGGGGCGCACCGCCGCGTTGCCCGCGTTGCCGCCGCCGCCCCCTTCGGCGTGGTGGCCTGCGGGCTGAGGCTGCTGCCAAGACAAGCGCTGGGCCGCTCTACCGTCCGGCGCTCTGGAAGGTGTCGCACTCTTCGCAACGGCCGGTTTCGAGGCCGCGCCGGAACCACTCGAGGCGCTGCGCGGAGGTGCCGTGCGTAAAGGCCTCGGGCATGACATGTCCGGCGGTCATCTTCTGAATACGGTCATCACCAATGGCGGCGGCGGCGTTCAAGCCCTCTTCGAGGTCGCCCGATTCGAGGATGCCTCTGGCGCCTGCTGCATGGCCCCACACTCCGGCGTAGCAATCGGCCTGCAGTTCGAGCCGCACCGAGAGTTCGTTCGCGTCGCCGGGATTGGCGCGCATCGCCTCTTGGACACGCGATGACACACCGGTCAAGTCTTGGACGTGATGACCGAGCTCATGAGCGATGACATAGGCCTGCGCGAAATCTCCCGGCGCGCCAAAGCGGTCGCGGAGTTGATCGTAGAATCCAAGATCGACGTACACCTTTTGGTCGAGCGTACAATAGAAAGGGCCGCTGGCCGCATCCGCAATGCCACAGCCCGAATCGATGGCGTCACGGAAAAGCACCAGTTTGGCGGGTTCGTACTGCGTGCCGAGCTGCGGCGCGAGCCCCACCCAGGTCTGCTGCACGTCGTCGAGCACGAACGACACGAACTGCGCGAGCTGCTCTTCCTGCGCCGACGTCTCGGGCACGGGCAGCGAACCGGAACCCGAGTCGGAATCGGCCGTGGTCGCGGGGCCGCCCCCACCCTGACCGAGCAGAGCGAAGAAGTCCTTGTGGAACACCGCGCTCAGCACCAGCAGGACGAGCATCCCGCCGATGCCCAAATTCATGCCCGCACGACGTGGCCCAGTGCTCTCGCCACGCCGGTCTTCGACATTCGTACTGCGGCCGCCAGGAATCCAGCGCATGTGGTGTGTCCCCTCCGGTTTCTTGCGCGCCGCGCCGGCGCGCCGGCATGCATCACGCGGGCTTCGGCGTCCCCAATTCCGCGAGCAGGCTCACGAGATCCTCGGCGTGCTCTTCTTCCATGGCCAAGATGCCTTCCAGCATGCGGCGGGTCGTTGAATCGTCGTTCGCGAGGTACGCGACCATCTCACGATAGCTGTCGATGGCGATGCGCTCGGCGACGAGGTCTTCCCGGATCATGTCGGCAAGGTTCTCGCCTTCGACGTATTCCGCGTGGCTGCGGGTCAGGAGCCCTTCGGGATTGAAGTTCGGCTCGCCGCCCAGTTGCACGATGCGCCCGGCGATCTGATCAGCGTGCGCCTGCTCCTCGACCGCGTGCTGCAGGAATTCCGCCGCGACGCTGCTCGCATTGATCCCGCTCGCCATGAAGTGGTGGCGCCGGTAGCGCAACACACAGACGATCTCGGTCGCCAGCGCCTCGTTCAGAATCCGAATGACCGTTTCGCGATCGGCTTTGTACCCCGGAGTCACGGCGCCTTTTTCGATGTGCTGGCGCGCGCGCGTCCTGAGAGTCTTGATGTCGGTGAGAAATGTCTTCTCGGGCATTCGAGGCCTCCTTGTTCTGCGAGCGGCCGCAGTATAGCGCAATCGCGTTGCGAAAAATCAGCGCACAAGAATCATGCGATCGGACAGCACGCCTCCGGGTGTGACGATCTTGTAATAATAGACGCCGCTCGGCAGCGGCTGCCCGCCAGCCCCCTTGCCTTCGAAGCGAAATGAGTTCCAACCGGCCGGGAGACCCCGAACGCGAGTCGTCGACACTTCACGTCCGCTGCTATCGAACACCTGGAGCGTCGCATCGCTGCTCGCCGGCAGGCGGAAACGCAGTTGCGTCTCGTGATGGAAGGGCTCGGGAGTGTTGGTGAGCAGGGGCGTGCCACGGCGAGGCGCCGCGTCGCCCGCATCCGACGTCGCGCCGACGTTCTTCTCGAGGACGAGCACATCGGCGATTTCATCCGTCAGGACCAGATCCAGATCCTGGTCGTTGTCGAAGTCGATCAGGACCGCACACGACGGGTTCGACGGCGCATTGATCTGCTGGTTGAAGGTGAACACCCCGCTGCCATTGTTCGTGTAGATGCGCCAGAAACCGCCCCCGAAGCTCGAGAGCACCCAGTCGAGGTCGCCGTCGCCGTCCAAGTCGCCGAGATCGGTTGCAACCGTGTGGGCGCTCGTCGTCATGATGCTGGGTAGCCCAAACGTGCCGGTGCCGGTCCCGAGAAGCACGGCGCCGTTGCCGCTCTGGCTGTTCGCGACCGTCGCATCCAGAACACCGTCAGTGTTCAAGTCGCCCAACGCGACGACCCACGTCTGGCCACCGGAACTCTGCGCCGTTCCAGCCGCCGTGAACGTGCCGTTGCCGTTGCCGAGCATGGTGACGATCTGTTGACCCTCGCGGGCGCCCACCACGACGTCCATGATGCCGTCGCTGTTCATGTCGCCGGCTACGACGCCATATTCCCCTGTGACGTTGCCGTTGAAGAACACCGATGGTGCGAAACTTCCCGAGCCGTTGTTGACCAGGAGCGACAGATTGTTGCTGCCGTTGTTCGAGTTGACGATATCCGGATCCCCGTCCCCATCAACGTCCAACACTGCGACCCCGTGCGGCGTCGAGCCGACCGAAATCTCCGTGATTGAACTGAAGGTGCCATTGCCCGCCCCCAGTAGCACCCAAACGCTGTTGCTGTTCACGGCCGCGAGGCACAGGTCGGCGTGCCCGTCGTTATTGAAATCGGCCGGCTCGTTCGGACTCGCTTCGTCGCCGATCCCCTGGGGCGCCAGGAAACTCCCGAAAGGGGTGGGCCCGGCACCCAGGTTGAGCGCCACCCGCACGTCGGCGCTGACTTCATTCACGGTTGTGAGGTCGAGATAGCCGTCTTCATTCAGATCCGACGCCGAAGCGCCGTAGATGCGAGTTTGGGCGTTGTTGATGCGATTCGACAGCGCGCCGATGTTCTGGTACGTGAGTGCCGCATGCTTGGTCACAATTCCAAAAGAATAGGCGTAGCCCGCCGGGCGAAGCGGGCTCAGATCCGCGGCCAGGATGCCGTGTGACAAATTGACAAGAACCAGCTCACCGGCCGAGAACGGGCGGGCGCGTGTAAAGGTGACCGTGCGGTTGCTGTTCGTCAGGCTATAGGTGCCCGCCACTGGCCCGCTCCAACGCCCGTAGACCCGGAAGCTCGCGGCCGTGATCGAGGCCGGGGAAACCGCCCGATCGAACGTGATCGAGACCGTCGTCGAGCCCGGCGCGCTGCCGTTCCGCGGTGGGCTGACGCCCGTGACCTGCAAGTCAACGGCGAGAACCGCCGCAGCCTGAAGCAGTAGGAAGGCGGCAAACAAGTGCGCTCGAAGTGTCTTGGATGATCGAAGCATGACCAACCCCCATCGATGCTGCGTGACGAGATGCGTCGGTCGAGGGAAGCGGACTATAGCAACCGATCGGTGCAGCGGCAAGTTTCCCGGTTGGCTCGAGTGTCTCGCCCCTGCTACAATAAAGGCCTGCTAATGTCCATGGAGGGACTTGATTTCATGCGCAACGCGGCGTGCCTTTTGACAATTTGTCTCATCGTCCCCTGCCTCGCCCGGGCCCAGGCCCAACCGGTGACCTTTTCGATTACCGGCGACATCCCGTATTCGTCGTCCGAGATCCCGACTCTTCGCCGCCAGATCCTCGATCACAACCGGTACAGTCCCTCCGAATTCCTGGTGCACGTCGGGGATTTCAAGAACGGCACTTCGGCGTGCACCGAATCGGTGTACCAAGAAATCGCGACCCTGCTTCAGGGCTTTGCGGTTCCGACTTTCGTGCTGCCGGGTGACAACGAGTGGAACGACTGCGCGAGTCCGAGCCAAGCCTGGACGTATTGGAAACGCTACTTCGATTCCTACGAATCGCATTTTTGCCACACGCTGCCCGTCGAACATCAGGACGCGCGCCATGAGAATTTCGCCTTCGTCGACAAGGGCGTGCTCTTCATCGGCATCAATATTGTCGGTGGAGCCGTTCAAAGCAGCAGCGAATGGACGACCCGCCTCGGACAGGATGCGGCCTGGGTCGAGCAACAGTTTTCGGCGCGCAAGGGAGAAGTGCGAGCCGCCGTCGTCATGGGACACGCAGGTCCGGGCTCGAGCCAGCACCAGCCTTTCTTCACGCGCTTCCGAACCGCGAGCGCCGCCTTCGGCAAACCAGTGATGTACATCCACGGCGACGGCCATTCGTGGAAGGACGACCGCCCGTGGTCCGAGCCCAACCTGCGGCGCGTGCAGGTTAACCTTGGAGTCGAGGAAGATCCGCTCCAGGTGACGGTTTCCATGGATCCCACGAATCCGTTCCAACTGCGCCGCAAACCGTGGGCGGGAAGCCCCGCCATCTTCAACATGCCGCCGTGCGTCATTGCTGGAGACGATGGGACGGTCACGCTGCCCGCGCCGTTGGCGCTGCAGGGGTCGAGTGCGGACGACGGCGATCCGGCGCCGGCGCATCTGTCGCCGCTTTGGAGCCAAGTGAGTGGGCCCGGGATGGCGCAGTTCGCGGACCCGCAGGCGCTCGGCACGAACGTCAGCTTCAACCTGCCAGGCTTGTACGTGCTCCGACTTACGGTCAGCGACGGCGCATTGCAAACGAGTGATGATTTGCAGGTCGATGTGAAGGGCGTCGTGGCTTCGAGCGTCTTGTCGATTGCGAATGCCGCCATCCAGGAAGGCGACAGCGGCACCAAGACTCTGGCCTTCGACGTCACCTTGGCCGGCGCGACCGGGAAATCCGTATCGGTCAAGTATCGGACTTTGGCAGGTACGGCGACGTCGGGCGGCGACTTCGCTTCGAGCAAGGGGACGCTGAAATTCTCCGGTACGACGACGTCCCAGCAGGTTCTCGTCACCATCAATGGCGACACGCAGATCGAGCCGGACGAGACGTTCGTCGTCGAGCTCTATAGCGCGTCGGGTGGCACGATCGGCAAGAGCCGCGGCGACGGCATGATCTTGAATGACGATGGCGGCGGCGCGTCGCCGGTGGTGACGTTCCGAGCGGTGCACGACGCGAGTGTGGAATCGACGAACATGGCGACGAACTACGGATCCGAGACCAGCCTACGAGTTCGAAGCTCGGGCAGCCCCGAGTACCGGAGCTATTTCAAATTCACCCTGGCGGGCCTCACGGGCAACGTCACGAACGCCAAGCTGCGCCTTTACGTCGTCGATGAGGACGTGAACGCGGGGAGCGTTTATCCCGTCGCCAACACGCTTCGTGCCTCGACGATGGATTGGACGCAAAGCGTGCTCAGCTGGAACAATGCGCCGGATATCGCGGCGCCGGCGCTCGCCGCTCTGGGCGCCGTCAAGGTCAAGACTTGGGTCGAGTTGGACGTGACGGCGGCGGTCGGTGGCAATGGCACCTATTCGTTCGCCATCAAGAGCGTCGACGCGCACAGTGTCTACTTCAGTTCCTCCGAGGGCAGCCAGCCGCCGGAACTCGTCGTGACGACGGCACCGGTCATGATGATGGCGGCGCGAATCGAACCTGACGCGCCGGACTCGGCCGAGGCAGCTCCGGCGCACGCCAGCTTCGAGATCACGCGGCGGCCAGCGAACCCGAGCCCCGGGGCGATGCTGCTCGAGTTCGCGGCGCCACACGCCGGCACCGTGCAACTCGATGTCTACGATGTTCGTGGCTCGCGTGTGCGCCGGCTCACAATGTACACGGCGGGCAGCGGCGGGCATATCACTTGGGACGGCCGCGACGCGGAAGGCCGCGTCGTGAGTTCCGGCATCTACATCTACGACGTCACATTCGAGACCCACCGCCAGCGCGGCAAGATCGTGCTGCGACGGTAGCGCTTTCGAACTTGTCGCCAACCCCGGCTCGCCAGCCTCACTCGGAGCATCCCAAATGGCGGCTATGCCGTCAGACCCGCTGGTGCGAGCGGCGCCGGAGGCGTGCAACGCCCTTTCGACCCGTTCGCCGACATCTTCTGTAAACGTCGATTGCGCTTCTTGGAGCCCGGTAAGGGAACCTCGAGCGATAACGAGCATCGCAGCACCAGATTCCTCCGTTTCTCCGCTGACGGCGCCCCGCATGCATGGGGAACTGCGCCCGCGCGCCGGATCAAATGCCGTGCCGCAGTGACTTCCGGGCAAGGGCGCCGTTCGAATTCTCGGCCCTTGACGGCTGACTAACCATATGCATAATTACTTATAAGGTTGACTGGCGACTTGTCGACGTGGCTACCCAAAATCCTTGCCGGCATCTGTGCCCGCGCACGCGCAGGCACGATTCGGATGACCGCCAAAGCGAGCCGAGAACTGGCAGCACTCGAGGCAGGGCTCGATCCGGAGGACGTGCGCCAGGTCCTGCTAGGTTTGATCGCAAGCGACTTTGCCGGCCGGCATAGGTCTAGGACGACCGGGGAATGGATGTACGTATTCAAGCCCCAGATTGGCCATGAGACGGTGTACCTGAAGCTGATCCTTCGCGGCGAATGTGTGATCGTTTCACTGCATGAGGATGAAGGTGGTGGCGATGAGAAACACCAAGGGGCGGCCTGACAGCGTGCCAACCCGAGGACGGATCCTACCGAACGACGCATGCCCGTCGTGCGGCGCCATGATGAAGGAAGCGCGACGATCGCTGCGACTCCCCGTGAACGGTGAAGAGGTCAGCGTCCCGTCGGCGTCTCACCTCCGGTGTTCGAAGTGCGGCGAGGTCGTTCTTCGATTTCAGGAAGCGAAGCGGCTCCACGAAGACGCGATCGCGATCTATCGGAAGAAACATGGACTCCTGTCGGCCGATGAGATCCGGGCGATCCGAGAGCACTTCACGTTGACGCAGGCGGGTCTCGCGCATCTCTTGAGACTCGGTGCCAATACGGTGTCGAGATGGGAGTCGGGACGCAACGTTCAGACAGCGGCGATGGACATGTTTCTCCGGCTCATCCGCGACCTGCCAGGAAGCCTCGACTACCTCCGCGACCACGCAGCCTGACCATGATCGCTTGCCCTCTCCGTTCAATTCCCCTCCGTTGCCGCCGGGTAGATAAGCAGGCAACGAGCATCGACCGACGCGCCCCGGGGTGGTCCATAGGGCGGACCGGGCGGCGCGGTCGCGGACGGCCAGGTGCGAGGTCTATACTACCCGCGCTCACGAACCCTTCACCCGTGGAGGACGTCATGTCCAAGTTTCCCAAGCCTGCCGGTCATCATACTGTCACTCCAGGCTTCGCCGTGCCCAACGCGACCGAAGTTCTCGAGTTCCTAAAGAAGGCGTTCGGCGGCAAGGTTGTCGACCGCTACGACGCGCCCAGCGGCACGATCGCCCATTGCGAGATGATGATTGGCGACTCGGTCGTGATGTTCGGCGAGGCGAACCCGGCGCAGGGCATGGACGCAATGCCGGCATCGCTATCGTATTACGTTGAAGACGGCGACGCGGTCGACGTCACCTACGGGCGCGCGCTGGCCTCGGGCGCGAAGTCGGTGACTGAACCGAAGAACCAGTTCTATGGATACCGCTCGGCCACAGTGAAGGACCCCGGCGGCAACAAGTGGACGATCTGTGCGATCGTCGAACACGTGTCGCCCGCGGAAATGCGGCGCCGCATGACCGAGATGATGCAGAGCGGCGACTAGCCGTCGGTGGCCGTGAATGTGGCCGGGGCGCAAACGCACACGCACGGGCTTCGTCCCGCCCCAACCCGTGGGATCCCCGGGCGTCCGGCCGCGTGGACAAGCAAAACGGAGGCTTCCGGCGTCGATCCATCGTGCGGCGCTTCGCAAGCTTACCCAACTCGACGCGGCCACGACCCTGGACGACCTTCGTGCATCTCCAGGGAACCGGCTGGGAAGGCTTGCCGGGGACCGTGCCGGGCAGCACAGCATTCGGATCAACGACCAATGGCGGATTTGCTTTCGAAGGGCTGACAGGAATGTCTTGGACGTCGAGATCGACGACTATCACTGAGAGGTTCGTATGCCGAACGGAGAGACGATATGGACAAGATCAAAGTAATCTACGACACGGTCGGCCACACGCTTACGGTTTGGCTGGATGATCCGTCACGAGAACACGTGTGCGAAGAGACCAACGACGAAGTCGTCGTCATGAAGGACATCAACAACCGCGTCATCGGGTTCGAAGTTCTGCACGTCGAGCCCGGCTCCGCAACGAACAACCTCGAAGTCGAGACGTTCGTCCTCAAGGCGTCGTAGTCCGAATCACACCCATGTTGATCGAGTGGCGCGGCTGGCTGGACTCGAACCAGCGACCTGCGGATTAGAAGTTGGGTGGCGTTCGTCCCGGAACGTCCTCCAATGTCCCGCATCACATTGCCCTGTCTGCGCTTCTGGCGCTTGCGCTCCCGCCCCGTGCCTTCAGGTCCCTCCTCCTGCCGCCTGGCAGACAAGCAAGGGACAAGCACGGTGGACACCTGGCAGGCTTACTGGTAAGATCACAGCTGGTGTCAAATTGAAGGAGGTTTGCGTGGGCAAGCTCGCAACGACCAAGATGTCCTCGAAAGGCCAGATTGTCATTCCAGAGGACATCCGCAAGGAGATGGGGTTGCGCACTGGAACACAGTTTCTTGTTGTCGGGGGCGGCGACGTTGTCATTCTCAAGGAGATCACTCCACCGTCGATGGCGGACTTCGATGATCTCGTGGCGGAAGCGCGGCGTCAGGCCCGCAAGGCAGGGATGAAGCGCTCCGACATCAAGTCCGCGATCAGCACGGTGCGGAAACGCAAGTGAGAATCGTCCTCGATACGAACGTCTTCGTGTCCGGGATCTTCTTTGGCGGGCCGCCGGCCCGGATCCTTGAGGCGTGGCGTGATCGCCGGATCACGCTCGTCGTCTCTCGGTCGATCTTCGATGAGTATGAACAGGTCACTGCGGAACTCGCGCGCAAGTACCAACACGTCAACCCGAGCGAGCTTCTCCGTCTGGTCCTCGTCACCGCGGACTTCGTTGCGGCCCACGATCTATCCGAACCGGTCTGCACCGACCCGGACGACGACAAGTTCCTCGCCTGCGCGATCGCCGGCGGCGTATCCATGATCGTAAGTGGCGATCGCGCCCTACTTCGCGTCAATGGTTTCGCCGGTGTGCGAGTTGTCACGCCACGGACGTTCTTGGATCGGTCTTTGAAACGCGAATGAACTTGCGACCCGAAGTGGCGCGGCTGGCTGGACTCGAACCAGCGACCTGCGGATTAGAAGTTGTGGGAGCGCCGTCGCTGCTGATCCCGGCCCATCCCGCCTCGCGTTACCACGTTTGCAGTTACGACGGTCGTCTTCCCGGCTCGTCCCCTTCCATCCCGGCCCGTGCCGCGTGGTGGACATGCAAGGGACAAGCAAGGAAGCGATCAGCACAGAGCGAACACCGGACCGGTTCGAGCCCATTGAACTGGCTCCCGTAGCTGACGCTATTCGAACTCCCGTCGAGACTCGGAACGCTGGACCGGGGGCCGATGGGCGACTCTTCAGGGAATTCGCGCTTTACGGGGCCGGTGCCCGCGCGGCTGATCGCCCGCGAACGACCCCGGTTCTCTCTGCGCCGAATTCGCCACTCGCGTTTCTCTACGGCAGCGCGGTAGACTGTCTCTCTCTCTCAACCAGCGGACCGCCGGTGGTGGGCCTGCCCCGCACCAAAGGACGAGCCATGAGGTCTTTCTTCGCCCGTTGCGCCCGCTTTGCCGCTCTGCTGCCGGCTCTCGCGCTGGTCTCCTGCGGCGACGATGTGTCGCCCCCCCCCGAACCGGAGCCCGATCATGTTACGCGCGAAACCACGAATACTGCCTCGGGCAGCATTGGCCCGGCAGGCGGCACGCTCCAGACCACGGCCGACGATGGCACCGTGTACACGCTGACCATCCCGGTGGATGCCATCGCAATCGGCAGCACCATCACGATGACGCCCATCACCGCCATCGACGGCTATCCACTTGCCGGCGGGGTGGTCGGTGGCGTGGAACTCAAGCCGTCGGGCACGGTGTTCGCGGCCCCGGTGACCCTTGAAATTGCGACCACGAAAACCCCCGATGCTGGCAGCGTTCCGATGGCGATCCTGTTTTCGGGCAACGGGACGTCGTTCGAGCCGTCGTTCGCGGGATCCGGCGCGGGGAGATTCACCGTGCCCATGACGCATTTCAGCGGCGGCACCGTCGGGTTTGCGACTGCGCAGGAACTCGCGCGCCTCATACTGGTCCAAGGGGCGCCGTGTCTGGCGGCCGCCGTCGGGGTGGCGGACCTCCCCACTCTCTTCGCAACGTACCGTTCGTGCTTTGCGAGCGATGTACTGCCTGCGATCGAGCAGGCCTCGAATGACGTCCAACTCGCCGCCGCGATCGGCCAATTCATCATGTGGAAGGACGAAACACGGCTTGTGCTGGGTTCTTCCCTCTTTGCCACCTTCGACGATGTCGCGGCAACCGCGCAGGCCCACGCTGCCATTGCGCCGAAGCTCCGGGAGGCTATCGCCCGCAATAACCAGCGCTGCGGAGATCAACAAAGCCTCGCGTCGCTTGCGAACGTCCTCTTCTGGCAGAAGCAGGCGGCGCGTTTTGGATTCGATTCCGTGGCCAACCGCCTCGATCGCGAGACGATCCTACGCGATCTCTGCGCGCGCCCCGTCGTCGACACCATCGTGATCCCGAGCAATCTCCAGGTCGGGTTTCCGCACTCGCTCGATATCCAGTTTGGGCTGTTGTTCAACGGGCAGGCGGAATCGCAGGGCGCTCCCTTCGCGGTACAGCTCACCGGCGACGGCATCGAAATCCAGCAGCCAATCGGCTTCACCAACTCGCAGGGGCAATACACCACTGTCATTGCCGCAACCCGCGGGGGTGTTCTCTTCGTCAACGTAACGGCCTGCCTCGTGTCGCCGGGCACGACGACCGCGACTGATGTGTGTGTCCGCGGCGTCGGAAGCAGTAGCGGCGACGATCTCACCGGCACCTGGACGGGGTCCGTCACCATGAGCGGTCCATCCGGGACAACCGTGGTACCGGTCTGCGCAATCATCAGCCAGAACCAGAACGCCATCTCCGGCACGATTCACATTGCCGGAGGGACCGCGAGGTTGCTGGCCACGCTGTCCGGCAGCCAACTCCTCGGAGTCAGCCTCGAAGGGTTCTTTGGCGTTCGGTGCGGCTGCGATGCGGAGATCATCGTCTGCACCACGACGGGGCGGGGGATTGTCGACGCCAGTACCCTCACGATCAATGCCGTGTACGAAGACGCTTGCAACGACGCAGCCCTCGCGTACAGCTTGACGCGGGGAGGAAGTTGCCCGCCGTAGCCGGGCGCGCGAAACAACCTCTGCCCCGCCCGAATATCGGCGGAGTGTCTTTGTGCCAGCTTCCCACCGCGCGTGTCCCTCATGGCGACACGTAGGAATTTCTTATCCGGTCTGCACGATTTGCGAACCATTCAAATCGAGGCTCGCAGTCAGGCCCGCACGGCCGGGATGAAGCGCTCCAATACCCGAACAGCGATCAAAGTCTTGCGAGGCCGAAAGTAGGCGTTCCGCTCGACACGAACGGAGATCCATTGGCCGGCACCGTGCTTTTCGAGGTGATGACCCCATTCCAATTTGTCGTGCGATGCACGGGCCGACCAACCGCGTTGCGCGCGTGCGCCGCCTCCCGGCTTGGATCCCGGCGGGTTGCAGCACGTGCGCGGCCTAGCTGTCGCCCAAAATGGGGTCAGACCACGAGTCTTGTGCAGTCGTTCCGCTCGGGCGTGTGCTGCGATCTGCGCGCACCTCTGCCGACTGCCCGGGATTACCTCGCGTGCCAGTCGTCGGGCGGCTGGACTTGCAAGTCAACAGCTGGGCATTGTCGCCTCACGCAGCGCTCCAATGCGTCGAGTCCGCCGCCGGTGTTTGGGAGGTGGCGTACGCTCAGTGCGGAAGCATCCTACGCTAGCGGGGCGCGAACGGGACATCGCGCGCGTTCTAGCAGAGCCGGACGAGATTCGCCGCAGTCGCAAGGATCACAACGTGCTTCTCTTCTACCAAGGTGACGCACCACGCTGGCTGTGTGCAGTTGCCCGTCGCGAGGATGGGTCGGGGTTTCTGATCACAGCGTACCCCACCGCCTCGATCAAGTCCGGAGAGACGGTATGGGCAAGATCAAAGTAATCTATGATGCGGTAGGCCACACACTCACCGTGTGGCTGGACGATCCGTCGCGAGAACACATCTGCGAGGGAACCAACGACGAAGTCGTCGTCATGAAGGACATCAACAACCGCGTCATCGGGTTCGAAGTTCTACACGTCGAGCCCGGCTCCACGACGAACGACCTCGAGGTCGAGACGTTCGTCCTCAAAGCGTCATAGCCCATTCACATCCTAAGCTTGATCGAGTGGCGCGGCTGGCTGGACTCGAACCAGCGACCTGCGGATTAGAAGTCCGCTGCTCTATCCAACTGAGCTACAGCCGCGCCTAAGGTAAGCGCTTGTGAGCGGAGAGGATAGCGCATCGGGACTCCCTCGGCCACTGTGGAAACTTCGAGTTTGCTACCGTTCCTGCTACCGTTTTTCCCCGGAATGCACTCAGGACGCGGCCCTGCGAAGGTCGACTCGCTCGG
>JANLSU010000038.1:0-12896 GCA_031362565.1 bacterium | reverse complement strand
CGAACTCGATCTTCGACGAGCTTGGGCTGCCCCGGCTCGCCGCGTGACCTCAACCGCTCGAACCGCCCGGTGCGGACCCGCATGCCGGGTGGTGTGGCAGGGGATGGATCGGCCGAGCCCGATCCACCCCTATGCCGTTTCCGTGCCGCGCTCTGGATGCTACTGTGCGCCTCCGAATGCCCGCGCTCCGGACACCTTTGGAGGAACACCGTGCCGAACGCCTGGGGAAGACGTCTCGCCATCGGCGTCGCATTGGGCGCGCTCGTGTACCTCGCGATGGCCGTCTATGCCGGCTGGAACGATTTGCGGGCGGCGCTGGCCGTTTTCCGCTGGCCGCTCTTTGCCGCTGCCTTGGCGCTGGCTTTCACCAACTACTTGCTGCGTTTCGTGCGCTGGCAGATGTACCTGCACCGCTGTGCGGTCGAAGTTCCGGCGCCGCTGTCGTGCCGCATTTTCTTCGCGGGCCTGGTGATGTCGGTGACCCCGGGAAAACTCGGCGAGGTTCTGAAGGCGTATCTCGTCAAAGTGCACACCGGCACGCCGATGACGCGCACCGCCCCCGTCGTCGTGGCCGAACGCGTTACGGATCTCCTGGCGCTCGTTCTCTTGCTTTTCGTCGGCAGTTGCATCGTGCGCTCCGGCTGGCTGCAACTGGCGGGATCCGCCGTGATTGCGCTCGGGCTCGTCGTGGCCCTGGCGTCGCCGCGCGTCGCGCGCACCGCGCTCGGCCTGGCCGAGCGGGTGCGGATCACGCGCAAGTACGTGACGCGCCTCGAGCACGCCTATGAAGGGATGCGCTTTCTCATGCGTCCACGCTTGCTCGTCGAAGCGACGGCGCTCGGCGCCCTGGCTTGGTTCGCCGAGTGTCTGGGATTCACGCTCGTGCTGCATGGGCTCGGGATTCCAGAGCCGGTGGCGCGCGCGGCATTCATCTATGCGTTCTCGACGCTGGTCGGGGCCCTGCTGCTCTTGCCGGGCGGATTGGGCGGCACGGAAGGCACGATGGTCGCGATGTTGGCGGCGGACGGCGCACTGAAGCCACACGCCGTGGCCGCGACGTTTCTAACCCGCATTGCGACACTGTGGTTCGCGGTTCTGGTCGGGGCACTGGTTTTGCTTGGCGACCGTAGGTTGATGACCGGGAGCGCCCGCCGCGGCTGATTCAAGGCTCCCGGGGACCCCACGCCAGGGAGACCGCGCGATGCGTCGATTCATCCTTTGTTGCTTGCTCGCTTTGTGCGCTGGGGCGAACGCCGCCATCGCCGGCCCGAAGGACGCCCAATACGTCGTCGGCCCCGGCGACGTCCTCCAGCTCAATGTCTGGCAGGCGCCGAGCTTGGACCGCCAGATCACGGTTCGGGCCGACGGCATGGCCGTGTTGCCGATGGCGGGGGAGATTCGCGCCGCCGGCCTCACGCTCCAGCAACTCGAAGAACAAGTTGCGCGCCGCCTCGGCGACTTCAATCGTAACGTGAACCAGGTGTCGCTCACCGCCACCGAGTTCAAGAGCCGGTCGATCTACGTGCTGGGCCGCGTCATGTCGCCCGGTAAATATGCCTACGCCGACGCGGTCAATCTCTTCGAACTCATTCGCGAGGCGGGCGGTTTTGCCGACGACGCCCTGAAGACACGGGTCAAGGTCGTACACCGTGAAAACGGCGAAGAGAAAATCGAGTATGCCAACGTCGAGCAATCACTCAACGACGGCAGTATCGACAAGTTGCCGCTGGTCAAGTCCGGCGACACGATCATCGTGGCCAAGCGCAACGGCACCGCCGAAGCGGGCAGTGACGGCGTGCACATCATTGGTGAAGTCCGCACCCCGGCCATCTATGCCCTCGAGGATGTCAACGACCTGGTCGGCGTTATGCTCCTGGCCGGCGGACCGACCGACATGGGCAACATGAAGAACGTGCGCCTGGTGCGCGCTGACGCCGCCGGCAACACGGTGGCGACGGAGTACAACGTCGAGGCGTACCTGAAGATGGGCGCCGTGAGCCAGAATCCGATGTGCCAGGCGGGCGACACGATTTGGGTGCCACGCAAACGTGGCGCGCTGGCCAAGAGCTTCCGGGTGTTCCCGATCGTGCTGGGTTCGATCGCGAGCAGCATCGGGATCTACTACGCGCTCCATAAATGAACTCTTCGGTGCGGATCCACCTCGCCGCGCCGGCGTTCGCGGTGCTTGTCGCTGCGACGCCGGCGTGGTCCGCAACCGACACGGATGCGGTGCTCTCGGGCCGCAGCGTGCGCTCGGCGGCGCTCGGGCGAACTGACATCGCCGCCGCACCGGACGCCGCCGCCGTCTTCACCAATCCCGCCGCAATGGCCCTATTGCCCGCCTCGGGGCTCGCGTTCGGACATCGCGTCATCGCGCCCGGCGTCTCCCTCCAAAACGGGATTTTCACCGTTCACCCCGGTGGCGCTGCATGGGCCGTCGCGGTACGCGCCGATGTGCTCTTGCAAGATGGTGTTCCGGCCGCCGATGGACTCGGGACCGGACGTGCCAATCAAGCCGGCTCGCGGGCCGGCGTCGCCACGGCACTGATGTTGCGGCCCGGGCTCGCGGTCGGCGTCGGGCTCGGACACTATTCGACATTGCCGGCGCTGGCGGCGCGCGAGCGCGGTTGGGCCCTCGACGGCGGCCTCACGTGGGAGCGGGGATCGATGCGCGTGGCGGGAGCGCTCCGCGGTTGGACGGTCGGGCTCGAACCGGCGGCGCACGCTGCGCGCCGTGCCTGGAGCCTCGGAACCGCGCGCCGCGTCGGGGCTCTGCACAGCGAATTTTTTCTGCAAGCCGATGGGGACGCGGGGCACACACCGAATCCGGCCGCCGGCGTTGCGTGGGCGGTCGCGCGCGGCGTCGAACTCCGCGGCGGATGGCGCCGGGAAGTGCATGGCGAATCCTACTCGGCCGGTGCAGGTGCCGGCAGGGGCCCGGTGCGTGTCGACTACGCTGCGAATTGGGCCGCGGGCGCGCCGCTCGAACATTCGCTTGGATTGGTTCTCGCACTCGGAACGCCGGCGGCGCGTGGGCTCGCACCGGGCAGCGCGGGCACCGCGATTCGGCAGCCTGAAGACGCCGCCCCGCGGTTGCCCACCGGTGCTGCGGTGGTGCCTGCTCCCGAGCGCGCACCGGCGCGATTGGACGACCCCGCCGGCGCGACAGGGGTGCGGTTCGTGGTCCGCGCCGGACCGTATCCGAGTCTCGAAGTCGCGGCGCGCGACGTCTTTCGCCTCAATGGTGCCGATGTGCACCCCGAAATGGAGCGTCAGGGTGATCGCTACCTCATCCTGCTCCGCCGTTGCGCGAACCGTGCCGAAGCGCTGGAGTGGCAAGCGCGCGCCAAGCGGGTTGGCGTGCGCTGCCGCATCGACTCCGAGTAGTACCGCGCTGCCGTGCTGCGAGTCGTTCAACGCAGTCGAGGTGTGAGCACTGCGCGGTTCCACCCGTGCCAGTGCGCTACGACCCCCGCCAGCACCGATGCGCGCCGCGCCGTCGTTTCTCCTTCGATCTCCGAGTGGTTCGTTGTCCTCCCAAAGGCCTGCCGTAGAGGCGGTCCACGCGCTGGCGCGTCGCTTGCGTGGAACCACCCGCGGGCTTGGAGCGCCGGTCAGCGCTCCGGGCACCGTCAAAATCGGGGGGGAAACGCAAGCTATGGCCGACCGCTCGCCCAACGCACCTGCGACCGACGTTCTCACCATCGGAACTGTCCTGCCGCTTCCTGGCGCCCTGCCTGGGAGCCAGCCCGCGCCATTCGACTCCGAGCTCGAGGCGATGGCCGAGGACCTCGAGTCGGTCGTCGACTCGCACAGCGACCGACTGCGTCGTGTTGCCGATGTCGTTCTATCAGCCGCTGGGATCTTGACGCTCGCACCCGTCATGCTGGCGGTTGCAGCGGCCGTCAAGATCGACTCGCCAGGCCCCGTGCTCTACACCCAAGACCGGGTCGGAATCAATCGCCGCCGCCGCGAACGGCGTCGCGATCATCGTGGCGTCTCGAGCCGCCGCGTCGTTCACAATGCCGGCCAGCCGTTCCGCATCTACAAATTCCGCACCATGCGCCTCGACGCCGAAGCTGCCGGGCCGCAGTGGGCCAGCCAACGCGACCCGCGCATCACGCGCATCGGCCGCGTCCTGCGCAAGGCGCGCCTCGACGAGATTCCGCAGTTCATCAACGTGTTGCGCGGCGACATGACGTTGATCGGGCCGCGTCCGGAGCGCCCGTTCTTCGTCGAACTCCTGCAAGGTGAAGTTCCGCACTACTCGAAGCGCTTGCTCGTCAAGCCCGGCATCACGGGTATGGCCCAGGTGCATCACAAATACGATGATTCGGTCGAGAGCGTCCGCACGAAAGTGCGCTGGGATTTGCGTTACATCCGCCAACGTGGCCCGAAGTCCGATCTGGCCATTCTGTTACGAACCATCCGCACCGTACTCACCGGAGAGGGAGCCTGCTAGGGTCCGCGCCGCCTCCGCCCCCCCGGAGGAACTCTGGTACGCCTTGCGCGGCGCACCAAACGAGCTAGCGACACACTCCCCGAAGCCCCGGTCCCTCCTCGCCGGGGCTTCGTCGTTTCCGGGCCACACGCTGGCGCCCACGGCGCGCCTGGCATTGGATCCAAAGTTGCTCTTCCGCTGCGTGGTTTGCCCCAAGCACGAGGCCACGGTGTCCGCGCATGCGCGTCTGCACCCACTCGCGCACCGCGATCTCGCGCTGGGGGAAGGAGCAACGCGTTGAACTTGCGACTCACAACGGTCCTGACGCTTACGAGCGTCGCGTGCGCGGTTTCGCTCACCGCACTCCTGCCGCTGCAATTCGCAATTCCGGCCGCGTTGTTCCTCGCCGTGGCTGGACTTGCGGTGGCGCAATCGCGCACCGCGCGGCGTTATCGTCACGTTGTGGCGCGTGTCGAGGCCATCAAGGGCGTGCGCAGCAACGACGCGCCGCTGGCGCTGTGGACCGATCCGACGGCGCGTTTGGATGCGGTCACCGATGGTCTGGTTGGCGATCTCGAAGAATCCTACTTCCGGCTCATTCGCACCAACATCCAGCTCTTGTCGCTCAAAGAGGTCGGGCGCAGCATCATTGCTTCGCTCGATCGCGAGCGCACCGTGCAGTCGGTGATCGAGTACCTGCAGCGCGGTGTCGGGTTCCAGGAGTTCGGACTGTTCACATGGAATGCGGACGATGGCGTGTTCGAAGGCGGTGTGCGGCGTCACAGTTCCGGCGAATGGGCTTGGGCTCCCGAGCGTTTCGCTCTGCCGGAGTTGGATGGCGTGATGGGACGGGCGCTCGGTGCAGGGCGTCCGGTGCTCATCAAGGATGCGGCGATGCATCCACTCGGGTCCTTGCACGGCGAGAGTCTGTGCGCGGCTGCCGCAGCGGGTTCCTACGTGGTCGTACCGCTCGTCTCCAGCAGTCCACCGGCGTGCGAGTGGGAAACGCGCGGCTGCGATGCCGCCACCTGTCCAGCGTCGCCGGCGGGGGCGGGCAAGAGTTGGGTGGAGAAATTCGCCGACGAGCCCGACACGTCCTTCTGGGATGGCGGACGGTTCCGGTGCTGGAACTGTCCGGCGTTCTCGCTTCTCGGGGTGCTTTTCGTCACCGATCAGGGGCGCGACGCGGCGCTTTCCAAGATCGATCTCATCATGCTGGAGACCTTGGCGCAAAACCTCTCGACGGTGCTCGAGAACGCCCGGCTGTACGAGGGCTTGCGGCGTGAAGAGCGTTTCCGCGAGCACGTGTTCCGCAGCATGACGAACGGCCTCGTGTCGGTGGATTTGCACGGCAACGTCCAGCTCTTCAATCATGCCGCCGAGCGCCTGTCGGGCTTCGCGGCGAGCGACGTGCGCGGCCGCCCGACCGGCGAATGGTTGTCGTATGGCGGCCCGGGGCGGGATCCGCTCGGCGAAGCGCTCGAGACGGGGCGCAGTGTGCGCGGCGTCGACGCGACGCTGCGTACGGCTGCCGGCAAGCCGGTGCCGTTGCGGCTGACGACTTCGCTCCTACGCGACGCCGACGGCGAGGTCCAGGGCGCCCTGGCCGAGTTCGCCGATCAGTCGGGGATCAAGGCCATGGAAGCGCAGATCCGGCATCTGGACAAGCTGGCGG
Organism: bacterium; assembly: GCA_031362565.1. Classification (GTDB taxonomy): domain Bacteria; phylum Krumholzibacteriota; class Krumholzibacteriia; genus JANLSU01. The sequence goes on along the minus strand of JANLSU010000038.1, from coordinate 6,780 downwards.
CGATCGGCCGCTTTACGTCGAGTATCGCGCACGAAATCCGCAATCCGCTCGCGGGCATCACGGCGGGAATCCAATACCTGCGCAAACGCATGGATGGGCCGGGCCAGGAACACGTCGATTTCATTCTGGCTGAAGCCGATCGCATGAACCGGATCATCGAGGATCTGTTCCGCGCCGGGCGGCCGCTGCAGTTGTCGCTGCAGGAGGCCGATATCGAGGCGCTCGTCGAGCGCAGCGTGCGCGCCCTCGAGCCGCGCTTCGCGGAGCGTGGCGTGCGTTGTGTGCGGCGCATCGACGCCGACCTGCCGCTCGTCGCGGTGGATGCCGACCGCATCGAACAGGTGCTCATCAATTTGATCCAGAACGCCGTCGACGCCAGTCCGGACGGCGGCGACGTAGAAATCGACATGCGCCTCGGCGCGGCGGAAAACCCGCTCGCCCCGGCTCAGGAGCCCGATTCGCTGGTGGTCGTCGTCGGCGATCACGGGCCGGGAATTTCCGAAGAACACCGCGACAAGATCTTCGAGCCGTTCTTCACGACGAAGGCGAGTGGTACCGGCCTCGGGCTGTACGTGTGCCATCACATCGTCGAAGGGCACGGGGGATCGATCGTGGTCGACAGCGCGACCGGCCGCGGCACGCGCTTCATCGTGTGTCTGCCGCTCGCCCGGATGTGGATGGGAGGTCCCAGTGAAACCGCTGATCTTGCTCGTCGATGACCAGGAGTCGATTCGGTTCTTCCTGCAGAAGACATTGGTCGACGAAGGGTACGAGGTGCGCGCCGCTGCAACCGCGGCCCAGGCCATCGAAATCATCAACAGCGAGCTGCCGGACCTCGTGTTGCTGGATCTGAAGCTGCCGGATCGTAATGGCTTGGAGGTCTTGTCCGAGATCAAGGACATCCTCAAAGACATTTGCGTCGTCATGATGACCGCTTTCGGGGAGATCAAGACCGCAGTCGAGGCCATGAAGCTGGGTGCTTTCGACTATGTCAACAAGCCCATCAATCTCGAGCAGTTGCTGATCGTCATCGAGAAGGGCCTCAAGTCGAAGGAACTGTCGCGCGAATTGTTGCGCCTGCGCCGGCTCCACAACTTGGATGCGGACGCGACCTACATCCCGAGCCAAAGCCCGGCGATGCAGGCGGTCTACAAGATGGTGCAGCAGGTGGCGCGGAGCGAATCGACCACGGTGCTCATCGAAGGTGAAAGCGGCACCGGCAAAGACGTGATTTCCAACTTGATTCACAAGATGTCGGCGCGCCACAACATGCCGATCATGGAAATCAACTGCGCGTCGCTGCCGGAAGAGCTGCTCGAGTCCGAGCTGTTCGGGCACGAGAAGGGCGCCTTCACGGATGCCAAGGGGCAGAAGCTCGGCCTTCTGGAACTGGCCAACCGCGGCACGCTGTTCCTGGACGAAATCGGTGAGATGAGCCTGACGATCCAGGTGAAGTTGCTGCGGGTTCTCGAGCGCATGACCTTCAAGCGCGTCGGCGGCACCAAGGACATCTCGGTCAATGTCCGCATCATTTCAGCGACCAACCGCAATCTGGTCAACGCGGTCAAGGAACAGACCTTCCGCGAGGACCTGTACTATCGCCTCAAGGTCGTGCCGATCTACATTCCGCCGCTCCGCGAGCGCCGGGAAGATATTCTGGTGCTCGCGAAGCACTTTCTCAATCAGTACAACCGGCAGTTCAACAAGCACTTCACCGGCATGTCGGAAGAGTGCGCGGGGTTGCTCCTCGGCTACGAGTGGCCGGGCAACATTCGCGAGCTCAAGAATATGCTCGAGCGCGTCGTGCTGCTGGAAGACGCCGAACAACTGCGCCCCGAACACCTGCCGATCGCGGCCCGGGTCACGGACGCCAACCTGTCGGCCGTACGCCGGCTCGAACACGCCCTGTTGCGGCCCATTCCGGAGAACGGCATCGAGTTCGACCGCTTGGTCAGTGATGCCGAGATCGAGCTCATTCTCAAGGCCTCACGCCAGTGCGACTGGAACCAGAGCCGCACCGCCGAGCTCCTGCAAATGAAGCGCGACAAACTGCGGTACCGGATGAAGATTTACAACATCATCACGGAGCGCAAGCGTGGCCCCGGACGCCCCGGTGCTGACGACGACCAGGATGACGGCGCCTCGGACGCCACGAGTATCGACGACGCACAGGCACGTGACGACGGCAACGAGCGCCTCGCAATGCGCTCCGCCGACGACGTACGCGAAACGCGCAAGGCGTCGTAAGCCCGCACGGCCGGCGATGTCGGGCGTGGCCTGCGGGCCACCCCGCCACACCTTTGTCCAAAGGTCGGGCCGCCGCGCGCGCCGTCGCAGGCGCCGCGGTGCGTTGGCCGCACCTCCGCGGTTCATCCGCGTCCCAGTCGACTATCCGAAGCGGCGACGCTGGAACTACGCCCTCAGCCCACGCTCGCCGTATCTCCTAGCGCTGGTCTCGACGGATAACGTCGGGACGGTCCTCCCGCGCCCGCGGTTGCTTCGACGGATCATGGCCGGGAACGCAGAAACGTCGCCCGCGGCGGTCGCGGAGATGCACCGAAATCTTTTCACCCTCGGGAGGAGGCGCCCGCGGCGGGGTGCGGGGCTCAAATCAAGACCTGAAGATACAAGACAATTATCGATTCGTCAAGACCGGGCGGACATTCTCTTTTATGAGACGGCGGCGGGCACGTGAAAACGGGACCTGGTGCGGTGCGACCGGCAGGCGCGTCGTAGTTCCGACCAACGACCGAACGGCAGGGCTGAATCCGTCTGCGGCGCCGTGTGCCGGGAGCGGGGAGTTGCGTCGCGTCGCGGTTTTACTTCAGCATGGGGCGACGGAAGGGGAGCCTGTGACCGACTCCGAACCACTTCGACCCGGGCGTGATTCATGGCAGCTACTGAACGCTGCCCACGAGACGCTGGCGGCGGGCTTTGCGTCGTTGCCGCCCGTTTCCGCGCCGGGGCAGGACGACGTTGCGGCAATCGCTGCCGTACTCGACACCGTCGCCACCCGCTTTGCACGTGCAGAGTTTCTTCCTCGCCAAGACGCTCGAGTATCTCTATTTGCTCTACGCGCCGCCCTCGACGCTCGACCTCCGGAAGGTCGTCTTCAACACCGAGGCCCATCCGATCCGTAGGACCTGGTAGCCCCGAGGAACCCGCCAGCCGCATTGCATGAGCCGCGCCCGGCGGCTAGACTCGCCGTCGCGGTCTTTTTCCCTTGGAGCGAAAGCGGTGCATTCCATGCGACGTTCAGTCCTATCAGCGGCCACGTGCATCGTCCTCGGCGGCCTCGCTTTCCTGGCGCCGGCGCGGGCCGGCAGTTCCAAGAGCACGCCGCGGGCGCTCGATCCGGCCGATCGCGACACCACGTGCGCACCGTGCAACGACTTCTACAAATTTGCCAACGGCGGCGCTCTCGCCCGGATGACGATCCCGGCGTCGTATTCGGCCTTCGGCAGTTTCCGTATGCTGCGTGACAAGAACGACGATGTGTCGCACGAGATTCTGAACGACGCAGTGCGCGACATGAAAAAGTCCGGCGGTGGCAACAATTGGAAGCTCGCAGCCTACTACGGCACCTGCATCGATTCGACGGCCGCCGAATCCGCCGGCTTCAATCCCATCGCACCGGAGCTCGACCGGATCGCGGCGATCAAATCGAGCCCCGAGCTCACCGCCGCGGTGTCGCGGTTGCACCGTCAGGGCGTTGGTGCGCTGTTTCGCTTCGGCTCCGAACAGGATGCCAAGAACAGTGATGAGGTCATCGCCGGGACCGGACAGGGCGGACTCACCCTGCCCGACCGTGACTACTACGCCAAGGAAGATTCGGCGTCGCAGAAAACCCGCGCCGCATACGTCGATCACGTCGCGCGCACGTTTCAGCTCTTGGGGGCGTCCGAGCCGGACGCGCGTGGTGACGCCGCCCGTGTCGTGGCGATCGAGACTGCACTTGCCAAGGCCTCGATGACCAACGTGCAGCGCCGCGACCCCAAAGCCGTGTACCACCGGATGCCGGTACAGGATTTGCGGACCCTGGCGCCGAATTTCGGCTGGGATGAGTACCTGCGTGCGGCCGGCATTCCCCAGATCGCCGACCTGAACGTCGCCCAACCGGATTTCATGAAAGCGATGAACGGCATGCTGGGCAGCGTGCCGCTCGACGATTGGAAGGCCTATCTGCGCTGGAAGGTCGTGAACGATGCGGCGCCCATGCTGTCGTCCAACTTCGTCAACGAGGACTTCCGCTTCGCCCAGGTCCTGAGCGGCGCCAAGGCGCTCTTGCCGCGCTGGAAGCGTTGCCTCGATGCGACCGACAATGCGCTGGGCGAAGTGCTCGGGCAAGAATACGTCAAGCGGCGTTTCTCGCCCGATGCGAAGCAGCGCGCCCTGGCGATGGTCGAGAATCTGGAATCCGCTCTCGCCGATCGTATCGCCGGCCTCGACTGGATGGGCGACTCGACGCGCGTCCAGGCGAAGATCAAGCTCGATGCCTTTTACGAGAAGATCGGCTATCCGGACCACTGGCGCGACTACGCCAAACTCGATGTCCAGCCGGGGCCGTTCGTACTGAATCGCTGGCGGGCGCGGGGGTTCGAAACCCAGCGGCAGCTCGCCAAGATCGGCAAGCCGGTCGACCGTTTGGAATGGGCGATGACGCCGCCGACGGTCAACGCCTACTACAGCTCATCGATGAACTCGATCAATTTCCCGGCCGGGATTCTGCAACTGCCGTTCTACGATCCCGATGTCGACGATGCCATCAACTATGGCGGGATCGGCGCCGTCATCGGGCACGAGATGACGCATGGTTTCGACGACCGCGGCCGGCAATTCGACGCCAAGGGCAACTTGCGTGACTGGTGGACCCAGAAGGATGCCGATGCCTACAAGGGGCGGGCTAATCTGATCGTCGACCAATTCGGCGGCTTCGTCGCCGTCGATACGCTGCGCGTCAACGGCAAGCTGACGCTCGGCGAGAACATCGCCGACCTGGGCGGACTCACGGTGGCTTATGCGGCGCTCGAGAAATCGATGCAGGGCAAACCACGCCCGCCGCTCATCGATGGGATGACACCGGAGCAGCGTTTCTTCATGGCGTGGGCCCAAGTGTGGCGCGAGATCGTGCGGCCGGAATTCGCCCGCACCATGGCGCTCACGAACTCACACTCGCCGGGACGCTGGCGCGTCGACGGACCGCTCTCCAACATGCCGGAGTTCGCGCACGCATTCGGCTGCAAGGCGGGCGACCCGATGGTGCGTCCGGACAGCCTGCGGGCGCGGATCTGGTAACGGCGCCAGGAGGATTTACCGCATGGACCAGCGCATCATCGACCTCTACGACGAGTACACCCACGCGCCGCTCGACCGGCGGGTCTTTCTCATTCGGTTGGCGCAACTTGCCGGCGGCGTCGCGGCAGCAGCCGCGCTCGTGCCGCTTTTGGAGGCTGGTGCGGCGCAGGCGGCGATCGTTGCGCCCGAGGATGCCCGGCTCGCGACGGAACGCATCACCTACCCGGGCGCGACCGGTGCAGTCAGAGCCTACACCGCGCGTCCGAAGGACGCGGCGAAACTGCCCGGGGTGATCGTCATTCACGAAAACCGCGGCCTAACCGCCCACATCGAAGACGTGACTCGGCGCATTGCACTCGAAGGCTTCTTCGCTCTCGCTCCCGACCTCCTGTCGCCGGCCGGCGGCACCCCGGCGGACGAGGACAAGGCGCGAACCATGATCGTCGACCTCGATACGCCGAAGACGGTTCAAAACCTCGTGGGTACGGTGGCGTTCTTGGAAAAACACCCGGCCGGGAACGGCAAGGTCGGCGCGATGGGATTCTGCTGGGGAGGCGGCATGGTCGGCGCTCTGGCGGTCGCGGCGCCCGGGCTCGACGCCGGCGTCGTCTACTACGGCCGGCAACCGCTTGGGGGCGACGTCGAAAAGATCAAGGCGCCGCTTCTCCTGCACTACGCGGGGCTCGACCTGCGCATCGGGGCCGGCATCCCGGCCTTCGAAGCGGCACTCAAGAAAGCCAAGAAGGCGTACACGCTCTATGTCTATGATGGTGTCAATCACGCCTTCAACAACGACACCTCGGAGGGCCGCTACGACAAGGCCGCGGCCGATCTGGCGTGGTCGCGCACGATCGCCTTCTTCACGGACAACTTGCGGGCTTAGCCGGGCGGACCCGCCCCCGCCATGGCCTGGATCCGTGCCCGTTCCGCCTTGGACTCGCGCATCACGTGCTGCAGTTCCTCGTCCGCAAAGCGTGTCATCTCCGCCGCCGCATCCTTGTTGCTCGCGTGCTCGACGGCGCGCGTGGTCACCTCCGCCTGCGTGGCGCCCGTCTTCTTGCCGAGGAAGGGTTTCACGAGGAGATAGACGACGTCGCGCACCGGCATGTAGCGCAAAAAGCGCCGCAGCAACCGGAACGTCTGCAGAGGGTAGTGCGTGAATTTGTACACCAGCAAGCGCCGCAGTTCCTCGGAGCGAATGCGGTGAATCTCCTCGCCGGCAAGCACCGTCGGGTCGATCGACGAGCACTTGAAGTACTTGTACCAGTCCGTCGCGTCGTTCACGATCCCGCGCTTGACGTACTCGTGCCACAGCGGCGTGCCGCGATAGACGCAGAGCCGGTTGAAGCCGAAGCTATCGATCCTGATCCTCGACGCGAACTTGAACGTGGCGCGCAGGTCCTCTTCGGTTTCGTCGGGCATGCCGACCACGAAGAAGCCATGCACGATCTCGATGCCGGCCTTCTTCGCATTGGAGACGGCGCT
>JANLSU010000010.1:0-2723 GCA_031362565.1 bacterium | reverse complement strand
CGCCTGCTCGGTGCGATAACAGTTCCAGTCGAAACCTCGGCGGAAGCCACACGCTACATCGCCCGTGGCCGACAGGAAAAGGCGACCGGCGACATGAACGCTGCCCGGCTCTTGTTCGAACGCGCCGCCGATCTCAAAAGCCCGGCCGCGGCGGTCGAAATGGGGCTCACTTACGACCCGGACGCTCTGCGTGATCCGGCCGTCGCCGCAGTCACCTCAATCCGCGGCGAACCGGGACAGGCGCGTCAGTGGTACCAGCGCGCCGAAGCCCTCGGCGCCAAGGGCCTCGCGACCCGCATCCAAGCCCTGCCGGCGAATTGACGCGCAAAACTCAATCGCTGAATCGGGTAGGAGGCGGGGTTGCCCCCGCCGTCCTCCCACACCACCGGACGTACGGTTCCGTATCCGGCGGTTCATGATGCGCGATTGAGGCGTCGGTGTTCCATCTGAAGTGACGGCAGTCCGAGTTTGGCGAAGACGTTGGCGCGAATGGCGTCGTTCATGTGGCTGGCCCCGGCGTTCCACCAGGGGCCTCGGCCGTTAGAGGCCGATGCCCATGCCCGTTCCTCGTCGAGCCCCCGTTGCATCAGTCGCATGGCGCGTGTTCGTGGCCGTTTCCATTGCCGCCACAGGAGACAGCGCAGTTTGCGCCGCAGCCATCCGTCCAATTCCTCGAAGATGCCTTTCGCCTCGGCCAGTCGGAAGTATCCGATCCAGCCGCGAACAACCGGCGTGAGGTCATAGACGGTGCGTGCAAGTTTGCGTCCCCGTCCACGGCGCAGAAGGTCCTTCAGCTTACCTTTGAACCGCGCCACGCTTTTTGGAGCCACGCGCAAACGCGGCGCCTTGTGGGCGGTCATCGAGAAGCCGAGAAACGCTCTGTTCCATGGTCGGTCCACGGCGCTTTTCGCGCTGTTGACCGTCAGCTTCAGCCGCTCTTTGAGGAACCGTGTCACCGAGGCCATCACTCTTTCACCCGCGCGCTTCGAGGCAACATAGATGTTGCAGTCGTCCGCATACCGGCAAAAGGCGTGGCCGCGCTTTTCCAGTTCCTTGTCGAGATCGTCGAGCAGTATATTCGATAACAACGGGGAAAGCGGTCCGCCTTGCGGTGTGCCCTCCATGCGTTGAGTTTCGACTCCGCTCTGCATCAACCCAGCTTGGAGATAGCGGCGAATGAGCCGCAGCACTCGCTTGTCTCGAACCTTGCGCGCCACGCGTGCCATCAGGCAATCGTGATTCACGCGATCAAAGAACTTCTCAAGGTCCATATCGACGACGAAGCGTCGGCCGTCCGCAACATAGGCGCGGGCGGCTGTCACAGCGTCGTGCGCACGCCGTCCGGCCCGGAAGCCGTAGGAGTGGGGCGAGAAGCCTGGATCGAAGAGTGGCATCAGCACCTGATGCATGGCCTGCTGGATCAGCCGATCCGTAGCCGTCGGAATGCCGAGTTGGCGCATCCCGCCACCGGGTTTGGGGATAGAGACCCCGCGCACGGCTTGCGGCTGGTATCGATCGGCCAGCAGGTCTTCTCTGATGCGCGGCCAGTGCTCGGCGAGGAAGGGCTTCAGGTCTTTGACCGACATCTGATCGATGCCGGCTGCGCCCTTGTTGCCCACCACCCTCGCGTAGGCCGCCACCATGTTCTCGCGACTGACGATCAACTCCATCAGTTGCACGTCTGCCCCCGGTTGGGAGTTTGCCGATCTTGCCGTGACGTTTGACGCACCCGTCCCATCCTCTCGGGCTTGCCGAGCCCTACCCTCCGGGTGAGCACGGGGCATCTCGGCCCCGTTGTCTGCGTCTGCTGTCGTCATCGAAAGATCGGGCTCCTCCGGCGATCATGTTCAGCCCTTCGCCGTTTGGTCGGCTACTACGGCTTCTGCTGCGATCTGCCGTCCCGTCCCGCCGCCTTGCAGCGCCGGTAGCACACGCTCTCCGAGGAGAGCGGGCAGGACGGCAGACGTCCCAGGGTAAGACGCGTGACCTTCATGCCGTGAACCTGTCGCATCTACGTTCGCACCCTCCGGGGTGAACGGGCTTTGGAGATGCGTGCCTCCTCGCCCAAGTGCGAACGCCTCATATGCGCTTCCTGTTCGTCAGGCCGGCACTTTGCCTGCAGCTTCCTTCAGATTCCGGATCGCTCCGGACACCCTTGCTGTTCGGCTAGCGGTTCCCACACCCGGGGCCCGCAAAGGACTTTCACCTCCAAGTCATCGGCTGGATACCACCCCAACCAAACGGTGCCTTGCGGCACCCCGCGCCATGCCTGGCGCACACGCAAAACCGCCGCGCGTTTGCCGCGCGGCGATTCCATCGAACGAGACTAACGTCGTCGCGCAATCACACGCGCACAGGCACCAGCGCGTAGCCCGCGCCATCCTTCTTGATCGTGCCGGCGCCGGGCATCCCCCAGTGATAGCCGGTCACGACCATGCGGCCTTTGATAACGCGGTCGAGCATCCTGCGCCGGCTCGCCTCGGCGACAGTGGCATCCATGTCGAACGCGCCATGCCAGCCGGGATTGGCCAGAAACACAGAGGTTACGTTGGTAATGTCGCCACTGACCAGCAACGTATTGCGGCCCGACGAAACGATATAGCTCGTGTGCCCCGGCGTATGGCCCGGCGTCGAAATCGCGCGCACGCCGGGAATAACTTCGTCGTTGTCCTTCACCTGGCGCACGTTCTTCCACTTGCCGAGCGTCGCTTGCACGCGCGCAC
>JANLSU010000122.1:0-5953 GCA_031362565.1 bacterium | reverse complement strand
GTCGTCGGCCACATAGACGACACCTCCCGGGCCCACGGCAATGCCACCGGGGTATATGAATTGGCCGTCCCCCGTTCCGCTTGTGCCCCACATCATAAGCAAGTTCCTCGCGACGTCGAACTTCTTAATGCGCTTGTGCACGTCCTGATTCGCCACGTCCGCTACGAAGATAACCCCTGCCGATCCAACGGCGATCCCGCGTGCATCGCGGAAGTAGGTAGCCTCGGCGCAGCATGAACCCCACTTGCAGAGGACTGGTGGCGGTGATTCCGCGTGGCCGGTCCGTGGCAGCGCGCCTGCCGCAAAGAAACGGAGCACGAGCGTACGTCGCTGCATAGTGCCTCCCCCCGACGAATTGTCTGCGTTCGAGGTGAATGGTAGCAAATGCGTGACCGTTTGTACCACGCCAAACCGTCCACTCTGACGTGCGCGGCTGGCCGGACCTATTTTGTCCCCATCGCACACCAGGACATCCCGTTGACGGCCGCGAGCTCGGGGGATTCGAAACCCGCGCCACGCATGAGCGCCAAAACTTCGTCGCGGCGCCAGTAGTTGGCGATGCGTGGGATCATCTGGTCGAACACGATGTGATGGATGTGGCGGTAGGGGAAACGCCGTAGGAGTTTGAAATACTCGAGGCGTCCTAGGCCGAGGCGTAGGCCGGCGAAGAGAAGCGCCGCCGGGATGTGGGCCAGGATGCGGACGGAGCCGAGCGGCAGCTGGCTGAAGAGTAGCCTGCGGGTCGGGTTCAGTACCTTGACGAAAAACTCCATGTTCTCATAGCCGTACACCCAGATGAGAACCCGGCCACCGGGCTTTGCGGCGTCGCGCATTTTGCGTAGTGCGACGTCCGGCCTCTCCAAGTGATGAATCACACCGATACTGAACACAATGTCGAATTCGTCCTGGCTGGCGAGATCGTAGACGCTCTGAAAACGCACCTCGATGTTCGGAAACCGCGCTAAATTGGCGCGCGCCGCTGAGACGGACGCCGCGTCGACATCAATCGACACGCCGCCGACGGCCCCTGCGTTCATTGCCCAGGCGCTGTTGCGGCCGGCACCACACCCGACATCCAAAAACCGCTTGTCCTGCCAGCCGGTGGCGATGTCGATCAAGCCCGTCCAAAGGCGAAACTGCTCGAATTGTTCCGGAGTAAGGTCGCTGAAGCGGGCCCAGGAGTATCCGAACCGATCGGGCGATCCGGCCCACGGGTCGAGTGGTTTTTCGGCAACCACGCTAGCGACCTCTCATTTGCGCCCATGCCAGTGCGCGAGGCCGCGGGCAAGGCCGAATTGCACGGGTCGCGGCAGCATACGCACCATCGCGCGGCGCGAACGATACGCCCATGGCGCAACGTCAGGCACTGGCGCATTGTTCTCGAGCCGGAACAACTGGACGTATTCGGGCAAACTCTCGAAAACCACCGGGCGCACATAGAGAAGGATGTTGTACCGGTACCAAACGCTGATCGTGTTGTCGCCTGCGACCGCAGGCCGAATACAGTCCACCGCGATAAAGCCGCGCGCCTGAAACAGCGCTCGCCAGTAGTCGTAGGGCTGCTCGTTGACATGGTTCTCGCCGCCCTGTCCGGGCGGGGCGGCGGAGAAGAGTACCGCATCACCGTGCGCAGCAAGGTTGTCCACGAACGCGGCCGCACACGCGGCCGGCAGGTGTTCGGCGACCTCCAGGCTCTCGACGAGATCGAATCGTCGCTGCAGCGCGAAAGCCTGTTCGAGATTGTGCGGCGCGAAACGGTCCGCCGGGATCTGCAAACGCGTCGTATCGACCCACGGACCGTCGACGCCGAAGACATCCTCCACACCACCTGCTCGCCACGCTGCGAGCCACGTGCCGTAGGCACACCCGACGTCGAGTACGCTTCGCACTGGAAGGATCGCTCGCACAACTTGAGAAATGCGCTGCGCCGCCGCCCCGGAAGTGTTAGCGGTGTACTGGTGGAAGAGCGTGTCGTAAGTCGTCAATCGCGCACTCCGAGCTGTGAGGTTCGGGACGGGACTCTCCATGGTGCCATTCGGACCACGTTTGGAGCAAGCCCTGCGGCGGAGCTGCCCGGCTATGGAGTTGAAGCCGTCGTCGACATTTCGCTCGGAAGTGCGATTCCGAGGCGCGGAGCGACCGCGGCCGCTACCGCGCGTCCCATTTCCAGATGCATGAACCGATTGGGATGCCCGTCGCGTGGCACTTGCCAGCGCGCGGCGTATTCCTGCTGATCCTTGACGGCCGCGAACAACCCCGGCGAGCAATCGACGAAGGTGAAACCGTCGCGATTCCGAAGTGCGTCCACCGCTGTGACCATTCCTGGTGCCGGGCGATCACCGAATTCCTTCGGAAACCATAGCAGCACGAATTCCGTGCTTCGTGAATGGCAGTCGTCGTACAGCCGTTGCAGGACGAAGCGGCACAGGCTCGAATCAGGCGGCGGAGGGAGCGCAAAGCGCAATTTCAATGTCGCCGGGTGCAGCGCGCGGGAAAGATCCTGGGTCGACAGCGGCAGGAGAGCGGCGATGCGCCCCAGGCTCTGAGGTGTCGCGTCACCCGCGATCCGCGGTTCGTAGTACAACCGTTCGACAGCCGGTGCCGTTTCGAAGACGCGCCGATTGTCGAAAAGCGGCGGTTCGATCCGGCATGCGCCGTTGTGGTATGCCACGTATGACTGAAACAGATCGCTGTCGGCGTGAGGGCGTACAGATCGCTCGAGGTGGAAGTTGCCGAAGCCGTAGACGACGACGCGGGGCCGCAAGCGGTCGATTTGTTCCTCGAGGAGCAGCAGGCTGGTGACCGACGAATACGCACACACCCCCAGGTTGGACGGTGGTAAACCGAGGAGCCGGGCCGCCTGATAGACGTAACTGCTCTCTGCCGCCACACCATGCGCGAAGGTGCAGGAACACCCGATTGCCGCGATCCCGCCCGGCGCCGCGCCCGCCGAGTCGGCATCCATCGGTATGCGCAAGCCCCAGGCGTCGGTGCGGACAGGGATTTGGCGGGCGCGGTCGTGCAAACCTTCATTCAGGACGGCAAAGCCTGTCCGGCGTTCGCGCATTCGAAAGCCCATGGTGGCGTCGCGATGCAAGTTGCCCACCCAGAAAAAAGCACGCCCGGCGAACGTCGCGTGGTGCACGTGAACCCGATAGGCGACGAAGAGGCCGGCCACGAACGCGAGGGCGCCGGCGTAGGCGCCTGCCATGAGCAGGACCTCGCGGCGGCGGGACCGTCGTGCGGGGCGCTGTTTGGAGGACTCGGGCATGCGCGTTCCGTGGCGTGAGGATGAACCGGCGCGCCAGAGCGGGCGCCGCAGGCACGGACAATCAGTATGACACAGGAGGCCTTGGGCTGGCACCGGTGGGGGGCGCTCCCGTACACTCGATGGGATGCAGAGACCCCAACCAGCCACGCCGTCGGTGACCGCACCACGTGCCCTCGTCGGTGCGGTGCTTGCGCTAGCACTCGTCACGCTTGCCGTCTTCGTCCGCGCGCCGTCCGCTTGGTTGCGTGCCATGACTCCCGATGGCGGGCTCGAGCCTCATACGGCGTTCTTTCTGGATTCGCTTCGTTGGCTCCTGTTGCTAGCGACCGTAGGCCTCGCGCTCGCGTGGGCCAGTCCTGGTGTCCGTCGAGCGCTCGCGGCGTCCTGGAAGGCGGATCCATCATCCGCCAGCCAATCGCTTGCATCGCGCTGGCTGGCGCCCGCGTGCGCCCTCGCGGCGGCAATACTCCGCCTCGCAGTCGCGAGCCAGTCGGACTTTGGTTTGGGCGACGACGGTGCGCGCGCTGCATGGCTCGCGAGCTGGCTCCAGCATCCGCATGCCGTGTGGACTGGAATGTGGCTGCCAGGGCATCTGTATCTGCAGGCACTCGTTGCGCTCGTGGTCGGCGATCCATCGTGGTCCGGGGTCGTGCTCTCGGCGCTCGGCACGGCCGGCTGCGCTTGGATCCTGGTGCGCGCCGTCGAACGCGATTGGGGATTCCACGCCGCACTCGCGACCGGTGTCATCATCGCCATTAGCCCAGTGTCGCTCGCGCATGGTGCCACGGCCGACATCAATCCCATGTTCGCTTTTTTCCCCATTGCCGCGGTCGCGGCAATTGAGCGCTTCTTGAACGGCGGCGGTCGCCGCTGGCTGTGGATCGGCGGCGCCCTGCTCGCGTGGTCGACATGGTGCCGCTTCGATGCCATCGTGCTCGTGCCGGCCGTCGCGATTCTGTTATGGCCGCGGCGCACGATGCTGCTCGTTTTTGCGCTGGGCTCCCTCCTGCCATTCGTGCTGTGGAATGCCGTCGAATCGATGCAAACCGGGCAGGCCGCGCACGTGGCGCGTGTTGTTCAAAATGATCCCGGGCTCCGCGGGTCGCTCGTTTCGCTCGTGTTTAGTTTGCTGGGTGGTGTGTGGCAGGCGGTGCCGTTGCCCTGCGCAGTGTTGGGGATTGCCGGCATGCTGCGAGCCCTTCGCGCCCGGCGTGGCCGCGCTTGGATGCCGCTGGCATTGTTTCACGCCGGCGTGCTCGCAGCAACGACCTGGCTCCTAGGAGCCGGGACGCAGCCGCGCTATTTCATTTTGACGGGTACCATCGTCGCAGCGTACGCCGGCATTGGATGGGCGGGAATCATTGCGGCGTCACGTCGTACCGGGTGGATCGTAGCGGTCGTGGCTAGTGCGCTCTTGGTGATCACGCCGGGCCTGTTTGCCAGCCACCACGACCTCTGGGTGCGTCGGGATGCGCACCTGCGCGCGTTGGTGGATGCCGTGCGCGGGGCCGCTGCCGGTCGCGACGTGATTTGGGTGTCGGAGGAATCGGGGTATCTCTACTGGTGTCGGGTTCGGACGCCGATTTCCACCTATCATGCCATGCCGCGCGCTGACAGCGATGCGCGAGCGTTGCTCGAGGAGATGCGTGCGGCACGCGCCGCGGTGGCCTGCGTTCAAGACGGATCCCAGACCGAGGAGCGATGGAGCCGCTTCGCAGCGGCCGCGACGCCGGAATGGGACGTGCGGCCTGCAGGCGCTCGCGATGGGTATCGCTTGTATGACTTGGTGCGGCGCGGACCGGTACCGCCCGTGGAGGCACAATGACGAGCAACGTGACGCTCTCAGCAATCTTCGTTTTGATGACGTCCTTCGCGAACGTCATGCAAAAGAAGGCGATCGCGAGTCTTGGACCGGTAAGCGGTTTTTCGATGGGGCTCGTAAAGCAGCTCGCGCTCTCGCCCTACATGTGGTTCGGCATGACCGCGTACGCCATCGCATTGGCGACGTACTTGGTCTTGCTGACCCGGTTGCCGCTCAACGTCGCGACGTCGATTGCGGCGCTCAACTTCGTCGCGGTGTTGCTCGCCTCGCGCTTCGTGCTTGGTGAACCGATTCCGCCGCTCCGCTACGTCGGGTTCGCGTGCATCGTGGCCGGCATCTACGTGGTCAGTTTGACACAGCGCGCCGCTCACTGAGCGGGGCTCTTGGGCCGGGAAGCACCACCGCCCGGGTCCTTTCCGCCGTTTCTCCCCGCGTCCGATCAATCAATTCCGGACGACGGAACAATATGCAACTGTAAGGAGTTACGCGGAGCGGACCCGCTCGTCAACGGGGACCGGGTGACTTGTGGCGCGGTTGCGCCAGTGGTACAATCTGTCAAGAGATCTGGCGTCCACGCGGCGCCCCGGACGGTGCGAACCCTGCCGCACCTGCCGCGGATCGGAGACACCGAACCGTGCACCCTCTCGGAGGCGCGCGCCCTAGTTGCACTCAGATGTGCCCCATGTTCTTTCTGCGCTGCCCTCTTCCGCAGTCCCTGATCAGATCCGACCCTTTCTGAGGCGTCTTGAACGCACTCGCACTCATCATGGCCGGTAGTCTCGTTGCCTGCGCGGTGCTCTGTCTCGTGGCTTGTTGCGGCGGCACTGCGGGGATCCGAGGCTCGGTGTCGGACTCGGTTG
>JANLSU010000030.1:0-30085 GCA_031362565.1 bacterium | reverse complement strand
ATGCACCGGGATCTTGCCGACCTCGAGATACATCTCGCGCCCTTCCATGAGCTGATGCTGCAGGTCGTTGCTTGGTGAACGAATCGTTCACGGATGCGGTTGCACCGTAACGCTGATGTCCACTGTGTGGCCGGCGGAAACCTGGACGTCACCGCCGCCGCTGAAATGCGACCACAGGTCGGTGTCGAGCACCGTCAACGTCCACCGGCCTGGCGCCGCACTCTGCGCCGGCACCTCGCCCGACGCGTTGGAAGATACTGTTCTGGTTTCCATCAATTGGCTGCAGAAGTACTGCATCAAGGTCGCACAGCTGCTCCAACGGTCGAGGCGTATTTGCACGGCGGACGCCGGCACGCCCTGGAGTGTTCGGGCGGTAATGTGAATTGCACCGGGTTTGTTCGAGGGTCGCGGCGACTCGGGAAGTTCGCACACGGCGCCCACTGAGCAGAGCGAGACCAGAAGAACGAGAAGTACGCCGCGAACTCCATGGGTGCGAGTCATGCGGGCCCCCTTTTCGTTGCCACCATCCATCTAGAACGCTAGCACCGGCAGTGCTTGGCGGCAAGGCCCGGGCCGCAGTCCTTGCGGCACCCATTCGGCCAAAAAAAACCTCCCCGCCCTTTGCAGAGCGGGGAGGTGTTGCGAACGCTGTTCCTGGAATCAGCGCACGAATGTGACGCGCTGGGTCCTCGCCCCAGCGGACGTCTGCAGGCGGATGAAGTAGACGCCGGCGGGCGCCATCCCGCCACGTTCCGTTCGGCCATCCCAGTTGTGCTGGTGGCCGCCGGCGGTCAAGAAGCCGTCGTGCAGCCGGCGAACCGTGTGGCCGCTGACGTCGGTGATGGTGAGCTTGACGCGGCCTGCCGTACCAATCCGGAATGCCACGGATGTACTGCTCGTGGCCGGGTTCGGGACCGGGGCCTCCATCGTGATCGCCCGCGACGCGGCGATTTCGTCCGGGCCCGCGTCCGTCGCGTCCCGGAACCACCCGATGTCGACGAAGAGCCCATGTGCGAGATCGATCGTGTTGTGAAGGTCGGCGTTGATCGCCGGTTCCATGAGCGCGTTCGGTGCCAGGCTGATGTCCCAGTGCGAGACCGACGAACCGGCCGCGAATGGGTTCGGCGAGTACATGAGCGGCCGGCCACTGGCGTCGGCGCCGGCTCTCAGCGCCGAGTTGAGCCCCATCGTCACGGTGACGCCGGACCCCAGATTGGCTTTGATCGCATTGCCGTCGGCCTGTGAGATGCCGATGCAGGGGATCGTGATCGAAGGATCGACACCACCCATCCCCGGCAATCCGCTGGCGACGTTGTTGACGACGATCAGGCCGGTCGCGCCCGCCGCCTGTACCGCCAAAGCCTTCGCCACGAACGAGCAAATGCCGCGATCGACGAGCGCGAACTTGCCGGCAATCGCCGCCGCGTTGGTGATCGGTTCGCAGATATCGTTGACCGGCGCCGTCCCATCGGTCGCGAGTACGACGTCATCCGTCACTCCCGCGAGCGTGAGCGCCGCACCGAACGAGGCGGCTTGCGCTTGGTACTGGCCGGCGATGCCGGCCGGCGTGTTGATCACCATCTTGGCGCGGAAGGCGAGCGTGGTCGCTTCGGCGATGCCCCAGGGTCCGTCCCAGACCAAGTGGTCGAGGGCGATCGCAGACGCGACACGTTGCGCCGGCGTCATTTGATCCCAGTGGAGTCCGTTGGTGTTGTCCATCAGGAAGTGATCCCAGACACCCGGGAACGAGCTATTGAACGCCCCGTTGGCACCGTTCGTTGTCGTGCTGAAACCCAGGCCGTGTCCCAACTCGTGCAGAACGACGGGGAGCAGTTCGATGTTCGCGCCCTCGTTCCCGTCCGTGCCGTAGTACCACACCAGGCCGGGGCCGAAGCACCCGGCGTCGATGTTGGAGTTGAAGGTCGCGTTGATATCGGGATTTGCTGCCGATTGATCCGACCCGGTCAGTTTGTTCGCGAGTGCCTGGTGGTACCAGTGTCCAGCGAGCGGTACACCCGGAAAGTCGCGGTGGATCGTCGTGGGACCGGCGCTGCCGAGTACGGCGCTCGACGCGGCGCAAGTCAGTGGGTCGAACTGCGCCCGCACTGTAATAGTGACGCTGCTGGTCAGGATGCCGCCCCAAATGTTCGCGGCGGCCTGGAAGACATTGAGCCGCTGCTGGCCGAGTGTAACGCCCGGGTTACCGGGTACGGCCGCCCGCGGCGTGGGATCGTTGAATCCTTCGCCGGCGCCGTCGTTGTTGACGATGACAATGGTGGCGGCGTCTGCGGTGCGGGATCCCGCAGCCATCGACGCTCCGAGCAGGAGCAGCAGCGTAGCGCGCGAACGAACGAAGTTGAAGAAGTTCATGATTACCGTTCCTCCGGCGTGACCGCGGGAGGCGGAGTCTGCAGCGCCTTGCCGACATCCTGCACGCATTGCACGCTGCGTTTGCCGGCGGCGTCGATGTGCATCACGGCAAATTCTTGGCCCGTGCCGTTCAATTCGACCATCACGGAACCGTCCGGCAGGACAACCTGGCGGGGCTGGGCCTGCGCCGGTTGGAGGAGCGCCTTTTCCTCGGCCGTCGGCGCCGGCAGGCCCGATGACGTGCCGAGTTGGCCGGTCTCCGGGTCGATGACGGCGCGCATCCCGGCTTGCGCCGCCGTGGCATGTTCACCGGCGTTGGCGTGCGGTCGTGTTACGGCCAGCACGGTGACCGTGGCGAGAGCCGTCAGTGTCCCGATCAACAGGACTTTCGAACGAGAGGCCGCTCTGCGTCGCTTCATGAAGTATCTCCCATGGTGGGTGTGCTGGGAAGGTCGCCGACGAGCCTGAATCTAGGCACTCCCACGGATGAGGGCAAGCCGGTTGCAAGGACGGCGCCACGGGCGTCAGGATCCCCACGGGGCCTCGGCGCGGGTCGAAGCGGGCTTTTGCGGCCCCGCCCGAGGTGTAAAATGCGCTGGTCCGCCAATGGGTGCGCAGGGCGCTGGAGGTCCGAATGATCGATCTGTCACAGCGCGAGTTTCTGATCGGCACCGCAGGTCTGCTGGCAGCAGGCGCTGCATTGGCTCCAGCACAGGCGAGAGGAAGTGTTGCCATGAACTCGCGGTTCGACGTCGATCGATTCCTCGACGATGTGAAACGGGCGCGCCAAGACGCGGACAGCCAAAAGTCGGTTCAGGAAGTCCTCGCGCGCGCGGTGTCGGAACCTGCGGCAGTGCTCCACGGACTCGGTGAACCGATGCAAGCTGGGATTCATACGTTGTATCGCGCCGACGACTTGACGATTCTCAATGTCATCTGGGCGCCGCTCATGTTGCTCCTGCCGCACAACCACAACATGTGGGCGACGATCGGTATCTATTCAGGGCGCGAGGACAACATCACTTGGGAGCGCCAGGGTCCGGTCGTCGAGGCGGCCAGCGCCGCGTCGCTATCGGAGAAGGACGTGTTTCCGCTCCCGGAGACCGCGATTCATTCCGTGACCAATCCAATCGAGCGGCTCACCGGCGCCATTCACATCTATGGCGGCGATTTCTTCGCCAAGCCGCGCAGTGAATGGGACGCGGAGACGCTCCGCGAACGGCCATTCGACATCGAAGCCGCGCGCCACCGTTTCGAGGCGGCAACGAAGCGATTCGAGTGCGGGGGGTAGGGGCTTGGATGTGGCCGCGTTCGTCTGAGGCGCGCGAGTCAGCGGCGGCGATAGGTTGCCTTGCATGGTCCCGTTCCTCCTCCTAGCACTGTTGCTGCTGGGCTCGGCACCTCGCGCTGGGCCCCTGGTCCGGGTTCGGGACGGATCCGACCCACAACGGACCCGCGCGCCGCGGGCCCAGAAACTCTGTCACATCTTCCGAGGTCCCGGGACAATCGTCGTGTGCGCCAGCGCTGGTCGCACATGATTCGAAGCCTTTGCTCGAATGGTGCCCCTCGATGTTTGCGACCTCCACAACCCCGGCCCTTCGCCTTGCGGCCGCGCGGACTCCGGTGCTACCTTGCGCGCATGTTCGTCCTGTGACGCGTACCGGTACTGGAGTCGACGGCGGCCGTGCCCCCGATCCGCGGCGGCAGGTTTGCTTGGCGCGGAAGACTCCCTCGCGGGCTGACCGCCCATGCCTGCGGTTCCGAAATCCGCCCCGCCACCTATTGCTCCCCTTGATGGGCTTGCATGGGAAGTGGTCTGTCGTGACGACGGATGGTCCCGATGACCCGCGATGGGACGCGCTTCGGCACCTCGCTCACCGGCGTGTGATTGCCAAGCTCGGCGACGCCGCGGACCCGAAAATCGAGGATCTGGTCAGCGAGTGCTTGCGGCGCGTTTGGCACTGCATGCGGCGGGAAGTGGTTGCAAACCCCGAGGGTCTGGTTACTGACATCGCGCACAAGATCGCATACTCACACATCAAACGCCGGGCGCGGGAGCGCCGGATCTTCGAGGCGATCGACGATGACGTCCTGAGTGTGCCCGAGCCGGAACGCCGGGCTTCCGAGTTCTGCGAGGCATTTGAACTCTCAATGTTCATGGTGCGTGAGACGGTGCGCCGGATCGACGCGGCGGAACTACCGCTGCTCGACGCAAGGCGCCGAGGTGCATCACACGAAGAGACCGCTACTGAACTCGGCATTCAACCGGCGGCGGCTCGCAAGCGCTGGTCGCGCCTGCAGCGACGGCTGCGTGCCGAGCTTGCAGGCGATCCGGATTTCCCGCTACCGCTTATTCTCGGCGATCTCTAGACGCGAGCCGGAGGGACCATGCTACCGCAGACCGAGCACTCCTGGTTCGTCGCTCGCCTCTTCGAGCGCCACATCGGCGTCCTCGAAGATTCCGACGAGGGCCGCCTGCAAGAGCATCTGGTCCAGTGTGGCAAGTGTCATGAGCTGTGGCAGAGTTTCGTCATGTTCGACACTGCCGGTCGCGAAGACGACGTTCACATTCCCGATTCGATCCTTTCTGATTGGGCGACGCGTCGGAAAACCCTGCGTGGCAAGCTCCGTGACCTGGTTGATCAGCATCTCGGCCATTGTCCCGAGTGCCGCGAGCACGTTGACGCGCACGCCTCCGAAGCGTCTTTTGATGCCGGGCTGAATACAATGTCGGAACGCAGCGCCGCCGTGGCCACAACGCCTCTCGCCGACGCATCGGCGTCGCGTCCCTCGACACGCACTGACGAGCCACCGTTGTCAGCACCCGGATCATCGCGACACACGAACCGTGGATGGTTCACTCTGCCGTCTTGGAGCCCGAAGCGGCTCAAATCGTGGAATTGGGCGGTCGCGGCGTGGGCGGTCACGGCTACCGGGATTCTCCTCGTGCACCCCCGCTCCGCGCCGATCGCGCCCGATCCGGCGGCAGATGGAGTGCTGCCCTGGGTTGCACCGGCGCTGACACGCGGCCGCGGCAACGTGGTGCATGTACCGAGCTCAGCCCACGCGATCGTACTCCGCGTCGAGTTGCCAGCCGAATGGCCCTCGGGTACAGCGGCCACAATTGAGGTGTACGCGCCGGCCGGCGCCTTGCTGCTGCGCGCTCCGGCCACCGTCGCGGATGTGATGCGGGGCGAGATCATGCTCATTGTGCGCACACCGGTGGCGCTCTCGGAAGGTACGTATCACGTTCGCATCCTGCGCCTGGACACTCCTGGGACCGCGGACGAGAAAGTCTTCGACTTGGAGTATGGCGCGCCCTAGTCGCCGGCCCCGATGAGCACGAATCCTGCCCAGTACCATGGGTGCGCGTAGGGATGTCGATCGCCTGCACCGTATTCGCGCACGTCGCGCTGTGCTGCCTGTAACGCGCGGGAGATGCGCCGACTGTCGAGCCGGTCCGATCGAATTGGGGCGGCAGCGCTGCCCGCGGCGGTCGACTCCGCGACGTCACCCAGCAGGTGGTTGTAGAACGACCCCATGAGCAACGCCGTCGAATGGTCGTCAACTTCCCACAGGCTGAGGATCAGGTGGTGCGCACCGCTTTGCAGCAATGTTTGTGAGAATCCGATGTAGCCTTCTCCCACAGCCTTGCGCCCGAGAGCGGTTTCGCACGCGCTCAGCACGACGAGGTCGGCGTCGAGCTGCCATTCCTGCAAAATTTCTTGCGCGGTCCATCTTCCATCGTAGATCCGCTCGTGGCGCTCTGCGGCCGCGAAGCGGTCTGGAAGGTCCACTTGCGATAGCACGAG
This sequence comes from bacterium, assembly GCA_031362565.1. Lineage (GTDB taxonomy): Bacteria > Krumholzibacteriota > Krumholzibacteriia > JANLSU01. The sequence goes on along the minus strand of JANLSU010000030.1, from coordinate 23,903 downwards.
GGCGCAGTTCTCGGGCCTCGCGTCGTCGATGACAGCGTGCGTCGAGAAGTGAAGGATGCGAAATGCATGTATCGACTCGGCGAGAGCCACCATCGCGGGCTCGCTGGCGTCGCGCCCCAAGAGCTCAACAGCACGATCGCCTAGCAGTTGCTTGCAGCGCTCGAGCTCGAGGCGTGAGAAGACAAGACGCGGGAACACCGCCGGCCCGTCGCCTCGGGCAGCGCCAGAGCGTAGCGCGCTCGCTGTTACTGCTGCGAGTGGCTCGGCCGTAGATTGCTCCGCACGGGGTGGCCGCGACATCGCAGCGCGGGTTTCACGCGCGATCTGTTCTGCTTGTGCCGCATCGAAGGCCGGGTCACCGACGAGCAATGCCGTGATCGGGCGCGACTGAGCGTGGCGCCGTCGTGTGCCCTCCGTGAGCCAGGTCGCTACAGAAGCGGATGGGCTGTAGCACACGCGGACCCGCTCTCCGAACAGCCGTCCGCCGGAATCGACGAGCGCCTCCACTGGCAATCCGAGCATGCCGCGCGATGGCACGACCAGCAATTCCTCGATGTCCTCGAGCGCGCTTTCGACGGGACGTACCCGTTGCTCGTATAGTGTGCGAGCCGCCTCGCTCATACGGCTCCGAGGACCGGTCGCGCCGTGCAGTAGAATTGCATCTCGGTACACGCGCTCCCATTCGACATCCCGCCCGCGCGCGCGCTTGGGGAGCTCTGCCCAATGCACCACACCGTGGTCGCGAATGACATACGCCCACGAGCGTCCGATGGAATCCGCGGCCGGGTGCGGGTCTTCGATCCACCCGAGCAGGGCCCGCTTCGGACCAAGCGCCGCTTGGACGCGCGCCAGATCGAACGTGGCTCCACAGCGCAGCGAATACTTCGTGGCCATCTGCTGCTGGAACGCGCTCAGGGACGCCTCGGCAATCCGGAGCTGCAGGCGCTCGCGGTCGCGCCCATGGGTGCGCCTGTCGCTTCCGTCCTCGTCCGCAGTGCCGGCACGCGCCGCGATCTGCTGCTCCACCAGGCTCATGCCGCTCAGGAGCGAGTCTTCGCGCGCGAGTTCGCCGGGATTCTGCGGCCTGGCGCCCGCATCGACGAGAAGGTCACCGAGCGAGCGTGCGAGTGCCTTCTCGACGTTCGGCCAGGCCCCGGCCCTTTCCCCGCGCCAGAGCTGAACAACCGCGAGATCCTCGTACGGAGAGAGATCGAAGAACGCCCGGTCGGAAGCGCTCGCGGCGCGCAGTCGCGCTGTCTCGAAGGCGCGTCCCGCCTCCTCGAGCAGCTGCTCAGCGCGGTCGAGAGCACCGTTCTGCTTGCACAGCATCGCCATGTTCGTGAGCGTTAGAATCAGGTCCGGATGGTTCTTGCCGAGGCGCCTGCGCCGGATCGCCAGAGCTGCAGCCATGGCGCTGTCGGCAGCCGCTGCTTGCCCGCCTTCTTCAAGGCATAAGCCCAGGTTGTTGAGGATTAGCGCCGCGTTCAGACCGTCGCGCCCGCCGGCCGCGGATGCCATGGCGAGCGTGCGTCGGTAGGTCACTTCCGCGTCGGAGAAATGGCCACGCTTCTGCATCAGCAAAGCTTGATTCTGTAGCATCATCGCGATGTCCGGATGGCCAGCAGGAAGCGTCTTTTCGTAGATAGGGATGACGCGCGCTAACAGACTTTCGCCGGTCGCATACATCCCCAGTTCGGACGACAAGATCGCGAGGTTGGCGAGGTTGAAGGCATAGTCGTAGCTCTCCTCTCCGAAGAGCGTGCGTGACAAATCCGTGGCCTGCCGATACAAAGGTTCCGCGGCTGCGTGGTCCCCACGCATGTCCACCACCGACCCGAGATTGCTGACCCCCTCGAGTAAGGCGCGCTGATTGTGGGGCAACCGGGCCGGTCCGAGCGCAGCGACGCGACGCAGGATGACTTCGGCCGCAAAGTACTCACCCTCGTAAGCGAGCACTGCCCCGAGGACCCCGAAGTCGAGCAGCACTTCCGCGTCGTCCGAACTTAAGGCGTCGCGGTGCAGGTTCAGAGCCCGGCGTACGAGCGAATCCGCTGTGGCGATTTTTCCCGCCTCGACGCAAATCTCGGCACGGGTGCGCATGATGGATGCAACCCTGGGGTGGTTGTTGCCTAGAGTCTCTTCGGTAACGCGAATCGCTTCTCGTACCAGGCTGTCGGCAGCCGCGTACTCCGCTTTGGCCGCGAGGAAGGCAGCCAGATGATGCTGGCTTGCGGCTACATCGGGATGCCGTTGGCCGAGTACGCGCGCGCGAATCTCCAGCTGGCGACGCGCGGCGCTCTCGCCTGCCGCGATCGCTTTTCGGTTCAGGAAGTTCTCCAACGGTGCTTCTAGGGAATCCGCGGCGGCCAGTTCGCGTCGGGTGCGCTGCGGGAGTGTGCACGCGAACCGCATTGTCTCGCGGTCGCTTTCGGCCTCCCGAATCTGCCAGGGCTTGGCGCTCGCGTCGGCGCGCAATCGCGCCAGCTGTTGGTTCGCGACGCGCAGTGCGGCGTCGTGGTTTCCGGCACGCCGCAGAGTCTGGAGTGAATCCGCGAGCGTCGCGGACGTCTCGGCGGCGGGCCGTGCCGCGGGCAAGACACGGCAACCCATGAGGCTCGTGCCGACCACGAGCGCGGCCGCGAACAGCCGGCGGGACCGGCGGCGAGCGCGGTGCATTTCGAATGCAGACGGCGTCATCGTCCTCAAATGGGTTGGGAACCTGACGAGCTTATCGACCCCGGACCCTGAACGACAAGGCCCGCGTCGCCGGTGGGCCTGACCAGCGGCCACTTGGGCGGTCACACATTGCCGGGTCGAAGGACACTCGTCGCGACAGGCACACGCCGCGGCCACCGAGGCCAGATAGGCCGGGATGGCGGTCGCGCACGCTACGATCCAGGAGGAAATTCGATGCTGCATCGCACGCGCAACCACAGGCTCGTCGCTGTCTCACTCGCCGGCCTCGCGTTCTGGACACTGAGCATGCCACGCCCGGCGGCGGCCGCATGGCACGATCAGTCGGAGGACCTGCCCGGGACGATATCCGGAACCACGATCCTGCTCATCGGCCTCGGAACGGCGGCTGCGGTCACCGTGGTGGCCCTGGCTGTGCACTCGAGGCATCAGTCGGACACCCCAAAAGCCGCGGCGGTCCCCACAGACAGTTCGAGTTCGCACAGCGTCTCCGGCTCGCTGCTTCTCCCACAGATCCCGAGTGCGTTCGCGCCGCTCTTCTCTCCGAATCTCGGAACGACGCATGGGCAACCGGTGCGCTCGCCCATCGCCGTCGGGGTCGATCCAAATGCGAAATCTGTGCTCGTGGGAATCTCGGCCGGCTTCTGACAGCTGGGGCGTTGCTGTTATCGGCCTCATCGCGGTGGGACAAATCCGCATGCGGAAGACCGATGAACACTTCGATTTCGGCGTTGGGGTTGTAGCCCGCAGCGTGATGACCTATAGTGCCAGCATCAGTTTCAATGCAGAGAACCGCCCCGGAATAAACGATTTCGTGGAGGTCGCAGGTCACCCACCCGGGGCCCGCGTTAGACAAATTCGACAACGCTCCAGCACGCGGTTCGAGAAACGGAGAAAGTTCATGACCCGCCCCACCAGACAAATCCTACGCATCGTACGATCCAGCGCCCGAAAGGCCGTGGCAGGCCGTTTCGCCGTTCGCCGGTTTGCGAGAAGGAGCCGTTCCATGCGATGCGCAGGCTTGGCTATACAGTTCATTCGACTTGCGTCGGTTCTTACCCTGGGTCTCAGCCGTGCATACGGCGAGTCCGATGTGAGGATCAGCCCGCTCGAGCCGGGCCTGGCGTCGTGCGGTAGTCGGGGCAGCGTGGGGTACGCTCCGTGCTCGGCCGTGGGTAGCACAGTTTTTCAATGCGACTTCGAGTCGGGTCTGGGCGGCTGCGGTGGATGGTCGATCGACCAGGGTGTGTGGCAATTGGGGCAGCCGACCCCGCAGCCGGCAGCCCACTCCGGCTTCTGGTGCGCCGCAACCGTGCTGAACGGCAATTACCCGAATGGCGCCAATACCCGGCTCAGTTCCGCTTCGATTGCGCTCCCGCCGCTCAGCGGGTGCGAAAGCTTGCAGCTCCGCTTCTGGCACTGGTACCGAATCTGGCTTGACGACACGGCATCGATTGAGATTCGGACTCTCCGGCCGACAGGCTGGGGGCCCTGGCTCGCGGTGCGTGGAGCAAGCGCAACCTATGGAAGCTTCAGTCCGATTTGGACGCAGGCGTCGCTGGATTTGTCTTCTTACGCGGATTCCACGGTCCGCGTCGGGTTCCGGTTCCAGTCGGGACGCTGCGGGACGTGCGGTCCGACGGAGGATCTCGGGTGGTATATCGACGATGTATCCGTGGTGCGCATGTCGGCGCCGCCGGCGGGTCCGGTCGTTGAATCGTTCGAGAACGGGTGGGGCGGTTGGTCGGTAACGCAGGGCCAGTGGGAGATCGGCGCCGCCACTTCAGGTCCCAATTCCGGGCATTCCGGTCCGGCGTGCGCCGGGACCGTGTTGAGCGGGAACTACTTCAACGCACTCGACTCTCGCCTGATCAGTCCACCCTACCAGTTACCGGCGATCGAAGCCTGTGAATCTCTGCAGTTGCGGTTCTGGCACTGGTTCCGCGTCTGGGCGGACGATGTCGGGACGGTCGAGATCTCGACCTTGCGCCCCAGCGGCTGGGGCCCCTTCCTTCCCTTACGTGGTACGAACGCGAGTGTCGACACTGGTCAAGACGGTTATTCTGGCTGGAACCCGAGTTGGTCGAGACCCGTCCTGGATATCTCGACCTACGCCGATTCCACGGTCCGCGTGGCGTTCCGCTTCGCGACTAGCCAATGCGGAACGTGTGGCCCAACCGTAGACGCCGGTTGGTACATCGACGACTTGGAGATTGTGCGAACCCCACCGTGGACGGCGCTGGAATTCCCGAATTACGAAACCTTCTCCGGTGGCCAGGGAGGTTGGAGCGTTGAAGGTGGGCAGTGGGAAATCGGTCGACCGAGCCCGCAGGTGAGGGCGCATTCGGACAGCCTTTGTGCCGGAACGATTCTCGGCGGAAACTACTATAACAACCTCGTATCGCGCCTCATCAGCCCATCGATCCACCTGGGCGCTGCAGTCGCCGACCTGCGCCTGTGCTTCTGGCATTGGTACTTGATCGAAGGCGATGATGTCGCTCGCGTGCAGGTGTCGACCCTTCAGAATGGCGTTTGGGGGGCTTGGCAGGACCTGAACTCACAGACATTCGTCGGCGATTCCGCCGGCTGGACGCCATACTGCTCGGAAGACCTTGCGTCCTTTGCGAACTCAACCATTCGGTTGGCGTTCTACTTCGCCACGGCCCGATGTGGAACGTGCGGTCCCACCGAAAACCTGGGCTGGTACATCGACGATATCCAGATCCGCGGCGTGCTTCCTTCGGATGTGGCTCCCGAGGTACATCGGCAGCGGATCTCGTTGCAGCAAAACGTGCCCAATCCGTTCAACCCGAGTACTACAATCCAGTACACCGTGGAGCGCTTCGGAAGCGCATCGCTCGAGATCCTCGATGTCGCGGGGCGGCACATCCGGACATTGTTCGCTGGTGAGGTTACGCCCGGCGCGCATGTGGCGCGTTGGGATGGGCGCGATTCTGCCGGCAGACCGTCCGCATCGGGAGTGTACGTGTGCCGCCTTACTGGCGGAGATCAAGCAGTAAGCCGGCGCGTCGTGCTGGTTCGCTAGCTCGTAGCGCCGGTGCGGACAACGATCTCGCCCCGCAACAAAAAGCCGCCGGAGGGGTCTCCGGCGGCCTTTTCAAAATGGGGTGGACGATGGGACTTGAACCCACAACCCCTTGGACCACAACCAAGTGCTCCGCCAATTGAGCTACGCCCACCATGCGGGTCGGACCTCGCAGCGGGCGGATTCTAACCGATGCACGCGTGCGGTACTACGGTGCAGACGCGAGCGCTTCGGCGCGCCCAGAGCCAAGGCCCTGAACCCCAATCGTGCGCACTACGCAGGATTCGCGCGCAGAAGCTGCGCGCCCCTGCATCAATTGCGTGGCGCTCCATCGGCCTGAATCGCCGTTACGATCACAACTTCAATTGAAACAAGATGTTGCCCAGGTGTCTGGGATCGGCCCGTAGCGTGCTCTCCGCCAACACGTTCGATCGGCGGCTGCCGTTGTCCACGGCGCTCGAGAAGAGCGGCTTTGCGGACGCAGTCTACGACCGGCAACCAGTTTTCATGCACCCGACGCCGTTTGCGCACCCGAGGGGTGCCGCCACGGGGCCTGCTGGCTCTCCGCCGGGCCGGCAGCCCCGGGCATCCCGAGTTCTAATGCCTTGAGTCGCACCCGCGGCGCCGCTTGGGGTTCGCGGTCGGTCGGGCAAGGGCGAGGCAGCGCCCGGCTCGACAGGCCGTGGCCCCGGCCGGCGGGGCTCGGGGTTACGACGCGGGGAACCTCCGAGGGCACCGCCGCCTCGAATCCACCCGGATTCCGGTGCCCTCGGCCCCCGCGGACCGCTTGCGCACTCCCGCCTTCGACCCGCAGCCTGCGAGCAGTCGCAGGTCCCGGGCTTCGGAGACGCAACGTGCCACTGCAAATCCTCCACGAAGACAATCACTGTCTTGTCGTCGACAAGCCGGCGGGCGTGCTCGTGCAACCGGACCGCACGGGTGATCGCACGGTCATCGACCTGGTGACGGAGGACTTGCGGCAGCGCTATCAGAAACTCGGCAATGTCTATGTGGGTGTCGTGCACCGGCTCGACCGGCCCGTGTCGGGAGCGCTGCTCCTAGCGCGAACGAGCAAGGCGGCGGCCCGCTTGTCGGAGCAGTTCCGGAGTGGCGGCATCGAAAAGACGTACCTGGCGCTCGTCGAGAAGCCGCCACGCGAGGCCGAGGCTGTGCTCGTACACGCGCTCCTCAAGGATCCTGCGACCAATACCGTGCGTGTCGCCGATCCTCAGGAGCCGGGGGCGCGTGCGGCGCGGCTGCACTATGTGAGTCTCGGTCCGCGGTCGGGCGGTACGTTGCTCGAAGTGCACCTCGAAACCGGGCGCGCGCATCAGATTCGCGTTCAATTGGCGGCGATCGGCTGCGTGATCGTCGGCGACATGCGATATGGTTCGACGCGGCCCTTGGGGCAATGGATCGCATTGCATGCGAGCCGCGTCGCGTTCACCCATCCGACCCGCGGTGAACGCATCGAGGTCACGGCGCCGGTGCCGGGCGTTTGGGAAACGCTCGTCTGACTTGATCGCGCCGGTGCGGTCGGCTAGCCTCGGGCGCGATACGTCGCGCGTGCAACTCGCAAGCGCGTCGAGCGCGATTCGCCAAGGAGCGTCATGGTTCGTCTCGATCGCATTTATACCGGTGGCGGCGACGAAGGTATGACGTCACTGGGCGACGGCTCGCGGGTTCGCAAGACGCATCCACGCGTTGTGGCTTACGGCACCGTCGACGAACTGAACTCGATTCTTGGTGTGGTCGTGGGGCAGACGGGCGTTTCGAGCCGCGAGCGGGCGCTCTTGCGCGGGATTCAGAACGAGCTCTTCGACCTTGGTGCAGATCTCTGCGTGCCGCGTTCCAGGGACGAAGCGCCGGGGGCGCGGCTTCGCACGACCGCCGACCAAGCGACCAAACTCGAACGCGCCATCGATTCGTACACGGCTGAATTGCGGCCCCTCGAGAGTTTCATTCTGCCGGGCGGGCGACCAGCGGCCGCGTGGCTGCACGTGGCGCGAGTGGTCTGCCGGCGCGCCGAACTGGATGTCGTCCGCTTGTGGGAGGACGAACCCCATGTGGAGGGCGACCAAACCCTCGTGTATCTGAACCGCCTCTCGGATCTCCTCTTCGTCATGGCGCGTTGGGCGAATGGTCGCGGCCGGCGCGACATTCTGTGGCAGCCCGGTGGAGTCGCGGCGGCGCCCAAGCGCACGCCGCGCAAGAAACCGGCGCCGGCCCGGTCGACGGCGCGCGGGCGTCGCCGCTAGGCGGCGAAACCCGGCCCTGAACCTCCAGTGCTTCGCGCGAGTGTCAACGCCGTCGACGCTTCACCGTCACTGCGGTGGGCGAACGAGGCGCGTCGATTTCGGAAAAACCCAGCCGTAGAGCCATTTTTCGCGCGCCTCGTGGGTGGCCCGCCGATTGCGAAGCTGCTTCGAGCGTTTGGCCATCGGCGCCTCCGAGTGTCGATGTGTTGTTTGAAAATCAGGGCAGGCCGCCAATGGCAGAACCCCACAAAACTCGTTCTGGGCAAGAGCCCGTCGCAAGACGACGAGGCGGAGAGCGGAGTTCGTCCCGGATCGGGCCAGTGTCAACGTGGTCGACACCTGTCAGTCGTTGTGGTCGACGAAGGGTGGGCGTCGTCTCGAGGGGGAATCCGATTCGATGATCACTGTCCCGACGTTATCCGTCGCACGACACGGGCGGGCCCAACGTCAACGTTGTCGACACATGGAAGCCGAACGAAGGTTTGTGAAACCTGTCACAACTCGTTCCGGAACGAGTGTTCGCAAGAGAACAAGGAGCCGGCGCGGGTTGGTGCCGGCAACCCTGCGCGGTCAAACATCCCAGTCCCAACGTGATCCGTCTCGCGAACTTGGCGCGCAGATGTTTTCCATCGGAACGCGGCCTAGGGATTTCGATGCAAGGGAGTCGGGTCCGAGGATGACTGTCCCGACGTTATCCGTCCGGCGACTCGAGCGGCTTCGCGTTGGCGCGCAGATGTTTTCCATCCCGGGAAGTGAGGCGACCGGGCCCGCCTCCAGGCGCGGTGGCTCTCGGTGCGGATCGCGTTCCAGGCACCGACTTGGAATGTTCATTGATTGCAACTCTTCTCGAGCCTGAGTGGCGAGAGGCGTTTGGCTTCTCGCCCGCCATGTGAAAAGTCCCGTGTATTTCTGTGTGGAGTTGCAATGCAAGTCATTCTCCGGTCCGACTGGCGCGCCTTGGCGTCGCATTTGTGGTGTCGACGTGGTGCGGCCCTCGCCGCAACCTTGTTCACAGTTGCGGCCCTCGCGGGCTGCGGTGAGGTGCCGTCGGCAAATGTGCCGCTCGACCCTGTGCTGGCAGCCACGGCGGCGAACCAGGCGGCTGGAATTGGGCAGGTCGCGACCGACCAGTCTCAGATCGATGCGGTGGAAAATCCACTGACGTCGGCCGTCGGTGATGTGGATGGCATCGGTGGCGTCGAAACGGGTGGCGGCCTCGGGGACTACGGCGGCGTGAGCCTGTTCGTGGCGCAACCCTTTGCCGACCTTCACACCACTGCCGCGCTCGGGCGTTCGAACGCGGCGGTGCGGGCCGCGCTGGCGCCAGTGGGGAAGCGGGCGGCGTTCGCTGACAGCTGTCGCACTCAGGAGGAGCCGGGCGGCGGCACGCTCGTGACTTGCGTCGATCGCACCGGGCCCGGCGAAGCGGTCGTGACCCTGACTCGCACCTGGCCCGACGGGCCGCTCGCGCAGCAGGTACAGCGCTTCGCGGTCAACGACAACGGTACGCCTCTGGAGATCGTCGACGACCGGTTCCGCAGCTATCACTCTCTTGTGACGCTGCGCGACGGCAGCACGCTCGACGTTTCATTCCTGCCGCAGGGCAGCGATTTCTTGGCCGACGGTGGATCGGTTGCAGCGACGGAGATCCGGCGCCCGGCGCACGGCCGGGTGCTCTCCCAAACGAATGCCATGACCCTCGATATCGGCCTGGTGGCGCTGGACGGCGACGAAGTCATTCACAGCGTTGGATCCGAAGTCGTGTTCCGGAACGGCGCTTCGGCTACGCTGGCGTTCGTCGATAGCGACCTGGCCGACGGATTCGCCGATGGTGACGAGGTCACCGTGACGTCGGTCCTGACAGCCCCGCCCAGTGACACGCGCGTGCAGAGCGTTACGACCTCGATCCGGATTCTTGTCGGCATTCTGCAGAACGAGGCCGATGACCGCGTCGAACACGTCGAGCGCGACGTGGAGTTCGACGGCGTGACGGTGAATGGCGGGATGCCCGCGTCACATGTCGAATTCACCCCGACCGTTCCGGTGCAGCGTGGCGTCGAACCTTGTGGCGGGCACTTCGAACGGCATGCGACGTTCGCCAGCAGCCGGGCGGTGCGTTCGGTGGATCATGTGGTCGACCGCGTCTGCGAAGGCGGCGGCACCGCCCAACTGGACATCGATTACTCGGACGGCACGGCGACTCACCGCACGACTGCCTGGACCGTGGCACACGACGCCACGTGGACGACGACGCGCCGCGACGGCGCCGTCGTGACCGGCACCTACACGGCCGCGACGCGGCGCATCGTGGTCGACACGTCGTATCCGAGTGGCCGGGACCCGGTTTCGACCCACTTTGACGGCACCGGGGATCCCGGCGCACATACGATCGACTGGGTGCGGACCGCGACGCACGCCGACGCCGGCGTCGACTCGCTGGTCGTGCACGGCGAAGCGCCAAACGACAGCACGCGCACCCTGTCCGGTTACACGTCCGGAAGTGCCGGGCACGTCGATTTTGAAATGCAGCAGAACGTTGCGACCGGCGAACTGACCGGTTCGACGAGTGGCCCCGATGACGAGACGGCGGAGTTCGCCATCGAACGCCGCGTTGAGGAAGAGGGTTGGCTGCTGACGTTCTCGTTCCGGGATCCGTCCGAGGATCTGACCGTACATGGCTCGGTCGAAATCGATCGCGACGGCAGCGGCTGCGGAACCGTGACGATTACCCAGCACGGACACGAAAGCACCGTCCCCGTCTGCTTTGCGCCGGATGGCGAGGGGACGGTCGCGGCGGCTGCAGCCCACTAGCCGCACGGACGTTTGGGGCCGGCAGGCGTTGGGCCGAGCGAACGGGGGAGGGCGACCTCCCCCGCTCGCGATTCGGCAGGCGTTGCGCTCGGCACAGACGTCCACCGCGGCTCGGTGTTTCGCGGCGGACTTCCTTGGTGCCTTGCGCCGCGTGACCGATGTCACGCAACGACGCCCATCGAGTTGCGCATTCTCTGGATGAGGTCACACACGGTCAAGCGAGCAATCGATTTTTATTCGTGCTTCGCGGACGCGCGTCGGTGATCTGGCAAATAATTCGACACTTGTGCGTTGTAACGCGCGGAACTCGCGTGGAAGTCGCGTGGAATGTGCGTACGAGCGCATGGACCGGGTGTCCGCACGCAGTGTGGAATTCCGGCGCGGGTCACTGCGGCGGCGTGATCGTTTCGTTGTCGAGCGCACGTTGTACTTGCAATGCGAACACCTCGGCATCGAAGGCGGGACCGGGAGCGCCACGGTATTCGTGCATCCAGTAGTTGGGCCGCGGCAAGCGCGTATCCCACGACGCCTTGCGATCGTAGAGCAGAACGACGTCGAAGAAACGCACCTGCACGTCGAACTGCACCGCATCCAGGAGTTGGGCATTCAGCAGATGCGCCGAATCCCAGTAATGCTGGACGCGAGGATCGGGCAGGACAGTCGTGGCGCGATCGACCGCCGACCGGGTATCGGTCTGCATGGCCTTGACCCACACCACGTGCATTTCGAGATCCGGATTCTTGTTCTTGTCGAACAACTGGGCCTGGAGCCGTGCCGCGTTCTCGATGCAATGAATGCAAGTCGGCGAGAAAAAGGCGACGAGACGCACCTTACCGCGCCCGACGTTGAATGGACCGCGGAGATCGAGGCGTTCCTTGAGTTCCTGCACGACTGCCGGCCGTGCCGCCGGCGCCGTCGTCCTCGGCGGTGCCGGTGCCACTTCGGCCTCGCGCGGCGCCGCGACGGGTGCCGAAGCGCTGGCTTTGACAGCGGCCGGCGGATTGGCGGCATGCAGTTTCGTGGCTGCCGGGGCCGCGGTGGCGGCGTTCGCACCGGCGCTCGCAGCCACCAGTGCGGCGGCGACGAGAATCGATCCGAACACCGAACGGTACGACACGCGGTTCTCCCTGCGGCGGCGGTGTGAAGCGGTGGCCCGGCGCTGCATCAAGCCTAGGGTCGCACTGCACGGCTCGCAAGGGGGAGGCGCAGGCCGGAGGGTTGCGCCCGGGCTGGCGCGCGGCCAGAATGCGGGTCCGGGCCCCTTGGAGGTTGCACCGTGTCCGATCTGGACGAGCGTCTCGACGCCATCGATTCCGCCCTGGACGACGACGAAATCGACGTCGCGCTCGGTCTCGTGCGGGAAGCTCTCAAGGCGTATCCGGACGACCCGGACTTGCACATGCGTCTTGGCGACGTGCGGTGCGAAGACGATGACGTGCGTGGGGCGCACGCGGCGTTCCAAACGGCGACAAAACTGGCGCCGGAGGCGCCGGAACCGTGGGAGTCGCTGGCCTGGATGGACTTCGCTCTCCTCGACTTCGACGCCGCCCACCGCGCCGCGACGCGCGCCAACACGCTCGGCGACTCGCCGGGAGCCTGGGCGCTCCTCGGACGGCTCGCCGAACGCGACGATCGCATGGACGAAGCCGATCGTTGTGCCCGCCGGGCCCACAAGAGCGACGCCGAAGCCTATCCTTTGCCGTATCGAATTTCCGAGGCCGAGTTCCGCGACACCGTCGCCGAAGCGCTCGACCGCTTGCCGGAGGAATTCCACGCCGCGCTCGAGGGTGAGGTCGCGGTCCTCGTGCAGCCGGTGCCGCCGCTCGACGTCTTGCGGAGCGACGATCCGCCGCTCGATCCCGAGTTGCTCGGGCTCTACACCGGTACGCCGTTGCCGGAGCGCGACTCGCTCTCCACGTCGCGTCTGCCGGACGTCGTCTATCTGTTCCATCACAATCTCGAGCACGTCGCCGAAAGTCGCGAGGAACTCGTGGAGGAGATCGCCGTGACGGTGTTCCACGAGATCGGCCACTACTTGGGTTACGACGACGACGAGTTGGAAGAACGCGGCTTCGCGTGAGAAGGGCAAGGCGTCCATGAGCGACAAGCTGCCGAACATTGTCGAGGAACTGCGCGCTGAACACCCCGCGGTGTGGGAGCACTACCAAGCGCTCGAGAAAGCGCTTGCCGAAGCCGGTCCGTTGGATGCGCGCACCCAGCGCTTGATCAAACTGGCGTTGGCACTCGGTGCGCGCCAGGAAGGCGCCGTGCATTCGCATGCGCGCCGGGCGCTCCGCGAGGGCGCGAGCCGCGCCGACCTGTTGCAGGTGGCACTGCTCGGCGTCACGACCCTCGGGTGGCCGCACGCGACGGCCGGCCGTGCCTGGATCCTCGACACGTTGCGCGGCGAAGCCGCGAAATAGTGCTTCAGGTTCGCGTCGCGCGCGCCGCGAGTCCCAGCGCATCGGCAAACCGCGCCACGTAGCCATCGCCCGGCAGAATTGACGCCAGGATATCGGCGGCGATCGGCAACGCTTCGGCGGCCGGCAGGCAGTACTGCATGACGAGGAACTTCTGCCGTTCGGCGGCCACCGCATCGACGACACGCTTGTTGCGCACCACGCAATCGGCAATGAGGCCCGCCAACACCCCGAAGTCACGCGCCTGCATTCCGAAGCGCGTCATTTCTTGGACGCCCAGCCGCACGCCGCTCGTGTTCACGAACGACTCGTCATCCGGCAGCGCTTGGTAGTTGGTGAGGATGTTGTTCTCTTCGAGCCGGCGCGCGATATCCTCGCCGCTGCCGTGTTCGCGTACCCGGATGACGACCTGATGCGTGTGGGTCCAGCCATCGCGTGCATCGCCTTCGACATGCACCCCGGCGTCATGCAGCGCGCGTGCGAAGGCCCGGGCGTTGCCGATCACTGCCGCCTGATACTCGGCCTTGAACGTGTTCATCTCGATGCTCGCCAGCAAGAGGCCGAGCAGTGTCCCCAAGTGGTGATTGCTGGTCGAGCCCGGGAAGGCGCGGCTCTTGATCTCGAGCCACAGTTTGCGGTGCGGTGAGTCCTTGTCGAGGTTCGACAGAATGACACCGCGCTGCGGACCGAAGAACGTCTTGTGCGTGCTGCCGGTCACCAGATCGGCACCCTCGGCCAATGGCTCCTGGAAGGCGCCGTAAAGCCCGAGCACGTGCGCCATGTCGAACATCAGCACCGGGCGCGGCTCGAGTTCACGCGCGATGGCCGCGACTTCCCGCACCGGCTCCGGATACAGGAACATGCTCTTGCCAAAGATGACGAGTTCCGGGCGGTTCTCGTGCAGGATGTCGTGCAAGCGCGACACGTCGGGCCGGTACGGATTGTCGGGGTGCAGCGGGAAGTTGACGACGCTCTCCTTGCCGGTCGCCGCATCGACGTCGACGAAATTGAACAGCGCGCCCATGAACTGCGCGCTCAAGTGGCCGCCCTTCGTCAGGTCGTTGTTGAGGACCCGGTGCAAGCGGCGGTTCCCGGGCCGTTCGGCCAAGTACTTCAGCATCGCCTTGAAGACGACTTCGTTCGACATCTGGCCGCTCACCGGGCGCAACTCGGCTTCACTGCTGCCGAAGAACTTGCACATTTCGGTGCGCGTTTCATTTTCGACGTCGCGGATGAAATCGGTGCCTTGGTAGTAGTAGACCTCCTGGCCCTTCAGAGTCCGGTGTTCGGCGTAACGGCCGGCCGGATCGGAAATCTCGCACAGCTTGACGAGCAGGCTGGGCGTGGTTTCCGAAGGGATGAGGTTGAAGCACTGTGACTGGCGCCAGCGGTTGTTTTGCACCGTTCGCTGCGCCAATTCCGCGACCCGGGCTCGAAACTCCGACATCGGCCCTCCACAAAGAAGCTGGGAAAAAACGCGCCGCCAGTATAGCCCAACTCCGACGGATCGAGTGGGTTGACCCAGGCGTGCGCCGAACCGGGCCGCGGCGTCCGTCACGTGCCCCCTGTGGGCGGTTTGCTGCCGGGAATTCGCCCCGATTCTTGCTCTCGGTTCTTGCAACGCGTCGTCCGTAAACGCGGCCGCCCATCCCTCCCTGGTTGCCCGGAGATGCAACGTGCGCAGTATCGCGATCTTGAGTGTGCTTCTCGTCAGCGCATCGACGGCGGCCGCTGAACTGAATGTGCCGGTCATCGTTCAAGAATTGCTGCCGGACGGCGTTCCGTCCCGCAGCCGCGCCGCGGAACCGGTTTCCGTCGGCGTGCCGTTCGCGCCTGAAGACGCGCCAAACGATGTCGATGCACTCGGCATGACCGGCACGAGTGCCGCACAGTTCCGGGTCCTCGAGCGCGATGCCCGCACCGGCCGAATCTCCTGGGTGCTGGCGACGTTCATGGCGGATGGCGGGCCCTACGCGGTCACCCAAGGCGCTGGTGCATTCGGCGCCCCGCCGCTCGGCCGGGACTTGGCCACCGACATCGAGATTGTCAGTGGACCGGCGCGCTTCACGGTCCACAAGAGCGGCTTCAACGGATTGGCGAGCGTCGAGCGCGACGGGGTGACACTCGTTGCCCCGCACACTGGTGGCGGCTTGGTCGTCCAGTCGGGCGGCCGGCGCTTCGAATCCGGACTCGACCCCGCTTCGGATGTCGTCCTCGAAGAGAACGGCCCGGTGCGGGCCGTCGTACGGGCGCGCGGTGTTCTGCGTGCGACTGACGGCGCGCCGTCGTTTGCCTACACCGTGCGGCTGCAGTTCGGTCGCGGCCCAAGTTCGTGCCGCGCCTTCGTGACGCTTCGAAACGCCGACCTGGCGACCGTCGCGGCGCGCACGTTCGATGCTGCGTGGCTGGAGATGCCGCTCGCACTCGGCGCGGATCGCGAAGTGCGGTTCGGGTCATCGGGCGGGGACTTCGCCGCCCATGTCGGCACGGCGGGGACGGCCTATCTCTTCCAAGGCGATAACCAAGACCAGCGGGATTCGCGTACCGTCGACCTCGTGCCGCTGCTGACTCCCGCTGTCGGGCTCGAGGTCGCGATCGGCGGCGTGCCGCGGCATGCTCTCGGTTCTGCCGCTGACGTGGCACCGGGCTGGATGCGGGTCGACGACGGCCAACATGCGGTCCTGGCCGGCATGCGCGATATGGCGGCGCTGTTCCCGAGCGGTTTCGACCTGCAAGGCAGCCGGCTCGCTGTCGAACTGTTCTCGCGCCACAACCCGCAAACTGCTTTGGTCTTCTCGTGGGGGGCGCACGAAACGCGCGAGATTCTCCTCGAGTTCACCTCCAGCGGCGCCGATCCGGCCGGCTTCGATGCGGCCGTGCGGACGCCGCAGATCGGGCGCTGCGAGTTCGAACGCTACCGCGTCACCGGGGCGCTCTGCGGCGAGCATCGTCTGGTCACTGTGAGCGAGGAACAGCAGTTTCTCGCTGCGATGGGCGAAACGTGGGCACCACCCATCATCGGCCGGAATGCTCTGCGGCTGCGGCGCAAGTACAGTTTCGGCACCACCGGGGGTGGCAATCAGTTCGACCAAGACGAGTGCCTGCTATTGGACTTTCTCCGCACCGGTGCCGGCGGACTTTTCCTACAAGGCCGTCTCGGCGCCGAATGGAAGGCCGATCAGGCGGTGCCGCATTCCGATGATTTCGACTATTCCAACCGCCAGCTCGGCGTTACGGACATCAAGCTGACGCAACCATCGACGTTCAACGGCAAAGGCGCCGGCAGCCTGTTCGACGACGAGCACCCGCATTGGGTCAGCATGGCGCACTACTATCACCTGACCGGCGAAGAGCATGTGCGCGAAGCCATTCAGGACTATGGCGAATGGCGCTGCTATCGCGGCGGGAATCCGCTGTACGGCGTGTTGAATGGCGGCGGCTTGCACCACATGCGCTTGTGGTCGCGCAGTTTCCGCGATGTGGCCCTCCTCTGGGAACTGACCGGCGACCCGAAGTACATCGACGCCGTGCGCCGCATGGCGACCTGGCTGACGGCGACGCTCGAGATCAACGGCAGCTTGGGGCGTAATCTCGAGCATGGATACTTCTACTTCGGTGATCCCGCGGATCCACTGCGCACCGTGCACCTCTTCTTCCTGACCGAGATGAACGGCATCGGGACTCAGGAGGCGATGCGCGTACTGCCGGCCGACGACCCGCTGCGTGAGGAGTTACGCGACTACATGACCGGGCTCGCCTGGTTCACGCTGCAAGAGGCGCAGATCACGCCCACTGCAATCGGCTACCCGTACGATTACTACGCGGCCGCGCCGACTCAACCCGGGGTGCGTGGCGATCAGACGGGTCTCGTACTTACGCATGGGTACGAAACAACCGGTGACGGCGAGTTCATCCGCCGCGCTCGCGACTTCACCTGGCGTGTGGCCGAGTACCAACATCCGCTGCGTGCGTCCGAACTCTCGACTCACGCACGGATCTACCGCTGGCTGCATCGCGACGAAACCGGTGCCCTGTTGTTGCATCCCGACGCGCGGCCGAACGCCGATGGAACCTGGACGCTCTACTGGCGGGCACCCGCCGGCGCACGCTCGTATGCGGTGAAATATGGTGCCAAACCCCTGGTCGAGAGCCTCGGCTTCGACGCTGTGACCCGCACGTTCAGCATCGATCCCGCGACCGCGATGAATTTCTGGGCGGCGACCAACCTGAGCGGTGAACCGCTGCCGGGCCTTGCCGGCATGCCGCAAACCTGGACGACGCCCGTGTTGCCGCCTGGGACGTGGAATTTCGCGTTGCGTGTCTTCGGGGACCGGCCGTTGCAGGCATCGACGGAGCCGCGCCTCCAGTTCGACGGGCCGCCGCTCGTGCCATCCGGGCTGCCGAGTTCGCCGGCGCCGGCCACGGGTCCGCGCGGCAATCCCGGCGCCCCGCGCGGCCTGCCGAACAAGTTGCAAGTCGTCGTCGATCAGGAAGGCGTGCACTTCGCCAACGCCGAACCGGGGGCGGCCGTGAAGATCTATTCGGTCGAAGGCCGCATCGTTTGCCGCCGCACCGTCGACGGCTCGGGCGAGTTCCACTGGGACGCGCGGGGGGCGAGCGGCAGGCATGTGGCGCCGGGCGTGTATTGGTATCGCATTGAAGGGCCCGGCACACCGCGGCGGCAAGGCCGCATCGTGCTCGTGCACTGACCGGCTACGAACGCAGTTTCTCGAACGCGTCGACATCCTCGCTCGACGCCACCACGATGAGCCGGTCGGCCGCACCCAATCGGTAGTCGCGGGACGGTGCATCGCGCCGTTCGTTGCCGTTGCCGTCCGAAGTCGCGATGGCGATAACGTTGAGTCCGTGCCGGCTTCGCAGCTCCGACTGCTCGACTGTCTTGCCCACCAGCCATCCCGGCACCGTCAGCGCTTCCAGCTTATAGCCCTCCGGCAGTTCCAGATATTCGACGCCCTTGTCGAGTCCATCCCGCCAACGCACTTCCGAGAGCAGCAGGTTGCGCTTGAGGATTTCGCGGTCCAGGTAGCCGAGCAAATCGCGCTGCGTCACGATGCCCAGGAAGCGCGACCCGCCGGCCTCCACGACCGGTGCTTCCCCGGTATCGATGAACCAGAGTTTTTCATTGATCGCCGCCAGTGACGCGTCGTCCGGCACCGGCCGGGCGGGTTCCACGAGGTCCTGGGCGATGACGATTTTCGACAGATCCTGCGAGCCCAGGACTTCTTTCACCGCATGCAGTTCGATAACGCCGAGCAAGTTGCCGTGCCCGTCCCCCACGTATTGGCAGGGCGACCGGGTCGTGGTGAACAAGCGCACGACTTCTTGGAAAGGGGTGTCGGGCGCCAGGAGCGTCATGTCGGTGCGCATGATGTCGCGGGCGCGGATCGAGCGCACGATCTTTTGCTCGAGAGTGCCGTCCCAACTGATGCCGCGCCGGCGCAGCTCGCGCGTATACACGGAATCCATGCGGTGCGTCATCGTCGCCGCCAGGCCGCAGGCGAGCAACTGCGGCAGAACCACGGAATAGTCGCCGGTCAGTTCCACGACCAGCACCGTGGCGGTGATCGGCGCATGGGTCGTGGCGGCGAGCAGTGCGCCCATGCCCACCAACGCGTAGCTGCTGGCGCCACCCGTCCACTCGGGAAATGCGAAGTGCAGCAAATGGCCGACAATGCCGCCCAGCGCCGCGCCCAAGAACAGCGTCGGCGTGAACACGCCGCCCGGGCTGCCCGAGGTCACGGACGCGGTCGTCGCCAACATCTTGCCCAGGAGCAGCACCGCGAGCGCGATCCAGCCAATGCGCGCGTTCAAGATTCCAACCAGGGTCTCGTAGCCGTTGCCGCACACCGCCGGCAGCTTGAGCGCCAAGATGCCCACCAGCAATCCGCCCAGGCCGCCGCGCACCCAACGGGTTTTGGCGACGCGCGGAAAGACCCCTTCACCGAGGCGAATCAAGCCGAGAAAGCTCGCCGCCATGAAGCCGCACGCAATGCCGAGCGCCGCATAGGCGACCAATTCTTGCGGCGTGCGCAAGACGAACTCCGGCACTTCGTAAATCGGGCCGTGCCAGAGATAAATGCGGGCGACGAGTGTCGCAACCACCGCGGCGATCACCGTCGGGCCGATGATGTCGGTCGCGAAGCTCCCGGCTACGACTTCGAGAACGAACAGCGTGCCGGCGATGGGGGTGTTGTAGGCGGCGGCGACACCGGCACCCGCCGCCGCCGTCACCAAGAGCCGGATGCGCGCCTCGGTCAAATGGAACGACCGCCCGAGCCGCGATCCGATCGCACACGCGACTTGAATGATCGAGCCTTCGCGGCCGACGGAACCGCCGGTGGAGATCGCAATAATGGAGGCGAGCGCCATCCACGAGGCGCGCCGCAGGCTCAAGAAACCGTGCTTGAGCGTCACGGCTTCCATGATGGCGCCGATGCCGCCGCCGCGGCTCACCAGGCGATGGCCGATGAGTCCCGCAATGACGCCGCCCACCGCCGGCGCGAACAGGCGCAGGTACCACGGCGCCGCCTCGATCGTCGCGACGACGTTGCCGTGCCAACCGTGATAGGCGATCTCGGTGATGAATTGCGACAGGTAGCGGACGCCGAGCGCCACACCGCCGGCACCGAGGCCGACGATGGCGGTAATGATGAAGAAGTGGGTCTGCTCGTCGCGTACGAATGCTACGAAGCCACGCGCCGTACCCTCCGGGAACCGGCGGGCTTCCGCCAGCATGCCGGTGACGCCGAAACGCGGTGGTTCGGATGCCATTCTGGGGTCGGCCCTCCCGAGCCGGGCCTTCACTGTCGGGCGCGCGACATCGCTTTCGCCTGCAAGAACAGCAGCAAGTAATCGCGGCCGCCGGCCTTGGAATCGGTGCCGCTCATGTTGAAGCCGCCGAACGGATGCACCCCGACGAGCGCCCCCGTGCACTTGCGATTGAAATACAGGTTACCGACATGGAAGCGTCGCTTGGCGTCCTCGATCTTGGCTTCGTCGCGGGTGTACAGGGCACCGGTGAGTCCGTACTCGGTGTTGTTGGCGATTTCGAGCGCATGCTCCCAGTCGCGCGCCTTGATGATGGCCAGCACCGGCCCGAAGATCTCCTCGAGCGAAATCATGGCGTCGGGTTCGACGTCGGCGATCACCGTCGGCTGGACGAAGAATCCGTCACCCGAACCGGCTTCGCCGCCGGCTACGAGGCGGCCCTGGCGTTTGCCGGTCGCGATGTATTGCAGAATCTTCTCCTGCGCGTTGCGATTGACGACCGGTCCGATGGAGTTGGCGCGGTCCTCGGGCGGCCCCACAACCAGCTTGCGGGTCCGCTCGGCGACGTTTTGGACGAAGGCATCGTAGACCTTGGCGTCGACGATGGCACGCGAACAGGCGGAACACTTCTGCCCTTGGAATCCGAACGCCGACGCGACGACGCCTTCCGCTGCTTTGTCGACATCGGCATCGGCGGCGACGATGATCGAATCCTTGCCGCCCATTTCGGCGACGACGCGCTTGATCCAGATCTGGCCCTTTTGGGGGCGGGCGGCGCGTTCGTTGATGCCGAGACCGACTTCCTTGGAACCCGTGAAGGCGATGAAGCGCGTCTTCGGATGTTCCACGAGCCGGTTGCCGATGGCCCCGCCCGATCCGGTGACGAAATTGAGCACCCCACCGGGCACTCCGACTTCACGCAGGAGCTGCACCACTTGCCAGGCGATCGCCGGCGCATCGCTCGACGGTTTCAAAACGACGGTGTTGCCGGTGACGATCGCGGCGGTGGTCATGCCGACCAGAATCGCGAGCGGAAAATTCCACGGCGGGATGATCGCGCCCACGCCGAGCGGCAGATAGACCAACTGATTGCGCTCGCCCGGCATCTGCACCAGCGGCTCGGGATTGTCGTAGCGCAGCATTTCGCGCGCGTAGAACTCGAGAAAGTCGATGGCCTCCGCGGTATCGCCGTCGGCCTCGGCCCAGCTCTTTCCGACTTCGAGCACCATCCACGCCGAGAACACATGACGGCGCTCCTTCATGCGCCTGGCGGCCTCGATCAGATACGCGGCGCGCTCCGCGGCGGGCACCCGGCTCCATGACGCGAAGGTCTTGAATGCGACTTCGATCGCCTGGGTCGCCTGTTCTTTGCTGCCCACCTGAAAACGCCCGAGCAGTTCGCCCGGCCGCGATGGATTGATCGAGTCGAAGGTGCCGTCGCCCTTCACGCGCTCGCCGCCGATCACGTTCGGATACTCGCGCCCCAGCTCGCCGCGCACCTTCGCCAGCGCCGCTTCGAACGCCGCGCGATGTTCGGGCTGGCTGAAGTCGACGTAGGTGGTCGGCGAGTAGGCGGGAAGCGATTTCGGATCCACCGGAGCAAGACGGGTCGTGGTCGGGTTCATTTGGTCCTCCGTGGCGGGTGTATAGGTGATGGACGGGCGGAGTCTACTGCGACGATTGCGCGGCGAACAATGCAGGGATTGTGGTGGATGGAGCGGGCCGGCGGACGACGGGGCGCGCTCGGAACGACAGCATCCGCTGAGGCAACGAGCCGCGGCGCCCCGTCGAAACGCCGAAGATTCGCTCGCGCTCTCCGCACGATGCACGATCGCCCGCGCGCCGCCGCCGCTTGGCTCACCTCGCGGCGCGCGCGTACATTGGCGGCCGCCATGAATCCCGCCACGCCTCCCGCGCCCCGGCAGACGTCCTCGCTCAAGAGCTGGCTCGCCTTCATTGGGTGTGCGGCGATCTGGGGCAGCACGTTCCTCGTCATCAGCATCGGCAACGAATCCGTGCCGCCGATGTGGGCGGCTTCGATCCGGCTCGCGCTCGCGGGGATCCTCCTCACGATTCTCGCGTTCGCGACCGGCACCGGGTTGCCGCGCGGGGCCGCGCTCACCGCGGCGGCCCAGTTCGGATTCCTCAACTTCGGTCTCAGCTTCTGCCTGCTGTACTGGGGAGAGACGGCCGTGCCATCGGGGCTCACGGCGGTGATCTACGGAATCATCCCGCTCGCCACCGCGTTGTTCGCTCGTATGTTCGGGCT
The DNA here is from genome assembly GCA_031362565.1 of bacterium. Lineage (GTDB taxonomy): Bacteria > Krumholzibacteriota > Krumholzibacteriia > JANLSU01. The sequence goes on along the minus strand of JANLSU010000030.1, from coordinate 1,616 downwards.
CGAGCGGCTCAATGCGCTCAAGATCGGTGCTGCTCTTGTCGCCTTCGCGGGTGTGGTGGCGATCTTCTCGGGCCAGCTTCAGGCCGCCGTTCCCCCGGCGCCGATGTTCGCCGTGGTCATCGCCGCGATCAGCGCCGCCCTCTCGGGCATCATGCTCAAGCGCGGGCCGCGCCAGGCACCGTTCGGCGCCAATGCGATCGCCTGCATGGTCGGGCTGCCGGTGTGCCTCGCGGGCAGCTTTCTTTCGGGCGAGGCGCACGTGATCCCAACGACGATGGCGGCGTGGGCGCCGATCCTCTACCTCACGGTCGCGGGATCGGTCGTGGCATTCGTCCTCTATGCATGGCTGGTCAATCGTTGGATCGTGTCACGAATCAGCTTCATCGCGGTGATCGTCCCGATCGTGGCACTCGCGCTGGGCACCCTGGTCCGCCACGAACGCTTCCCGGCTGCGAGCCTGCTGGGCGCGGGGATGGTGTTTGCCGGGCTCGCTTTGGGTATCGCGGCGGACCGGCTAAAGCGGTAGACTCTCTGGCCTCGTGACCGTACGACTGGGATCAACCTCCTCTGCGGGGGCAGGCCGGCTCATGCCGATCTGCCGTGCCCGAAAGGACTGAATTCGACATGGATCAGAACGATACGCCGAAAGATTCGACGCCGAACGAACCCGCCCCCTACATCTCCGCGCGCCTGCGCTCGAAGATGGCCGACCGCTACGAGGACGAGAAAGAGCAGGGTCCGGGCGCGACGATCGCCGTGATCGGGCTGGTCGCCGTGATCGTGATCTGCGGCGGCCTGTTCCTGCTCAGCAGCCGGGCGAAGAAGGCCGAAACCGGCCAGACCGCTGAAGCCGGCCAGACGCCGGAATCCGGCGCCGGCGCCATCTCCGATTCCGCGGCGACCGCGGACTCGCTCGCGGCACTCGCCGCGGCCGACAGCATGGCGCGCCTCGCTTCAACCCCCACGACTCCGTCAGTGACGAGCGCGGCGAAGCCAATTCCCAAACCGGCTGCCACGCCGCTGGCTTCGGGCACCGAGGCTCCGTCGACTCCGGCGCCCGCGGCGGCCCCGGCGCGCTACGGCATTGTCGTCGGCAGCTACCTGTTTGACGACAAGGCAGGCACCGAGAAGGATCGCCTGGCCGTCGCAACATCACTCGACGGCAGCGTCGTCGAGAAGGTCGAAGGCGGTACCAGCACCTACCAGGTCGTGCTCGGCTCGTTCGACAGCCGCGCCGAAGCCGAGGCGAAGGGCGCCGAACTGCTGGGCGCGGGCACGGTCAAGGAAAGCCGCGTGGTGGCGCTCAAGCGGAAGTAGCATTCCAACGCGTCGATCGCGGCGCGATACCGAGATCAACAGCGGCGCCCCTTCCCGGAGTGGAGTGGGGCGCCGATTTTTTGTGCGCGCGCGGGCTCATGCACCTGCTCTCGCGGTCCAGCATGCCCCGGGGCATATTGCTCGGCACCCGCCCTTGTTAGCCCGCATTATTCGTGAAACGTAACAAACGCGAAGACCTCCGCATGGTAGAAAGGGCTTGTTCAGGACCATTTCTCCAAGGACGGAGGCCTTCGACATGCGCGACCATACCACGACACCGTGTGTGCTGTTCCCGGATC
>JANLSU010000014.1:0-124577 GCA_031362565.1 bacterium | reverse complement strand
CGACCCACGGGCGTGCCGGGAAGTTCGTAAAGAGGGGGTCTAAACCCTGACATAGGGGGAAACTTCTAGGAGTGCCCCCCCTGACCGTGTTCGACTTCTCTTCGAACCCGGACCGGGCGCCTGTAACAGGGCGACCCGGTTTTTTTGTGTAGGAGGGAATCGAAAAATGTCCAAGGAGAAGATCATCTTCTTCGCAGTGACCGTCTTCGCCGGCGTTGTGGCCGGGATCGTGACGGCCAAGCTGTCGAAGAAGTTCCCCGCGGTGGTGGCGTAACACCATGCGCAAGCTGCTCGCATCCAAAACGGCGACGGGTGCAGTGTTCCAAGCGGACATCGATCCCGAGACCTACGACTACTTCCTGCTTCGCATTTCGGGAACGCAGGCCGCCGCCCAGTTCCTCGCGATCGGCGAGGTCGGTCACGTGTTCTACCGTCACGGCTCGCAAGTGATCGTAGACGCCGACTTCGACATGATTCATTTCATGAACGAAAAGATCGGCGGCGAGGTCGAGTGCACGGGCGACACCGCAATCAACCTTCCATTCGCGATGTCGGTCTTCATACCGCGCGGCTATGGCGATGGAACCGTCGAAGCCGTCGAGACGACCGACCGCGCACAGATCACGCTGCAATTCGGGCCGAATTTCACGGCATCGGTCGTGGCCGGCGCGCTGGTCGAGCTGTACGGCGTCACCGTCGACGCCGGCGAGGAAAATTACTCGCTGTACATGATTCAGCTCAATCAGGACTTCTCGGCCGCATCGAAGGACCGGCGCGTCGTCCCGCAGGACAACGTGGTCGCGATCTACACCGATCGCGGCTGGGGCGTGAACAACGGTACCGCCAAAAGTCTGCTGATCACTCCGTCCGCCAACTTCACGGAGCTCGCGATCAAGAAGGACGGCCAGGAATCCAGTTCGATCCAGGTCGGCGTTCTGCAATCGATGAGCAACTGGGACAACCGCATCGAAGGCAGCTACGTGCGTTGCTTCGAGACGAAGCTCGCGCGCCTGGGCGAGATCACGGAAGTCCTGTCGGACGACGTCGTCATTACGACGACCGCGACCGGCGCCGTCGTGGTGCGTCACCTGATCCTGTCCGCGGTCTTCGATTCGAAGAAGCGCGACCGTACGGTGCAGGCGTCCGGCGAAGTCGTGAAGGCCAAGGTCGCGCGGAAGCTCCGTGCCGGCAAGATCGAAGAGGTCTTCACGCTGCAGCAGTTAGCGGCCGCGTGATCGAACAGGTGGGGACGGCGGCGCGTCCATAGCGGCGCGCCGCCAGTCCTTCCACCCAGGGAGACGGTCGTGGGCTTCTTCTCGAAAATCAAGAAACTGAAAATCGGCAAGGCGATCGGCAATATCGTCAAGGCCACAGTGCCGGGCGGCAACATCGTCGTTGGTGCCGTGAATGCGGCTTCGAACGCTGTCAAGTCTGTCGCAGGCGGCACCGCGACACCGCAGGAAGCGAACCAGGCGGCGCAGATGGATGCGCAGCGGGTTCTCGATGCTTCGAAGTCGCCGGCCACCGCAACCGGGCCGCCGTGGAAGTGGATTCTCGGCGTCGGTGGCGGGCTCACAGCCGTCTACCTGATGACGCGCAAGCAATGAACTCGCTCGAGGCCTTGGTGGCAGAGGCGGACGACAACGCCCGATCCACGCAGAAGAACACGCTCAAGCTGCCGGGTGGCGTGAACATGAAGCTCGTCGCCGGCATCGGGCTCGCGATCGTCGTGATCTGGCTCGTCGCCCGGAGGCGCAAGTGAGCACCAAGTTCGACTTCGTCACCTCGATCAAGGATCTGCCCGGCGCAACCTCGACGCACGCGGCCGCGCTGCGCGGCGGCAAAGCGCTCGACCAGGCAACCGGCACGAGCGTCGGGCATTCGTACTGGGACGAAGTGAAGGACGCGGTCGCGTTCATCAGGAGCGACCCAAAGAAAGCGATCGACATCGCGTTCAGCACGTCGCCGACGTTGGCCGGCGCCGTCTACAACGGCGGTGCCACGGCCAAGAAAACCGTCGAGAACGCCTCCGACGTGATTTCGCTGATCACGATTCTATTCGCTGCCGCCATTCTGGTGGGCGCGTTCGCAGTTCTGAAGCACTGAGGCGAGACCCGCCATGATCGAAGGCGACCGCACGCAATACGTCATCGGCGGGCACATGCTGCGCGCGCTGGCTGACCTGCTGCACATTCGCGTGACCGACTGGAAGCGGACTCCCGCCCAGAACAAGGCGACCACGTCCGCGTCGCCGACGTCGCTGCACTTGGTCGGCGGCGCTGTCGATATGGGCATCGAGACATCGCAGGCAAAGCGCGACGTGCTGACGGCTCTCGGCTATACGGTCGAGCTGCATGAGAAGGGCACCGCGCGCCACTACCACGTCTACGGCGGCTGGAAGGCCGTCATCCTGGTCGGCAGCTCGACTGCCGTTCTCACTGGAATGCTCGCGAAGGCGGTTCACGCATGAAGATTTCAACCCGCAGCCTGGCAATCGCCGGCGTCGCCGGCGTGATCGCGTGGAAGACGCACGGCGTGCTGCGTGGCGTGGCTCTGACGTTCGCGGTCCTGAACACCATCGGTGCATTGGCTCTGATCGCGAGGGGCGAATGAAGACCGTTCTCGCGATTGTGGCTCTTACGGGGATCGAAGCGTACGCGCTGCACTGCGGCATCGATGGTATTGCACTTGGAATCTACATCGGCGCGACGGCGGGCTTGGGCGGTTATCACTTCCGGAAGTCGCGGGAGGCAGCGAAACAATGAGCACGGCAAGTCTACGCCTGGCGATGGTGATGGGCGATCAGATGAAGGACGAGCTCGACCGGCGCACCCAGGTCGTGACGAGCCGCACCGTGCTCGCCAATCTGCCGAATGGCCGCGTGTTCGACGGCGCCGGCGAGACCCCGAATCCGAAGTATCGCACGCCCGACATCGACGGCATCTGGACCGATCTCCAGAACGGCAAAAAGCGCGGCCGCGTCGCTTTCTCTGGTCAGTTCAGCGGCTTGAACCTCCCGAGCGCGATCGCGCTCTCGCCTCGAACGCAGGTGCCGGGGCCTGTCGAGCAGTCGACGGCCAAGGTAATCGAGGTCGCGAAGAACGTCGCCGAGGGCGGTCCGTCTGTGTGGCCGGCGATCCTCACGATCGCGATCTTGTCGGTCGTCGCAATCAAGGCGATGAGCTAATGCACATTGAAGGTCCTTCCAGCGGCTTCCGGCAAGGCCCATTCGAGCGGCTCGTAAGCCGTATGTACATGACGAGCAACGAATGGACGCTTGACGAAGGCGGCGGCGCTTCGCTCGGCACCAACCTCAAGGGAATGCTGGTGTGCCTCGACCTGAAGCCTGCAAGCTACTCCAACCCCGCCATCCCGATGGGCCAGGGTTGCTGTATTCCGAAGGTTGTCACGAATTCGGCTTCCTACATGGCGCCGCTCGGGATTCTCCTGTCCGACATGATTATCGGCAGCAAGAAACTGGTCGACGTGTACGTAGACATTCTGCGCGTCGGTCACTGTGACCGGATCATCACCCGAAGCGCGACGTCGGTGCAGACCACGGACCATCTGCTTTACTGCGATGGCCTTGCATCCGGCGAGATCGCTGGCATGACGACTCAGGAATACACCGCCTCGTATCGGACCATGACCGGCGGCCTGCTGATTGACACCGCCGGCGTCGGTCCTGCCGTGGTCGATCTTTCCGGAGTGAACAGCGTGCAGACGACGTGGGTTTTAGCGCCGAAGGTGGTTAACCTGCCGGTCGGCGGAGCGCCGGGCAGGGATTACCAGAAGTTCATCGGCTACCACTACGAAGGCGACGTTCCGATTCACATCGTTGAGTTCACTCAGGGCACTTCGCCCGACGCGACGCTCTACCAGGTCCAAGGATTCATCGACTGTTTGGGCGGCGTGCACTCCTGGTGATCTACCGATATCTGTGCTTCAAGTCGCCGATCGTGCTGCTCGAGGTTCCGACCGCTGGATCGTTGAATACGTTCCCTAGAAACGCCCACTCGAGTGTCGGATTCGCGTGCGGGCCGATGAACACGTCACCATTCTGCATTGCGACCAAGAACTTGAATCCGGACCCGTCACTGGGCCACTGGGTCATAGTCGCTGGCACGCCGGGCGGGCATTGGGCAAACTGCGTCCACCCCAACCCATCGTTGTTCTTTTGAAACAATCGCCCTGAGTCGTCGAGTACAAAGGGGCCTGGGTAGACGATCGCGACCGGCATGGCGCCCTTGTGGCTGCCGGCGGCGGCGCGTCCGACTTGGAAGGCACTGGCGACGATCGCCAGGATAAGCACAGAAGCGACGAGCTTTCGCATGGAGAGACTCCCTCGCAGTGGAGACCAAGAGAAAACGCTGTGAGGGCGGATCCTAGCACGGCTGGGGGCCGCGTCTGACAAGGGGGCGCGATCTAACAGGATGAGGGTCGAATCCTGTTAGACTTTTTCGGTTGACGCGCGCTGGGTGATTTTCTACAGTACGCCCCGTCGGTTCTTGGTTTGGCGCATAAGACGGATTATGTAAACTAATAAATCTGCCGGTTGCTTGGAATTTCGCTCCGGCTTGGCGCCGGCGGCGTCGGAATCGTTCCGGGTCGAGTTCCCTTCGCCTGCCGCCTCGTTCCGCCGGTGCGGGACCCGGCGCTGAGCTCACGATCCAACCCGCAGCTCCCAAATCGATGTCCATGGCAACGCACCGTCGTATGCGACTTGCAGTTCGATGTTCGGGCGCGGGATTCCGGGTTCGGCGCAATGGACGCTCGTGGACCTTGGTGGAACCAGGATCTCGGTCTGTTCCGGCATCAGGATCGAGGCGTTGGCGCGGCCGTGCCGAATGCGTAGCGTGCGGCCGGCGGGCTCGATTTCGCACTCCGGGTGCAAGTGCATGCGGCTCACGACGCCGTGCGAACCAGGCCCTTCAATGCCGTCCTCGACGCGCGTGGTGGTTTCGTCGAAGACGAACCGGCGCGTCAAACGAACCTGGCGGTCGTGCCACGGAATCAAGTCGGCTTCGACAACGCCATTCGAGTCCAGACGCGCCCGCACGGTGGCGCGCCGCGCGACCCGGAACGCCGCCCAGATTTCGTGCTGTTCGTATCCATCGATCTCGATCGTGTTGTGCGCCCGCGTGCTGCGGCACGCGGTGCGCGCCGCACCCTGGACGTAAGACAGAGTTCCGGTGTCGACCAGGATCGGCACACCGTCGACCCACCACTCGAATGACAGAGAGTCACAATGACCGTGGCCCGGCACGTGATCGGTGCCGACGCCACCCACGTCGGCGAGGACGTACTGGCGGCGACCGCGGTAAACGGCGATGCCGCTCGGTTCGAGAAGCCGCACTCCCCCGCCGGCGTCCGGAATCGTGAATCCCAACCGCGCTGCGTACTCGAGCAGCGTGCGCGTGGGCGGTACGCGTTCCTCGCCGGTATCGCCCAGAAGTGGCGCTGTGCCGGCCGGTGTTTGCGTTTGATGGGCGAATTCGAGCAAGCGTTCGGCCGTTGTGCGCAGGATCGGGGCGAGCTCGCCGCTGCCGATCGGCGCGAAATTAATCAGATCGAGCACGTCTTCGAGCACCATGCCTTGATATGGCAGGGTCGGTTCTTCGTGGCTGCCGTCGGCGCGCACTTGGCGCGGGAGTTCGCGCCGGAGAATCGTTTCGCCCAGCTCGCGCCAATGCCGCGCCACGCCGTCTTCGAAAACGCTGCCGGCAATGAGGAGGGCTTTGGCGTCTTTGAGGAGATGCGTGCCGAGCAAGTGCATCTCGACGTTCCGCGCCAGCCACACGCTTTGTTGCCAAACGCTGCGCAGAATCCCCTCGCGCCAGGTTGCCGGCGCGGAACGGCCCAGGATCGCGACGGCGTCGAGCAAGTTCACGATTCGCAATGCGGTCGGATACGGATCCCAACTGATGCTGCTGTTACGGCCGGGCTGGTGTGAGGCAATCCAGTGATCCATCCAGTCGCGCACTTTGATGATTTCGGATTCATCGCCCGACGCTCGAGCCATCGCCGCCAACGCGGGCGCTGCATCGAGATACTGCACCGGATAATTCCACGCGGTGCTCATGGCGGTGTCGATCCACGGCGCGTCGCCGAGCAACTGACGTTCCTCACCCCAAGCGACGAACACGCCGTCCAGAGGCCGGCCCAGGACGGCATGTGGACAGCGCGGCACACGCGGCTCCCAGCCGTCGGCCTCGACAAGCCCTTCCGGCACCGGGCCGACGCCGCGAAACCGCAGCACGCGCAACGCTCGATGCACGATCTGCTCACGCTTCAAATGCCGAAACGTGTTCCAGTACAGGTCGATTCGACCGGACAACCGAACCTCGCATTCGCCATTACCGTGGTGCCCCAACTTCAGGGGCGACTCGCGCCAATCGCATGTAATGTCTGAAACAATACGCATAACAAGTTGTGTAAAAACAAATTACGCGATCCATTTCTGCAGCGTCGCTGCCCTCTTCGCCGCGCCGGGAACTCGCGCCGCTCCGGCGTGTTGGAGCGATCAACGGCCCGGTACGGCGCGTTCGAGACGATCACCGGCGCTCACTGTCTCGCTCGCGGCTGTGCCGGGCCGCTTCTCGCCCGCTCGATTTGCGGCGCGAATGTTTCTCACCCGCGCTCCAAGGAGGATCCCCATGCGCGCGAAGATCGCCCTGACGATCGTGACGAGCGCCCTCGTGGGTGTCACGCTCGGTTCCGGACTCCGAGGCACGCGCCTCGAGCCCCAGCTTGCCCGCCTCGACTCCGTCGCCCACGCGGAGGACATTGCATCTCAGAGTCGCCGGCCGGCCGGCTTGAGCCCCGATTTGCTCAGTTTCGCCGACGTCGCCGAGCAACTGACCCCGTCCGTTGTCACCGTGCGCAGCGAAAAGCGCGTCAGCGGCGACGATTCGTCCCAGCGCCAACTCGTGCTGCCGTTCGGCGGCGGGGGCGGCGAGGACCCCTTCCGCTTCTTCGGACAACCGCGCGGCGACCAGCGCATGCGCGGCTCGGGCTCTGGCTTCGTCGTCGGTTCGGACGGCATCATTCTCACCAACAACCACGTCGTCGAAGGCGCTGACAAGATCACCGTGCGCATGCAGGACGGCAAGGAATATCCGGGCAAGGTCGTCGGGACCGACCCCAAGTCCGACGTCGCCGTGGTGCGCGTCGAGGCCAAGGGCTTGACGGCCGTGAAGCTCGGCGACGACAGCAAGCTGCGTGTCGGCGAGTGGGTGCTGGCCATCGGCAGTCCTTTCGGCGAACAACTCGAGCACAGCGTGACGGCCGGGATCATCAGCGCCAAGGGGCGCGCCGCGGTCGGCCTCGCGGACTATGAAGACTTCCTGCAGACCGACGCCGCCATCAACCCGGGCAACAGTGGCGGGCCGCTCGTCAACTTGCGCGGCGAAGTCATCGGCATGAATACCGCGATTGCCAGCCGCTCGGGCGGCTACCAAGGAGTCGGTTTCGCCATCCCGATCACGATGGCGAAGGACATCATGGACGAACTCATGGCGCACGGGAAGGTCACCCGTTCGTGGCTCGGCGTCTCGATTCAGGACGTCACATCGGACCTTGCGAGCAGCCTCAAAATCGACGAGCACAGTGGCGTCGTGGTTGCCGACGTCGTGGGCGAGAGCCCGGCAGGCCGCGCCGGCATCGAAGAGGGCGATGTCATCCTGTCATTGGACGGCAAGCCGGCCGGCAGCGTCGCCCAGTTCCGCAACCGCGTTTCGCGGCTGACGCCCGGCGATCGCGTGGCGGTCGATGTGCTGCGCGAGGGCGACCGCAAGAAGTTCGACATCAAGCTCGAGGAGAAGCCGGAGGATCGGGTCGTGAGCCGGAGTGAGCGCTCGAACGACGACAATGGTGACCAAGGCTTCGGCTTCGAGTTGGCCAACATCACGCCGTCCCTCTTGCGCCAGCTCAACGTCAACGTGAATGCGAAGGACCGCCCCGATGGCGTCGTGATCACGTCCGTCGAATCCGGCAGCCCGGCCGAAGAGGCCGGATTGCGGGCTGGCGACATCGTTCGTGGCGTCAATCGCAAGCATGTGCACTCGGTGCAGGAGTTCAAGGCGGAAGTCAGCCGCACGAAATCCAAGGAACCGGTGGCGCTCCTCGTGCGGCGAGAGGACCGTTCTTTCTACGTCACACTGTCGCGCGATTCCTGAGACTTGGCTGAAATCGAGCGACGTTCGACGGCGCGTCCGGATCCCACCCCCGGACGCGCCGTTTGTGTTTCGGGCTTCAGGCGACGATGTTCACCAGTTTGTCGGGAACGACGAAGACCTTGCGCGGTGCGGTGCCGCCAAGCTGCTGCTCGACGGCCGGCAGGGCGAGCGCCTGCCGTTTGACTTCGGCCTCCGCGGCCCCGGCCGGCATGTCGAGCCGGCCGCGGATCTTGCCGTTCACCTGCACGACCAACGTCACGCTGTCGACGGTGAGCGCCGACAGATCGGCCTGCGGAAAACGCGCCGCCAAGATGCCGCCCGGTCGCCCGACCTTTTCCCAGAGTTCCTCGCAGACGTGCGGCGCCATGGGCGACAGCATGAGGATCAAGTGGTGCAGGGCCTCGCCGATCGCGAGCCGCATGCCGGGGCTCATTGCGCCTTCTGCAGCCCGCAGCGCTTCCCCACAGTCGTTCACGAGTTCCATGAGCGCACTGATGGCGGTGTTGAAGTGCAGCTGCTCGGCCAGATCCCGGCGCATCTTTTGGACGCAGGAATGCGTCTTGCGGCGCAAGCCGCGTTCGACGGATCCCATCTCGACGCCCGTGATGGCGGCCGGGTTCGCCGCGTAGGCGCGCACCGCATCCAAGTGTTCATGCACGAGCCGCCAGGTGCGGTTCAAGAACTTGTAGGCGCCTTCGACGGCGCGGTCGTTCCACTCGGCGTCCTTCTCGGGAGGCCCGATGAAGAGCGTGTAGACGCGTTCCGTGTCGGCGCCGAAGCGCTCGATCAAGACGTCCGGGGGCACGACGTTGCCCTTGTTCTTGGACATCTTGGCGCCGTCTTTCGTGATCATCCCCTGCGTGAAGAGCCGCGCGAAGGGTTCCTTGAAGGCGATCCAACCGCGGTCGTGCAGCACCTTGGTGATGAAGCGCGCGTACATGAGATGCAGAATCGCGTGTTCGACGCCGCCGATGTACTGGTCGACGGGCAGCCAACGGTTCGCGACCGCCGGGTCGAACGGCCGCTCGGAATCGTGCGGCGACACATAACGCAGGAAGTACCAGCTCGAGTCGACGAACGTATCCATCGTATCGGTGTCACGCTCGGCGGGTCCGGCGCACTTGGGACAGCTCGTGTGCAAGAACTCACCGCTGGTAGCCAGCGGTGAGCGGCCGTCGCCCACCGGGCGGAAGTCGACGAGCGTCGGCAGACGCACCGGCAGGTCCTTCTCCGGCACGGGTACCGTGCCGCAGTCAGGGCAGTAGATGATCGGAATCGGTGCGCCCCAATAGCGCTGACGCGAAATGAGCCAGTCGCGCAAGCGGAACGACACGGTGTGATCGCCGGCCTCATGCTCGCGCAGCCAGTCGATCACCTTCGGCAACGCCTCGTCCGACTTTTGTCCATCGAAAGGGCCGCTGCGGACCAGCACGCCTGCATCCTGCCACGCGGCGCCGGGCAGCGTGCCTTGGACGCCGGGTGGTGGAGCCACCACTTCTTCGATCGGCAGGTTGTAGCGTTTGGCGAATTCGAAGTCGCGCTGGTCGTGCGCCGGCACCGCCATGACCGCGCCCGTGCCGTAGTCCATGACGACATAGTTCGCGAGCCAGAGCGGAATGCGCCGCCCATTCACCGGATTGACGACTTCCTCGCCGGTCGCGATGCCCTCTTTCTCGAGCCCCGCGTCGCCGCGCGCTTCGCGGCCCAGGCGCTTGACGCGCGACACGAAGGCGCGCAAGTCGGCGCCGCCGCTGGCCGACCGCGCAATGATGCTTTCGACGAGCGGATGCTCGACCGCCAGCACCATGTAGGTACAGCCCCAGAGCGTGTCGGGCCGGGTCGTGAAGACCGGCACCTTTTCGCCGGTCGAGACGAGCTCGAAATCGATCCGCGCTCCGGCGCTCCGGCCGATCCAATTACGTTGCATCGTCTTGACGCGCTCGGGCCAGTGATCGAGTTGGTCCAGATCGCCGAGCAGGCGGTCGGCATACTCGGTGATGCGGAAGAACCACTGCATGAGACTGCGATCTTCGACGACCGAATCGCAACGTTCGCAACGGCCGTTCACGACTTGTTCGTTGGCCAGAACCGTTTTGCACGACGGGCACCAATTGACGTCGGCTTGCTTGCGCACCGCCAAACCGGCATCGAAGAGTTGCAGGAAGAGCCATTGCGTCCACCGGTAGTATTCCGGTTCGCAGGAGGTCACCTCGCGCTGCCAGTCGTACTCGATCCCCCAGCGTGAGAACTGACGCTTCATGCGCGCGATGTTGCGGGTCGTCCAATCGGCCGGATGGACGTTGTTCTTGATGGCGGCGTTCTCGGCCGGCAACCCGAACGCATCCCAGCCCATGGGCGCCAGGACGTTGCGGCCTTCCATGCGCAGGTAGCGCGCCAGCACGTCGCCAATGATGTAATTGCGGCCGTGGCCGACGTGCAGATCGCCGGACGGATACGGAAACATCATCAGGCAGTAGAATTTGTCGGTCGCGTCCGTGATATCGCAGGCCATGGAACGGCTCTCGCGCCAGCGCGCTTGCCACTTGGCTTCGATCTCGGTGAACGGATAGTGTTGCTCGGCGCTCATGCCAGGTCCTGTCCCAAGAACGAATTGAAGAACGCCCGCTCCAGAATCCAGCGCTTCGGCAAGGCCAACGACTTCAGTTGCACGTCGGCGCGTTGCAGATTGCGCAGCCACAGACGCAACGACTCGCGGCGCCAGGCCTTGGCTTGCGGCACGAGCCGGTCGACGTAGTATGGATTCTTGCCCAAACGCTTCGCGAGTCCGCCCGCCGGCATACCGCGATCGAGCAGAATACGGATGCGGAGCAAATCGTTCACGTGCCGGGCGAGGAGCGCCGCGACGCCGATAATCTCGGCTTCCGGCTTGGTTTCGAGCACGCGGCTCAACGCTTGCAGGAAACCGGACGCATCGTCGGGCCGAAAGGCGCGGCTGATGGCGAAGACCTCCTCCACCCGGTGATGGCCGGCGGTTGCTTCGACCTGCGATTCATTGATTTCGCGCGCCTCGGGATAGCGGGCGCGCAGCTTGGCGATCTCGTTCGCGAGATCGAGCAGGCCGGGGCCCGCGAGTTCGACGAGGCGTTTGCAGCCGGCGTCGGTGACACCGATGCCTTGCGCCTTGAGGCGATCGCGCACCCAGCCGGGCAGCAGTTCTTCTTTCAACGCCCCGCACGCCACGACGGTGGCGGCCTGTTCGACGGTTTTGGCAACCGTCGTGCGCCGGTCGAGCGCGCGGGCGACGAGCACCAGCACCGTCGTCGGTGCCGGTGCTTTCAGGTAGTCGAAGAACGCGGTTTCCTCGCGGTCGCGGAGCGACATCTTGTCGAAGCGGCGCACGAGCACGACGCGCCGGTCGGCGAGGAACGGATAGCTGCGCGCCTGCGCTAAAAACTGGCGGCCCGTTTCGTCGTCACCCGAGAAACTGCTCAGGTTGAAATCGCGGCCGGCGCCGGCGGGCAAGACCGTATCGACGATCAGCTGCACGGCCTCGGCGGCCAGCAGTGCTTCCTCGCCTTCGACGACGTACACGGGTGCCGGAGCCCGCTTCGCGAGGTCGCGCCTCAGCTCCTCGATACCGTATGCATTTCGAGCCGCCACTGTGCCTCCGTGGGGGGATGCCTCGCGGGCCCCCACCAAGGGGGATATCACGCGGTTGCGGAACCTGTCGAGCCCTTCGGGCCGAGGGCGCGTGTTGGCGGCCAGAATGGAAGCGTTCCCTACCAGGCTCGCAGGGTGTTATCGATGATCGAGCGCACGACTTCACCCAATGCCTCGTCGAGCGCGCCGCGAAACCCGGTGTCGCCTTGGCTGAGCAGATATTGGCCGTCGCCCGTCACGTTGGCGCTTTGCCAGAGCACTTTGTCCGTCGCGAGATCGCGGTACGTGACCGAGCATTCGACCACGACGCGGTACTCCTCGCCCGTCTCGTTCGGGTCACGCGAGAGAATGGATTCGGTCACGCGCTTCACGACGCCGAGCAGTTCCTTCTGGGCGCGGCCGCGGTCCGAAGCGGTCTGGAAAACGTGGGTGTGGCTGTCCTGGCGAAACTCGCCGACAAGGCGTTGCGTGAGGTCGTTGCCGACGTCCAGGGCACGCTCGCCGGAGCTGCGATCTTCGAAAAATGGCATGTAGACGTCGCCGGCGCGGGTTCGGCCGCTGAAGCTGTAACCGAAGCAACCGGTGCTTAGGATGACAACCGCACAGAGCGCGATCTTCCAAATTCGCTCGACACGCACGGCCAGACCTCCCCGGCCACGATAGCGCACCATGGCGCCGGGTGGAAGGGTGAGGATGCGTTTGCGCTGTGGTTGGCGATGGGCTGGGACACGGCGCTTCCTACGGTTGACGATCGAGGACGCGTCCGCGACCGTGCAGGCGCGCGCCCAAAAGATCGAGTTGCAAAAAAAACTTGCCGATCTCTTGACATTCTTTTATTTGTCTTGTATCTTCAGATCGCGATTTGAGCCCGCGACTCCGTGCGGGTGGCTCCTCCCAGAGCCGAGAAGATTCCGGTGTCCCTCGCGACTACCGCGAGCGGTACCACCGCATTGCCGGTCGACGCCTGGTTCGCCGACCGGTCCGCATGCGAGTTGCGCGCCGCATCGTACGCCGTTGTGCCCATGCTCGCCCATGGGGCGGTGGACTTCGTCGAGGCCAAGGCCGCGTCCCAGCTTGGCTTCTCGCGCCTTTGCGATCACACGCGCGAGTGTCTCGACCGTAGCGATCACTGGCTGCACGAACTGGTGGCGCTGGGGCGTGCGATTACGGCCAGCCCGCAACTTGAGCGCGCCCTCCTGGGATGGGATGGCGCAGCACCGATCGGGCGCGTGACAGCGGAGCACTTGGCACGGGTCGCGACGCCGGAGTCGATGGATTGGTGGATTCGCCTCGCCCGCACCCGCACCGTGCGGCAGTTGGCAGAAGCGACGACCGCGGTCGCCGCGATGGGCGCGGCAGCCTTCGAGGCGTTGGAATCCGGCGGCGATGCACCGGAAGCGCAACCGCCGACACGAGACGCTCGGGATGGTGCCGACGCAATGGCGGATGCTGCCGGTCCGAGCCCGCTCGAAGCGGAGCTGGGCGAGCGGTTTGACATCCGCTTCGACGCCCCCGAGCCGGTACAGGCCGCCTTCTACGATACATGTGATGTCTATCGCGCCATCTCCGGCTACGAGGCGACCGTTCGCTCTTTTTGGGACGCCATTGTCGCCGAAACCTGCGCCGGTCCGTTTCCTCCCGACGTCACGTCGACACCCCTGCGTCGCAGCATCTCGACGCGAGTGGTCGAACACGCCATGGCACGCGCGACTCGGAACTGGGCGCATCTCGAAAAGATGCCGGCGGCGGAGTCTGCGACGGTGGCCAGAGCGACGGAAGCGCTTGGCGATGCGGTGGGTGGCAGAGACACCCCGCAGAGCCATGCTTCAAACGACCTCCTGGCCCCGGATCAGGGCACCGGCAGTGGCTCCGCCACAGTGCCCCCGGACGAACTCGAGCGCCGGCTGCGCGTGCTGATCGCGTCCGACGATGCCATCGAACGGCGTCTTGGCGATGTGCTGCACGGGATGAGTCAACGCAACGACTGGGCGACGCTCGGATTTCGATCGCTGGGCCACTATGCGACCGAGCGGCTCGGCATGCCACGGAGCACAGCCTATGCGCGTGTTGCCGTCGTCCGCGAGCTCAAGGAGCGGCCGCTGATTCTCGAGGCCTACCGTGAAGGTCAGATCCACTTCGAGCCCGCGCAAGTCTTGGCCGACATCCTCAAAGGCCAACAGCGTAATACGGCAGTCGATCGCGCCTGGATCGAACACGCCCGGGAAACGACCGTGAAGCGTCTCCGGGACGAACGGCTGTACTATCGCCGCCAGGCCCTGTATGGGAATGACGCGACGCCAATGCCGCTTCATGACGACAACGTCGGCTGCCGGCCCCGGTCGACGGACGCTGCTGACGGTGCCTCCAATCGTGAGCCTGCAAGGAACCCGCGGTCCGTGCGCATGCCGTTACCGGACGCGGTGTGGGATCAAAGCCTGCGCCGGGCACCCGGCGACACCCTCGACCGTTTGGCGCGTCTGCACTTGCCGGGCGAAGATCCAACTGTCCCGACGTTCTCCGTCCTAGGGACGGGCGGCTCGACGATGCGATTCCGTTTGCCGGCCGAACTCGCCAACCGGGTGCAGGCGACGCTCGAGGCGGCCCGACAGCGGGTGACCGAACAAATGATGCCGATGGTGGACGATGACGCGGTCGATCTACAGACCCTCGCACCGTCGAGGCGCGGCGCGCTGATTGCTTTGCAGCGCGGCCGGCGCGTGCCTACCTGGGTCGGACTGCTGGCCCTGTTGGAGGACTTTGCGGCGACTTGGGACAATCCGGCAGGCTTTCCCCAGCGCGACAAGGACGCGGTGTACGAACGAGCTGGCTTCCGCTGTCAGGCGCCCGGCTGTACGCGACGGTGCAACATCGAAGATCACCATCTCGTGTACCGGTCACATCAGGGCAGCGACCAGCTTTGGAATCAACTGTGTTTGTGCCGGTTCCATCACCATCAGGGCGAACACGGGTTCTTTGCACGCTGCCGGGGCCGCGCGCCACTCGATGTGCTGTGGCGGTTGGGCGTCGAAGAATCTGGTGTGTTCTACCGCAATGAAAGGCGGGTGTGAGGCCGGCGCCGCCGTGGTTGGACGAGTCTTGTGAACCAAGACCGGGGTGCGGCGAGCCGACGTGTGAGCCGAAAGTGCAGAGGCGGCGTGGTGCCGTTCGAGTCGAAACCGGTCTGGGAATCGAACCCAGCATCACCAGACTGAAGCCCGGTCGACCGACAGGTTTGAAGCCTGCGGGGAACACCAGTTCCCTTCACCGGTCGCGACTCGATTGGCGATCGCATTGCACGGCTCGACTGGACGAGCACGGGCCGGGGTGCGATCAATGATGCCCTTGCCGGCCCGACTGCCCCCAGAGTTCCTCGAGACGATGATCGCGGCCGCAGCCGAGGCGGTAGCTCTTATAGCGCACCGGGTCTTTCTTGTAAAAGTCCTGGTGGTAGTCCTCGGCGGGGTAGTACGTCGTCGCCGCGATGATCTGCGTCACGATGCTCCCCTTGAACCGCTGTGGCGTTGTTTCGATCTTGTGCTTCGACGCGAGCGCCAGCTGCTTCTGCGTGTCGTTCGCATAGAAGATGGCGGCGCGGTACTGATCGCCGTGATCGCAAAACTGGCCATGGTCCTGGGACGGGTCGATGTTGTGCCAGAACAGATCGAGCAATTGCGCGTAGGACACGACATTGGGATCGAAGGCGACTTGAATCGATTCGTAGTGGCCGGTCGTGCCCGAAGACACTTCTTCGTACGTCGGGTTCTTCTTGAAGCCGCCGGTATAGCCCGAGACGACCGATGCGACTCCGGGCAACCCCTCAAAGGCGGTTTCCGCGCACCAGAAGCAGCCCATCGCGAACGTCGCGGTGTCGAGCGTCGGGGCCTTCATGGCGTCCGCGGCGTGACCGAATCGGGACAGGAGGAGGATACCGGCCGCGATCAGCGGCGCACAGGTTGCAATCCATCGACGTCGCGAATCCATGAAGGCTCCTTGATGGCGTGCGCCGAGGGTGGCACGACGCATGGACGACGCGGCGCGGGCCGCTTCGTGTTCAATGCTGCTCAGGCGTTCTGAAGTTGGCGAATGTCGTCGAGAAGGACCATCTCGTGCCCTTGCGCCTTGACCTTCTCGTAGACTTTACGCACGATGCCCTTCGGGTCGACCACGAAACTAGAGCGGTCCCAGTACGCGACGCCCTGGTGCTCGCTCTGTCCAATGCCCAAAGCGCGCAGAAGTTCCGCTTTCGTGTCAGCCAAGAGATCAATCGTGAATGCAAACTTATTGCAAAAGTTCTGGTGCGATTCGACGTCGTCCTGACTGACGCCCACGACCTCGATGCCGGCGGCTTCGAAGTCGGCCCGGGTCGCCGTGAACGACTTGCCCTGGATGGTGCAGCCCGGTGTGTCGTCCTTGGGATACACATAGAGGACGAGCCACTTGCCGGCGAAGTCCTCGAGACGCACGGTCTTACCCTCCTGATTCTGGAGAGCGAACTTCGGGAACGGCGTGCCAGCCTGTAACATCGCGCACCTTGCCTTTCACCGGCGCTTGGCCGGTGCATGGGAAGACAACCACCCGGCAGGCCGTTTCATTCCAGCCCGCCGTCCATGTCCAGAACGCATCACGGTCCAACGTTCCACTGCCGAATCGTCGCCTGGTCGCGTTCCCACCCCAGGACGGAAACCGTCGCCGTGTCGAGGGCGAACAAGCGGCCTGCCTGCGGCTCGAGACCCAGCCAACGGGCCACGAGAACGCGCAGCAAGTGCCCATGCGCGAACAGCAGGACGTCGCCGCGCACTTCCCGCACGCGTGTAACGACCCGGTCGGCGCGCGCCGCGACCGCCGCCGCCGACTCCCCGCCCGGCACGTCACCAGACCAAATCGTCCAGCCGGGCCGCGTGGCGCGAATCTCGTTCGAGGTCAGGCCTTCGAGCGCTCCATAGTCCCACTCCATCAGATCGTCGAGTGCTTCAGCCTCGGCGCCGAAGCCCGCCAACGCACACGTCTCGGCGGCGCGGTGGAGGGGGCTCGAAAAAACCCGCGCGAACGATCGCCCGGCCAGCTTGTTCGCGACGGCGCGGGCTTGCTCCTGGCCGCGCGCAGTGAGTGACAGGTCGGTTCGGCCCGTGTGGCGTCCGGCGGTCGACCACTCGGTCTCGCCGTGGCGCACGAGCACGAGGCTGTGAAGGAGTGGCGGAATGGAACGCTCCTTTGCGGCGGTCGTGAGCGCACTGTACCGAAGCTGCAACAGGGTCAACAAGGGGCGCGGGGGGGCATGTCCTCGCGCCACTCCCCCCTGCCGGGCCGCCTTCGATGTATCCTGGCGCGTTCCACTCCACGCTCTCCGCCGGTGAGGGCGGGTGCGCACTCAACGAGAGGATGCGTCCCATGCGTTCGCGATCCACGGACCCGCGCTCGATGACGCGGCGCAGTTTCCTGCGCGCCGGTACGCTCGGCGGCCTTGCGGCGGCGGTGGGCGGCACGACCGCATCTCTCGCCGCGGTGGCGGCAACGGCGACCGGAGCGCGCGCCGACACCCCGGCCGTACGCGCGCCGCACGCCGATCTCGAAGAAGCCACCGTCACCGAGCTGCAAGCCCGCATGCAGTCGGGCGGCCTCACGTCGCGCGCCCTCACGGCCGCCTATCTGGCGCGCATCGAGGCCCTCGACCGCCGCGGCCCGGCGCTCCACTCGATCATCGAAACGAATCCCGAAGCGTTGGCCATCGCCGCACAGTTGGACGCCGAGCGCAAGGCCGGCCACGTGCGCGGCCCACTGCACGGCATCCCGATTCTCGTCAAGGACAACATCGCGACCGCCGACCGCATGAAAACCACCGCTGGTTCGCTGGCGCTCGAAGACGCCGTCGTGCCCCGTGATGCCTTCATCGTCGCGCGCCTGCGCGCTGCAGGTGCCATCATTCTCGGCAAGACGAACCTCTCCGAGTGGGCCAACTTCCGGTCGAGCCAAGCGTCGAGCGGCTGGAGCGCCAGAGGCGGCCAGTGCCGCAATCCCTACGTCATCGACCGCAGTCCGTGTGGTTCGAGTTCCGGCACCGGTGCCGCGATCGCCGCCAATCTAGCCGCCGTCGGCGTCGGCAGCGAAACCGACGGTTCGATCGTCTGTCCAGCGGGCATGTGCTCGCTCGTCGGCATCAAACCCACCCTCGGGCTCGTGTCGCGCGCCGGTATCATCCCGATCGCCCACAGCCAGGACACCGCGGGGCCGATGGCGCGCACGGTGGCCGACGCCGCCGCGCTCTTGACCGCGCTCGCATTTCCCGACGACCACGACAGCGCCACCATCGCCGGCGCCGACCGCGAACGCGTCGACTACACCCAGTTCCTCGATCCCAAGGGCCTGGCTGGAGCGCGCATCGGCGTTGTCCGCAAGAAATTCTTCGGCTACAGCCCCGAAGCCGACGCCCTCGTCGAACAAGCGCTCGATGCCATGAAGCGCCAGGGTGCCATTCTCATCGATCCGGTCGAAATCCCCCATCTCGGCGAGTACGACGACGATGAGTTCACGGTGCTGCTCTACGAATTCAAAACCGATCTCGAGGCCTACTTGGCCGACCTCGGCCCCAAGTCCCCGATGCGGACCCTGGCCGATCTCATCGCCTTCAACACGCAACACCGCGACCGCGAGATGCGCTACTTCGGCCAGGACCTGTTCGAAAAGGCGCAGGAGAAGGGTCCGCTGACCGACAAACCGTACCGCGATGCGCTCGCCAAATGCCAGCAACTGGCACGCACCGAGGGCCTCGAGGCCGTACTCGCAGCGCAAAAGCTCGATGCCCTCGTCGGCCCCACCGGCTCGCCGGCCTGGCCCATCGACTTGGTCAACGGCGATCATTTCCTGGGCGCGAGTTCGTCGCCGGCGGCGGTTGCCGGCTGCGCCAGCATCACCGTGCCGGTCGGTTATTCGTTCGGGCTTCCGGTCGGCATGTCGCTCATCGGCGCCGCCTGGTCGGAAGGCACGCTCATCCGGCTCGCCTACGCTTTCGAGCAAGCCACGAAACCGCGCCAGAAGCCGCGTTTTCTCGCGACGCTCGATACCGCGTGATGTATCGTGGGGCGCTCGCGTGGAGCGCTCGTGACGTTCGAATCCTAGGAGGTCGTCGCATGGTCCGGCGGTTCGCACTGGTTGCGCCTGCCCTTCTCGCCTTGTCGTGCACTTTGGTCCCGCAACAGTCGTTCGCGGTCGACGGTCCCAAAGCCAAGAATTCCATGGCGGACCAGGCGGCCAAATTCGTCGAGCAGGCCGAGGCGCAGCTCAAGACGTTGTCCGTCGAAGCCCAACGCGCCGACTGGGTCAAGGCGACCTACATCACCGACGACACCGAGCAGATCTCGGCCCTCGCCAACCAGCGCCTCATCGAAGCCAACGTCAAGCTCGCAAAGCAGGCGGCCAAGTACGACAAGTTCGACCTGCCGCCGGACGTGCGCCGCAAACTCATGCTCATCAAGCTGGCGATCACGCTCCCCGGTCCCGCCGATCCGAAGTTGAGCGGCGAGTTGACGCAGATTGCGGCGCGCATGGAAGGCGCCTACGGCAAAGGCAAATGGACCCACAAGGGCAAGGACGGCAAGGACGAGACGCTGGACATCGGCGAGATCGAGAAGATCATGGCCGGCAGCCGCGACGCCAACGAATTGCGCGATGCATGGGTGGGCTGGCACGCCGTCGGTGCGCCGATGCGTAGCGACTACATGCGCTATGTGCAGATCGCCAACCAAGGCGCCCGCGAACTCGGATTCAAGGACACGGGAGCACTCTGGCGTTCAAAATACGACATGCCGCCCGACGCTTTCGCCGCCGAACTCGACCGCCTATGGGATCAGGTGAAGCCGTTCTATCTGTCGCTGCACGCCTACGTGCGCCGGCGCTTGCGCGACACCTACGGCCCGGATGTCGTACCGGCCAACGGTCCGATTCCGGCGCAATTGCTCGGCAATCTGTGGGCCCAGGAGTGGGGCAACGTCTACCCGATCGTCGCCCCCAAGGGTGCCGACGCGGCCATCGACGTCACGGCGGCACTCCGCGCCAAGCATGTCGACGAGCGCGGTATGGTGAAGTACGGCGAAAACTTCTTCGTCTCGCTCGGCTTCCCGCCCCTGCCGGCGACGTTTTGGGAGCGGTCGCAATTCCTCAAGCCGCGTGATCGCGACGTCGTGTGCCACGCAAGCGCCTGGGATGTGGACGCCGACCATGATCTGCGCATCAAAATGTGCATCGACATCACCGGCGAGGATTTCACCACCATCCATCACGAGCTGGGCCATAACTTCTACCAGCGTGCCTATGAAACTCAACCCTTCCTGTACCGCGACAGTGCGAACGACGGCTTCCACGAGGCGATCGGCGATGCAATCGCGCTATCGATCACCCCGAGCTACTTGAAGCAGCTCGGCCTCATCGACGCCGAACCGGACGCCTCGAGCGACATCGGTCTGTTGTTGAAGCAGGCCATGGACAAGATCGCCTTCCTGCCCTTTGGGCTCGTCATCGACCAATGGCGCTGGAAGGTGTTCTCGGGCGAGATCAAGCCGGAAAATGCCAATGCCGAGTGGTGGCGGTTGCGCGAGAAGTACCAGGGCATCCGGCCGCCGGTCGAACGCACCGAGGCCGACTTCGATCCCGGTGCGAAGTACCACGTGCCGGCCAACGTGCCGTACACGCGCTACTTCCTGGCGCGCATTCTGCAGTTCCAGTTCCACCGCGCCATGTGCCAAGCCGCCGGCACTACCGGCCCGCTCAACCGCCAGTCGATCTACGGCAACAAGGCGGCGGGCGCCAAGCTCCAGAAGATGCTCGAGATGGGCTTGTCCAAGCCGTGGCCCGATGCGCTTGACGCGATGACCGGCCAGCGCCAAATGGACGCCACGGCGATTCTCGACTACTTCGCGCCGCTCAAGGTGTGGCTCGACAAACAAAACGAAGGGCAGCCCATCGGCTGGTGAACGAAGCGAGCGTAGAAATCAACGGCGGCGCGGTCCAAAAGGGCCGCGCCGCTATTTTTGTGGGCGCGTTAGCGGCGGCGGGTCGCGAGCAACTTCTCGCGTCCCACCAGGTAAAGCAAGGTCATGAGCATGATGCACAGCAGCATCGAGAGCGCATCAGCGTGCGCGCCGGCAAAGAACGGGTTGCCCGCCATCCGTTTGATCTGGTCACTGTCGAAGTTGCCGAGCACACCCTGCGTGAACGCGATGATGATGCCCGCGATCGCCCCGCCAGCGATATACCCCGAAGCCATCAAAACGCCGGGGCTCTTGTCACCTTCGGCTGCCAATTGCTCTTCGGTGAGATTGGCATGCGCCAATTCCTTGCGCCGCTTGCGATCCACGAGCCAGCGCACGGCGCCACCCAGGAAGATGGGCGACGACGACGAAAGCGGCAGATACACCCCTACCGCGAATGCCAGCGATGGAATCCCCGACAGTTCGAGCACGAGCGAAATCATCACGCCGAAGATGACCAAGCCCCACGGCAGCTTGCGATCCAAGATGCCCTTGATGATGTACGACATGAGCGTCGCCTTGGGCGCATCGAACTTCTTCACCTTCGAGCCATCCGGGCGCGTGTCATGCGTGCCGTTGATGCCCGGGTCGACCAAGTAGACGGCGTTGCCCGCTTCATCGACCAAATACTTGCCTTCCGGGCCGCCTTGGGTGTCGGTCTTGTGCCAGACCTTGTAGCTCTTCGAGTCGCTGGCCGCCTGCACGCCGCGAATCGCCTCCGTATCGCTGAGCGGCGCATCCGTGTGCAGGCCGCTCGGTACGACTTGGGCAATCGGCACGTAGGTGGTCGAGGCGTCGTTCAGCTTGAGCAGAATGGGTCCCAGTACGAGCGCCGAGGCGAGTGCCCCGACCAGAATCGCAATCTGCTGCAAGCGCGGCGTCGCGCCAATCAGGAACCCAGTCTTGAGGTCCTGCGACGTCGTGCCACCGTTCGACGCCGCAATACAGACGATGGCGCCGACCGAAAGCGCCGTCACGTAGTACGCGCCACCCGTCCAGCCGACGGCCAGAAAAATGAGGCAGGTGAGCAACAGCGTCGCCACCGTCATGCCGGAAATCGGATTCGACGACGACCCAATCTCGCCCGTCAGACGCGACGAAACAGTCACGAACAAGAACCCGAACGCCACGATAAGGATCGCACCCAGCAAGTTCATGTGCAACGGGCGGGCGATAACGATCGCCGCCAGCAACAGCACGATGCCGATGCCGACGGTCTTCATGGACAGATCCCTCTCAGTGCGCCGCATGTTCTTGACCGCATTCTTGGCGCCCGGGCCGACGTCCTTCAGCCCTTCCTTGAGGCCGTGCCAGATGATCGGCAAGGAGCGCAGCAGGCTGATGATGCCGCCGGCCGCAACCGCCCCCGCACCGATATACAACACGTAGGCACCACGTATTTGATTCGGGCTCATTTCCGAAATTGGGATGGTCCCGGGCGCCAGAGGCCCCGTCATGCCCTCGCCGAAGAACTTGATGAGCGGAATCAAGAGCATATAGGCCAGCACGCCGCCGGCGCACATGATCGATGCGATCCTGGGCCCGATGATATAGCCGACGCCCAAGAGCTCCGGCGAGATTTCCGCCGACACCGAACCGGCCTTGAACGGTGCCTTGAAGATTTTCTCCGGCGTGTCCTTCCAGAAATGCAGCGAATTCATCAACGTCTTGTAGACGAGTCCCAAACCGAAGCCCGCGAAGATCGTGCGCGCGCTGGTGTTGCCGGCCAGTCCAGCTGCCGCCGCCGCGATGGCATCGCGCTTGGCAGCCGCCGACGCCATACTGCGCGACTCCTCCGATGCGCCCGCCTTGAGCACCTCGGCGCAGGCCGTGCCTTCCGGATACTTGAGCTTGCCGTGCTGCGCCACTATGAGCGCGCGGCGCAGCGGGATCATCATCAAGATTCCGAGCAGTCCGCCGAGCACCGCCACCAACATGGCGCGGGTGATCTCCAAATTGAATCCCAAGATCATGATGGCCGGCATTGTG
This sequence comes from bacterium, assembly GCA_031362565.1. GTDB lineage: Bacteria > Krumholzibacteriota > Krumholzibacteriia > JANLSU01. The sequence continues at coordinate 101,770 of JANLSU010000014.1, read as the reverse complement.
ACGCCCAGCCCGAAGGCGATCGACTCCCCCGCCGAACCGGCCGTCTGCACGATGTTGTTCTCGAGAATGGTCGCGTCCTTGACGCCGAACCCACCGAAGAGTTTCGAGACGGCGCGGAAGATGGTGATCGAAATGACCGCCACCGGAATCGAGGCACTCACCGTCAAGCCGACCTTCAAGACCAAGTAAAGCGACGAAGCGCCGAACACCATGCCCAGAATGGTGCCGAGAACGACCGAGCGAATCGTGAGTTCACGCATGCGAGTTTCAGGCGCGATGTAGGACTCGAACGCCGCGCCGTCTGTTTGCCCGCTGGCTAGAGCCGTCGCCATGCATGCCCCTTTAGTGTCAGTAGTGGATGAAGCTGGTGACGGGCCGGCCGCCCAAGCGCTGTCGGCCATTCAAGAAATCGAGCTCGATCAGGAAACCAATGTCGACAATCGTGCCGCCGGCTTCTTCCAAGAGCGAACTGGCGGCTGCGGCGGTGCCGCCGGTTGCGAGCAAATCATCGAGGAGCGCGACGCGCTGCCCGGGCCGCACCGCGTCGCGGTGCAGCTCGATCGTGGCGCTGCCGTATTCGAGATCGTACGTACGCTGGAATTTGGCCGCCGGCAGTTTACCGGCCTTGCGCACCGGTACGAACCCCGCCCCCAGAGCGAGCGCCACCGGGGCCGCGAACAAAAAGCCGCGCGACTCGATGCCGGCGAACACCTCGACCCGCATATCCTTGAAGTGATCTACAAAGAGATCGACGCAAGCCCTGAAGGATTTTGGGTCTTGGAAGATCGGCGTAATGTCGCGAAACAGAATGCCCGGAATCGGGAAATCCGGGACATCGCGAATTTGGGCCTGCAGTTCGCGGAGAACTCGCTCGCGATCCTGCATGCCGTCTCCATCCGGGTCACGGCTCGAACCGAAGAAAAAGTGGTCGGGGCGAGAGGATTTGAACCTCCGACCCCCTGCTCCCGAAGCAGGTGCGCTACCAGGCTGCGCTACGCCCCGAACCAGCCAAGCCCTTGAGATGGAAGGACGTCGCTCGGAAGCGCCGCACCCTGCCAGCGGGCCACTATACGGCCTCGATGGCATCCTGTCCAGCGGACGGGCCGTGGCCCGAGCGCGCAGCGTTCGGCCCCAAAAGCGGCACGAACCGGCAGGGGCCCAGATTGCGCGTCGTGACCTCGTCGCCCTGGCGGTGCAGGAGCAAGAGTTGCTGCCGCCCGCCGCGCCCTACCGGCAGCACCGCACGTCCCCCGGGTGCCAACTGCGCCAGCAACCGGCCCGGCACCTCCGGCGCCGCGGCGCTCGCCAAGATGGCGTCGAAGGGCGCCGCATCCGGCCAACCGAGTCCGGCATCGACCCGCAGGTGCACATTGCGCGCCCCCATTTCGTTCAACCGTAGGGTGGCGCGCGCCGCCAGCGCCGGCAACCGTTCCAAGCTCCAAACCTCGGCGACCAGGAGCGACAGCACCGCTGTTTGGTAGCCGCTGCCGGTGCCGATCTCGAGCACCCGCTCCGTGCCGCAAAGCTCCAGCGCTTGGGTCATGAGCGCCACGATGCGTGGATGCGAAATCGTCTGGCCGCCACCAATCGGCAGCGCATTGGGACCATAGGCGCGCGGCGCGAAGACATCGTCCACGAAGTTGTGGCGCGCGACTTGGTTCATGGCGTCCAGGACGCGCCGATCGTGAATGCCATGCCGCAGGAGCTGTTCCTGCACCATGCGCCGGCGTGCGACCCGCAGCTTGATGTCCGCCATCATTGCCATCGGTCGAAGTGCGCCTCCAGGTCGACGAGCGCTTGATAGTGCGTCAAGTCGGTCGACAGCGGCGTCACCGAGATGAATCCGTGCGCCACCGCGTAGGCGTCCGAGCGTTCGTCGTTGACCCAGTCGGGCCCGGTGCCGCCCACCCAATAGTAGTCCCGCCCCTGCGGATCTTGCCGCGCCACGACCGCATCGCGATAGACGCGCGACCCGAGCCGCGTGGCGCGCACGCCGCGCACTTGGGCCGTCGGCACGTTGGGCAGATTGACGTTCAGAAGCTGATTGCGCGCCAGCGGATACTGCATCAGGCGTTCGAGGAGCGTGCGCAACGGCGGCCGCAATTCCTCGAACAAGAGCTCGCCGCGCGCCGCCATCGACACGGCAATCGACGGGATGCCGAGGATCGCCCCCTCCATGGCGGCCGCGACCGTCCCCGAGTACGTCACGTCCTCACCCATGTTGGGTCCGTGGTTGATCCCCGAAACGATCCAGTCGGGCCGCGCGGGGAGGAGTTTCTCGAGCGCCAAGAGCACGGCGTCGGTCGGCGTGCCGGAAACCGACCAGTGGCGGTCGTCGTGTTTGGTGACCCGCAGCGGCTGGGTCAGCGTCAACGAATGCCCCGAGGCGCTGCGTTCGCGATCGGGTGCCACGACGTCGATGTGCCCCAAGCCTTCCAGGGTGCGTTCGAGCGCCGCAAGCCCCGGGGCGCGGATGCCGTCATCGTTTGAAAGCAGAATGCGCAAAGAATTTCACCGCCGTCGGCGCGGGACGCTACCAGAAGAAACTGCGGCCCACAAGCCAAAGGAAACGCACCGTGTCCTCGGCCGCATGAATATGACTCGTCTCCGTCCCGTACACGCAAGGGATGGGCACGTGGCCGATGCGCGCGCCGGCACGTGCGGCGCGCACCAAGAGTTCGGATTCGAGCATGAATCCCCGGGCCCCGAACCGCAAACCCTCGAGCGGCGCGAGCGCCAGAAGCCGGTAGCCCGACTGGCCATCCAGGATCGATTGGCCGGCGAGCGCCGACAGGATCGCGGCCGTGGCGCGGTTCGACATGCGGCGCGCCGCCGGCATGGCGCCCGGATCATGCAGGCGCCAGCCGATGATGACTTCGGCTTGGTCGCGTACCGCCAGGAAGCGCGGAATGCATGCCGGTGGATGTTGTCCGTCGGCATCGAGCGTGAGGACGTGCGTGAAGCCCGCGGCGCGCGCCGCGTCGAATCCAGTCCGCAACGCCGCACCCTTGCCCTGATTGCGCGGATGCTGTAAGACGCGCACGCCGGCACGGCGCGCCACCTCGGCGGTCGCGTCACGCGAGCCATCGTCGATCACCAGGATCGCCGCGGGCTCGAGATAGTCCTGCACGCCGCGCAACACCGCCTCGAGGTGTGGCGCCGCCTCGTAGGCCGGAATGACCGCGATGACTCCGGTTCGATCGATCACCTGCGCCTCCAAGGACCACGCAGCCTGCCACACGCCGGGGAGTGTGGTCCACTTCCGTGCCGTTGCGTTCAGCCTTCCCCACCCCTATGATCACGCGGCTCGGGTCGAGGGAGGGCCATCGGATGCATGCCTCACGCCGCGCCTTCGTGACCGGCATGGGGTGCGTGGGTCCGCATGGTCTCGGGCTTGAAGCCTACGAATCGGGCCTGCGCATGGGCCGCACCGCGACGCGCCCACTGACACTTTTCGACGCCGATCATCTTGCCTGCCGGGTCGCGGCTGAAGTCCCCGATTTTGATCCTGATGCTTGGGTCCTACCACGCGATCGTGGCCGGGTCGCGCGCGTCGTACCTCTCGCCGTCGCCGCGGCGCGCGAAGCGTTGACGCACGCCGGGCTCGACCCCGAGGCGTTGCCGGAAGCGTGGCGCAGTTCACTGCATGTTCTGGTCGGCAGCGGTGCCGGGTGCGTCGAGTATGCCGAACGGCAATACGCGGCCTTCTTTGGCGGCGAGGCGCGGCCGGTGAGCCCGTACGCCGTGCCCTGTTCGACCGCCGGCATGCTGGCGAGCGAAGTCTCGATTGCGCTCGGTGCCGGCGGCCCGAGCCACGTGCTTTCGAATGGCTGCACGAGTTCGACCGATGCACTCGGCGCGGCACTCGATCTCATCCGCGCCGGCCGCACCGATTCGATCTTGGTGGGCGGCGCCGAGTCGTGCATCACGCCCGCCATCCTCGCCGGCTTCTGCAGCCTGCGGGTGGTATCGACGCATTGGAACGAGATGGCGGCGCGGGCCTCGCGCCCGATGAGCGGCGATCGCGATGGTTTCGTTCTGGGTGAAGGCGCCTGGATGCTACTGGTCGAGTCCGAAGATCGCGTCCGTGCGAGCGGCCGCCTGCCGCTCGCCCAGATCGCCGGCTATGGTGCGACGTGCGAAGCGTTCCATCGCGTCGCAATGCGCGAAGACGGTGCCGAGCCGGCGCGCGCCATGCGCCTGGCGCTCGAAGATGCGGGCGTCCTGCCCGCCGACATCGACTATGTGAATCTGCACGGCACCGGCACGGCACTCAACGATCGCGTCGAAACCCGCGCCGTGAAGGCGGCCCTCGGCCCGCATGCCGGCCGCGTCGCCACGTCGGCAACCAAGTCGCTCATCGGTCATCCGCAGGGCGCCTCGGGCGCCGCTGGAGTGGTGGCGGCAATTCTCGGCATGCGGGGTGGCTTTCTGCCGCCCACCGCCAACATCGACACACCGGATCCCGACTGCGATTTGGACTATGTGCCGGGCCGGGCGCGCAGCGGCGAAATTCGCGCCGCGCTTTGCAATTGCCTCGGCTTTGGTTCCAAGAACGCCGCCCTCGTCGTGCGGCGGGTGGAGCCGTGGCGATGACGGCCGTGGCGTACGACGCGCTGGTCATTGGTGCCGGGCCCGCCGGCGCCGCGGCCGCGACCGTTCTGGCGCAGGCCGGGGCGCGAGTGTTGCTCTGCGAAGCCGGCCGGCTGCCGCGCCATCGCTTGTGCGGTGAGTTTGTCTCACCCGAAGCGCGCACCGATCTCGAAGCCCTGGGCATCGATCTCGAAGGCCTCGGTGCGGTGCCGATCCGTAGCGCGTCGGTCGTGTCGCGCGGTGCGATGGCGAATGCGCTTTTGCCCGCAGCCGCGTTTGGGATCTCGCGTTTCATTCTCGATGCCGCGCTCGTTCGCAACGCGGTCGCGCAGGGCGCCGAGTTGCGCACCGAAACCCACGCCACCGATTGGACAGGCGACTTCCAACACGGCTTCGAAGTCGAACTCGCGGGCGCCACGGCCGCCCGGGTCCGGGCGCGGGTTGTCGTTGGCGCGTTCGGCAAGCATCTGCAACGCACCCCCGGCCGCGCCACGCGCGTTGGCCTCAAAGAGCACCGCATTGGCGCCATCCCGGGTCCCGCGCAAGTCCAACTGGACGCCTTCCCGGGTGGCTACGTCGGTGTCGCGCCCATCGGCGCATCCCGCTTCAACGTTTGCTTGGTGGCCCGCGCCGATGTCGTGCGCCGGCACCGGGGCGCCGGTGCCGCCGGTGTGCTGGCCGCGATCGCCGCCCGCGTGCCGCGTCTTGCGGCACTGTACGCTGCAACAACTCCGGATCCCGCCTCGCGCACCAGCGAAAGCGAACTCGTCTTCGGGGTGCGGCATCCCCTCTGGCGCGGCGTGCTGCTCGCCGGCGATGCCGCGGCGCCGCCGCACCCATTGTCCGGCGACGGCATCGCGATGGCGTTGCGTTCGGGCCGCCTCGCAGCCGAGCACGCCATCACTTGCTTGCAAGCGGAGTGCACCGCACCGGCAACACAACTCGCCTATGAACGCGCTTGGCGGCGCGAATTTGCGGCGCGCTTGCGCTGGGATTCCTTGCTGCACGCCGCCCTCGAACGGCCGGCGATCATCACCCCCGTGGTCCACGCGCTCGGCCACTGGCCGCGCGCCTTCGACGCCCTCATTGCGCGGACGCGCGGCACCCCCGAAGGTGCCGCAATGCACCGGCGGGCGTCGGCGTGATTGCTTTTCTGATTCACCTGCGCTTGCAGTTCCAACTGATTCTCTCGGGCATTTTCTTGTGGGCTTTCCTGCTCGCCGGTGGCGTTCCGGATCGCCGCGCCGCCGTCGCGTTCCTGGTGCTGCACCTCTTGTTGTACGGCGGCACGACGGCTTACAACTCGTACTACGATCAAGACAAAGGCCCGGTGACTGGGCTGCGTGCCCCGCCGCCGGCGGGCCGTTTCTGTTTATGGGGCGGCCTCGGCTTTATGGCCGCCGGAGCGCTGCTGGCTCCCCTTGCCGGCCTGCCGTTCAGCCTCGTGTACGCCGCCATCGCGCTGCTCAGCATTGCGTACTCCCATCCACGCGTTCGTCTCAAGAACGGCCCGGCGTCGAGCCTGCTCGTCGTGGCTTTTGGCCAGGGCCTGTTGGGTTTCTTGGCGGGCGCGGTCGTGGCGGTGCCGGCGGGCTGGCCGCAATTCAATGTCGCGCTCGTCTGCGGCGGGCTGGCGGCGACGTTGCTCGTGACCGGGTTGTATCCGCTGACGCAAGTGTTCCAGATCGAAGAAGACCTGGCACGCGGTGACCGGAGTTTCGCCGCCCGCTTCGGGCCGCGCATTGTATTCCGGACGACGCTCGCGTGTTTCGGGCTCGCGCTTCTTACCGCTCTGCCGGCAGCGCAGACCGTGTTCACGACTGCTGAAACGATCTTCCTCGTCGTCGCGTTGCTGGCGCTGTGCGCCGTCGTCGCACTGTGGTCGCGTCACTACGACCCGGCGCGCACGATCGCCAATCACGATCGCGTACTGACGCTCGGTCTCGTCACCTCGGGCAGTTTCGTCGCGCTCATCGTGCGCCACCTCGCCGGCCGCATGATCTGACGCGTACCAAAACAAATGCGGGAGCCCTTGGTGGGCTCCCGCCAAATGGTCGGGGCGACTGGATTTGAACCAGCGACCACCTGCACCCCATGCAGGTGCGCTACCAGGCTGCGCTACGCCCCGAAGGCTGGCGCAGCCTACCAGTACGCCGCTGCTCAGTCTAGCCGCTTGCGCAATTCCTGAAGCTCGCGCTTCATGGCACGCAGCACCGAGCGTGATCGATCGTCGCTGACCGGCGCCGCCGGAAAATCCAAGCCCGGCATCGCCGCCTGCGCCTCCAGACCAGGCTCCTCACGGCGCAGGCGATCCTTGAGCTGCAATCGCGCCCCGGAAATCGTGAACCCCTGCTTGTAGAGCAAGTCGCGGATCAGCATCACGAGCCGGATGTCTTTTTCACGATAGCTGCGGTTTCCGGCGCGATTTTTCTTTGGATGCAAATCCTGGAATTCCGATTCCCAGTACCGCAAAACGTGTGCCTTCACACCGGTCAGCTCGGCGACCTCGCTGATCGAGAAGTACAGTTTGGGAGGGATGACGGTCATGATCCTCCTTTTGCGTCGCTCCAGGCCTCGGCCCGGGGCGCACGCACCATCAAGTCACGGATCGACTGCCGCGGATCCTTCTTTTCGAACAGAACCGCGTACACCTGCTCTGAAATAGGCAATTCGAGTTGCCGGGCACGAGCCAGCTCGACGGCCGCGCGCGCCGTCGGCACGCCTTCCGCAACCATTCCGAGATCGCGGCGTGCGTCTTCGAGCGAGCGGCCGCGTGCGATCGCCTCGCCCAAGTTGCGGTTGCGGCTGTGACGGCTGGTCGCCGTCGTCACCAGATCGCCGAGTCCCGCCAGCCCGGCGAACGTTTCGGCGCGGGCCCCGAGTGCGACCCCGAGGCGCGCCATCTCCGCCAGCCCGCGGGTCAGCAGTGCGCCCTTGGTGTTGTCGCCGAACCCCAGTCCGTCGGCGATGCCGGCGGCGATGGCGATGACGTTCTTGAGCGCCACGGCGAGTTCCACCCCGATCACATCGTCGTTCGTATAGACGCGGAACGTGTCGGTCGAAAAGAGCTCCTGAACGCGCTGCAACACCGCCGGGTCGGTGCCAGCGGCGACGACGGTGGTCGGCATCCGCCGCGCCACCTCTTCGGCATGGCTCGGGCCGACGAGTGACACGATGCGATTCGCCGGCTGCGGCAACTCTTCGGCGAGAACCTGCGAGAGACGCTTGCCGGAATGTTCCTCGAGGCCCTTCGCGACGTTGACGACAATCTGTTGCGGATCGAATCCGGCCGCGTCACGGACCCGGCGGGCGACCTCGCGGAGGGTGTGCGATGGGGTCGCGAAAACCACGACATCGGCGCCGCGCAATGCCAAGGACAAGTGGCTGGTGACGCGCACTCCGTCCGGCAGGCGGACGTCGGGCAAATAGCGCCCGTTGACGCGCGAGGTTTGGGTGGCGACGGCGCGCGCCTCGTCGTGATCCCACAGAGCCGGCGCGCTCTCTCCCAAGTTGACGGCCAGAGCCGTACCCCAACTGCCGGCACCGAGGATCGCAATGCCGCTCATGGTCCTGTCCTTCGTACCGGCGTGGCGCCGCGACGCCGCAAGATGCTCGCTTCCTGGCCGCGCACCAGGCGCGAGAGATTGCTCGTGTGCTTGGTCCAAATGAGCAACGCGAGCGCCGCTGCGACTCCGACATGCACGGCGGCCGTGGCACCGCTCCTTTGCCCCATCGCGAACACCGCAAACGGCAGCGCCAGTGCTGCCGCCAAGCTGCCCACCGAAACGATGCCGCGCGACACTCCGAAGCCGAGCGCGAAGGCGCCGATCGCCACTAGACAGGCGCGCGGTTCGAGCCCCAGGAAAACGCCGGCCGTCGTTGCGATCCCCTTGCCGCCGCGGAAATGCGTGTAGACCGGAAACATGTGTCCCAAGATGGCAGCCATGCCGGCTGCGAGCGCCAGCACATCGCCCGGCACCGGCGGTGCATCGATCCGCCAACGGGCGATCACCACCGGCGCGACGAAGCCCTTGGCAATGTCGAGTGCGAGCACCACGAGTCCGCCGGCCGCTCCGAGAGCGCGAAAGGTGTTCGTGGCGCCGAGATTGCCGCTGCCGACGGTGCGCAAATCGATGCCCTTGACCCAGCGCACCAGAAGCAAGCTCCACGGCACCGCCCCGACGAGATACGACGCGACCACGACGACGGCGAGCGTGATCATTCGTCCTCTTCCTCTGCCACTGCCGTGCCGGGCGCCCCCGGCGCCCCACGGCGCTTGGACGGACTCGGCCGCAATTCGATCTTCAAGACACTGCCCGGAAAATCGAACGTTTCGCGCATCGCATTCGACAGATAGCGAATATAAGATCGTTCGAAGAACGTCGGGTTGTTGACGAAGACCGCGAAGCGCGGCGGCCGCGTGTCGGACTGCACGGCATACTTCACGGTGCCGGTGCCGCCGCTATGGTAGTGCGGCGGCCGGCGGTTGACGGCGTCGTGCAACACCCGGTTCAGGACCGGCGTCGGGATTTGCTGGGCGCGTGCTTCACCCACCATCCAGGCCACCTCGAGCGGCTTGTGCACCCGCGTTCCGGTCAGTGCCGAGATGAAGATCTGCGGCGCATAGGTCGCGAAAGCGAAATCGCGTTCGAAGTTGCGCTTGAACTCGTTGACGGTCTTGGTGTCCTTCTCGACCAGATCCCATTTGTTGAAACAAATGACCAGTCCCCTGCCGGCCTTGTGGATATAGCCGCCGATGCGCGTGTCCTGATTGCTGATGGGTTCGCTGGCGTCGAGGAGCAGCAGACACACATCGGAGCGTTCGATGCTTCGCATGGTGCGGATCGATGCGAAGACATCCACCGCGTCCTTGCGCCGCGCCTGACGCCGCAGGCCGGCCGTGTCGACGAGATCGATCGAATGCCCATGCCAGCGCAAGCGTGAATCGATGGAGTCGCGCGTCGTACCGGGTTCCTCGCTGACGAGCGCCCGCGACTCACCCACCAGCGCGTTCAGCAGTGAACTCTTGCCGACGTTCGGGCGCCCGACGATGGCAATGCGCAACTCGGCATCACTCTCGGGCTCGGGCCCGTTGTCGGGCAGGGCCGCGACGATGCGATCGAGCAGATCACCGGTGCTCGTGCCATGGAGCGCCGAGATCGGAATCGGGTCGCCGAGCCCGAGCGCATAGAATTCGCTCGCTTCGAGCACCCGGCTCGGCTCCTCGGTCTTGTTGACCGCCAGAATGACCGGCTTGCGGCTGCGCCGCAATATTTCGGCGACTTCCTGGTCGAGCGTCGTGACCCCGGTGGTCGCATCAGTCACGAGTACCAGCACGTCGGCCTCGGTGATGGCGATCAGGGCGCTTTCGCGGACCAGGGACGGAATTCCGTCGCGCGCCCCCGGCACGAGTCCGCCGGTGTCGACGACATAGAAGGGATGGCCCGCCCAGTCGGTCAGGCCGTAGTGGCGGTCGCGCGTCACCCCGGGCTCGTCATGGACGACCGCCTCGCGGCGCCGGAGGACGCGATTGAACAGCGTCGATTTTCCGACGTTGGGGCGACCGACGATCGCCACGGTCACACGCTTCCGCACCGAGGGGCCCTTCCTTCGCAGGCGATCTGAGACGAACCACGGAATCTCTTATCACAGTGGCGACTAGCGGTCAAATGCTCGTTCCAGGCTCGGGCAAAATTCGAGCCTGGACGTCGAACCCGTTGCCGCAATGGGGGTTGCGCCTATTTTGCCTGGTGGCCGCCCTGCAGCCACTCTTTGGCCCAGCCGAGAATGAAGCGTTCGACGGCGGCCGGCTGGTCGAGCATCTCGACGCCGCGCGTCTCGAGGCCGGCGTAGACCTCGAGACGCACCGTAGCGGTCTTCCCCAGCAGGTCGACGATCGGCTGCGGGCCCTCTTCGAGCAGACGTTTGACGCTGATGATGAGCAGCGGCCGTTTGCCGAACTGGCGCGCATACTCGAGCGTCGGCAATCCGTAGGCGTTCGAGAGCGGCGACAATGCCACCAAGCCGCGCAGTTTTGGGTTTTCGGCGCACAACTGGAAACCCACCGTGGCACCGACCTCGCCGCCGACCACCCCGATCTTCTCCGGCGGGATGTGGTGCACCCGGGTCAGGAACGCCAAACCGGCGCGGGCATCCTGAATGAAATCCGTATAGACGCGCTGATCGCGTGTCACGAGCATCTCGTAGGCGGCCGGGGTGGTCCGTTGCGACGCGCCGTGACCGCGAAAATCGATCGCCAGCACGCTCACACCCTGCCGCAGCAAATACTGCCACAGGACTCGATACGGATAGTGGTCGCGGCCGCTGTTGTGCAGCAGGATCAGGGCCGGGCCCTTATCGATGTGTGAATCCAACCAAAATCCGGCGATCGTCAATCCGTCGGCGGTTTTGAGTTCGATGCGGGTCGGCTCGGTGGGCGCGGTGGCAGCGGCGGTTGTCGGAGCCAGCAGACCGGCGACAACCGCCAACGCCAGGACCGGCACGGGCAACTTCATGACTCGAACCTCCATCACCGTGAGCATACCCGCCGCTCGACGCACTCGCCAGGGCCCGGCCGTTCGGACTAGACTGGCCGCGGGACTGGAGGCGGAATCGTGGCGGTCGGCATCGCGCTCGTCGGAACGGGATTTGCCCTCAATGTGCAATTGCCGGCCTTCCGGCTCATTCCCGGTGCCGAAATCCGTGCCTTGGTGGGGCGTGACCCAGCGCGGACCGAAGCGCTCGCACGCCGTCACGGCATCGCGCGATCATCGACCCAGCTCGAGGCCGTGCTGAGCGATGCCGCCATCGACCTCATCTGTATTTCCACGCCGCCCGACACGCATCGGACGCTCGCGCTCGCGGCACTCGCGGCCGGCAAGCATGTGCTGTGCGAAAAACCCATGGCTCTCGATGCCGGTGAGGCGGCGGTGATGACGGCGGCGGCGCGCGCCGCCCGGGGCTTTGCGCTCATCGATCATCAATTGCGCTTCGCGCCCAGTGTCGTTCGCCTGCGGCGCTTGATTGCCGATGGGTTCGTGGGAACGCCGCTCTATGCACAGTGGGATCTTGCGACGCCGCGTTGGCTCGACCATTCCCGGCCGCATAGCTGGTGGCAAGAACGCCAGCGCGGCGGTGGTGCGCTCGGTGCCTTTGGCTCGCATGCCGTCGATCTCTTCCGGTGGCTGTTCGGAGACATTGCCGCCGCCGCCGGCGTGCTGCGCACCTTCGTGCCCGAGCGCGCCGCGGCCGGCGAGCTGCGGCCGCGCGCCGTCGATGCCGATGACTGGGCGGCATTCTGGCTCTGCACCTCTGGCCCGCATGCACTGCAGATCGTCATCAACTTGTCGGCGGTTGCGCATCGCGGCGAAGGATTTCATGTCGTCATTCAGGGCACCGAAGGCGCCTTGAAGCTCGACACGGAAATGCGCCTTTGGGGCAGCCGGCGGGATCCGTCGGCCCCCGACGCGCCATTCGATTTGTTGAGCGAGCCCGACCCCTTGGCGGCCGAGGTGCGCCAGATCCTTCCGGACTCGCCCTGGGCACTGGCCTTCGTCCATTCAGCCCGGGCCCTCGTGCAGGCCATCGAAGCGGGCCACGAGCCGCCGGCGAGCGCTGCGACCTTCGCGGACGGCCAGGCGGTCCAGGACGTGCTGGACGCCGTTCGCCAGTCGCACCAGAGCGGTGCCTGGGTGGCGCTCCCGGGCTACTAGCCCCCTTGGCCGGCGCGTCCTTGCGGCGGCGCACCGCCTTTCTTACCTTTCCGCCCAGGACGAGACGCGGTGCTGCCGCCACGCCGTGGCAGGCCCGTTTCGGTGCCGGTGTCAGAGGGGCGGGGCCGCGGAGGTTGGCGCGCCCGCTCTCCCCCTCCAACCGCGATCCGCCTCGCATGTTTGCCGTGGCTCGTTGCAAAGCGACGGTGCAGTGAAGCGGGCGCTTTCTGGGCCGGCCGGGCGTTCCCTTCGATCCGGCACGCGTTCGGCCGGCTCTCTCTCGCTTTCGCCCCCGCTTTCCTCGTGCGGTGCGATCTGCGATTCTGCGTGCGTTCCGACGAAGGAGGCACGCGTGATCGCGCTTACATTTTGCGGCGGCGCCGGCAGCGTCACTGGATCCAAACATCTGCTCGAAGCGGGCGGCGAGCAACTGCTGGTCGACTGCGGGCTCTTTCAGGGCCTCAAGGAATTGCGGCTGCGCAACTGGGACCAACCCCCCTTCGATGTGAAGGCGCTGCGTTGGGTGCTGCTGACCCATGCCCACATCGATCACAGCGGCTTCCTGCCGCGCCTCGCGAAGCTCGGCTTCACGGGCACCGTATTCTGCACGCCGCCGACCCTCGATTTGACGCGCATTCTCTTGCATGACTCGGCGCATTTGCAGGAAGAGGACGCGGCGTTTTTCAACACGAAGGGTCTCTCCAAGCACACGCCGGCGTTGCCGCTCTACGACCGGCACGACGTCGACCAGCTCCTGGAGCGCATGCAGACCAAGAAGTACGGCGAGTGGTTCGATGTGTCGCCGCAGTTCCGCGCCCGGTTCCGCGACGCCGGGCATCTCTTGGGCTCGGCGATGATCGACGTCGTGGCACGGGATGCCGGCCGCGAACTGCACGTGCTGTTCAGCGGCGATGTCGGCCGCAACGGCATGCCGCTCGTCGCCGACCCCGAAGCACCGGGCAATCCCGATGTGATGTTGGTCGAGTCGACGTATGGCGACCGGCTCCATCCGCCGGGCGAACCGCTCGATGCGTTGCGCCACGTTCTGCAGCGCATGCTCGAGAAACGCGCCGTACTGCTCGTGCCGGCCTTCGCCGTCGGGCGCGCCCAACAGATCATTTACCTTGCCCGCGAACTCATTCGCACCGGGGCATTGCCCGAATTCCCGATCTATCTCGATAGCCCGATGGCGGTGGACGCGACGGCGATCTACTGCAAGTACCCGGAACTGCACGGCATTCCGGCCGAGGACTTGACCGGGCCGTCGTGCGTGCTCTACGGGCCGAACGTGCATTTGTGCCGCACCGCACAAGAATCGAAGCGCTTGAACAACATGCACGGCCCCGCACTGCTCCTCTCGTCGAGCGGCATGCTGACCGGCGGGCGTGTCCTGCACCACTTGGAATGGGTGGCGCCCGATCCGCGCCATATGATCGCCCTCGTCGGCTATCAGGCCGTCGGCACGCGCGGCCGGGCGCTGCAGGAGGGCGCCCCAACCGTGCGCTTGTACGGGCAGGAGATTCCGGTGCGCGCCGAGGTCGTCGACTTGGGACATTTGTCGGGACATGCCGACCGCGACGAACTCGTGCGCTGGCTGCACGACGTCGAGCCGGCGCCGCGCCAGGTGTTCGTGACGCACGGCGAACCGGGCGCGGCCGCCGCGCTCACCGACACGTTGCACACCAAGCGCGGCTGGAATGTGATCGCGCCGGCCTATCGCCAGCGCATCGAATTGTGACCCACGAGGCCAGGACGAAAGGACCGAGGATGAGTTCCCGTAAGCGTCAGGGTGGCACGGATCCGGATGCGCCGGCGGCGGCCGCGACCCGCATTCAGGCGATCGTCGAATCGCCGGCGTACAGCCTGGCATTCGAGGATCACGAGTTCATCATGCAGCACGACCAGCGGCCGCTCCGCCTGCAGCTCGAGTTGCAAAAACCCGAGATGATCCTCCGGCACCACCAGATCCGTTTCACCATCGTGGCGTTTGGCGGCACGCGCATCATCGAACCGGCGGTGGCCCGCGGCCGCGTCGCGTCCCTGGAGGCCGAGTTCCAGTCGCGGCCTGCCGATCCGGGGCTGACGCGCCGGCTGGCGGTGGCGCGGCGGGTTCTCGCCAAAGCGCGTTACTACGACGAAGCGCGCGAGTTCGGCCGCTTGGTCTCCGAATCCCGCAAGCGCGGTGAAACCGACTACGTGATCGTCACCGGCGGCGGCCCTGGGATCATGGAAGCCGCCAACCGCGGCGCATTCGACGTCGGTGAGCCGAGCATTGGGCTCAACATCACCCTGCCCATGGAGCAAGCACCCAACTCGTACATCACGCCCGAACTGTGCTTTCAATTTCATTACTTCGCGGTCCGCAAAATGCATTTCCTGTTGCGCGCCCAGGCGCTGGTCGCGTTTCCGGGCGGCTACGGCACGCTCGACGAACTCTTCGAGGCACTGACGCTCATGCAGACCGGGAAGACGCGCGTTATGCCGGTGATTCTGTTTGGACGCGAGTTTTGGCAGGGGGCGCTCGATCTGCAGTATCTCGCCGACGAGGGCACGATCGCCGACCAGGATCTCGGCCTCGTGCGCTACGCGGAAACGGCCGACGAGGCCTGGAAGATCATTCGTGACTTTCACGCCCAGCGCCGCAAACCGGCGCCCGTGCGCCGGCGGCCCGCTCCAGAGCGCCCGCCACGGCGGAAATGAGTCGAGGCCGGCGAACCGGCCTCGACGAGTGGAGCGGGTGATGGGTTTCGAACCCACGACCCTCAGCTTGGGAAGCTGATGCTCTACCAACTGAGCTACACCCGCATCACTCGCTGGGCACGCTAGCATCGCGCCCGCGGAGCGTCAAGCGTTGCTCAGACGCCGAATTCACGCCGCAAGCGCGCCGCCACCATGTCGGGGGTCCGGTCGTCGCCGGGCGCGATCAGGCTTGCGTCGGCGAGCTTGCGAAACCAGGTCTCCTGATGGCGTGCGAAACGCCGCGTGTCGCGCATCACCAGCTCCAGCGCTGCATCGCGTTGCAACGCGCCGCGCACCACCGCCACGACATGTGGATAGCCGAGGGTCGCGAGTGCCGGGCTCTCCGGGTCGACGCCGCTTTGGATCAACGCTTCGACCTCCGCGATCCAGCCCGCATCGAAGAGTGCCGCGGTTCGGGCCGCGATGCGCCGATGCAGTTCCGGGCGCTCGACGGTGAGCCGGAAACGCACGAAATGCTCCTCCGGAACGTGGCGCGCCGCCGTGAGTGCGGTGACCGTGCGGCCCGACGCGATGCAGATTTCGAGGGCCCGCGCCAAGCGCTGTCGGTCGTTCGGATGCAGGGTGGCGCGACGTTCGGGATCGAGCCGCTCAAGTTCGGCGCCGATGGCGTCCGTGGGCCACGTTGCCAACTCGGCGCGCACGCGCTGGAGCGTTTCGGGCTCATAGGGTGCATCGAAGAGGCCCGCTTCGAGAACGCGCAGATAAAAACCCGCCCCGCCGACCACGAGCGGCACCCGGCCGCGGGCGCGAATCTCGGCCATGAGCGCCCGCGCATCGGCGGCGAAACGCGCCGCGTTGTAAGCGCCATCCAGCGCCAGGAAATCGATCAAATGGTGTGGGACGGCGGCGCGTTCCCCAGCGGTGGGCTTGGCGGTGCCGATATCCAAGTGCCGGTACACTTGGCGCGAATCGGCGGAGATGACCTCGACCGGGACGCGGGCTGCGATCTGGACCGCGAGTGCGGTCTTACCCGTGGCCGTCGGACCGCAGAGGATCGCCGCGGCCGGCTTCACGTGCGTTGGAAGCGGCGCGCCAGGTCCTCGAGGCCAATGCGCAGCAGGGTCGGCCGCCCATGCGGACACGTGTAGGGCAATGTCGTCGCGAACAACTGATCCATCAGGGCGCGCATCTCCGGCACGGCCAGCTTCTTGCCGATCATGATGGCGCCGCGGCACGCGAATGTGGCGAGGACTTTGTCGCGCAACGGCAGGCGCTGGGTTTCACGGTTCTCGGCCAGATCATCCAACATTCCGAGCAGCACCGCGCCCTCGTCCCAATTCTGGAGTTCCGCCGGGATGCCCTCGACGAGTACGCTGCGGCCGCCGAATGGATTGACTTGGAACCCGAGTTTTCCGAACCACTCGGTGGCGTCCTCGAACGCCGCGAACTGCCGCACCGAGAGTTCGAGAGTGATTGGAAACAGCAGCCGCTGCACCACGGCTGGGCGGTCCTGCAGCGCGGCCACGGCGCGGTCGAACAAGACGCGCTCGTGGGCCGCGTGCTGGTCGACCATGACGAGGCCGCCTTTGATTTGCACCATGATGTAGCCGTTGTGCAGCTGCCAATAGAGCGCATCGTCCTGCGAGGGTGCGGGGCGCGTCGTGGGGACGGCCACGCCTTCGGGCGGACTGCCCCAGGCGAACGCCGCGGCTTGCGACTCGTCGCCGGTCGTTTCGCGCGCCGTATCGGCGCCGCCCGGCCAAACCGGCGCCGGCCAAAGGGCGGGTTGCGGCGTCGAAGCCCCGGTGGCGGTCGAGTCCGGCACCGGCAACACCTCGGCCGGGGTGTCGGCCCACGTCTTCAGCATGGTGACGGCGTGCACTGGCTGCGGCAATCGGTCGCGCTCGGCGAAATCGGGGGCGCCGATGGCACGGCGTAGACCGCCGGTCACCAGGGCGTGCACGGCGCGCTCGTCGCGAAACCGCACCTCGCGTTTCGTGGGATGAACGTTGACGTCGACCTGCTCCCCCGGCAGCGACACGAACAGCAGGACGATCGGAAAGCGGTCGTGCTCCATGCTGCGTTCATAGGCGTGCGAGATCGCGAACGACAGGGTGCGGTCTCGTACCGGACGGCCGTTCACGAAAGTGAATTGCTGCGAGCGGTTGTTGCGCCCATACGGTGGTTTGCTGGCGAGCCCCTCGAGCCGAATCGCGTCGCGTTCGCCGCGCACGTCGGCCAGGTTCTGCTCGACGGGCCGGCCCAGGACATCGGCAGCGCGCTCGCGGAGCGTCGCCGCCGGCCGCAGATCGAGCAGCTCGCGGCCGTCGTCGCGGAGCAAGAGCCGCAATTGCGGCAGTGCCAAGGCATAGGTACACACGAGATCCAGAATGGCGCGCCGCTCGGCCACCGGCGAGCGCAGGAATTCCCGCCGCGCCGGGGTGTTGTAGAAGAGCTCGGCTGCCGTCACGGTCGTGCCGGCGGGCGCCGCCACCGGCCGGAGTCCGCTCGCCTCACCGTCCACCACCTCGATGCGGTGGGCGATCTCCGAGCCCTGCTCGCGCGACGTGATCGACAGGCGCGACACCGAGGCGATCGACGCCAGCGCCTCGCCGCGGAAACCGAGCGAGTGAATGCGCAACAGATCCTCGATCTGGGACAGCTTGCTGGTGGCGTGGTTGAGGATCGCGAGCGGCAATTCGTCCGGCGGGATACCCACCCCATCGTCCGTGACCCGGATCAATTTACGGCCGCCGGCTTCGAGATCGATCGAAATGCGCGACGCACGCGCATCGAGCGCGTTGTCGAGCAACTCCTTGACGACCGAGGCCGGCCGTTCGACGACTTCGCCGGCCGCGATCTTGTTGATGGTATGCAGGTCGAGCATTCGGATGGGCGCCATATCTCACAAAGTAGCACAAGCCGCGCGATCATCCCAAGGCGTCCCGCATGCCGGCCCGGCGCGCCTGTGGAAAACGTTGTGGAAAAGCGGCTCGCTCGGCGTCGATGTCCACGCCATTGACAGCCTGGCGTGTCGGCAGTGGATGAACGGTGTGCGGCCATTTCGGGAAAAACCGCCCGTAGGCCCGTTCCTGGCGCGCAACGGAGTCGCGGCCCGTCGATTGCGAAGCTTACATTCGGCCCCGAACCCCGGGCGCCGTCGAGCGCTCGGGTCGAACGAGTCAAGGAGGCAGGCGATGAACCGAAAATCTCCGTCCAGTCTTTCCGATGCCGAAATGCTCGCCCGGATGCAGGGTCTTGCAAAGTCGGAGCGCGCCGCGAAGGCGGCGCTGGGCGCGCATCTGGCTGAGTTCAAGGCGCGCGGGCTGCATCTCGAGGCCGGTTGTCCGTCGCTCTCGGCGTACTGCGCCGACGTGTTGCATCTTCCGGAAACGCCTCCGGAGGATCTCGAGCCGGAATAGGTTGTGGTTACGGAACGGCTGCGGCGTTTAGCCGGAGCGCTCGATCGCGACATTCAAGAGCGTTGCGGCATCGGTGCCGTCCTCCGGTGCCGCGGCTGTTCCGATCCACACTTCGAACGGTTGCAACGAACTCGCGGCGAGGCGGGCGAGTTGCGGGCGCAAGAGCCGCAGCAAGCGGGCCTCGAACGGCACCCCCGTGGGAATCGAGCCGGGGGTCACGATGACGAGGTTTTCGGGGTCGTACCACGCGACACGATCGCTGGGGCGCAGGCCGCTCCGCAGCGCACTCGCCAGCGCGGCACGAATCTCCGGCCCCTCGCCTGGCCCGGGGACGAGTCCTGGGAGCCGGCACAGCCAGAGCGCGAGGCCGCCGCGTTTCGCCAACGTGTCCGCGATCACCGTGTCGAGCAGAGCCGTGGCGCCGGCGGGTGCCGCAATAGCGGCCGGTGCCGCCACCGTTTGTACCGCCGCGCCGTTCGTTTGTGGCATCACGGCCGCCGGCACCGCCCGTGCCGGCGGCGCTGCAACCTGTGAGTCGCCGGCATCGAACAGCGTTGCCGCAACCGTTGCCAAACTCTGCAGTGCCTCGCGATCGAATTCCGTGAAGGCGCCGGGATCGAGCGGATCGTTCCATTCCTTGTCGTAGACGTTGATCACGGCCACCAATTCGTTCGCTTGAACGACCGGCACCGAGACCCGCGAAGTGCGCGCCGGCTCGGCTTCGGGCACCCCATCGCTCTCCTGGGTGGCGGTTGTGAGCACCGCGTGCCGGCCTTGCAGCGTCTTCTCGGTGACGCGTGCGTCGAGCGCCCGCCACTGTTCGGGCAAGGGTTCCGGCAACCCGTGCACGGCAGGCCGGGAGTACGTGCGGCTCGTTTCACTCACCCGGCGGACGATGGCCGCGTGCGCGCCCACCAAGCGGGCCGCCTCGGACGCCAAGAGTTCATCGGCCTGCGGGCTGTCGCGCAGCGCGACGATGCGCGGGTGCGACCGCGCCAGGCGTGCGAGCACTCGCATCCGGTGGGTGGCGTGCGCGGCGCGCGTTTCCGCATCGCAATACAGTGCCAGCTGCTGCACCGGTTCGAAACCGTGCCGAACGCAGGACTCGGCAGCCGCGAGCGATACAAACTCGAGCACCAACACGCCGATCGGCACGAGTCCGGCGAGTGGCGCGTAGACGACCGATACCGCCGCGCCGAGCGCTTGTTCGACGGCCCGCGTCACGGCATCGGGGTTGGTGCTGTTCTCCGGCGGTACGCTCGTGTCGCGAGCGTGCAGCCACTCCTCGTCCAGGAGGGCACGAGTCAGCAGATCGCGCCGCACATGGCCGCCGCGCGCCGCCTCGCCGTTCCGAGTCGCGGACGCGATCGCGATCCAGTCCCCCGCCTCGGTGGTGAAGAACAGCGCGGCGCGCTCCGCATCGAACCCACGCCGGACATGTTCACTGAGCGCCCGCATGCGGATTCGCAGGTCACCGGCGGGGGCTGCACGCGCGAAGCGCGGCAGGTCGAGCCGGTAGGGTTGTGACTCGAGCCGCGTCGCTTCGTGCAGCAATCGCGCGATGCGCGGCGCGAGGCCGGTGAGCGTCGCCGCATGCTGCGGGCCGAACTGCCGGCTCTCGACGGTCGACGAAACGTTGAGAACGCCGACGAGCCGGCTCTCGTATTCGAGCGGCAGGCTGATTGAAGCCATGACGGCGCCGCGTTCGCGCGTCATGCGACCGGGCTTCGGTCCGGAAAGCGTCGACGCAATGCGCGTCGCAGCGACGGTTCCCGAGATGCCTTCGCCGACGCGGTGGCGGCCGAGGCGCACGAGACGCTCCGAGAGGCCGCGCGCGGCGACCATATAGAGCTCGGACGTGTCAGGCGCGAGCATTTGAATCGAACCGCCGTCGGCGCCGACGGCCTGCAGCGCCAGCTCCAAGAGCCAGCTCGCCAGCTCGTTGCGATCCTGAAGCCGTTGGCTCCAATCGACCGCCTCCACGAGTCCGCGGCCGGCGGCCGTTGCGAGTCCCGGGGCCGCGACGTCGGCGCTCTCCGGATCCGTATGGGTCCATCGGGTGCGGGCGGCAGCCGGTGTGACGAGCTCGGCTTCGGTGCCTGCCGCCCAGCGGACGGCGGGCGCCAGCGATTCGGGGTCGTGTGGCAGAATGATGCAGTCGGTGCCGCGCAGGCGTTCGAGATCTTCGACGGTGTGCGCCGCAATGAGACCGAGCACGGAGGCGACGTCGAGCCCCAGAGCATGCGAATCCGAGTCGTACACGCCGGCCACATCGACGCGCCCCGCAGCGCGCAGCTCGGTCAGCAGTTCGACTTCGCGCGGCCCCGCTCCCAGGAGCGCGATGCGCGGTTTGCGTTCGAGTTCCGGCACCGGCGAACTCCTCGTGGGCGCGGCAATAGCAGGATGCTCCGCGTGCCATACGGTGCAGCAAACCATGCGCCAGGATGCATCATTACAGACCGGTTCGTCTGGAGCGCCCAATGCCATGCCGTGGACACTTGGATCCGGGCGTGGTTGCGGGTTTCATTTCGGGTTGATTCGAGGCGCGTCTGGAGGTGTCGCGGATCGGCGTCACCGCGAGGGACGAAAACTCGCCGCCCAGGGGCCGTTCGAGGTCAGACCAGGCCGCGCAGCTCGCGCAGCAGATCGAGCGCCGCCGCCGCGCTCAACGATCCGGGTTCGATCTGCCGCAGCCGTTCCGCGACCCGGCGCTCGCCTGCCGCGAACAAGTCGAGTTGGCGCGGTGGCGGCTCCTTTGGCAGTGTCGCCGGTGCGTGATGGCCGAGTGCTTCCTCCATCCGCTCGTGTTCGGCGAGGATTTCACGGGCCCGTTCGATGACCGCCGCCGGCAGTCCCGCCAGCTTGGCGACCTGAATTCCGTAACTCTTGTCGGCGCGCCCCGGCCGGATGCGGTGCAGGAACAAAATGTCGTCCTGCATTTCTTTGATTTCGACGGTTTGATTGCGCAGCCGCGTCAGCGACTCCTCGAGCACCGTGAGCTCGTGATAGTGCGTCGCGAACAACGTTCGTGGCCGCGCCGGACCGCGGTCGTGCAGGTATTCGAGCACCGCCCAGGCCAGGCTCATGCCGTCGTGGGTACTCGTTCCGCGTCCGACTTCGTCGAGCACCACGAGACTCTGGCTCGTGGCGGTGTTGAGAATCTTGGCCGTTTCGGTCATTTCGACGAGGAACGTGCTCTGGCCGCGCGCCAGATTGTCGGAGGCTCCGACGCGGGTAAAGATGCGATCCACGGCGCCGATTTCCGCTTCGCGCGCCGGCACGAACGAGCCGGCATACGCCAGCAGCACGATGAGCGCGACCTGGCGCAGGTACGTCGACTTGCCGCCCATGTTGGGGCCGGTGATGAGCAGGATCTGCGCGCCGGACGTCGACAGATCGACATCGTTGGGCACGAAAGCCGCGTCCAGCAAGAGTTCCACGACCGGGTGCCGGCCGTCGCGGATGAAGATCCGGTCGCCGCCGGTCAATCGCGGCCGCACGTAATCGCGCTTGCGCGCCACCGACGCGAACGACGCCAGAACGTCGAGGCCGGCGAGCGAGGTGGTCGTTTGCCGCACCCGTTCCGCATGCGCCGCGAGGCGTTGCCGGAGTGCCGCGAAGATCTCGGTTTCGATCCGGACGCGCTCCGTCTCGGCGCGCAGGACGAGCTGCTCCCGCTCCTTCATCTCGGGCGTGATGAAGCGCTGCGCGTTCACCAGTGTCTGCTTGCCGATGTAGTGGGCCGGTACGCGCTCCGCCTGGCCGCGCGGCACTTCGAGGTAGTAGCCGAAGATCTTGTTGTAGCCGACCTTGAGCTTGGCGATGCCGGTGGCGCGGCGTTCGGACTCCTGCAAACTCGCGATCCACTCCCGTGCTTCGCGCGTCCCCGCGAGCAACTCATCGAGTTCGCTCGAAGCCCCATTGCGAATCACCCCACCGTCGCGCAAGTGCGCCGGCGGATCTTCGACGAGGGTGGTGCGAATGAACTCGGCCAGGTCAGAGAGCGGATCGAGCCCGCCGTGCAACTCCAGGAGGAGCGGCGCCGTCGCCGGCGTGAGGGCCAGCGCCACCTCGGGCAGCCGTTCACAACTTTCCGCAAATGCCTGCAAGTCGCGTGGCGTGGCGCGATCGGCGGCGATCCGCCCCAGCAAGCGCTCCATATCGCCGATCCCCGCCAGCTTCGTGCGCAGCACCTCGAGCGTTTCGGGTTGTTCCACCAACCACTCGACCGCTGCATGGCGGGCGCTCGCAACTTCCGGGCGGCGGGCCGGACCGCGCAACCACGTCCGCAGCAACCGCGACCCCATGGCGGTTTGGCAAGCGTCCAGGTGGTGCACGAGCGTCACGCCGGGATCCTGGCCGCGGAGCGGCCGGAAAATCTCCAGATTGGCGAGGGTGTCGTCGTCGAGCACCAACTCGTCGGCCTCGCGCACGATCTGGACGCGTGTCACCGCTTGCAAGCGCGCCTGTTTGAGGCGGGTCCCGGTGTCGAGCAAGGCGCCGCCGGCGGCGATCCCCTGCGGCAGGTCGGCCATGCCTAAGCCTTCGAGCGTCAACACGCCAAAATGCTTCGTGAGCGCGTCGGTGGCGATGCGAGTTGTGAACGAGGCATCGTCCAGGAACGAAATCGGCAATGTCTCGAAGCGGCGCCGCAGCTCCAATTCGAGCGGCGTCGCCAGACAGGCGCGCGGCAGGAACAATTCGCCCGGCGCGTAGCGGGCCACAATGTCGCAGGCTTCTGCGGCGCGGCGTTCGCCGAGTCCAAACTCGCCGGTCGAAAAATCGAGGAATGCGAAGCCGATCGGGGCCGCCGCGGTTTCGTCGCCGCGGGCCGCCAAGCAGAGGGCGTAGTGGGCGTCGCGTTCGGGCAAGAGCGCCGGCACCGAGGCTGTGCCGGGCGTCAGTACCTCGGTGACGGCGCGCTTGACGAGCCCCTTTGCGAGCGCCGGGTCCTCGATCTGCTCACAGATCGCGACTTTGTAGCCGGCGCGTAAGAGGCGCGCGACATAGGTATCGATGCTATGAAACGGCACGCCCGCGAGCGGTGTTGGATGATCGCTGTTGCGATCGCGGGTGGTGAGCGCGACACCGAGAACGCGCGACGCAATCTTGGCATCGTCATGGAAGGTCTCGTAAAAGTCGCCCATGCGGAACAAGACGATCGCTTCGCGGTGGGCTTTCTTGACGTCCCAGTACTGGGCCATCATGGGGGTGAGGCGGGCACCGTCCGCGACGCTCATGATGCAGCTCGATATTCACCGAAGTGCCCACACCCGATGCAGTACCCCGGCTGGATGTCGGCCTGCTGGCCGCATTGCGGGCACACGAAGGCGTTCTCGGGTTTGTCTTGGGCGGCGTGTTCCGCCAAGAGTTCGCGGAGGTCGCGCGTCTTGCCCTCGTCCAGCCAGAGCCCGGCGAGCAGATAGAATGCCGTGTGCGAGGCCGGATTCGCGTCGAGAGCCCGGCGCAGCAGGCGCTCGGCGTCCTCGGCTTCGCCCTTCTTGAGGGCGATCCGCGCCGCCGCGTGCAAGGTCTCGAGATCGCGCGGCCGGCTCTCCAGGATCTGGGCATAGACCCGTTCGATATCGCTAAACTTGCCGAGTTCGAAGTACACCCGTTCGAGTTTCTCGTGCGCGCCGGCCGATGCCGACGTTCCCGCGAACACCAGTTTCTGCCAGTAGTACAGCGCGCTCTCGTGGTCGCCTTCGGCCATCGCGATATCGCCGAGTTGCGCCAGCGCTCGCGGACAGGCGTCGTCCTCCTTGAGGGACTGTTGCAAGAGGCGCTTGGCATCCGGCGCCTGGCCTTGGCGCAGGCACTGGGCGGCGGCCGCCGCCAGGAACGCGGCGATTTCGCTGCGGCCGATCCCGGTTGCGACGCGCGCCGCTTCGCGGATCGTGGTTGCCGCCTCGTCGTACTGGTCTTGGAGCAAGAGCTCGCGCGCCAATTCCGTCAGCACGTCCGCATCGCGCCGCATCGCCGCCAATTGTTGCAGCGCGGCCAGCGTTTCGGCGTGCTGGCCGAGTGCCCGGTGGTCGTCCGCCAGCGCCCTGAGCGTTGCTTCGCGCTCGTGCGGATTCAAATCGCGCCGCACCGTCAGACTGCGATGCACTTGCAGGGCTGCCGGCGCATCGCCGCGCGCCCGCAGCAGATTGCCGAGTTTGATGTAGGCGTCGGGCGGTGCGTGCGGCGATTGCACGGTGCGCCGCAGGCTCTCCAGCGCCGCATCCAGATCGTTGGCGCCCAAGTGGCCGATGGCGACGCGGTAGTGGTCGGGGGACGCTGCCGGGCGCGAATCGCCGCGGCTCACCGCATACAAGACGACCCCCGCGCTCGCGATCAGCCCGGTGCCGAAAAGAAAGGAACTCGCATCCACGGATCGGTTGCCCTCAGCGGTTTGGGGACGGCCTTTGGGCCCGCGCCGCCGGCAGCACGCCGCTCAGCGGCAAATTGCGCAACGCCACGAGTTCATCGTCCAAGCGGACGTTCTCGCGCCTGACCCGCCGCAGAACGGTGCGCAGCGCGAACTCCCGGACGATCATCACCGCAAAACAGATCGCCGCTCCGGCCAGTGCGGCACAGAGCAAGACCAGGTTCAAGTAGACGTCATGGTAGGTGCGAGTGAAGACGACGACGTCGACGCGCTGATCGACGTTCGAAATCGCGAACACCATGACGGCGCCAAGGCCCAAGAACGCGAGGATGCTCCTGAGCAGCCACATGGCCGCACCTCCCAGCCCGGTCGTGACGAGGGGTGGACGCGTCTGCGCCCACCCCTCGCCTCACATCGCTCCAACTTCGACTCAGATGTCGTCGTCGAGCACCGCGTCGAGGTCGTCGCTTTCGATGACCCGCTTGCCTTTCTTACCATCCGGCTCCGGGTCCGGCGGCAAGGCGCGTTTGGTGCCGAACTTGCTGTTGAATGTCGACAAGTCCTCGGCCGTCGCATCCGCCATGTAGGCGCGGATCGACAGTACGATGCGGCGGTTCGCCGGGTCCATCTTGATGACCTTGAGCGGCACCTTGTCGGCGACGCTGAAGTACTCGGCCGGCTTGCGGATGTCGTCGGGCAACAGGTGCGACACCGGCACGAAGCCTTCGACGCCCTCCCGCAACTCGACCACGATGCCGCGGTCGAGCAAGCGCTCGACGACCCCCTCGAGAACCGTGCCCACCGTGTATTCCTGCGCCAGATCGTCCCACGGATCGTCCATGGTCTGCTTGACGCCGAGGCTGATGCGACGGTTCTCGCGGTTCACCTCGAGCACCTTCACATGCACCACGTCGCCCTTCTTGACGACTTCGCTCGGATGGCGCACCCGCTTCGTCCACGACATATCGGAGATGTGCACCAGGCCGTCGATGCCTTCTTCGATTTCGACGAAGGCACCGAAATTGGTCAGGTTGCGCACCTTGCCCTCGAGGGCCGTGCCGGGCGGATACTTCTCGGCGAGGGTCTCCCACGGATCCGGTTCCGTCTGCTTGAGACCGAGCGAGATCTTCTCGTTCTCGGGGTCGATCTTCAGCACCATCGTGTCCACCGTGTCGCCGACGTTGAGGATCTTCGACGGATGGCGCACGTGCTTGGTCCACGACATCTCGGAGATGTGGATCAAGCCTTCGACGCCGCGTTCGAGTTCGACGAACGCGCCGTAATCGGTGATCGACACCACTTTGCCCTTGATGCGCGAATTGACCGGGTACTTCGCCTCGACTTCCTTCCACGGATACTGCTGCAGCTGCTTCAAGCCCAGCGAAATCCGCTCGCGTTCGCGATCGAAGTCGAGCACCTTGACCTCGAGTTCCTGGCCGATCTGCACCACTTCACTCGGATGTTGCACCCGGCCCCATGACAGGTCCGTCAAGTGCAAGAGGCCGTCGATGCCGCCCAGGTCGACGAACGCACCGAAGTCGGTGATGTTCTTGACGATACCCTTGCGGATCTGGCCCTTCTCGAGCTCGGCGATGAGCTTCGACTTCTGCTTGGCGCGGTCTTCTTCCAGCACCACGCGGCGCGACACCACGATGTTGCGGCGGCGTTTGTTGAGCTTGATGATGCGGAATTCGAGCTTCTCGCCAATCAACGTATCGAGATTCGGAACCTGGCGCAGTGCCACCTGCGAACCCGGCAGGAACGCGTCGACGCCGTACAGCTTGGCGACGAGCCCGCCCTTGATGCGGCGGTCGACCGTGCCGAACACCGTGTCCTGAGCGTCGTAGGCCAGCTTGATGCGGTCCCACACCTTCAGGAAGTCGGCACGCGTCTTCGACAGGACGATGAGCCCGTCCTGATTTTCCATCTTCTCGAGATACACGTCGAATTCGTCGCCGACCTTGAGGTCGGTGACGCCTTCGAACTCGGTCATCGGAATCGCGCCCTCGGACTTGAAACCGATGTCGACGAGAACTTCGTTCTCGCGGATATTCACGACGCGGCCGTGAACAATCTCGCCCTCGTTGAAGTCCTTCAGCGTCTCATCGTAGTTGACGACGAGCTGCAGGAAGTCGTTCCGCGACAGCACGTCGGCATCCGGATCGTCGAAGTCGAAGTTGACCGGCTTGACTTGCGCAGCGGGCGTACGCTTCTTCGGACGTTTTTCTTCTTCTTCTTCGTCATGATACCGGCGTTCCCGGCCTTCACCGTGGCCGCGATCATGGCCGCCATGGCCGCGATCCCGATCACGATCCCGATCGTGTCCTCCGCCACCGCCGTAACCGCGGCTAGGTCCTCCAGAGCGTCCCGAGCTCCGCGACGTGTCACCTCCGTCCTGCGCGCCAGACGCGCGCGGTGAATCAGAGCGTGTCGCCTTGACTTCTTCGAGCATGCAGCGATCTCCTCCCAATCGAACGAATGGCCCCATTGAGGGGCTGAACCGAAGCACGGTACCAGCATTGGGCCCAGCGGGGCAAGGGTCCTGGGCAATTGGAGATGCAGACGCCTTGGCTCAGGCGGTCACCGGGCCGGCATTGGACTCGGTGCGCTCGGTGGGGGCCCCGGCCCACGCGCCGGGCAATTCGAGGCCGCGGAGCGGGCGGGCGGCGGCCGAGCGCAGCATCATCGCCGCGATACGGTCCATGGCGAGCCGGGCCGCCTCCTTGTAGGCGGCATGATCGGCGGTTTCGACGGCTTCGAGCCGGAAGGGCGGCCCGATCCAGACCTCCATGGGCTCGCGCCGCAGGCCGCGCGGCCGCCCGTCCCGGGTACCGCGCACGAAAAGCGGCACGATGGGCCGCCCGGCGGCCAGCGCCACATACCCAAACCCCCAGCGGGGGTCGCCCAGCGTCCCCGGCTTGTGGCGGGTGCCTTCCGGGAACATGAGCACGTTGTGTGTCTTGCGCAGTTCCTCTACCGCCCGGTCGAGGGTTTCGAAGTCGGCCGTGCCGCGGCGGATCGGAATGCCGTTGAAGCGATGGATGAGCGCCCCCAGCGCCGGGTTCTTGAACAACTCCACCTTGGCCAAGAACCACGTCTCGAAGGGCACGCACGACCCGACCAGCGGCGGATCGAGGCCCGAGATGTGATTGGCGGCCACCAGCACACTGCCGCGCAAGCGCGCCGCCGGATGGAAATGAATCCGCAGCCCGAACACGAGACGCGCTAGGACGCGAATGGCCGTGTGGCAGAACCAATAGACGAACGAGTGAAACGGCCGGTAACCCGGCTGCGCGCTCGCCTCGGCATCGACTTCGAGAACCCGCACGCGTCCCGCGGCGATCGTTCCGCTCGGGGCCAAACGCTCGTTGCGCACCTGGCGCACCGCAAGGGCGAGCACCGCGTCGACTTGGTCGGCGGGTTGAAGGCGGCTCGTATCGAGACGCACTGCGTCCGGCGCTTGTTCGAGCGGCGAAGCCGAGCGAGTGGAATCGGCCCGGTCGCGGCGTTCGAGATCGGCACTCAACGCCGCGAGATCGTGCCGCACGCCGCGGGCGGCGTCTTCGGCTTGCCGGCGCGCCGCCCGGGTGGCGACATCGGCGACGAGAAACACTTTCACGCTCGCATCGGGGAAGACCACGGTGCCGATGTCGCGGCCATCCAAGATCACCCCACCGTGGGCGCCAAGGGCCCGCTGTTGGCGCACCATTGCCCGGCGCACCTCGGGGTGCGAAGCGACCTCGGACACCGCGGCAGTGACCTCGGGGGTGCGAATGGCGGTGCTGACGTCTTCGCCGTCCACCAGAACGCGGGCAGCCGCCGCGCCCGGTTCGAGCGCAATGGTGTGTGCCGCCGCCAAGCGGACCAGTGCGGGCTCGTCGCCGGCGCCAATGCCCTGGCGCTCGGCGAGCAACGTCAGAGCCCGATACATCGCTCCGGTGTCGAGATGAAACAAGCCGAGACGCGCCGCGACGGCGCGCGCCGTCGTGCTCTTGCCGGAAGCCGCCGGGCCGTCGATGGCGATGATGAGTTGCCGCAAGAGTTCGGCGTGCTCCCGCAAGCGCTCGTCGAGCGCCGCCCGCTCGCCGGGCCGGAATGCGAATGCCGGGGCGGTTGCAGGCGTCGTCATGAGGGTTCGGCCCGGCCACGTGCCGCCGCATGTTGGTCGAGTTTGCGGCCGACCGCCGCGGCGAGCGGCGCCACCTCGCGCATGAGCTGATCGAATCGGTCCGGCGTCAACGACTGCGGTCCGTCGCTGAAAGCCGCGGCGGGATTCGGATGCACTTCGATCATCAGGCCATCGGCGCCGGCCGCGACCGCGGCGCGGGCCATCGGAATCACGTAGTGCCAGTCGCCCGTCGCATGGCTCGGGTCGACAATGATGGGCAAGTGGCTGAAGCGCTGAATCACCGGCACGGCGCAGACATCGAGCGTGTTCCGGGTCGCGGTATCGAAAGTCCGAATGCCGCGTTCGCACAAGATGACCTGCTCGTTGCCCGTTGCCAGAATGTATTCGGCGCAGAGCAAGTATTCCTCGATGGTCGTCATGAGGCCGCGCTTGAGGAGCACGGGCTTGCCCGAGGCACCCACTTCGCGCAACAGATCGAAGTTTTGAACATTGCGAGCGCCGACTTGCAGAACGTCGGAATACTGGGCCAAAAGATCCACGTGGCGCGTATCCATGACTTCGGTCACGACCGCCAGGCCGGTGTCATCACCGGCGCTCCGCAAGAGTTCGAGCCCTTCGCGCCCCAGGCCCTGGAATGAATACGGCGAGGTGCGCGGCTTGAAAGCGCCGCCGCGCAGAAAAGACGCGCCGGCGGCTTTGACGCGCCGCGCCACCGCAAAGAGGCCCTCGTGGCTCTCGACCGAGCACGGGCCGGCCATGACGGCGATGGCGCTCGTGCCGCCGACGGCCAGAGCACCGACGCGCACCACGCTGCGCTCTTGGCTGTACTCGCGGCTCGCCTGTTTGTACGGCACGGTGAACGGTGCCAGCTTGGCGACCCCGGGCATGCGGTCGATTTGCCGCGACACGAGCAGCGACGTGTCGCCGACGACGCCGATCACCACACCTTCTTCACCCTTCGAGCGCCGTGAGCGGTATCGCAGTTGCACGAGCAACTGTTCGACGCGATCGATTTGGGCGCGCGTGGCGTTCGGCCGGAAGACGATGCGCACGATGCTCCCTTAGAGCTCCAAGCCAGCGGTGCGACGTAACGCTGTATCTTCCGCCGGGGTGGCGCGCCGCACTGCCCCGGGGGCTAGATCGCCGAGCCGCACCGGGCCGACGCGCACTCGGTGCAATGCCAGAACCGGCGCGCCGACCGCCGTCAGCATGCGGCGCACTTGCCGCTTGCGGCCTTCATGCAACACCAGCCGCACGGTGACTTGGCCGGCGGCAATCTCCTGCGCCGCGTCGCACGGCGCCGTGGGTCCATCTTCCAGTTCGATTCCCGCCGCCAAGCGCTCCAGCGCTCTGGCGGCAAGCGGCGCCGCGATCCGCGCCTCGTATTCCTTCTCGACCCCCTTCGACGGATGGGTGAGTGCGAACGCGAGATCGCCGTCGTCGGTCAGAAGCAGGAGCCCCGTCGTTTCGTAGTCGAGCCGGCCCACCGAGAAGACGCGGGTGGTGATGCCGGCACGCCGCGCCACATCGAGAACTGTCGTGCGGCCCTCGGCGTCGCGTGCCGCCGACAAAACCCGCGCCGGCTTGTGCATCAGCCACACGGATCCGGTGGCCTCCATGGCCAGCGTTCGTCCGTCCAGCGCCACCGTGTCGCTCGTGCCGACGCGCATTCCGAAATGCCCCGGCGCGCCGTTGACGTGGACGCGGCCGGCGGCGATGAGCGCTTCGCAATCGCGGCGGCTCCCGAGGCCGCACGCCGCCAAGTACTGGTTCAGTCGCATCCCTCGCGCGCCGGGTCGAGAGTTTCGGTCGCCCGCCCGGCGTCGGTCTCGAAGTCCAGAACCGCGGCGCCTTCGCTGGCGGCCGGCGCAATTTCATTCTCTTCTTCGGCGGCGGCGGCGGCGGCGGGTGTCGCCGGTGCCAGTTCGGCCGTATGCCGGCGGCGTTCGGCAGCGACGCGCGCCGAGAGATCGGCAACCCGGTCGGCGCGTTCGCGCAGCTCGCTGTCCAATTCCTCGAGCGTCGGCAGGTTGCGTTCACGCA
Source organism: bacterium (assembly GCA_031362565.1). GTDB lineage: Bacteria > Krumholzibacteriota > Krumholzibacteriia > JANLSU01. Next base: position 70,798 of record JANLSU010000014.1, on the reverse strand, counting down.
GCCGGTCCTCGAGCCGCGCGGCGGGCGCCGGCGTCTCCGCACCGTCTTCGGGGGCGAGGCCCTGGCGCGCCGCATCCTCGAGTGCCAGCATTTCTTCCTCGTCCGCCAAGCGCGCCGCCGATTCACGTTCCGCGAGCATGGCTTCCAGTTCGCCCAAACTCGGCAGGTCGTCAATTGAATTGAGTCCCAAATACTGCAGGAACTCCGGCGTCGTCGCATACAACAAGGGCCGACCGACACCTTCGGCCCGGCCTGCGAGCCGGACCAAGTTGCGTTCCAAGAGCGTCTCGATCACGCCGCCGCTCGCGACGCCGCGGATGGCGTCGATCTCGGGGCGGGTCGTCGGTTGCTTGTAGGCGATGATCGCCAGCGACTCGAGGGCCGCCTTCGTCAGGCGCACGCGCCGCTTGGTGGTGAACAACCGGCGCACGATGTCGGATAACTCCGGTTTGGTGGCGAGTTGCAAGCCGCCGCCCACCCGCAACAGCCGGAAGGCGCGCGGCCCGTCCGCATACTGTGCTTCGAGTTCGTCGAGCGCGGCCTGTATTTCATCGCGCGTCGCACCCGGCAAGAGTTCGCCGAGACGCGACTTGGGCAGCGGTTGATCGCTGGCGAACAGCAAGGCTTCGATTTGTGTCGACAGCGTCATCGTGCCTCCTGGTGAACTTCCGGCGCCGCTTCGGTGTCGCGACTCCAGATCCAAAGTTCGCTGAAATTGTCGGCCTGCTGCAAGCGCAGCGCACCGCCCTTGGCGAGTTCCAGCATGGCCATGAAAGTGACGATCACATCGAGCCGGGTGCGCACGTCCTCGAACAGTTCGCTCCAGGCGAGCCGGCCGCGCGCCGCGAGCTTGGTGCGCAGGTTGGCGACCTTGTCTTCGAGCGATACCGCTTCGAGCTGGATTTCGTGCGCCACGACTTCGTCGACGCGCGCCAGCACTTCGGCCAGCGCCTTCATGATCTGCGGCAGTCCCACTTCGAAGGTGATCTCGTCGCCGAGACTCTTCATGTCCTCGATGAGCGACGCATCGACCGGCCGGGTATAGCGCCGGCTGCGGTCGTCTTCGCGTTCTTCGAGTTCGCGGGCCGCTTCTTTGAACTTCTTGTATTCGATCAGGCGCTGCACCAGCTCGTGCCGCGGATCCTCTTCCTTCTCCTCACCCGGCCGCTGGTGCGGCAGCAGCATGCGCGCCTTGATGCGCATGAGTGTTGCCGCCATGACCAGGAACTCGCCGGCCGGCTGCAGCTCGAGCCGTTCGATACGCCGCACCTGCTCCAAATATTGCTCGGTGATGCGCGCGATCGGAATGTTGTAGATGTCCATTTCTTCGCGCTGGATCAGATACAACAACAAATCCAGCGGACCCTCGAACGATTCGAGATGCACGACATAACTCATGATGTCCCCCTCCCCTTGCCGCCCAGGCCCATGGCGTCGCGCACTTCGATCATCGTCGCCTGCGCGACGTGATGCGCGCGCTCGCGCCCCGATTCCAGAACTTCGTCGACGCGCTCGGGAGTCGTCTCGAGAGCGCGCCGCTTGTCACGTGCCGGCGCGAAGTGCGCCGCGATGCGGTCGGCCGCTTCCATCTTGCAATCCAAGCAACTGCGGACCCGCGCCCCGGCGCGGCAGCCGCGCTCGATTTCCGGCAGCGCGTCCGATGGGCTGAAACGTTGGTGGTACGTAAAGACGGTGCACGCCTCGGGGTGGCCCGGATCGTCCTGCCGCACCCGCTCCGGATCGATGGCGGCGCGGCGCATGCGCTGCCGAATTTCCTCGGGTGAGTCGCACAACTGAATCGTGTTGCCCTGCGACTTGCTCATGCGCTGGCCGTCGACGCCCGGGAAGCGGCCAAATTTGGTCAGCTCGACCCGCGGCTCCGGAAACACCGGCCGGAAGGCGTTGTTGAAGCGCCGGGCGATCTCGCGCGTGATCTCGACGTGCGGTGCCTGATCCTCGCCCACCGGCACCAAGTCGCCTTTGTAGAGCAGAATGTCGGCGGCTTGCAGCACCGGATAACCCACATGGCCATAGGTCACGTTGTCGTCGATCCCGAGGTCGCGCACCTGGTCCTTGACGGTGGGATTGCGCTGCAACCGCGCCAGCGTGATCAGCATCGAAAAAACCAGGTGCAGTTCGGCGTGCTCGTGCACCTGGGACTGCACGAAGATCGGGGCGCGGTCGGGGTCGAGGCCGACCGCCAGCCAGTCGATGACCATGTCGCGGGTGCGCGAAGCGATTTGCGTCGTGTCGAGGTCGGTGGTCAGCGCATGCAGGTCGGCCACCATGAAGAAACAGCGATGCACATCCTGGTTGCGGACCCAGGACTCGAGTGCGCCGGTGTAATTCCCCAGGTGCAGCCGCCCGGTTGGACGCATGCCGCTCAAAACGATCGCCACGCTTCGTCTCCTCCCTCCCCCGGCCCCGCCTCCGTGGCCGTGAGCCTCTGCTTCGAAGTGGACGATCCTAGCACAACAGGCCGGAACTTCCGCCCGTCCATGCGCCGCTTCAGCCGCGCGGATGGTACGTCCGGTACACCTCGGTCAGGTACTGGCGATCGACTTGGGTATAGATCTGGGTGGTGCCGATATCGGCGTGCCCGAGCAGTTCCTGGACGACGCGCAGATCGGCGCCGCCTTCCAACAGATGGGTTGCAAAGCTGTGGCGCAGCGTGTGCGGGCTCGCCGGCGTGCGGATGTCGGCGGCGCGCAGGTTTTTTTGCAGGATTTTCCAAAACCCCATGCGCGACAGCCGCGTGCCGCGGGTGTTCAGGAAGAGCGTCGGCGCAATGCGGCCCCGCGTCAGCCGGATCCGCCCGTCGCTCAAATAGGCGGCCACGGCCGCAAGAGCGGCGCGGCCGACCGGCACCAAACGCTCCTTCGAGCCTTTGCCGAACACCCGCACCAGCGCCGCGCGCGCGTCGAAAGCCTCCACCAACAGGTCGCAGGCTTCGGAGGCACGCAATCCGGCCGCATAGGCCAGTTCGAGCAGGGCGCGATCGCGCTGTCCGAGTGCGGTCGACGGGTCCGGGGCCGCGACCAGGCGCTCGATTTCATGCACCCGCAGAACGTGCGGCAAGGGCCGGGTGCGGCGCGGACCCCGCCAGCGCTCGACCGGTGAATCGGCAGCGAGGCCCTCCAACACACAAAAGCGATGGAAGCCGCGCAGCGTCGAGAGCCGCCGGGCGCGCGTGCTAGCGGTGTGTTCGGCGGCGGTCGCCGCCGCCAGGTACTCGTGAATGTGCGTCGCCACGACGTCACCCGGGGCGCTGACGCCGAGCCCGGCCAGGAATGCGCCGTACGCTTCGAGGTCGGCGGCGTAGGCGTCCAGGGTCAGCCGGGCGAGGCCGCGTTCGACCATCAGATGGACGAGATAGCGTTCGCGCGCCGCGGCGAGTGGCGTGAGTGATGCGATGGGGGCGCTCATGAGGGCCCGTCCGGCGCCATCCACTCGGCGTCGAGGACGATTTCCTCGCTCGTGTCGTCGTCACCCGGCACCGCCACCGGCGTCCCGTCCGGCACCGGGCGCAACGCCGGATGCGACAGCACACTCAAGATGCGCTCGGCGGTGATGGCGCCGACGCCGGTCACCGCCGCCAAGTCCTGGGCGCTCGCCACCGCGATGCGCGCTACCGAACCAAAGTGCCGCAAGAGCGCCAAGCGGGTCTTGGCACCGATCCCGGGGATGTCATCGAGTGCCGAATGCATGAGTTCACGGTCGCGCAGGCGGCGATGATAGGAAATGGCGAAGCGATGCGCTTCGTCGCGCACCCGCTGGACGAGTTTGAGCGCCGCCGACGTGCGCGCCAACAGCAGCGGTTCGGGGTTGCCCACCCGGTAGATCTCCTCGTAGCGCTTGGCGAGTCCGATCAGAGTGACGCGGTCGGCAAGGCCGAGCCGGGAGAGAGCGCGCTCCGCGGCACTCAATTGGCCGCGCCCGCCGTCCACCATGACGAGTTCGGGCAGCGCCGCCGCGCCATCGCGCAGCGCCCGGAAGTGCCGTTCCACGACATGTTCCATCATCGCGAAATCGTTCGGCGCCTCGATGCCGCGGATCCGGAAGTGCTTGTAGTTTTTCTTGGCCGGCTGGCCGGCCTCGAAATGCACCAGCGACGCGACCGGCGACGACCCCTGGAAATTGGAGATATCGAAGCACTCGATGTGGCGCGGCAGTTCACGCATGCCGAGTGCGGCGCCCAATTGCACGACATCGTCCGGCACCCGCTTCGATGTGACCCCCTGCGCGATGAGCCGTTCGTCGAGCTTGAGCGTGGCATTCTTGAGCGCCAGACCGACCAGCGTGCGCTTCTCACCACGCTGCGGCTGGACCACGCTCACCGGCCCACCACGCTTCTCGGTCAGCCAGCGCTGCAAGAGATCGTGGTCTTCGACCTCCGCACTCAGGAAAATCTCTTCGGGCACCGAGACCGTGGCGTTGTAGTACTGCTCGATGAAGGCGGTGAAGACCTCGATGTCGCTTTCGTCGCGATCCGAGAAATAGAACGTTTCGCTCGCCAAGAGCCGGCCGCCGCGAATCGCCAGAATGACGCCGCAGGCGTTCGGCCCATCGCGCCTGAGTGCCACCGCATCGCGTTCGACGCCCTCGCCAACGACGGCCCGCATGCGATCGGTGATGCGATCGATGGCGTGAATCTGATCGCGGACCCGTGCCGCGGCCTCGTATTGGCGGCCGGCGGCCAAGGCCTCCATGCGTTTGCGGAGCCGCGTCGCCAGTTCGTCGGTCTTGCCGCGCAGGAAAAGCCGCACCCCATCGACGGTCTCCAGGTAATCCTCGCGGCTTTGCAACCCGACGCACGGCGCCCCACACATGTGAATGTCGTAGTACAGGCACGGCCGGTCGATGCCGTCCAGGGTATCGGGAGTGCACGGGCGCGTCGGCAGGACGCGCTGTAGGGTCGACAGCGTCCGGCGCATGGCGCCGACATCGGAATAAGGGCCGAAGTACTCGCTGCCGTCGTGGACGATGTTGCGGGTCGCGAACACGCGCGGGAATTCATCGACGGTGACGCGGACGTACGGGTACTTCTTGTCATCGCGCAAGCGAATGTTGTAACGCGGCCGGTATTCCTTGATGAGATTGCATTCGAGGACGAGCGCGTCGACTTCGGTGCGGGTGACGATCCAGTCGAGGTCCTGGGCGCGTCCCATGAGGACGCGCGTCTTGGGTGCGAGATCCGCTGCGGCGCCCAAATAGCTCCGCACCCGGTCGCGGAGCACCTTGGCTTTGCCGACATAGAGCACCTTGCCGCGGCCATCTTTGAAGAGATAGACGCCGGGCTCTTCCGGCAACTGGCGGGCCTTCTCGACGAGCGGGGAACTGGGCGCCTCGAGCGCCGGACCGTCTGCCGCGTCTTCGCCTTTGGGTTCCGGCTCATCAGGTTCGAAGTTCATGCGCGCTCCTCTGCGCGCCGAGTCTAGTGCGAGTCACCCCTGAGGGTCTACGCGAACCAAGCCGCCCCCCTCTTGGTCCATGTTTCAGGTTGTCGGAACGCGGTACGTCCACGATCATGGGGCCCAAGGGAACGGAGTGTGCGCATGTTCCGGTTGAAACAGCTTTTGGTGCTCGTCGTGGGGCTCTTGATCGCCCGGCCGGCGTTTGCCTTCGAACACCTCGATGTACCACTCGGACACTGGTCGTACGAGTTTCTGGAACGGCTCGAAGTCCGCGGCGCCGTGCCGCGCACTTTCTTGGATTTGCGGCCAATCACCCGCGGTGAAGCGGCGACGATGGTCCGGGGCCTCACCGACGGTGCCCGCCGCGGCGCCTGGCGCCCGACGCCGATCGAATCCCAACAGATCGATATGCTGCGGGCCGAGTTCGCCGCCGAACTGACGGCCGCCGGCGACACGACGGCGGTGCTCGGCCGGGCCTATCACCTTTGGACGGGCACCGGTTGGCGCCTGCAAGCGTTTTGGGAAGGCGGCCAGCGCTTCGAGAAGCACGGCGGCAGCGCCGACCGGGATGTCACGGCGCACACGACCCTCGAACCCGCCGCCGCGCTGGCGCTCTTCGACGGCCGCTTGCTGGCCTTCGAGCATGTCGCGTATCGCGTTCGCACCGGCGATGCATCGCTCGCCCAGTCGACCGATGTGCGGGACGGTGAAGCGCAGTTCGTCTTCGACCCGAGCGACCGGTTCGCAATCACCCGGACCGTCGAGCCCGGGGTGCGTTTCGAATCGGGCCGTTGGCGGCTCGATCTGGCAAGGATGCGTTTGCGCTGGGGACCGGGCCGTTCGAACGCGATGTTGTTGCAGGACGCAACCCCGCCCTTCGACTTGCTGCGCCTGCAGATGCGCCTCGGGCCGGTACGTTTTACCAGCCTGGCCGGCCAGTTGCGCGCCGCGCGCCTCCTGCCCGGCGACCCGGAATTGCGCGAACGTTATCTCGCCGCGCACCGGCTCGAGATCGAGCCGCATCCGCGCCTGCGCCTCGCCGTTTCCGAAGCGTTGATTTACGGCAATCGCGGCCTCGACTTGTCGTACGTGAATCCCCTGACGGTGCTCTTCGTGACCCAGGCCAACAATGGCGACCTCGACAACGCCCTCGCGAGCGTCGACGGGCGCTGGCGCATCGCGTCGGGCGGCGAACTCTATGGCGAGTGCGTCATCGACGATCTCAACTTGCGCCGTGGGTGGCGCAACTACGGCAACAAACTCGGCGTGTTGGCCGGGGCGAGATGGCTCGCCCCCTTCGGCCTCGGCGACTGGGACGTGGAGGCGGAGTGGAGTTGGGCGAGCCAGTTCACCTACACCCACGTCCATCCGATCGACCGCTATCAGCACTTCGGTGGCACGCTCGGCAGCCGCACGGGGCCGGACAGCGATCTGTGGGATGTGGCACTCCGCCGCCGGCTGTCGCGCGGCTTCGAAGCGCGCTTGTTTTATGAACTAGAACGCCACGGCGAGGGTGGGCTCGCGGTGGATCACGACCAGCGCGTATCCGACAACGTCGGTTACTTGTCGGGCGTCGTCGAAAGCCGGTCGCAGCCCGGGATTGCGATCGCCTACCACGGGCTGCGGAGCATCGAGTTCGGGCTCGATGTGCGGGCCCTGACCATCCGGCACGCTGGCCACAGTGCGACGGCGCCCTCCCGCACATCCCCGGCCGTACTCGTGACCACCCGGCTCGAACTTTAGAGGCCCCTGACCCCTTTTGCCGCAGCCATTGAGCGCCCGGCGCCGGTGCGGTACGCTGCGCGCTCCGAAGCTGTTCGAGGCAATGAAAGGAACCGCATGCGCTGGTCGAAGGCCTTCATTCCGACTCTCAAGGAAACCCCATCCGACGCCGAAATCGTCAGCCACCAGCTCATGATGCGCGCCGGCATGGTGCGCAAGGTGGCAGCCGGGGTGTTCACGCAGTTGCCTCTCGGAACGCGGACCGTGGCGCGTGTGGCGCGCATCGTGCGCGACGAAATGGACCGCATCGACTCGCAAGAAATCGTCATGCCGGTTCTGCAGCCCGCCGATCTATGGGAAGAGTCGGGCCGTTGGGGTGCCTTCGGCAAGGAACTCATGCGCTTTCGCGACCGGCACGAACATGATTTCGCTCTCGGACCGACGCACGAGGAAATCGTCACGGCGCTCGTGCGCAACACGCTGCGCAGTTACCGGCAGCTGCCGCAGACGCTGTATCAGATCCAGGTCAAGTTTCGGGACGAGATCCGGCCGCGCTTCGGCGTCATGCGGGCGCGGGAATTCATGATGAAGGATGCGTACAGCTTCCACACCGACGAGGCCTCGCTCGATCTCACATATCAGGCGATGCGCGGTGCCTACGGCCGGATCCTCGAACGCTGCGGGCTCGATTTCCGGCGCGTCGAGGCCGACACCGGTTTGATCGGCGGCAGTGAGAGCCACGAGTTCATGGTGTTGGCGGCGAACGGCGAATCGGAGATCCTGTCGTGCGATTCGTGCGGCTACGCGGCCAACGCCGAGCGCGCCGAGATCGCGCCGGAAGTGCTCGAGCGTCCGGCCGGATCGGCGGCGCCCGAAGAGGTCGCGACGCCCGGCAAACGCACCATCGAGGAAGTATCGGGTTTCTTGCAGGTGGCGCCGCACACGCTCGTCAAGACGTTGCTTTTCAAGGTCGATGACCAGGACGTGGCAGCGCTCCTGCCCGGCCATCGCGACTTGAACGAAGCCAAATTCGCGCGGCTTGCCGGCAGCGGCAATTTCCGCCCGCTGCTGCCCGAAGAGGTGCGCGCCGTGACCGGCGCCGACGTTGGTTTCGCGGGGCCGGTGAAGTTGCCCGCCTCGGTGCGCATCGTCGCTGATTCGACGTTGCGCGGCGACCGGGGTTTGACGGTCGGCGCCAACCGCACCGATACCCACTTGCGCGGCGTCGTTGCGGGGCGCGACTTCCAGGTTGCCGCCTGGGGCGATCTCGTGCAGGGGCGGGCCGGCGACGGCTGTCCGCGCTGCAAGGGCGGGCTCGTTTCATCGCGCGGCATCGAGGTCGGCCACATCTTCAAGTTGGGTCTCAAGTACAGCCAGGCCATGGGCGCCAACTTCTTGGACGAGGCCGGCCAGGAAAAACCGTTCGTGATGGGTTGCTACGGACTTGGCGTGACGCGCACCGTGGCGGCGGCGATCGAACAGCACTACGACGCGGACGGCATCACCTGGCCGCGCTCGATCGCGCCGTTCGATGTGGTGATCCTGCCCTTGTCGGGAACCCACGCCGAAAGCGTCAGCGTTGCCGAGGACCTCTACGCCGGGCTGCGGGCGGCCGGAGTCGATGCCCTGCTCGACGATCGCGACCTGCGGCCCGGAGGCAAGTTCAAGGACGCCGATCTCATCGGGATTCCGACCCGGGTGACGATCGGTGAGCGTGGCTTGAACGAGGACAAACTGGAGATCCGCGACCGGCGCACCAAGGAAGTCACCCACCACGGCCGCAAGGACTTGCTGGGCGCGGTGCTGAACGCAGTGCGGGCAGGATGAAACGCGCCGACGCGCGACCGCGGCCCTTCAGGCCGCGGTGCGCGACTGCAAACGAATCACGGTCAGGGCGAGGCGCGACTTGAGCCGGCTCGCCGTGCTCGGATGGATGAGGTTCGTCTTCGCACCCTTGTCGAGGAGCGCCGACACCTTCGGGACCAGCGCCGCCGCCTTCGTGGCGTCGGTCTGGGCGCGGAACTCGCGAAGCGCCGTGCGCAACGTCGACCGCTTCGAGCGATTCACGATCCGCCGTTTGGCGTCTTTCCGCAATGTCTTCACGTACTGCTTATGATGGGGCATGCCCCGTAGGACCTCCAGGTCGGAACCAGACCCGACAGGCTAACAAGGCGCCCCGCCCCGTGTCAACCGCCGGAGGAGCGATTGAGCCTACCCCGGGCCGCCCGCGGCGCGGTCCAAGCCGAGGGCTCTTTGGCCCGGCGCGCTGGCAGACGTGGATTGCTCCTCCGCGTCACGCACGTCGCTGTGGATCGCTTGGGAGATGACCCGCTGGGTGATCTCGTGCAGGTAGCCTTGCAGGGTGCGCTCGAGTTCCAGGAACTCCGGCCACAGGGTGGTCTCGATGAAGCCCACTTTGGCGCGGACCATGACAGTCGTCCGGCGCTGGCCCTTCTCCCGGTACGGGTTCAAGCCCGAGCGCCGCACGAGCGCCAAGAACAGCATGCGAGCCCACGGATCGTGGATCGAGAACTGCGTGACCCGCAGCGGCTCCTTGTCCTTGAACCCATCGAGGCGCGCCCGCACCCGCTCCGCGGCGTTGCCGGCTGCCGCCCGTTCCCCCTCCGTACCCGGTCGAGCGAAGAGGGCTTCGATCTTGCGGAGCCGTTCGATGAGCTGCTGCTCTTCCAAGCGCCGGCTGTCGTCTGCGTTCACACCCATCGCTCCTTGTGTTGCGGATCTCGGCGCCCACGACAACGCGCTGCCCAGGCGGCGAATGATAGCAAGCAGGAACCCTGCCTGCATCGCCCAAGCGGTCGAGACGTCGAGCTCAGTAATCCCAGCCGAGGAAGAAGCGCGAGAAAGATTGCGGTTCGAGGTGGTGGAAATCGTGCCTGCGGCCCAGGTCCCAGCGGGCGATGAACCCGCCACCCAATCCCAGTTCGAAGCCCATGCCGAGGCTTCCCGCCCACAGCGATAGTGGCGGGCCGGCGTAGGCCGCGTCGGCGAAGAGGGCGCCGCGGAAGCCGCCCAATTCGATGTTGTTGAACGGCAGGCCGACCAGCAAGCGGTCGACGAGCGGGAATCGCAACTCGCCGTTGAAGAGCAACGTGCGGGTCCCGAAGAGCGAACGGCGCGGATAGCCGCGCACATCGAACGGCCCGCCCATATAGAAGTAACCCAGGTCGTCGCCCCAATTGGCGCGGCCAATGCCACGCAGCGCCAGCACACTCCGCATCGGCAGCGGCGTATAGCGTCGCAGGTCGGCTTGCAAAGAGGTGCCGCCACGGCCCGTACCGGTGACGTCCACCGTGCCGCCGAACGTCAAATTGAAACGCGTTCCATCCGTCGGTCCGGCCACCGACCACAGGGTGTTGTCGTGGACGAACGACGTGAAGTCGCTGATGAGCACACTCTGCCGCCCGAGGTCGACCTCGCGTTTCGAAACCCGTCCCACCAAGGTCGATTCGATGCGCCGGAAACGCGACAGCGGATACGAGGCGCCAACCAGCATGCCGGTGCGGCGTTCGTACCGGTAGAGATCGAGCCGCGGGTCGTACACACTCGTCAAGTTGAAGGCCCCGAGGCTGTAGTTGACCCGGTGCGAAAGATTCACATACGTCGCGCCAACATTCAGATGCTGCCAGAACTCGCTGACATCGTTGGCATCGTTGCTCGCATGCAAGAACACTTGATGGTTGCCGAGCAGGTCGGTCAGCCCCAACTGGCCGCCGGTCGCCGACGCGAAATCCGGGTCGAAGGCGACCGCCGTGCGCACGAAGTCGAGCCCAAAACGCACCCGATAGGCGCGATTCTGGAATGAATTGAGGCGTGCCGTACGCACCCAGTCGGCGGGTGCTCCGGCGGTGACCGACACCGGCGGCGCCGCACGAGCGGCATCCGCAACGAGCGCTTGGGCCGGCACGGCCGGCTCGACGCGCCGCCGCCGCTCGACCTGAAAACGCACCACGTTGAACGAGATGTTGCTGAACGACGACGCCAGGAAACTCTTGCCGTCCGGCAGCCACTCGGGCGTGAAGATGCCGCCGAGCGTCGACGTCACCTGTGAAATCGCGCCCGATTCGCATTCGTACAGGTACACGTTGGTCTGGCCGCCGGCATCGCTCGTGTACAGGAGCGACGTGTCGTCGGGGCTCCACGCCGGTGCCGCGTCGTCCTCGGTGCCGGAGGTGAGAGGCCGCGCCACCCCGGTCGCGACATCGAGCGTCCACAGGTGATAGACGCCGTCGTGTGCCGCCGCATCGCGATCCGAACTCCAAGCCAAGCGCGTGCCGTCGTGACTCCAGTCCGGATCACGGTCGTCGGCGGGGTCGAACGTCAGCCGTTCGAGAGCGCCGTCGGCGAGCGTCAACCGGTAGAGATCCGGCCAGCCCCGGCGGTCCAATGCCGCGAAGGCGATCGCACGCCCATCGGGCGACCACGTTGGGCTCGCAAGCGCCACCAGTTCGTCGAACTTGAAGCGGGCAATTTCGCCCCGGTGCTGTAGATCCCACAAAACAAGCGCGTCATGCGCCCCGGATTTCGTCGTGAAGGCCAACCGGTGGTCGTGAATTTCCATGCCGCTCGCAAACGGCGGAATGGATTCGACCCGATCGCTCCGGCCGCCGCGCACCAGGGTGTCGAACCGGTACGGCAGCCAATCGAATTCGTGGCTGCCGGCGCTGTCCGCTGCGGGCCGGGCGTACACCACATCGACGCTGCCCGAGCGCGACGACAAGAAGACGAAATCGCACGTCCCGTCCGCCCGCTGGGTGGCGGCATACGGCGCCGGGCGCGTATTGAGTCCCCGGCCACGGGTTGCAGCCGCACCTTCGTGATCCGCCCAGTCGGCGTCCAGTACCGCCGGATAGTACCGGCGCTTCAAGTAACGCACCCAGTCGCGATTCAATTCTTCGGTGCTGATACCGAGGGTGAGCTGCAGCACGACTTCGAAGCGGTCGCTCCGCCACCAGTTCTCGAGCAGCTGCACCAGCGCTTCATCGCCGAACCGGCCGGCGATATAGCCGGTGAGCGACTCCCCTTCTTTATACATGAGGAAACTGCCGGCGATGCGCCACAGGTCCGGCAACTCGACCAGGTTGCCGTTAACGACCAGATCGCGCAGGAACATGTGCGCTTCGCTGTCCGGTGTCCGGAGCGCGACGTACTCGGCGAGACCCTCCGAGAACCAGAGCGGCGGGCCGCCGGCGCTGTAGCGGCGCTTGGCGTTGAACAGGTGCGCCAGTTTGTCGTTCATGAAAGCGTGCACGAGCTCGTGGCGGGTCACGTTGCAGAGCTGCGTCATGGAGCCGGTGTGCGGAATCGCCACCCGGCCCCGGATCGATTCGGTGAAGCCGCCGACGTAGTCCGAAATCATCGCATCGATGATGTTGGTCTGCTTGAAATCGTGGTGCGACGCATACAGGACGAGCGGGATCTTGTCGTCGAACTTGTGGCGGAAATAAGCCTCGTACTCGATGCAGGTCTTCTCGGCAAAGTCGGCCAGCACCTGGGCCAGTTGCTCTTCGCCGGCGTAGTAGTAGACGTCGAGCCGCGGGGTCTCGAGCACCTTCCAGTCTTTGGCGCCGTAGATGACCTTGTTTTGCCCGAAGAGATACTGGGCGCGCGCCGGAGTCGCCGCCAGCGCCAGGAGCGCGGTCAGACCGGCGGCCGCCCGCAGGGTTGCGACGCCCCGCCGCCTATGCTTCCGCCCCAGACGCATCGCGCATCACGTCCAACATCGAATAGAACCCCGCCGGTGCCCGCGCTGCGAAGCGCACCGCCGGCGCCACACCGCTCACGAATGCGGCGCGATCGAGCGCCCGGTGGCGGATCTCGATGACCTCGTGCTCGCCGCCAAAATAGAGGGTGTGCTCACCGATGACTTGTCCCATGCGCAGGCTATGCACGCCGACTTCGCCCGGACCGCGTAGCGCGTTCGGCCCCGATCGCCCATGCACCGCGGGGGCGCGGCCGGTTCCGAGCGCCTCGAGGAGCGCGAGCGCCGTGCCGCTCGGGGCATCGCGTTTTTGGCGGTGGTGCACTTCCACACACTCGACATCGAAACCATCATCGACCAAAACACTAGCATGTGGAAGGAGTTGAAGCACTCGATTGAGACCAAGGCTGAAGTTGCGCGCGAGGACGACCGGCACCGACGCTCCAAGGTCGCGCAACGCCTGCAGTTGCGCCGCGTCCTGGCCGGTGGTGCCGATAACGAGCCGGGCATGGCGCAATTCCGCGGCGCGAACCAAGAGCGGCGTCGCCGCCGGGTGCGAGAAATCGACGATGACGCCCTGTTCGCCGAGCGCTCCGATGGGATCGGCGACGAGTGTGAGCGCTGCCCCATCGATCGTGAGCTCCCCCGTGGCGCCGGGATCGAACCCGACGATGTCGTCGAATCCCGCTTGGCGCAGGCCCGCAGTCACCAAACGGCCCATTCGGCCGGCGGCGCCGATGACGACGACAGCGTGGTTCACGTGCGTCCCTCTCGCCAAGTCGCGGCGCGGAGCACGGCCTCGAGCCGCACCCGTAGCGCGTCGCTCGCCGGGACGAGCGGCAGGCGTGTTTCGGGCGTCATGCCCGCCCCGTCGAGGTGCAGCAACATTTTGACCGGCGAGGGATTCGTTTCCCAGAATGCCGCCCGGAAAAAGGGTAGGAGCCGGAAGTGCCAGGTGCGGCCGAGCGCCCAGTCGCCGGCGGCGCAAGCATCCACCATCGAGCGCAACGCACCCGGCAGCAGGTTGGACACCACCGAAATGATGCCGGTCGCGCCCAGCGCCATCATGGGCACCGTCAGCGAGTCGTCTCCGGAGAGCACCGTCATGTCGCACTGGGCGCGGATGTCGCTCACCTGATCGAGCGAGCCGCTTGCCTCCTTCACGGCCGCGTAGCGTCCGAGCGCGTGCAGGCGAGCGATGGTCTCGGGCGCGATGTTGACGCCCGTACGGCCCGGCACGTTGTAGACAATCAACGGGAGGGACGTAGCGAGCGCAACTGCCTCGAAGTGCCGGAAGAGCCCTTCTTGGGTTGGCTTGTTGTAGTAGGGCGCGACGACCATGGCGCCCCGGGCGCCTTGGGCCTCGGCAGCGCGGGTCAGTTCGATGCTCGACTCGGTGGCATTGGTGCCGGTGCCGACCCAGACCTGGGTGCCGGTGCCCCGGCACGCCTCGAGCGCGACTTCGACGAGCCGGCTGCGTTCGGAGTTCGAAAGTGTCGCCGCCTCACCCGTCGAGCCGCAGACGATGACCCCATCGACGCCGGCCGCTGTTTGCGTCGCAACGAGCCCGCGGAACGCCTCCAAGTCGACGGTCCCGTCGCGAAAAGGCGTCACGAGCGCCGTCCACACGCCGCGCAACATCGTCGTCCTCCTTTGTGGTTCAGCGCACGTCGAGAGCGCGTGGCCGCAGCTTGGCGCCGGGAAGCACATCCAGCGTATCGCCCAGAACGAGCGGTTCCCAGTCGAAGCCACTCGAGTCGGCACGCGCATACACGCCCGGCAGGGAGTCCCGCTGCACGTCGACAAAGGCGACGAGGGCCACGCGGCCGGGCGCGACCCTCACACTGTAGTCGCCGCGCGGCGATGCGTACACCAATTGCCACGCACCGCGCGGCACGTGGCGCGGATCGAGCCGGGCGTAGGCCGGCGCCCAGGCCGACGTGTCGCGGCGGGCGATCGGCCGGGTGTTGCCGCGGCGCGGGTCACTGCGTGTCGTGTCGGCCAGCGCCGAGTCGTCGAGCGCCGGCATCAGGCGCCGCAGGGCGACTGCGAGCGAGCCGCGCAGCCGCGTGCTGTTCACCGCGACACCGACAAGCGTCGCCGGCTCCTTGGGATCGGTGACGTCGAGCGCCAGGCCACGCCGCACCTCGCCCAGCGCCAAGCGGAAAGTATCGGGCCACACGGCCGCCAACTCGCTCTCATCGGCACGCAAGTTGTCGTTCGCATCGAGGAAGGCGCGCAAACGGAACGGCACGAGAGGTGGGATCCCACCCAACCGGAAGAGGCCTTCGGCGTCGACGCCGGCCACCGGGCCCACGACCGGGCGCGCGGTGTGCGTCGTGTCGCGCTGCACCGGTTCCCAAACGACCGCGGCGCGCTTGTCGGTCTTGCCCTTGATGAAAACCCGGCCGAAGAGGGCCGCGCCGCGCAGTTTGGGACCGGTCGAATATGTCAACACGATCTCACGCGTGATCTTGTTGTCGCGCTGCGGCGCATCCTGCAGTTGTTTGGTGATCGTCACGACAACGAGCGTATCGGGCGGCAACGCTTCGAGGACCTGAATGTGCAACCGGCGGCCGGCCGCCTTGACCTCGGTGCGGACGTTCGGCGTGATGTGCACCGCACGCCGTGCCGCCGCACTGCTCAACGGTTCGTCGAACAGAAGTTCGAAGGCCGGCTGGAGCCGGATGCTCGTGGTCGAGTCCGGCGGTACGACCGAGATGAGGTGCGGCGGTTCGCGATCGGGTTCACCGCCGGGCAATTCCCCGACCCGCGCACAAGCCGCTAGTGCGAGGCAGCAAAGCGCCGCCACGAGCCGGACGCCGCCTGGAAATCCTCCGCGCTTCACTCGCCGCATCTTCACTCTCCCTGGCGTGCATTACAGCCACGATGACTCAAGCCCGCGGATGGGCCCGGGTGTACGCGCTGCGAGCCCTCTCGAGCGACACGTGCGTATAGATCTGGGTCGTCCCGAGCCGGCTGTGTCCCAGCAACTCCTGCACGGCGCGCAGATCGGCACCGGCATTCAAGAGATGGGTCGCAAAACTGTGGCGCAACACGTGCGGACTGGCTTTCGAAGCCTGCGCGGCGCGCCGAATCGCCGCGCCGACGAGCCGCTGCACGGTGCGGCGCGACAAGCGTCCGCCGTCCCGTCCTGCCAAGAGGGGCACGCGGCCGCGGGCATCCGGCTTTGGGACCGGCGTCTCATGCAGGTAGCGCAGAATCGTCGTGCGCACGGTTCCCGTGAGCGGCAACAGACGCTCTTTATCGCCCTTGCCGCGCACCCGGAGGGTTTCCGATTCAGCCTCGACCGCCGCGCGATCCAGTTCGACGAGTTCTCCCAGGCGCATGCCGGTGCCGTACAAAAGTTCGAGCACGGTGCGGTCGCGCCGGCCGCGCGGGCTCGCGGTATCGATCACGTCGAACATCCGCAACGCACCCGCCTCGTCGATGAAGCGCGGCAACAGCCGGTCGAGTTTCGGCGCCCGCAGCCCCAGCGTCGGGTCGGTGGTTCGCACCTCGATCTCGATGCAATGCCGGAAAAAACGCCGCAACGCCGCCAGCCGTCGCGCCACGGTGCGCGGCCGGTTGCGGGCCCGTACCAGACTCGCGAGGTGGGCGCGCACCAGGTCGGGATCGACGGCGGCCAATGCTTTGGGACTGGGCGCTTCGTTGCCGAAGAAGGCGCGCACATCGCGCTCGTACGCTTCGACCGTACGCGGCGCGACTTCGGCGCGCAGGCGCCGCACGAAGGCCTCGATCGTCGTCGCGTCGTTCATGGTGCCTTCGAACCAAAGGCTAGTCGACGAATTCTTCCTTGCAGGCCGGGCACTTCTTGAAAATACCCTTCGCCTTGGTGTTCTTCTCGACCAGGAAGCCCTGCTCGCACGCGGTGCATTTCTCGCCCGTCGGTTTATCCCACGACGCGAACTTGCATTCCGGATAGCGGCTGCAGCCGTAGAAAATCTTGCCGCGGCCGCTCTTCTTCTTGGTCAGGTAGCCGGTGCAGCCTTCGGTCGGGCAGTTCAAGCCGATCGACAACGGTTCGGTGTACTTGCACTCGGGGTATTTTTCGCAGGCGCCGAATTCGCCGTAGCGGCCGTTCTTCTTCAACATTTCGGCGCCGCACAACTTGCACTGCTTGCCGAGTTTGACGACCGTCGATTCGCCGTCCACCGACTTGGTGTTCTTGCAATCCGGATACGTCGGGCACGCCAAGAACGGGCCGTTCCGGCCCCACTTCTTGATCATGGTGGCGCCGCATTTCTCGCAGATGATGGCGGCGCGCGCCTGTACGAGGCGCTTGAGATTCTCGGGGTCCGACTTGAGCGCTTCCAGATCGCGCGAGAAGGGCCGGTAGAACTGCTCGACCACCCGGCGCCAGTTGTCTTCGCCGGTTTCCACCTTGTCGAGCTCGGTTTCCATACGCGCCGTGAAGTCGGTTTCGAAGATGTCCGGGAAGCTCTTCTCGAGCGCGCCCCAGACTTCGACGCCGAGTGGTGTCGGTGCGAAGCGGCCGGTTTCCTTGGCGACGTACTCACGGTCCTGGATCGTGCTGACGATGGTCGCGTAGGTGCTGGGCCGGCCGATGCCACGCTCTTCGAGCTCGCGGATGAGGCTCGCTTCCGTGTAGCGCGGCGGCGGTTCGGTGAAATGCTGCCGCGGCAGGAGCTGTTGCAAATCGACGATCGCGCCCTGTTCGAGCGGCGGCAGCACGCCTTCGCCGTCTTCCTTCTCACGCACATCCGGGTAGGCGCGCATGTACCCATCGAACTTGAGCAGCGACCCGGTGGCGCGGAACACCGCGTCCGCGGCCGCGATGTCGGCCGAGGTCACCTGGTAGACGGCGCTCGACATGAGCGATGCCACGAAGCGCCGCCACACCAAATCGTAGAGCGCGAACTGATCGGGAGATAGAAACTGTTTCACGTCCTCCGGACGGTTCGCGACCGATGTCGGACGAACGGCTTCGTGCGCGTCCTGCGCGGCTTTGCCGACCTTGAACTTGCGCTCCGTCTCCGGCACGTACTCTTCGCCGAAGTTCTTGATGATGTGCTCGACGCCCTCTTGCTTGGCGATGTCCGAGATCCGAGTCGAGTCCGTACGCATGTAAGTGATGAGACCGACCGGGCCCTCGGCGCCCAGCTCGACGCCTTCATACAACTGCTGGGCCAACATCATGGTTTTCTTGGCCGAAAACCGCAGGCGTCGTGCCGCATCCTGCTGCATGGTGCTGGTGATGTACGGCGGATACGGATTGCGGCGCTTTTCCTTCGATTCCACTTCGGCGACGCGGTAGGTGGCTTTGGCGAGCGCCTCCAGCACGGTATCCACGTCGGCCTTGTTCTTGAGGTCGGCCTTCTCGCCCTTCCACTGCCGCAGTTTGGCTTCGAAGATCGTGCCCTTGGTGGCCAACTCGGCGGTCAGCGACCAGAACTCTTCGGGCGTGAAGGCGAGGATTTCGCGTTCGCGCTCGCAGATGAGCCGGAGCGCCACCGACTGCACCCGGCCCGCCGACAGCCCGTAGTAGAAGACCTGCCAAAGGATCGGACTCACCATGTAGCCCACGAGCCGGTCGAGAATCCGCCGCGCCTGCTGGGCATCGACCTTGTTCTGATCGACGTCGCCGGGCTGCCGCACCGCCTCTTGGATCGCACGTTTGGTGATTTCGTTGAAAATGATCCGCCGGATGTTGGGCTGTACTTCGCGCATCACGTTCTGCAAATGCCACGCGATCGCCTCACCCTCGCGGTCCAAGTCGGTGGCGAGCAGAATGATGTCGGCCTTCTTGCCGGCGGCCTTGAGATCCTTCAAGACCTTGACCTTGCCCTTGATCGTCACGTACTTCGGTTCGAACCCGTTGTCGACGTCTACCCCGAGTTCACTCTTGGGCAGATCGATGACGTGCCCGACGGACGCCAGCACTTCGTAATCCTTGCCGAGGTATTTCTTGATCGTCTTGGCTTTGGCCGGCGACTCGACGATGACCAGCGATTTCGTCACTGTTACTCCGAGGTTCCATGACAGAATTTGTACTTCTTGCCGCTGCCGCACGGACACGGATCATTGCGCCCGACCTTGGGCGCGGTGTTGCGCACGGTCGCCGGCCGCACCGGTTCCGGCGGCGCTGCGCCCGGCCGCATGGCGCGCCTGCCACCCTGCGGCCCGCCGCCCGGTACCGGCGGGAGCGGTGGTCCGCCCGGTCCGCGCCCCGCTGGCGGCGCCGCGCCGCTGGGCTGCGCCCCGAAGGCGCTCGAGGCGGCGCTGTGAATCGGTGTCAGGACCTCGGTCCGAGCCCGCTCGATCTCCGGCGGCCGCATCGAAACTTGGGCGTGGAATATGAAGTACAGCGTCTGTTTGTCAATCTCTTTGAGCATCTCCTCGAGCATTTGAAACGCTTCGGTCTTGTATTCGAGGAGTGGATCCTTCTGTCCATAGGCCCGCAATCCGACGCTGCTCCGCAAATGATCCAGTTCGCGCAGGTGATCCTTCCACTTGTCGTCGATGGCGCGCAGGTACGCGTAGCGTTCCAATTGCCGCAGCAGATCCGCACCCAGCAAGGTTTCACGATCGGCGAGCGCCTGCAGCGCCTGGTTGACGACCTCTTCGCGGGCCCGTTCATACGGCAGGGCCGCGACGTCATCCGAACGGAACGGCCGCAGGAACACCTGCTGCAACACCAGCCACAGGCCGTCCAGATTCGCCTCGCTCCACTCGCGCTCGTCGGCGTGGGAATTGAATTGATCGGCGACAAAGGACTGCACCATGGTGATGATCTCGCTCTTGAGATCGGCGCCACGCAGGGCGTCCAAGCGATTGGCGTAGGCCACCTCGCGCTGCTTGTTCATGACATCGTCGTACTTGAGCAAGTGCTCGCGGATGTCGAAGTTGTGCGCCTCGACGCGTTTTTGGGCCCGCCCGATCGAGTTCGTCACCATGGAGTGCGAGATCACCTCGCCATCCTCGACGCCGAGCCGGTCCATGATGCCGGCGATGCGCTCCGAGCCGAACAACCGCATGAGGTCGTCCTCGAGCGACAGATAGAAGCGCGACGCGCCGGGATCGCCCTGGCGGCCGGCACGGCCGCGCAGCTGGCGGTCGATCCGGCGGCTCTCGTGGCGCTCGGTGCCGATGATCTGCAGGCCGCAGGGTTCGTCGAGTTCACCGTCGCGAGGCTTGTAGTTCCCGCCCGGCGCCCCGGCCTTGCCGGCACCGAACGGACACGCCGGACAACGCGCCCCTTTGTAATCCGCGTCGCGCTCGCAGACGATGACCCCCGGGCCCAATTTGATGTCGGTGCCGCGGCCCGCCATGTTGGTGGCGATCATGACGGCGCCCTTCTGGCCGGCCAGCGCCACGATGTCGGCTTCGCGTTGGTGCTGCCGCGCGTTCAACACTTCGTGGGCGATGCCCTTGCGCTTCAGCATGCGCGACAGGGTTTCGGAGGTCTCGACGGACACCGTGCCGACCAGCACTGGCATGCCGCGTTCGTGCAGGTGCGCGACTTCCTCGATGACCGCATTGAACTTCTCGCGCCGCGTCTTGTACACGAAGTCGTCGTAGTCGACGCGGCGAATGGGCTGATGCGTCGGGATGACCATGACGTCGAGGTTGTAGATTTTCTTGAGTTCCTCGGCCTCGGTCTCCGCCGTACCGGTCATGCCGGCGAGCTTTTCGTACATGCGAAACAGGTTCTGCAGGGTGACGGTGGCCATCGTCTGCGTTTCCTGTTCGACATGGACGTTTTCCTTGGCTTCGAGCGCCTGGTGCAAGCCGTCCGAAAACCGCCGGCCGGGCATGAGGCGGCCGGTGAACTCGTCGACGATCATGACCTTGCCGTCCTGAACGACGTATTCGACGTCCTTCTCGAACAGCGAATAGGCTTTAATGAGCTGGCCGATGTCGTGCAGGCTGTCGCTCGCCTGCGCGTATTCGGTGTACATCGCTTCCAGCCGCCGGATGCGTTCGGGGGCGTCGAGATCCGGCGTATCCTCGATGCGCTTCAGTTCCACCGCCAGGTCCGGCAGGGTGAGCGGCAGGCGGATACGATCCGAGAGTTCCTCACGGCCGCGTTCGGTGAGATCGGTGGTATTGCCCTTCTCGTCGATCGCGAAATAAAGTTCTTCATCGGCCGTGTGCAACTGCTTGTCGCGCATGAGGTCGCCCTCGACGCGCATGAAGAGCCTCTGGAGCGCCGGTTCGCGGCTCACGAGCTTCATGAATTGTTTGTTCTTGGGTGCGGCGCGTTTGACCTGCAGGAGCTGGAACCCCAGCTCGCGTTCGCCGTCGCCGTCCAGCTTGTCGAGTCCCGGTTCGAGGAGGCGCTCCGCCTCACTCAAGCGCTCGCCGACGAGTTTGTTCTGCAGCCGCACGAGGTGCTCGATGCCGGGCTTGAGAGCATCGAAATTCTGGTTCGCGTCCGGCACCGGCCCGGCGATGATGAGCGGCGTGCGCGCTTCGTCGACCAGCACGGAGTCGACTTCGTCGACGATGGCATAGAAGAAATTCTTGCCTGGGAGTCCGCCCGTGTAGTCGCGGTGCACCCGGTCTTCGAGCCGCGTGGCCATATTGTCGCGCAGGTAGTCGAAGCCGAATTCGTTGTTGGTGCCGTACGTGATGTCGCACCCATAGGCGCGCTGGCGTTCGGGCGGCGTCATCCCCTGCTGAATGATGCCGACCGTGAGCCCGAGAAACTTGAAGATCTCGCCCATCCACTCGCCGTCGCGACGTGCCAGATAGTCGTTGACGGTCACCAGATGCACGCCGCGGCCGCTCAACGCATTCAGATAGAGCGGCATGGTGGCGACCAGCGTCTTGCCCTCGCCGGTGGCCATTTCGGCGATCTGGCCTTCGTGGAGCGCCATGCCGCCGATGAGCTGGACGTCGTACGGCACCATGTTCCAAGTGGTGTCGCGGCCGACGACATTCCAGGACCGGCCGCACATGCGCCGGCAAGCATCCTTGACCACCGCGAAGGCTTCCGGCAGCAGATCGTCGAGCGTCGCGCCCTGGGACAAGCGTTCCCGGAACTCCAATGTCTTGGCCCGCAACTCCTCATCCGACAGCGGCAAGTAGGACTGGGACCACTCGTTGACCTTGCCCACCACCGGCTGCATGCGGCGGAAGTCACGCTCCGACTTTGACTTGAAGACTTTTCCGAAAACCTTCGCGAGCATTCCGTCTCCCAAGGGTCCGGCGCCTGTCGGCCGAGGACGTTGAAGCATACGGGGGCGCACCGTGCAACGGCCAGACCCGTCGTGCCTGGAGGAGGCACAGTAGCAAAACTACGGCGCCTGCCCCTCGCCTGGGAAGACTTACCCGGGCGAGTGCGGCAGGCGCACGTCAGTCACCGGTGCAACCCGGTGGGGCCGAAAGCGTTACGAGGTCCTAGGCGCGCACCACATTGGTTGCCTGAGGACCTCGGGTACCGACTCGAACCTCGAATTCTACCTGTTCACCGGCCCGGAGGGGCCTGGGGTCGCGGCGGAGCAGCTGTGAGTAGTGCACGAAGTAACTGCTGCCGTCGTCGCGTTCGATGAAACCGTACCCGAGCCGCTCGCTCAGCCAGCGGACCTTGCCGATTTCGTTCGCCATGGAACCTCCCGTGCGTGGAAGCCCACGAAACATCGACTCGAACCGCGCGGATGCTAGGACCGCTTGGCGGCGGCTGTCAAGGCAGAGGCCCGCGGCTGCCAGCGCGGCCGCGGGCCCCGTCCCTCAGTTGCGCACGTCGCTCAGGCAGTACATCGTGCCGTCGTTCGAGCCGCAGAAGATCCGGCCGGCGACGACCAGGGGCGACGAGTAGATGGCCGACTTGAGGTGCAGCTTGGCGATCTGCCGGCCGCTCGCGCCATCCAGGACGTAGGTGTTCTGGTCGTAGGCCGCGACGTACACGCGCCCGTCCTGCACGCACGGCGAGGCGAGAATCGTCGCCTTGGTCGGGAACGACCAGGCGATGTCGCCGGTCTTGGCGCGTACGGCGTAGACGCGGCGGTCGGTGCTCGCGATGAACACGAGATCGTTGCCTTCGGCAGGCGTCGCTTGCACGGCGCCCTTGGTCCGCACTTGCCACAGCACGGCGCCGTCCTTGACCGCAATCGCGTGCACGGTGCCATTCTTGCACCCGAACACCAGACGCCCGTCGGCGAGCAACGGACTCGAGGTCACGAGGGCGCCCGCGTCATACGTCCAGCGCACTTCACCGGAGGACTGCTTGAAACATAGCAGCGCGCCGTCGCCGGCCGGGACGAAGAGATTATCGTCCGCCGCCAGCGGTGTTGCACGCAACTTGCCGCCCGCCTCGTGACGCCACTCCAACTTGCCATCCTTCTTCTTCAACGCCACGATCTCGCCGGCTTGCGTCGCGAAGAACACCAGCTTCTTACCGACCGTCGGGCTGGCCACGAGACGCGAACCCAGTTCGACGCTCCAGGCTTCCTTGCCGTCCTTGTCGCGGACCGCGAAGGCGCGGCCGCCGTAGTTGCCGCAGAACACCTTGCCGTCGTCGACCGCCGGCGTCGCACCAATGCCCGCACCGGAGTCGTAGTCCCACTTGATTTCACCGTCGTGGTCGACGGCGTACAGGTGGCCGTCGCGGCAGCCGTACACGACGCGATCGTCGCCCGCCTCGCGCGGTGAGGAGGTCACCCAATCCGAGTGATGCTTGGACCACAGGACGCTCAGCGCACCCTTGGGAACATCGGCGTGCGCCGCCTGGGCATCGCCATCCGTCCGGCCGTGTTCGCCGTCGATGACTTCCGAAGAGACGCGCGCATTGTCGGTGCGCGGTGTGACAGTGCCATCGACCGCTTCCGAATACAGGCTCTCCGCCCCACGCGGATTCGAGCGCCCGGCATGCTGCCAGCGCCACATGCCGAAGAGGGCGCCGCCGAAAAAGAGCACGACGAGGCCGAGCGCCACATAAGAGAGCGTGCTGCGATCCCGCCGTACGCCCTCGTCGAGATCCGGCCACGTGCTGTCGATCGCCGCACCGACCAGTTCGCCTTCGGCGGCGGGCTGCTTGTCGACGACGAGTCGCGGCTCGTGGTCGGGATCGGCACCGAACGGGTCGGTGTCGAGCGCCGTATCGGCGGGCGCGAGCCACAGTGTCGCGCGGTCGTCGTCCTCGAAGAAGACGCGCACGAGCTTGAGGCGTTCGACGAGCGCCTCGCTCCACAGGTGGCCGCTGCGCATGGTGGCCGGCGACAGATCCTTGACGCGGACGCGCATCGAAGAAACCAGCGGCTGGGGGCTGCCGTCGAGCGCGCAACGCGGCTCGAAACCGGTCGAATGCAACAGATACAAACCGCGGCCGCAGCACAGCGCCACCGCCACGTCCATTGCATCCAGCGCTTCGGGTTCGAGCGTACCGAATGCAGCGTCGAGGGAATGCACCAATCTCTCGAGGAAAGAACCGGGTGATACGATCGCGGTCGATTCACGATACTCGCGCACGAATTCGTCAAAAACCGCTTCGAGCGACTTTTGCAGCGACGCATCGCGCCACTGCACCAGAACGGCCAGGCTCGATTCGCGCTCGGGCCCGCCATCATCCACGAAAGTCAAGCGATCCGGCTGTGACTCACCAGCTTCGACACGGAGACGGAACAGATTCAACACTCGCACCACCCCACCCCGACTTCGATCCCCAACAACCCACGGCGCCAAGGTGCGCCGACACCAATCACGTTCCGTTCTTAACGCGCCGCAACGACTGGACACAAGAGTTTTGTCGCACGGACAACGCGCACCCGCACGCAGACGTGTTCCAGTCACGCGTGCGTGGAATCCAGACCCGCGATATCGAAGTGTGTGGACGAATTCGGCAATCGATGCAATGCACCAGTTCGCTACCGTGTCAGTGTGCGGCGGCACTCCGCGCGGCAATTTGGGCGAGAACATCGCGTGCGACTTGGCTGCCGGTGGGCGCGTTGGCGACCGCACGCAACTGGCGCTCCGCTTCGGCATCGCGGCCGCGTTCGACCAACGCGAGGCCCAAATTGAGGCGCGCGTCGTGATACGCGGCGTTGATGCGCAGCGCATGTTCGAATTCCTCGATCGCGTCGTCGGTCATTTCTTCGTTGTCGTAGGCGATGCCAAGCAAGTTGTGCAGATCGGGAAACTCCGGGTGGGCGGCGAGGAGTGTTTTCAGTTCGTGAATCGCGGCGACGTTGTCGCCCGAGCGCAACAAATTGCGGGCGCGCTCGACTGCCGCCGCCACCGGCGACTGGGGGCCGGCCAGCAATTCGTCGATCTTGGCGACCAAGCGCGGGCGCACGGTCGGCGAGCCGGTATCGGTGCCGGGCAGGTCGTGGAGGATGCGCCGCAAGTCGTTGGCGGCAGCCTCGGGCCCGCTGCGCGCCGCTTCGTGGAGCTGAACGAGCGCCCCGGTGCGGTCTTCGAGTTGCATGAGCAAGCGCGCCAGGCTGAGGCGCGCTTCGAAGTAACGCGGATTGACTTCGAGGGCGCGCTGATACGCCTCGCGGGCCCGGTGCAGTTGATCCTGGCGTTCACAGAGCCGTCCGAGGCGCAGTTGCACATCGGCGAACCGCGGCTGCAGGGCGATGGCGCGTTCGAGGGCGCGGATCGCGCCGGCCGGATCGCCGGCGGCGTCGCGCCGGGTGGCGATTTCGAGGGCGCACTCGCACGCACAGAGCACCAAGTCGGCCGGCGGCTCGGGGGTCGCAGCGAGGATTTCGTCGAAGAGCTGCGACGCGGCTTCGAAATCGCCGCGTCCGTACGCGGCGAGGGCGCGGCCCGCGACACTACGCGGTACGAAACGCAGAACTCGGCGCAGAAACACGAGATTCTCCTCAGAGAAGCAGCGCCAGTGCGCCGGCCGCGGCAAGCGGCATCGTCCAATTGTCGTCGACCGGCAGCGGCAACGCTTCCACCACGGCCGCCACCAGGGCACTGCCGGCCGCGGCGCCGAGCCGCTCCGGGAACGCCAGGGCGGCGACGGCGAAGCAGGTGCAAAAGCACGCCGCGCTGCCTTCGACACTCTTGCGCCCCATCCGGTGCCGTCCGAAACGGCGTCCGACGAGTGCCGCGGCCGCGTCACCAAACACCACGTCGGCAACCGCGACGGCGGCGATTGCCGGCGGCGCTACCCAGGCCAGCAACGCTGCTGCTGCGGTCAGCGCGTGGACGCGAATGAGTCCGTGCTGCTCGTCGGGACGCAGGTACGCACCGATCCGCGGTGCGAAGAACCCGCCGGCCCGTGCCGAGCCAAGACGCAACACGTCGATCGCCAGGATGACGAGAAATGCAAGGACGGGGCCACGCACGGTCCACGGCGGCGGCGCCCAGTAAATCCAGGCGGGCAGCGCCGCCATCGACAGGTGGACGGACTTGCGTCCCGCTTCCTGCCGCCACGTTGCCGTCACGGCGTCTGGCCGCGCACCGTGCGGATCGGCTGGGACATTTTCTCGACGCGCAACGTCTTGCGGGACGAATACGTCGGCACGGCTTCGACGCGCAACCGCCAGCCGGCAGGGTCCGGAGCCGCGAACTCGACGGATTTCTCGATCGGCCCCGGCCCGGTCCACACCGGCGGTTGCAGCGCCACGCGGGCATTCCCGGCAGCGTCGGCCAGATCGAGCTGCACGGTCGCGTACTCGGTGAGAAAATAGCGCACCGTGCCGCGCCAGCGATTGGCGGCGATCGAACGCACGTCGCTCATCGACGGCGTGAAGACATCGGTCCCGATCCACATGTACTGGGCGCCCTCGCGCTCGGCGATGAACATCTGGCCGAACCGCCGGTACAATCCCAGGCCGCGCGGTTCGTCGAACTCGAAGTCGCTTTTTCCCGGCCGCCCGATGTCGAGCAAGAAACGCAAATTGCGGTCGAACTTGTGCAAGCGGCCGCCGCGGTCGGAGCAATAGACGTTGGCGTAATAGTCGATCGCTGGATAATAGAACTCGCCGCCGCCCGGGGTCACATCGCGAATCCGCTGCACCGCAAAGGGTTCACCGCGCTGATCGAGCTTCCACACCCGCGACAGCATGGAATCGGTGACGACGATGAAGTCTTCACCGAAGAAGTTCATGGTGGCGTCGGCGCGGATGACGGCGATCGCGAACGGATCTTGGAGCAGCGCCGTCCCCTGCCGTTCGGGCCGCAGCTCGCGCCGCAAATTGCCTTCCAAGTCGAGAACGAGAATCCGGTTCTCACCCGGATCGCAGACGTAGATCTCGCCGGCCTCGAGCGCCACGCCGGTCGGCCCGCGCAGCCGCCGGCCGTTGAAGGATCCGGCGATGAAGCGCCCATGGTGCAACGCGTCGTTTTCATATTGCAGGACGTGCAGCCGGTCATTGCCGGTGTCGGCGACGATCACATGGCCGGCGCGGTCCGCCGCGACCCCGTGCGGGTGCCGGAATTGGCCGACCCCACTGCCCTCGCGCCCGTAAAAAGCGATCGTCGTAATCGAGGTGTTGAAGATGAGCATGTGCTGGCCCGAGTTGACGCCGAAGACCGTGAGTTCGTCGTCATCGCGGCTACTTGCCGGGTCGTCTTCCGCCGCCAATTTGAGCGCCGCCACCCCCTGTGGGTCGTCGAAGTGATACTTGAACCCGGCGCGCAGCGTCAGATGGGTTTGATTGACGCGGTGCATCCCGTAACAATGCGACCAGGGCGGATAGATGAGGGTGGTCGTGGGCGCCTGGGCCCGGGCCTCGGCCGCGGTGAGAGCCGCGACGCCGCACAGGAGCGCGGCGGTGAGCCCGTCACGGCAGCGCATACAGCCGCCGGTACGTCTCGGCGTTCCCCAACACCGTTTCGAGATAGGTGCGCGTCTCGGAGTACTCCGCCAGCTCGAGGTACATGTCACGTCCGTCGCCACGCCCGAGCCGCGTCGCCCACAGTGCGGCCACGTCGGCGCCGGCATTGTAGGCCGCGAGCGCTTGCGGCACGTCACCACCGGCGCGCTGCAATTCGGCCGCGAAGAGCACCGACCCGAGTTCGATGTTGGTCTGCGGGTCGTACAGCCGGTCGGCATGGAAATCGGCATCGCCGGCCTGGGCGGCAAGGCGCCGTCCGACTTCGGGCATGAGTTGCATGAGGCCGCGGGCGCCGGCGCCTGAGTCGATGCGGGGATCGAACGCACTCTCCTGGCGCATCAGGCCGAGCATGATGGCATGCGACAGGCCATGGCGTTGGCACGCCGCGGCGAGCGACGGCGTGTAGGGCGCCGGATACAACAAGACTTCGAGGGCATCGCCGAGCCGCGGGTCGTTGATCTTTTGTCCGAGCACGTACGCCAAGCGCACCAGGCGTTCGTGGGCGCCGTGGGCGTGACAGTTGGCGATGAGTTCGATCAAAGCGCCGGCATCGCCATCCCAGCGGCGTTCGAGCCGGCGTGTTTCCCAACTTGCCTCGGCATCGAATCCCCAGTCGAGCAACAGATGCCAGGCGCGCGCGTCGTTGTCGAAGCCCTCGGGCACCCGGAGTCCGAGGGTCTGCTGCACGGTGGCGATCGCGCTGTCGTAGGCGGCGGTCACGCGCCCCGCCCGTTCGAGGCCGGCATCGCCGGTCGTCGCGAGCGCTGGCGTGGCGCCTTCCGGGGCTTGTCCGAGCGGCGGCACGAGCCCTTGCTCGATGCGATGCCGGGCCAACACGGTGAAGTAAGAGCGCGGGAAATCGCGTTCGAGGCGGTCGCGCAGCACGAGCGCGCCGGAGGCGTCGCCGAGCCGAATCTGCGCCAGCATTTGCCAGTAGAGCGCGTTGTCGACCAACGTCGAGCGGCCGTTGCGCGCCACCAGATGCGACAGATGTTCCGCCGCTTCGGCCGGACGATGGTCGCGCAGCGCGCACAACCCGGCGCGCAAGCGTGCATCATCGGCGAGTGAACCATTCGGATAGGCCCGCGTGACGCGCAGATAGGCGCGCTCGGCTTCACGCAAGCGGTGCTGATTCTCCAGGATCCAGCCCACTTCGTAGAGTGCGTCATCGGCCTTGTCGTGGCGCGGGAAGCGCGCCGCGAGCTGCTTGTAGGTGGTGAGCGCCTCGGCAACACGACCGACGCGCTTCAACGCCCGGGCCTCCAAGCGCAACCGTTCGGCTTCCACCGGCGTGCCATGGGTCGAGCGCGCGGCGCGTTCACAGGCTTTCAAGCACCCCGCTGCATCGCCGGAACGCAGGAACGACTCGGCGATCAACAGCCGTGCCGTGGCGCGCTCGGGCGCCGGCAGGCCGCCCAAGATCGCGGTGCGCAGGCGCAGACGCGCCGCGGTGTGCCGGCCGCGGCGCATTTCGAAGCGCGCGATGCGCAGCACGACATCCGGTGCCGTGACGAGTTTCGGCCGAAGTTCGAGTTCCACGTACGCCGACTCGGCCGGTGTCGGCCGCGCTTCGAGCAGGTCGAGCCACCAATCGCGGGCTTGCAGGAGTTCACCGGCGCGCGCCGTCTCGCGCGCCAACCCGGCCAGCAACAAACCGGTGCGATCGTTGCGGCGCGCGGCATCGCCGAGTTCCGGAGCCATCCGGCGGAGCGCCGGGAGATCGTGCGCCGCTTGAGCGCCGCGGGCACGCACGAGTAACAGGCGCTGCGATACTTCCGGCGGCACTGGCGCATCGTTGGGCACCACGGCGGCGGCGCGGGCCGCTTCCCAGCGCCCCAACTCGCCTTCGCTTTCGGCGTTCAACAGTGCCGCCCACGCTTCGAGGCCGGCCGGCGGACGGGTTCTTGCGAGACGCTCGAGACAGGCCTCCGGATGCCCGAGCCGCGCCTCGAGCCCGGCGCGCACGAAGGCCACCGTGCTGGAATCGATTTGGCTCGCGCCGCTGTCGAGCAGCGTGAGCGCGGCGGCGAATTGGCCGAGGCGGTTGGCGGCGCGAACGCGCGCCCGCAGAGTTTCAGCGTCGCCCGCCTGGCTCGAATCGGCTTGCCACTGCGCGCCCAACCGTTGCACTTCGCCTTGGGTTTCCAAAACCCACTGCAGCGCTGGCGCGGCGCCGGGAACCGAACCGGTCACCCGCGAGCCGAGAACCAGAATGCATGGCAGTCCAAGAACGAGCCCAAGCCGGCGGCGTTGACCGAAGCCATGCATTCGAAGTCCCCCCGTCAGCGCGCCACCACCAGTTTGTGCGTGGCGCGCAACCCGCCCCAATCCAGACAAACGACGTACAGCCCCGATGCGACGGCGTGCCCGGCAGAATCCGTACCATCCCAGACGGCGAAGCCGCTTTCGGCCGGCACCGGCGCATGCTGCAGCGTGCGGATGCGCCGGCCGCGCACATCGAACACCATCAGGGTGGTGGGACGCGCCGCCCAGGTCAAGCGAGCATTGATGCGGAATGCGATACGGGTCGGAAAGCGCACGGGATTGGGTTCGGCGACGATTTCGAGTCGTGGACGCAACGTCTCTCGTCGGGGTCCGACTTCGACGCGGGCGATTTCCCACCCCGCGCCGCCGATCGAATCACCGCTCGCGAAGTGAAACCGCAGCGCCGCAATGCCGGTTTGCGCGCCGAGATCGAAGCTGTCCCAACGCCGCGGACTCGCGCCCCCGAACACGCCTTGATCGGCCCAAGCCGCGACACTCTCGAGCCACATGCGGCGCGGATAGCCGCCCGCGGGCGTGATCGGCGTCCACGGGCCCGCATCGATCGACAGTTCGACACGGCCGCCGTCGGCGCAAAACCCAGCCGCCACATCCTCGGTGTCGAAAGCATGCAGAAGGCGCAGCTCGCTGCCCGCCGCGAGACGAAAAGGCGGCGAGACAAGCGCCGCGTCGGCGTTGTTCGCGTAGCGCGCGCCGTCGGCGCTGCGAAAGACCCAGCCGAACTCGCCCGTCCGCGTCGCCGCTGTCCATGTGCCGGCGCCGCCGATCTGGACCACGTCCCAGGACGCCGCCGGATCGTGACAGTCGCGCGTCAGGCTCGACGCCTGGGGTTTGAAGCACGCCTGAAAGCCATCCCCCGCACCGACGACCGCGACGATCGACACGCTGTCGCGCCACGCGCCGCCCGGCGTCGTGAGTCTTAGATCGAGCCCGTACGGTGTCAAAGGAAAGGCGCGAACCGTGCCGAAGAAAACCGCCCGGGCGGTATCGTGCGTTGCGAGTGCGGGCAACGGAACGGTGTCCGCCCCCCAATTGACATCGAAGTACGGGTGCGCCTGCACACGCAGCAGTGCCGGTGCCTGCGCGACGCCATCGTTGCGCAGGCGCACCACGAGACGGAAGTCCTCCGCCGGGTCGACCGCGCCGTTGCCGTCACCGCGCACTTCAACGAGTGCACTCGACTCGACCACGATCTCGGGCTCCGATTCGACTTCGAGCCCAAACGTTTGGTTCGGCGTCGGGGCGCTAATCGCGAAGATGCGCACTTGCGAGTCGCTGCCGTCACGAGCTCGCGTGCTGGGTGAAGTGCCGGGGCCGATCTCGGTTCGGGTGCCCGGAAAAGGATCGCCTGCGTCGCCGTTGTTGATGCGGTTCTCGATGTCGGTGCGGCCGTCGGCTTGCAGGAGCTCGACACGCGGCCGGACGTCATCGTCGTTGTTGGGCTGCCGCAAGTCGACGTGGTAGACGAGCATGCCGCCGCCCGGCAGGAACGCATCTTGGCCGCTCGGCTGGCGGTTTTCGATGACCAGGAATTCGTTGGCGGCGACGCCATGCGTCCACACCCGATACACATCCGGCAGACGCCCGGGCGCTCGGGCACCGAGAGCGAACGAGCCGTTATCCGCGGGCGCGACGGCATCGACGAATCCCAGTTCGACTTTGCTCGCCGCATCCAGGTCGGCAGGTGTTTGCCCGTCATCGAGCCACGGGCCCGAGGCCATGAGCGACCAGTCGCCGAGTCCGCCGCCGAGGCCGGTCGTGCTCCGCCGGTCGTACAGATCGCGTAAACCCAATTGATGGCCGAACTCGTGCGCCACGACACCGATCGGTGACGTTTCTGCGACGGTTGCGTAGCGCCAAGCGCGAATGTGCTCGGCGGTTTCCACCGGCGCCGTCGTGAACCAGTTGTGGGACAGAATCTGCCGCGCGTCGCCGTACTCGGCGCCGTCGCCCGCATGCACGACCACGAGCGCGTCGACGAGGCCGTCGTCATCGCCGCTCGCCGGCATTCCATCCGGGCCATCGGTGTCGAAAGCCCGGAAATCGACCCACTGATCGGCGCTGCGGAGCGCATCTTCGACCATGCGCCGGGCATTGCGCGGATAGGCGCCGCGGACCCCGGCGCCCGACCGCGCCGCGTCGGCATAGAAGGCGTAGGACTCGGGAAGTCGCAGCCAGGGCGTCACCGTGCCCGTCAAATGCAGCCGCCCAAACGACGAGTTTTCGTAGAACCGCCGCAAGCTGGGGTCGAGCCGCCCAAAGAACATGGAGTCGATCGCGGCCGGCGTCAGATTCGTGGCGTGCGGGCGATCCGCAAAGTCGACGAGCAACACCAGAACGCGTTCAGGCAGGCGCGCCCGGAGCGCCGCCGGCTCATCGAGTCCTTGGCGAAGTGCCGCGTTCAACTCGATGTGCATCGAAGGTTTGCCGGCAAGCCCCGGACGTGGTGGCACGGCGCGGACCGGGTCGGCGCCAAGGCCGGCCGACACCACGAGGAGGGCGAACAAGGCGCGGGCTCTCTGCATGACCTCGAGGTCCTTCCGGGCGCCAGAAGAGCAAGAAGCACTGTCGCTTGGCGGAAGTCAATCCCAACGCGCCCGAACTCGATCGCTCAACTGCCGAGGCTCATTCCCATTCGATCGTACTGGGCGGCTTGGAGCTCACGTCGTAGACGACGCGATTCACGCCCCGGACCTGGTTGGTGATGCGGGAGGCGACGCGGGCGAGCAACTCATGCGGCAGGCGCGACCAGTCGGCGGTCATGCCATCGACGCTGTCGACCGAACGCAACGCCACGACATGGTCATAGGTGCGGGCGTCGCCCATGACGCCGACGCTGCGCACCGGCAAGAGCACCGCGAAGGCTTGCCAGACCCGGTCGTACCAGCCGCTCGCGTGCAGTTCTTCGACAAAGATCGTGTCGCACTGGCGCAACACGTCGAGCCGCGGGCGGGTCACCGGTCCGAGAATGCGCACTGCCAGTCCGGGACCTGGAAATGGATGGCGTCCGAGGGCTTCCGGCGCGATCGCCAGTTCGGCGCCCAAGAGCCGCACTTCATCTTTGAACAGGTCGCGCAACGGCTCCACCAATTCGAAGCGCAGATCCTCGGGCAGGCCGCCGACGTTGTGGTGCGTCTTGATGGTGGTGGAATGACCGCCGTGGACGCTGCTTTCGATGACGTCCGGATACAGCGTTCCCTGGGCGAGAAACCGGAACGGCGCGACATCCCGCACCGCGGCTTCGAAGGCGCGAATGAACGTCCGGCCGATGCGCTTGCGTTTGTCCTCGGGGTCCTCGATCCCGGCAAGCGCCGCCAGAAAATCGTCGCTCGCGTCGTACACCTGCAGCGGAATGCCGGCGGTGCGGAACAACTCGCGCACGCTGTCGACCTCGCCGGCGCGCAACAAGCCGCTGTCGACGAGCAGGCACTGCACTTGGCCGGGCACCGCTCGATGCAGCAGCACCGCCAGAACCGTGCTGTCGACGCCGCCGGAGACCGCCGCCAAGACGCGATCCGTACCGATCTGGGCACGTAACCGCACCAAATGCTCGTCCGCCATGGTGCGCGGCGTCCAATCGCCCTTGCACTCGCAGATGTCGCGCACAAAGGCCCGCAACACCCGATCGCCATGCGGGGTGTGCACGACTTCGGGATGGAACTGGATGCCGAAGAGCCGTCGCTCGAGGTTTTCAATGGCGGCGTGCGGGCAATCGCGCGTCGAGGCGACGACCCGAAAGCCGCTCGGTAGCGCGGCGACGGAATCGCCATGGCTCATCCACACCGCTTCGTCGCGATCGAGGGTCCGGAGCAGCCGGCTGTCCTGGGCGACTTGCAGCGTTGCGGCGCCGAACTCCCGCACCGTCCCCTGCGCCACCCGGCCGCCGAGATGCTGCGCCAGCAACTGCTGTCCATAGCAGATTCCCAGAACCGGGATCCCCAGCTGCAAGATGGCGGCATCGAAATGCGGCGCATCGGTGGCGTAGACGCTCGCCGGACCGCCGGAGAGAATGACGCCCTTCGGCCTGAGCGCCCGGACGCGTTCGGCCGGCGCATCCGCCGGCAGCACCAGCGACAGCACCTGCTGGGCGCGCACCCGCCGCGCGATGAGATGGGTGTACTGGCCGCCGAAATCCAGGATCACCACGACGTCGTGGCCGGCGGGAACGGTGTCCGCGATCGCGCTCGCGTGCGGCGCCTGCTTCTGCATCGCAACCTCTCTCTTCAGTGGCGGAAGTGACGCCGCCCCGTGCAGACCATCGCAATGCCAAGTTCGTCGGCGGCCGCCACGACTTCATCGTCGCGCTTCGACCCGCCGGGTTGAACGATGGCGGTGACCCCCGCTGCGGCCAAGGCGCGCAGACCGTCCGCGAATGGGAAAAAGGCGTCGGAGGCGGCGACACTGCCGTGCAGATCGTGCTCCGCAGCGTGCGCCTTGCGGACCGCGAGTTCGCAACTGTCGACGCGGCTCATTTGTCCGGCGCCGATGCCAAGGGTGCGCGTCTCGCGCCCGATCACGATGGCATTCGACTTGACGTGTTTGCAGATCCGCCACACGAAGTCGAGCCCGGCGCGTTCGGCGGCGCTCGGCGCCCGGCGCGAAACCACTTCCGCATGCGCCAGTTCTTCGAAACCCTGATCCGGTTCTTGGACGAGGTACAGGCCGCGCAATAGCCGCTCGTCGGTCGCCGGGCGGCGATCGCGGGGGATCTCGAGAATGCGCAAGCGCTTCTTGGACGCGAGCCGGGCGCGCGCCTCCGGCTCGACCTGCGGCGCACAGAGAATTTCCAAGAATAAGTCGCCGATTGCATCCGCCGCCGCGGCATCGACGGGGCCGGTGAAAGCCGCGATGCCCCCGAACGCCGAAACCGGATCGCCGGCAAGCGCGGCGCGGAACGCCTCGGCCGCCGAGCGACCGGTCGCGACACCGCACGGATTGTTGTGTTTGACCAGCACACAGGCTGGCGCATCACCCAGATCGCCCGCGAGTGCCCAGGCGGCATCGGCATCGAGCAAGTTGTTGAACGACAATTCCGGCCCGGCGATCTGTTGCAGCCGGCCGAGGCCCCAGGCGGGGTCGTCGCGGTAGACGGCGGCCGCTTGGTGCGGATTCTCGCCATAGCGCAAGTCGAGCTGCACACGCTGCCGCCTTGGTGCCCACACCGCCGGCCAGCGGTCGGCGGTGCCGTGGTTCGTAAATGCCGCCTCGATCTGCGCATCGTAAGCCGCGACGCGCGCGAAGGTGCGACCGGCCGCGCCGCGCCGGTACTCCAAGTCGATGCCGCCGGCCGACAACTGCGCCAAATACGGCGCGTACTCCGCTGGATCGGAAAGCACCGTGACCCAGCCGAAATTCTTCGCCGCGCCGCGCGCCAGCGTCGGGCCGCCGATATCGATCGCCTCGATGGGCAGATCTTCCTGCGCCACCGCGGTCGCGAAATCGTAGAAGTTGACGACCACGAGGTCGATTCCTTCGATGCCGTGCGCTTCGAGATCGGCGCGGTGCGCGGCGTCGCTGCGGTCGGCGAGGATGCCGGCATGCAGGACCGGATGCAGTGTCTTGACGCGTCCGCCGAGCATTTCCGGGAAATCGGTCAAGCTCTCGACCGCGGTGACCGCGAGTCCCGCGGCCTGCAGGTGCGCTGCCGTGCCGCCCGAAGCGACGAGGCGCACACCGGCCGCCGCCAGTCCGCGGCCGAGTTCCGCCAGCCCCGTCTTGTCGGTCACCGACAGCAAGGCGATCTTGGGGTGCAGCGTGCCGCCCGCGCCGCCGGCGCTCGTCGCGCTCATGCGCCGGCCCGCGCTTCCGGAAACAAGCGCTCGAGCGCCTCCGAGTAACGCCCTGCGGTGCGTTGCACGATGTCGGCCGGCAGACGCGGTGCCGGCGGATTGTGATCCCAACCGCTCGCATCGAGCCAATCGCGCAAATACTGTTTGTCGAAGCTCTGTTGGGTCTCCCCCACCCGGTAGGTATCGGCGGGCCAGAAACGCGACGAGTCGGGGGTCAGTACTTCATCGATCAAAATGAGTTCGCTGCCGTGGAAACCGAATTCGAACTTGGTGTCGGCAAGAAGAATGCCGCGCTCGCGCGCGTGGTCCGCGGCGCGTTCGTAGACGGCGAGTGACAGGCGCTCGACTTCTGCTGCGACATCGGCGCCGACGGTACGCGCCAATTCGGCGCGTGAGATGTTCTCGTCGTGCCCGGCATCGGCCTTGGTGGAGGGCGTGAAGAGCGGCCGCGCGAGCCGTTCCGACTCCCGCAATCCGGCCGGGAGTTCGTGGCCGCACACCTTGCCCGTCGAACGATAATCCTTCCAGCCGCTGCCTGTAATGTAGCCGCGCACGATGCACTCGGCGTCGACACGGCGGGCTTTGTGCACCAGCATGCTGCGGCCGGCGAGTGCCGGCTGATCGCAAAACGGTGCCGGGAACTCGCGCACGTCGGCCGTGATGAGATGGTTGGCGACGACATCCTCCAGCAGCCGGAACCACTCCAGGCTCATGCGTGTCAGCATGGCGCCCTTGCCGGGAATGAGATCGTCGAAGACGACGTCGTACGCCGAGATGCGATCGGTGGCGACGAGCAGCAAGCGGTCGCCGAGATCGAACAGATCGCGCACCTTGCCGGCGCGAGTCGGCTCCAAACCTAAGTCGCGGGTGCTGCCGAGGGCAATCACGTCACGCCTCCCCGTGATGTCGAGAAAATGTTGCGGCATCGAGATGTGCGACGCGCCGTCCGTGCAGATGCAAGCGGCCTTCAGCCCAAAGACGCACCGCCGCCGGGAAAGCGCGATGTTCTTCGGCCAGAATCCGCGCGGCGAGCGATTCCGCCGTGTCCTCGTCGTGCACCTGCACCGGCCGCTGCATCACGATCGGCCCCGAGTCGATCCCGGCATCGACGAAGTGCACCGTGCAGCCGGTCACTTGCACGCCGTGCTCGAAGGCTTGGCGCTGGGCATCGAGCCCCGGGAAACTCGGGAGCAATGACGGGTGCACGTTGAGGATCGCGGCCGGAAACGCCGCGAGCAGGACCGGGCCGACGATGCGCATGAAGCCCGCCAAGCAGACGAGTTGGACGCCGTAGCCGCGCAACACCTCGACCATGCGTTGCTCGGCAAAAGCCGCCAGCTTGCCGCGGCCGGCACCAGGCTCGACCACGACGACCGGTACGCCCGCCGCATCGGCGACGGCGATGGCGGCAGCATTCGGGTTGTCGGTGATCAAACAAACGATGCGGGCGCCGAGGGTCCCCTGCGACGCCGCCGCCAGAAGTGCCGCGAAATTCGAACCGCGGCCGGAAGCGAGAACCCCCACGCGTACATCCGCGTTCACGCCGTCTCCTCATGCCCAAGGAATAGATCGTGGTGGTTGCCGCTCGATGGCCGCAAGCGCCGGCGAAGCGCGTCATTCTAGGCGCGCGTCGCGGGCGACGTCAACCGGCTCACCCAGTGGCCGAGCGCGCGCCGCCGGACGCTCGATCCACAAGGTAGCCCCGCGTTCGACGACACGCACCGCGCCACCGCGGTCGGTGCGGACGATCGTGCAACCGTGCGCTGCGAGTGAGGCGAGCGTCCGGCGGCCCGGATGGCCATAGCGGTTCATGGCACCGACGCTGACGAGGGCGAGATCGGGTTGCAACGCGTCGAGAAAAACCTCCGTCGAACTCGTGTCGCTGCCATGATGGCCGGCCTTCAAGATGGTGAACGGGTGACCCGCATGCCAAGCGAGGGAGTCGTTGCGAATGTGCGCTTCGCCTTCGTGCTCGAGATCGCCGCACAGCCACAGATCCGGGTGATGGCCGCCTGCCGCCGCGAGCACCAGCGAACATTCGTTGGGACCACGCTGCAGGACGTCCGTCGATTCGGGCCAGACGACCCGCGCCGCATAGTCGCATCCCAGTTGCAACGTCGCGCCGCGCGCCAGGCCGCGCCATGGCACGTGCGGGAAACGGGCCCGCAGCGCCGCGTACAGGGTGTCTGCAAACGACGCGCGAGCCACATAGACGGTGTCGACGGCGAGGGCCGCGAGCACGGCGCCCGCACCACCGCAGTGATCGCGGTGCGGATGCGAAAGCACCAAGCCGCGCAAGCGCCGGACTCCGGCGCGCCGCAAGTGCGGCACCACGACGCGGACGCCATTGTCGGTGGGCGCGGCATCGCCGGTGTCGACAAGCCACGCCGCCGCACCGACGCGTAGGACCGTCGCATCCCCTTGTCCGACATCCAGTGCTTCCACTTGCCAGCCGGGCGTCGCGGGCGCCAACGTGCGCCCGCCGAGCGTGACGATCGCCACCAGCCCCGAACCGCACGCCAATCGGGCCAAGCGCCGCCGGCCGCCGCGGGCCGCAAGCCCCAGCGTCACCACGCCGGCCGCAAGCGCCGTCGCGGCAACAAGGGTCAGGGACTCGACCGGCAGGAACCAGCGGGTTTCGAAGCGCGAGCTGACGGCAATCGAAATCCATCCGAGGACGTGCAGAATCGCACCCGCGACGAGCAACAGAGGCCGTCCCAGCGTTTCGCAACCGAGTGCGAGCGGCGCGCCGACGAGTGCCAATGCCAGCGCGATGTCGGTACCGGGGACCAGAATGGCGTTGGCGAGAGGCGCCACCCACGGCACGGTGCCGAATGCGGCGAGCGTCAGCGGCAGCGTTGCCAGTTGCGCTGCACAAGCGAGTCCGGCGGTCGCGACCGCCCAGCCGGTCATGCGTCCCCTCCAGCCGCGCGTTGCCAAACGCTCGGCCACGGCCGCGAGCGCCGGTGCACAGGCCAACAATCCCCCGGTCGATGCGCAAGACAGTTGCAGTCCCAAATCGAGCCGGCGCTCGGGCGCTTGCACGACGAGCACCAATGCAGCGATGCCGAGCGCCGCGAGCGGCGCCCGCGCCCGCCCGAGATACATTGCCACCGCCGCCCATGTGGCCATGAGTGCAGCGCGCAACACGGTCGGGCCGAAGCCACCGACTGCCGTGTAGAGCCACACGCCCGCCAAGAGACCCACGAGGCCGCGCTTGCGGCTTGGGGATCCGAACACCGCGATGAGCGCCCCACCCAAAAGCGCGATGTGCATGCCGCTGATCGACAGCACGTGCGACAGGCCCAGCGCCGACCAACTGCGGTCGAGCGCCGGATCGACGCCGTCCCGCCGTCCCAAGACGAGCGCCGCCAAGAGGCCCGCTTCGCGCGGCGCGAGGGCGCCGTAGAGCGCCGCACCGAGGCGCACGCGCAACGGTTCGAGAAGCGCCCGGCGCCACGCCGGTCCGCGTTCGCCACGCCGCGGTTGCAGCGCGCGTACCTCGAGGCGCCCGGCGCCACCTTGCGCGCGCAACAGCGCGCCGGGATCCGGCGTGCCGAAGTTGCGCCGCGTGCCGGGTGGTTGCAGCGTGCCAGCAATGCAGACGCGGGAACCGTAGGCGGGCAGGGTTTGCCGCGCGCTGCACCAGACGCGGGCGCCGCGCCAAGCGGCGGGGATTGGGACACCACGCAACGCTTCGATTTCAAGCCACGCGCCGGTGCCGCGGGGCGTGACAGTCGGTGCCGAGGCGATGAAACCGGCCGCGGCGACCGGTTGTGGGTTGGCGAGCGATGGCGGTGTGCGCCGCCGGTCGAAGTGCCCGAGCAGCGCCGCGCCCGCCACCGCGACCGCGAGTCCGGATTGGACATAGGGCCGTCGGCGCTCTGCGAGCGCCGCCGCGATGCCGGCGACCGCCGCAAACGGCGGCATCAGCAATCCGGCCGCATACGCGATGGCGAGGCGAAAAAACACTGCACTCGGGGAGTTCGCAGGGCAGCCCTAGAACGCGACGCGGTTCTTCCCGTCGTTCTTGGCGCGGTACAAAGCACTGTCGGCGGCGTTGAACAAACCGGTCTTGGTGCGTGACTGATCCGGATAAACGGCGCCACCGACACTGACCGTGACCCGAAGTGGTGTCGCGACGCCGTCCGGCAGCACGCGCTGTTCCCCCACCACGAGGCGCAAGCGCTCCGCGGTGCGCTGCGCTTCCTCCAAATCGGCGCCCGGAAGCAGCAGCACGAATTCCTCGCCGCCGTAGCGAAACATGAGATCGATCTTGCGCATCCGCGCCCGCACTTCACGCGCGACCTGTGCCAACACCTGATCGCCGGCGCGGTGGCCGAACTGATCGTTGATGGCCTTGAAGTCATCGATGTCCATGACGAGCAATCCGAGCTTCTGGTTGGTGCGGTTGGCGCGTTCGATTTCGAGCGTGACTTGGCGGTCGTAGAAGGCGCGGTTGTACACCCCCGTCAGCGGGTCGACGAAGACCAGCTTCTCGAGCATCGTCTGGTTCTGAATCGCCACCGCAACGAGACGCGCGAGCGGCGTGAGAATACGGGCGAGTTCGGGAACCGAAGCCACACAACCCTGGTCCCAGGTGATGCGCAACAGGCCCCACGGCGTGCTGGACACGTAGAGCGGCACCGCCGCCGCGATGCGGCCGCTCGCGGGGTCGGCCCCAACGGGGGCCGAGGTCGCAAACTGCGTCTCGCCCTTGCGGAGCGCTTCACGATAGTGCGGCACGTCTTCGGCGGCCGCCCGGTCGAGCATGTGCACGGCGCCGTCGCCGAGCCCTTCGGCACTCTCGGGGTCCAGCACCAGGAGCCGGGCGGTGGCGCCGGGGAGCGCCGCCTCGAGTTGCGTGACGATCCGTCGCAGCCGGTCTCCGAACGGTTCGAGCTGCGGCTCGATGCTGGCAAGGTCGAGAAAGGGTTCCAGATGTGGCCAGGCTTCGGCAACTCGAATGGGCGCCTCGAGCCCCGCCGCGGCAGAGGCCCGGACCGCCGTGGGCGCGGCATCGGCCGCTTCGCCGGGCCAGGCCGACGGGAAGTCCGCGGCGAAGGAACCGGCGTCGATCCGCGGCTCCACCGCCTGGGAATCGGTCGCTCCAGAGGGTTCCGGCGCCGGCCGCTCGCGGTCCGAAAATTCGTCTGGGATCACAACTCTTGCTTGGGGGCGCGGTGGGCGTTCCTCTAGACTCGGAGTCGCGCCAAGGCCGTTCGGGCGCGAAGCTTGCAGCGCTCGACCGCGAGGCGTTTCCAGCAGGAGCCAGTCTCCCCGGCCGCGATGCCGGAAGACCCGGGCGCTCGCGCGCGGTGGCGGCAGCTCCTCGAAGAGGCCTTCGGCCTGC
Source organism: bacterium (assembly GCA_031362565.1). Taxonomy (GTDB): domain Bacteria; phylum Krumholzibacteriota; class Krumholzibacteriia; genus JANLSU01. The sequence goes on along the minus strand of JANLSU010000014.1, from coordinate 29,738 downwards.
AGATCCGCGAGCGCGGCCACCGAAGCCGCGTACATCGCTTGCGGATCGTCGGTCGCAAGGGCGGTTTGCAAGGTCTGGCGCCGGGCCGTGGTCAGTCGATGCGTCGGGAGCAGGCGCTCGATGAAAAACGCGTAGCTGCGCGTGTCGTGACCCTCGGCGTTCGTACGGGCGACCATGCTCTCCCCAGTTCAAGTGCGACGCTAACGGAGGGGGCCTTGGACGTGGATGCAGTACCGGGAGCACCTCGTTCCGAGGTCGATTGTAGCACCCCGTCGCGGGGACGCCAATTCCAGACAAGACAAGAAGCTTGCCAAGGAGTGCGCATGCAGTCCACGAGTTCCCTGGGGCGGTCGGCGTGGTGTGGTTTCGGGCTCGTGATGGGCGGCGTCGCCCTCTTGGCGTCGGCGTGTGGCCCGGCGAACCGGGTGGTGGATCGTCCGGAGAGTGCGCCGCCGGGACAGGTGGCGACAGCTTCCGTCGCCGGCGTGGACAGCCTCGAGGAGGCCCGGGAGCCCGATTATTCCGGACTCGACAAGGTCTTCCCCGAGATCGCCCAGCTCGAAACCTGGTATCGCGAGGCGCTGCAAGCGGTATGGAACGAGGATCTGGACTTGGCCGAACAGCGCAGCGCGCTGCTCGATTCAGCGCTCACCGACATCGATAGCGATGAAAATCCGCTCGCCAGCATCTACTACCAGAGCCTGGGCGCGCGGCTCGACAAGCTCAAGGACTTGGTCACCGAAGAGCGGACGCTGCAGAAATACCTCGCCAAGGTCGACAGTCTGAGCGTCGTGAGTCCGGAAGGCGTCGTGGACAGTACGGCGCTCGCGACGTTGATCGAACGCCCGGTGGGGCCGCGCCCCGCGTCGCCGCGCTACGACCTGGCGTTGGTCGCGAATCCGCTCACCGACCGCTGGGTCAACTTTTTCAGCGGTGACGGCCGCCACTATATGGAACTGTGGCTGACCCGCCTGCCGCGTTATCAGGAAATCATCAATGCCGTGCTCGACGAGTACAAAGTGCCGCGCGATCTCGTGTTTCTCGCCATGATCGAAAGCGGTTTGTCGATGCAGGCCCATTCGTACGCCAACGCGGTCGGGCCGTGGCAGTTCATCGCCGGCACCGGCAAGCTGTACGACTTGCGCATCGACTGGTGGGTGGACGACCGGCGCAATCTGGAAAAGGCAACCCGGGCTGCCGCGAGCCACCTCTCGGATCTCTACGAGCAGTTCCATTCGTGGCCGCTGGCGTTGGCGGCGTACAACTGCGGCGCCGGCCGCGTCGAGCGCGCCATCGCCAAGCACCGGACGCGCGACTTCTGGAAGCTGACGAGCCTCCCCAGCCAGACGCGCAACTACGTGCCGAAGTTCATGGCGGCGTTGTACATCGGCAAGGACCCGAAGAAATATCACTTCGACACCCCGAGCGGCGACAAGTTCTCGTACGACGTCGTGCCGGTGGACGATGCTACCGATCTGCGCCTCATCGCCGAGGTTGCCGAGTGCCCGCTGGAAGCCGTGCTCGAGCTGAATCCGCACGTCAAACGCTGGTGCACGCCTCCAGGCGAGCACTACGAAGTGCGCGTGCCGACCGGCAAGGGTCCGAAGGCCGTCGAAAAATTGACGCAGATTCCGGCTGCCGACCGGGTGACGTGGCGCCGCCACCGGGTCAGCCGCGGCGAGACCCTGGCCAGCCTCGCCAAGCAGTACACCACGCCCGTACAGGCGATTCGTGACGCCAACAAACTGAAGCCCAAGTCGGGCCTCCGGCCGGGCTCGTACCTTATTATCCCGGTGATCAGCGCCGAGGAACCCGGGCCGCGGGTCGCCCAGTACATCGCTGAAGCGGCGAAGGCGGTCGCGGCCTCCGGCGGCGCCGGCGGCACGACGCGCGGCAAGTCCTACGTCGTGCGGCGCGGCGACACGCTGTCATCGATCAGCCGCAAGCACGGCGTATCGGTGAGCCAGATCATGAAGTGGAACCGCAAACGCTCGTCACACGTCCACGTCGGCGAGCGGCTGCGGATCACCATCCGCGGCAGCGCGGACTGAGCCCCGCCGCAACGGATTCAAAGCGTGGCCCCGGTCGCAGGACCGGGGCCGCGTTGCTTTCGGGAGCCGTTGGGATCAGCGAACGGTGTGCTCGGCGTGCACGCTGCGGAGAGCGGTGCCGTCCGGCACGACGCGCTGCGCGAACTCTTCCGGCCCGACCATCATGCCGACCAGGCAGTTGGTCCCGATTTGCTGATGGGCCGGAATGCGGGTGCCTTGCCCGACGATCGTAATGCCATGTGACAGCACGTCCGGTTGCTCTTCGTTCGGACGGTTGTCGCCGGCGATGCCGATCGTCGCCGACGCCCCCACCCGGACGCGCTTGTCGAGAATGCAGCGCTCGAGCACCGCGTCGCGACGCACCAGGCAGTCATCCAGCAGCACGCAGTCTTTGACGAACGCCCCTGGCTCGACAATGACGCCCGGGCCGAGGACCGAGCCTTCCACCCGCCCGGCGATCTGGCAGCCGTCGGTGATGAACGAGCGGCGTACGTCGGCGCCGGCCTCGATGCAGGTCGGCGGGCGGTTGTGTTCGCGCGTCAAGATGTGCCAGTCCGGATCGAAGAGATTGAGCGGCGGGTCATCTCTCACCAGATCCATGCTGGCGGCGAAATAACTCTGCACGGTGCCGATATCCAGCCAATAGCCCGCGTAGCGATAGCTCGCGACGCGGCCCGAAGCGATCATGCTCGGGATGACGTGTTTGCCGAAATCGAGATTCGGGTGGTCGGGCTTGAGACGCTCGAGAACGTCGATGAGTGCTTGGCGCCGGAAAACGTAGACGCCCATGGACGCGAGGTTGCTCGTCGCATTCTCGGGCTTCTCTTCGAACTCGACGATGCGGCCCGAATCGTCGGTGCGCAGAATCCCGAAGTGGCGCGTCTGGTCCATGGGCACTTCGATGACGCCGACGGTGCCATCGGCTTTCTGATCGCGGTGCGATTCCAACAGCAGCGCGTAGTTCATCTTGTAGACATGGTCGCCGGAGAGGATGACCACTTCATCGGCGTCGGAATCGCGCAAGACATTCATGTTTTGGACCAGCGCATCGGCCGTACCGCCGTACCAGCTCGAACCACGGAAGCCGAGATACGGATGCAGGAACTGCACCCCGCCCCACTTGCGATCCAAGTCCCACGGCTTGCCGACACCGACATGCTCCATCAAAGAGCGCGGCCGGTATTGGGTCAAAAGGTAGATGCGAAAGAGATCGGAATAGACGCAATTGGTGAGCGTGAAATCGATGATGCGGTACTTGCCGGCGAACGGCACCGCCGGTTTGGCGCGGTGCTCCGAGAGCACCGAGAGCCGGCTGCCCTGGCCGCCGACGAGAATGTAGACGTCGGTTTTCACGCCGCGCCCCCCGACGCGGGCGCGATCGCCCGCACCGACTCCTCGGGCAAGTCCGAGTCGATCATCGCCGGACGCCGGCAGATGAACCCGCTCGGGATATGCGTCCCCTTGCCGACCACCAGCAGGCCTTCTTCGGTGACGACCTCCGGAGCGTGCGGATTGGCGCGCCCGAGAGTCGCCGTCATCGGTCCGTCGGCGCCCAGCGCCACGCCGTCCGCGACGACCACCTGTTTGTCGAGGATGGCGCGCGACACGCGGCAGCCGCGGTGCACTTGCGCGCCCGAGAACAGAATCGAATCACGCACCAGGCTGCCCTCGCCGACAATGGCGCCGGGAAAGACGATGCTGTTCTCGACCCGGCCGAAAATACGGCAACCGTTGGCGATGACGCTGTTGTGCACCGCGGCGGTCGCACCGAACTTGGCCGGCGGGCGTTCCTCGCTGCGCGTGTAGATGGGCCACTGCCGGTCGAGCAAGTACGTCGACGACGCCGGCAACAGGCTGCGATTCGCCAGGTAATACGAGTCGAGCGTGCCGAGATCTTCCCAATAGCTTTCGAACAGGAACGGTGCGACGCGGCGCTCGGCCACGGCGGGAATGATCACGTCCCACACGAGGTCGAAGCGGCCCGACGGCACACACGCCTGCACGCGTTCGATGAGGTAGCGCGCCTCGAACAGGTAGATCGCCATGTTGACGTACGACATCGAGGTGCGCGCCGGCTTCTCCTCGAAGCGGACGACCCGGTTGCCGCTCACTTCGACCATGCCGAAACGTTCGCTTTCCCGCGGTTCCATCGCCTTGACCGCAATCGTCACGTCGGCCTTGTTGCGGCGGTGCTGGCGAATCATCTCGCCGTAGTCCATGCGGTAGATTTGGTCGCCCGACAGAACGAGGATCATGTCCGGCCGGTGCGTACCGACCATGTCGAGGTTCTGATACAGCGCGTCGGCGGTACCCCGATACCAATTCGAATCGGTGCGCCCCATATACGGCTGCAACACCCAGACGCCGCCGTCGCGGCGGTCGAGATCCCACGGACGGCCCTGCTGGATGTGCTGCTGCAGCGAGTGGGGCGAGTATTGGGTCGCGATCTGGACCGTCGTGACCCGCGAGTGCACACAGTTGGAGAGCACGAAATCGACGACCCGGTACCGGCCCCCAAAAGGGAGCGCGGCCATGGTGCGATGCTTCGTGAGGACGCCGAGCGTTTCGCTCCGCCCCCCCGCGAGCACAAACGCCAGGACCTTGCCCATGCCGTCTCCAGGTTCCATGAGATCGCTGTAACCGTAGGCGATAGCGATAGATGTGTCAACGAGGCGCGGCCCGGATTCCAGGCGCGCCGCGCGTTGTTGTCTGGAGGAAAACTAGCGTGTGTGCACGTAGCGCAGCGCGAGGCGCTGCGAGACGTCGAAGTCCTGCGCGTCGGGAACGATGCCGTAGTCCAAGTGGATCGGACCCGCGACGAGTCCGGCGCCGGCTTGGAAATCACTCTCGCTCAGGCCGAGCCGGAGCGCCAACCGCTCCTGCATCGTGAACTCGAGGCCCCAGTGCAAGTTCGTCGACACCGCACCCTGCCAGAACTGATCGGCGACTTGGCGGTTGTCGAAATGCACGTCGGCGTCGGCGGCGAGCAGAACGGTGCCGCGCAAGACTTCCGAAGGCCAGCGGTAGGCGGCGCCGATGCGCGGCACGGGGCTGATGGTTTCCTTGCGCCCGGTACTCCAGGAAACATACGTGCCGGTCAAGTCGTGAATGGTGACGCCGAGATCGAAGTTGGGGAGCAGGTTGTGTTTCAGGACCCCGACGTCGACTCCAAGGCCGAAGCTCGTGAACTCGCCCACCGACTGGCGAATTACCTTCAGGCTGCCGCCCACCTGCATGCCGTGCGTCGGCTGGGCGTACGACAGGAACACGCCGTATTCCGCGTCGTTCTTGAAGTGAATCTTGTCGCGATCGCGCAGCTCATCGTAGGTGAATTCACCTGGATCATACTGGCCATTGCCGTTCAAATCGGTCATCAGGCTCGAATCCGTGAAGGCAATCTTGTCGACGCCCAAACGGATGATTCCGAGTGCCAGGCGGCCGTTGCGCTGCGGCACCTGGACGAGGCCGCCGGCGAAGGAATAGTCGACCAGATCGCCAAAGCGGAACTCGTGCGACAACAGCACTTCATCGTGGTTCGTCGAAGCCAGCCCGGCGGGATTCCAATACAACGCGCTCGCATCATCGGCGACACCGGTGAACGCATTGCCCATGCCGAGGGCCCGGGCGCCGGCTCCGCCATCCAAAAAACTGCCCGTGTACTTGTCGGCGCGCGCGGCCTGCGGCACGCCGAGCACGAGAGCACCCCAGAGCACCAAACGCAGCGTCGATCGCACAGCGGACCTCCGGTTCGGCAGGGGCTGGACAGGCAGGAACCCAAGGGCAGGTCACGACACCCTGGGATTATACGCAGCCCCCATGCCGGACACAAGTCCGCACAACTCTGATGCGGGGCCTTTGGGCGCGTCGCGGTGCGCCATGCCGCAGCGTTGCTTCGGTCACGACAGGCCGAACCCTTTCAGCTTGCGATACAGGGTGCGTTCGGCGATCCCCAGGCGCTCGGCGGCGAGACGCCGGTTGCCGCCCGTGGCCGCGAGGGCGCCCAGGATCATTTCCTTCTCGGTTTCGCGCAGGCTCGGTGGTTCGGTCTCGACGATTTCACCGGCCGGCTCGACGATCATCGTGCGGGCCGGCGCCTGGCCGCCGCGCAACAGCATCAGAACCTCCTGCAAATCGCGCCGCAGCGCCAGCAGTGAGGTGAGAATGACGTCGCGTTCGGCGTGTTCGGTCGATCGATGCAACGCGACGAGCGAGTTCGGAGTCGGTTCGCGGCGGAGCGCCTCCGGCAGGTCGGCCGGTTCGAGCCGCGTCCCCTGCGCCAGTACCGCCATGCCATGCACCGCGTTCCGCAGCTCGCGGATGTTGCCGGGCCAGTCGTGGGCGGCGAGCAGGCGCAGCGTCTCGTCCGATGCACGCCGGACCGGAGTGCCGTACAGGCGCGCCGATTCGTCGAGGAAATACTGCACGAGGTCCGGCAGGTCGTCGCGCCGGGCCGCCAACGACGGCACTTCGACATGCACCACCTTGAGGCGATAGTAGAGGTCCTCGCGGAATTCGCCGCGGCGCACCGCGACATCGAGGGCGCGGTTGGTTGCTGCCAAGACCCGCACATCGACGCGGAGCGCCCGGCTGCCGCCCACCAAGGTGATCTCGCCGGTGTCGAGCGCCCGCAATAGCCGCACTTGCATGTGCGGGCTCATTTCGCCGACTTCGTCCAAAAAGAGCGTGCCGTGATCGGCGCGTTCGAACACGCCCTCCTTGCGGACGATGGCGCCGGTGAAGGCGCCTTTCTCGTGCCCGAAGAGTTCACTCTCGAGGACCGACTCCGCCAAGGCACCGACATTCAGCGCCACGAACGGATGCTGGGTGCGGCGCGAGGCCAAGAAAAAGGCCCGTGCCACACCTTCCTTGCCGGCGCCGCTTGGACCGGTGATGAGCACCGGGATGTCCGTGGGACCGACCTGCAGGGCGATTTCGAGGATTTCGAGGATCTGCGGATCGCGGCCGATGATTCCGGCCTCGGCCTGCAGTTTGGCGCGTCGAAAGCGATGCCGGAGGGTGCGCTGCAGGTCGGCGGCGGGCAGCCCGCGGTCGAGCCAGTCGACCCGCAGGGCGTGCAGTTCTTGGCGCGGGCCCGGGCCGACCGCCGGCGCGAGCCACACGACATCGACCGCCGGGATCACCTGCCGCAGGCGCTGCACCAGGCGCCCCAACTGCGGTTCGACGTCGCGCTCCACGACGACGATGCGGCAGCCTGGTTGGTGCCCCAGGATCTCCAACGCTTCGCCGGCGGCGCGCGCCACACGCAACGGCAGCTCGGGGTCTTCGGCCGCGAACAGTTCGGCGCGCGTCGCCGGAGACAAGATCGCCAACACGTAATCCGACAAGCGGAATCACCTCGCACGCCGCTGCATGCTAGGGACTCACCGCAAACCCGTCAACGCGCTATATAAAAAGCTTCGATCAGCCGGCAGCCGAATCGAGCATCGCATCCACCTGAATGCCCATGGCGCGGTACTCGTTCAGTTTGTTGCGCAGCGTACGCACGCTGATGCCGAGCCGCCGCGCCGCTTCGGTGCGGTTGGCGCGGGTTTGCTCGAGAGTCCGCAGGATGAGCTGGCGTTCCATCGCCGCGACGGTCAATTCGACCGGCGCCGCAGCGCGTTCATCCCGGTTGTCGATTTCGAGATGCAGGAAGAAACTGGCCACATCGAGCGCCTCGCCGCGCGCCAGGACGACGGCGCGCTCGCAGACGTTCTGGAGTTGCCGCACATTCCCCGACCAGGGACGCGCCACGAGCGCCGCCATCCCCGCCTCGGTCACCGGCAAGGTGGCGCGGCGGTTCTCTTCACAGAACCGGCGCACGAAGTGATCCACCAAGAACGGGATGTCGTCGGGGCGTGACGCCAGCGACGGCACGTCGATCGGGACGACGTTGAGCCGGTAGAAGAGATCTTCGCGGAACTTGCCCTTGGCCACCATCTCGGCCATGTTGCGGTTCGACGTCGCGACGAGCCGCACGTCGAGCCGGATGATCTCGTTGCCGCCGACGCGCTCATACTCGCGTTCTTGCAGGACGCGCAGGAGCTTCGACTGAAACGCCAGCGACGTTTCGGAAATTTCATCGAGCAGGATGGTGCCGCCGTTGGCGTGGAAGAACTTCCCCTCACGGCGGCGATTGGCGCCCGTGAAAGCGCCCTTCTCGTGGCCGAACAGTTCGCTCTCCTGCAGTTCCTTCGGGATCGCCGGGCAGTTGACGCGGACGAATGGCTTCGAGGTGCGGTTGCTGCGCAGGTGCAGCTCGGTCGCAATGAGTTCCTTGCCGACGCCCGACGGCCCGCTGATGAACACCGTGCTGCGCGACGGTGCGACCTGATCGAGCAATCCGTACAATTTCTGCAGCGTCCCGGGCGCACCGATGAGCAGGCCCGGCGCTGCGGCGCGCGCCGTGGTGCGCTCGCGCGGTGTCGCGGCCGCCGCCGGCAGCGGCGCCAGGCGCGACTCGATGCGCGAGAACAGTTCTTCGACATTGAACGGTTTGGTCACGTAGTCGAGGGCGCCGGCTTGGAGCGCCTGCACGGCTTCTTGCACGGTACCGAAACCAGTGATGAATACGAAGGCGGCGCCGGCGTTGGCGGCGGGCCGGCGCTGCAGGAGCTCGAGGCCGGAGAGATCCGGCATTCGCACGTCCGAAATCACCAAGTCATAAGGGTCGCGTTCGAGCGCCGCGAGCGCCGCGCGGCCATCGGCCGCGGTGCCTGGTTCGTAGCCGTGATTGCGGGCCCAGTTCGCGAGCAATTCGCGAATGGAGGCGTGGTCGTCGACGACGAGTACGCGACGGGCGGCCGCGCGCGATGCTGCGGCGAATGGCTGCGAGCTCGTGATCACGCGAGATCTCCTCCGGGTGGGCTTTGCTTGCATTCGCGCCCGCGTCCGCGGCGCAACCGGTACCGGCGAGCGGGTTTCCGCAACTCATGTGCCAGGCTCCGTCTGGAGGGCGGTTTGCGGCGGCGGGCGAGTCCGCTGTCGTCCGGCCGTAGGCAGCAAGGCCAGACAGGGGCTGGGACGGCGGCCGAGAAATAGGCGGTCAGCGGGCGAGGACGAGTTTGCGCGTCGCCGCGGTGTTGCCGGCGGTGACGTGGCAGAAGTAGACCCCGGAAGCGGCCGGCCTGCCGGCGTAGTCGCGGCCATCCCACCAGAGATCGAATGGCAACGCCGGCTGATCGGCATCCAAGAGATGGCGCACGATGCGGCCACGCGCATCGACAATCACCGCCCGAACATGCACTGCGGCATTGATCACCACCGGAATGCGGGTCGTCGGATTGAACGGATTCGGCAGCGCGTTGCCGAGCTGGAGCGCGAAGCGCGGCGGTGCTTCGGACACGAAACGAACCGCGTCGATCCACCAGCCGTCGGCGGTGGCGTGAATGTCGGCGGCAAAGCGAAAGCGAATTTGAACCGGCCGGCCGGCCCAGGCCCCAAGCGGCAGGCGTTCGTGGACCCAATCGCCGGGCCCGGCACTGCCGTCCCGCCAATTGGCGCCCTGCGGATCGGCATGCGCGTTCCAGTTCCAACGTTCGAGTAACGCCCAGCGGCCGCCCCAGGTGTCAGTGATTTCCACCGCCGCGACGTCTTCGGGCCGCACCGCACAAATGTGATCGAACTCGAGAACCGTGTTCGCGGCCACGAGCACCGTCGCGTTCCACGCCGCCGTGGCTTCACTGCCGTCGGCGTAGGCCCCGCTCGGACTTTCGGTCAGTGCAAGCGCCGGGCGGCCGGGCGCGGGCGCGCGCTCCCACCCGCCGCTGATCCGCCATTCCGGAGCGAGCGGCGCTTGGAAGTTCGCTGCCCGCGCCGCCGGCCAGGCGTCGACATCGACCGCCAATGCGGGCGCCGCGATCTCGAGACCGCGCGCCGTCGCCGCCAGTTCGACCGCATGCGAGCCGCGTTCGAGCCGCCCCGAGTCCCACGCATTGGCATCACCCGAGAGCGCCACCCAGGGTCCGGCGTCGATGCGCACCCGCACCCGGTCGTAGTGCGACGCATTGCGCCAATGCAGATGCACGGCGCCGGCGGTGCCCACAACCTGCACATCGGCGTCGACGCCGATCGGCGCCAGCAACGGTGCTGCATCCGGCTCGGCGTACAACGCTACGTCATAGGTTCCAAATTGCGTCAGGCTGCCGGTATGGCGCAGCCGAATCTCGATGGGCTCCCCCGCCGCCAACTGCACCGTGAGGCGCGGCGCGTCGGCGCTTGACGGATCACTCACCGCGAGAGCGCGTGCAGCTCCCGGACGCCAGAGTTCGAGCCGCGGCACCGCACCGTTGCGGGCGCGGCGAACTTCGACGGTATAAACGCCCTCCGTCACGATGTCGAAGCGCATGACGTCGATGTCCGCCGCCGGAAAAAACGTCCGGTGCACACTCGGAGTATCATTCGGTGCACCCAGCGATTGCGGGCCGGCAGTAAAGTCCGCTGCCAGATCGCGATCCGGAAACCGGTTGGAACGCTGCAAACTCGCCCCAAATGGCGCTGCCTCGAGGTTGCCTTGCCAGTGCGTGCCGGCCGGTGGCGACAGTAGCGCGCGGGTCCCATCGCGCGCATTCCAACGTACGAAGTCGACGCCGTGGGCGCTTGCATCGAGCAGCGCGAGCGCTCCCTCTTGGGCCGGAAACCAAGGCGCGGTCCAGTTGGGCGCCCATACGTCGTGCCACGTGTTGGCGCGTGGATCGCCGTCGCGGTGCACGACGAGGCGGGCGCCGGGTCCGAGAACCGTCGCCGGCGGCAGGGTGTACGTCAGACTCGGATTGGTACTCGAGCTGTTGCTCCGCGCCACGAGCGCCCAGCCGGCGAGATCGTGTGGCACGCTATCGCGGTTGACGATTTCGACTGCAATGCTGACTCCGACGGCGATTTCGGAGAGGAGCACGCCGCCCTCCGCCTGGCGCGACCGGGCGGCCCACAGCCATGGATCGCCGGCGCGGCCGGCATCGTCGGGTTCGGCCGCGTCGGGGACAAATTCGACTTCGCCCGCGGCGAGCAACGGCGCGAGCGCCTCGGGTTCGGAATCCGTCCGGCGCCAAGCGCGCCAGAAGTCCTCGAACGAGATCGGGGTGGCATTCGGCACGGCGCGCAAACTTCGGAGCGCGCCGAACACCCGCGCCGTACCAAGCGCCACGGACTCATCGTCGGGCCCGGTTCTCCCCGCCGCATCAACTGCGTCCCAAAGGATGCCGGCAACATTCGTTTCACTGCCGATTCCCTGCCGTGCGAGCGCGATTGCACCCAGCCGGTCGCCATCCACATCCCACGCGAACTGCAATGCGCCCGGGAGCCCGTTCGGCGGCGGCAGCCCGACGTTCACATAGGTCGCGACATCGTCGTCCACCGGCGTGCCATTGGCGTCGCGGCGATGGGTGGCGCGCCAATCGCGCATCCAACAGGCAAAAGCGGTGGCGAAGCCTTCCGACCAAGCGAGGCGCACATCCTGGTCGACATCGCCGAGCAGATGAATGCCGCCGGGATTCGCATCGCGGAACAAGCGCTGGGCGACGAAATGACCGATTTCATGCAGCACGACCGCATCACTCCAACCGTCCGTGTCGCCGCTCGAAGGTGAAGTGATTTCGATCTCGTGGCCGGCTTGCGCCGAAGCGCGAATGCGCAGCTCCGGGCCCCAAAAAATGCGCAGCGAATCGGCGCGTCCCAACGTTGGGCCCGGAAACGCCGCGCTGCCGACCGCCACGAAGACATCGCGCGCCAAGTCGAAAATGTGAAACGCTTGCACCGCACCGAATCCGTCCGGGTCGCGCGCCACAATGCGCCCAAGATCGTTGCCGGCCGGGTCGAGGAGAAAAGGCTGCGTTTCGAGACCGTGGGGCCGGGCGTCGGCGGCCGAGTTCGGACGATCGGGCGGCGGCGTCACGACCGCGAGGTTCCAGGCCGGATGGGCGGCGGTTGCTGACTCGAGACGGATGACGGCCGGGCGCGCGATGACCGGTGCCGGGAGCGTCAGGCGCAACGCACCGTCGTCGTCGAGTGCGCCGCGGGCGATTTCGGCGCGGCTCACCGCATCCAACAGCACGGCGTCGGCGCCACGCACGGGCACGACCCGGCTCGCGCCGGTGTAGCCGGCGCGGCCCACCACCCGCGCTTCATAGAAGAAATGCGCCTGCACGACGCCGGCGGCGATGGATGTCGACTTGGCGATCGCAACCCCGAGGGGCGTGGCGGTCTTGTCGAGCCGGCGGCGTGTCGCGGCGCCCAGGGTCAGCACGCCCGCGGGGGTCCGAACATCGAGCTGCACCTCGACCCAGAGGCCGGGTGTGGTCCGCCACGGAATCGAACCGCTCTCGGTCGCCTCCGCCTCGAACCACCGGCCGTCCCACGCGGGAAGCGCTGGAACCAGAGCGCTGCCGCGCACCTGCCAGCGGGTTGCTTGCACTTGCAGGCGCGTGTGGGCGTTCAGCGACCACACGAGAGCGTTGGCGTCGGCGCGAAGCGTGATTTCGAGCGGCGGTTGCGGGGCGTGGGCGCCGGCGGTCGTCACACCCGCCACCAGCCACGCGCCGCACGCCAAGAGACACCGCGCTGTACGGCCCAGGTGAGACATGCCGAGCCCCCGCCGATTCGAGACTCAGGGGTGCCGGCAGTCTAGCACTCAGAGCTCGCCGAACTCCACGGGCTCGGCGATACGCGCCGCGGCCGGGCCCGGGCCGGCGCCCGCGCCGACCGCCACACCGGTCACCGCGCCGGCGGCATTCTCCGGCCACTCGAAGCCCTTCAGCTTCTCGCGCAGCGTCTGGCGCGAAATGCCGAGCAGCTTTGCCGCTTGCGACTTGTTGCCGTTGGTGGCTTCGAGCGTCTTGGTGATGAAGAAATACTCCATGACGCGCAAGCTCGTCGGTTTGAAGCTTTCTTCCAGGAACGACGCCCGCTGCTTGACGACCACGGTGTTCGGCGACACCAGTTCCACCGGCAGGTGCTCCGGCAAGATCTCGTCCTCGGCTTCGAGCAGCATGGCGCGTTCGATGACGTTGCGCAACTCGCGCACGTTGCCCGGCCAGTTGTACCCCTGCAAGATGCCGATGATTTCGGGCGCCAGTTTGCGCACCCGCTTGTTGAGTTCCTTGTTGAAGTGCTCGATGAAATGATTGGCGATGATCGGCACGTCGCCCAATCTCTCGCGCAGCGTCGGCAGAAGGATCGGGATCACTTTCAGCCGGTAGTAGAGATCCTTGCGGAAGATCCCGTCTTCGATCGCCTTCTCGAGATCGCGGTTGGTCGCGGAGACGATGCGGGTTTTGACCTGCAAGTCCTCGACACCGCCGACGCGCCGGAACGTCTTGTTTTCGATGAGGCGCAAGAGGCGCGTCTGCAGCGTCAGCCCCATTTCGCCGATCTCGTCCAAGAACAGCGTGCCGCCCTCGGCGATCTCCACCAAACCGCGTTTGCGCGCCTTGGCGTCGGTAAACGCGCCCTTTTCGTGGCCGAAGAGTTCGCTTTCCAGCAGCGGCTCCGGCAGCGCTCCGCAGTTGATTTCGACGAATGGACCATCGGCGGTCGAACACTCGTGAATGGCGCGCGCCACGAGTTCCTTGCCGGTGCCGCTCTCACCCGTGATGAGCACGGTCGTGGCTTTGCTCTGGCCGATCTTCTGGACGATGCGGAAGACTTCCTGCATGCCGGGGCTCTTGCCGACGAAATTGTCGAGCCAGTCGCCGCGGCCGCGCTCCATTTCACGCACTTGGGTGCGCAGGCGGCTCGTTTCGAGGGCGTGCTCGATCGTCACCTTCATCTTCTCGATCATGAACGGCTTGTTCACGAAGTCATAGGCGCCGAGCTTCATCGCTTCGACGGCCTTGTCGACTTCGCCGTACGCCGTCATCACGATGATCGGCACCTCGGTGGTCTCTTTGCGCATCCGGCGCAACGTCTCGATGCCGTCGATGCCGGGCAACTTCATGTCGAGAAGGACGCAGTCCGGCGACTTGTCGACAAACAGTTGAATTCCCTCTTCGCCCGACGCGGCTTCGAGAATTTCGAACCCGCCCTTGCGCAGGCCTTCGCCCAGCGACCAGCGAATGGTCTTCTCGTCATCGACAATCAGAATCGTCATGCGCATAGTTCCCAGATCCCCTTCGTCGTCATCCCCTAGGCCTGCAGTGTGAGACCTTCGAAACGGCGCGGCAACTCGACGATGAACGCCGTGCCACCGCCCGGCTGCGTCTCTACGTGAATCGTGCCACGATGCTCTTCGACGATCTTCGAACTCACCGCGAGTCCGAGTCCGGTGCCCTCGGGCTTCGTGGTGAAAAATGGATCGAACAATTTGGCGCGATGCTCGGGGGCGATTCCCGGGCCATCGTCGCGGACCGCCAAGCGCCAGAAGCTGCCCTGCCGGCCGAGTGTGGGCACCAGCGGTTCCGAGGCCGCGGTGGCTTGGATGCCGACGCGTCCCCCAGCCGGTGTGGCATCGATGGCGTTCAGGACGAGGTTGAGCAGCACCTGCACAATCTGCCCCTCGTCGAACTCGCCGCGCTCGTCAGCGGGCGGAACTTCGAGTTCGAGCCGCACGCTGCGTGCCGCGGCGCGCTCCGCCGCCAGATCGAGCACTCGCTGGCAGACGCCGGCAATACTCGTGTCGCTCGGCACCGGCGGGTGCGGCCGCGCGAACTCCAGGATGCCGCCGACGATCGAGTTCAAGCGTTCCATCTCGCCAAACATGACGCGCACGTAGTCCTCGGCGCCGGGCAGGAGGTATTCCTGCAAGTTGGAGAGGGTGAGCGAAATTCCCTGCAGCGGATTGCGCACCTCGTGGGCGATCGCCGCGGACAGTTCGCCGAGCGAACGCAAGCGGTCGGCGCGCCGGGCTTGTTCTTCCAAGCGGCGCTCCGCCGTGAGATCCTCGAAAGCCACCACGAGCAGGCTTTCCGAGTCGCTCGGATTGAGGATACGGCTGGTGCGCACTTCCACCGGCACCCGGCGGCCATCCGGGCGGTGCAACTCGCCGACGAACGCCGCCGTGGCGTTGGCGCCGCCGAGCAGGGCGTCGAACGACACCGGGGTGCCGCCGGTTCCGTCCAACCGGAACAGAGCCTCGAACGTCGCCGGCGGCGGTTCCTCGGCGCCGGTTCCCAGGATTTGCCGCGCCCGCCGGTTGGCGAACGTAATCGTGCCGCGCTCGTTGGCGGTCAGCACGCCGCTTTCAACGTTGTCGAGTACCGCCGCATTGAAGTTCTTCAGATCCACGAGACGCGACAAGTGCACCGCATTGGCGACTTCCTCGCCGAGAATCGTTTGGATCGTTTGCAGGAAGAACTGTTCGTTGGCGAACGCCGGTCCACCTTCGTACGGTTTGTCGAGAACGAGGAATCCGAGCGGGGCGCGCCGGTACAGGAGCGGCAGAATGGTCAAGTGCCACTGGGTGCCGTGCCCGGTGCATTGCAGGCCGGCGCGTGCCGGCGCTTCGTAGCATTCCAGGGCGTGGATTTCGGCGATCGGGCCGCGCACCGGGTAGCCGGCTCGCAGGCGCTGCACGCACGCTTCGACGTCGTCCGGTTGCATCGCCAGCACGGTACGTGGCGCGAGAACGGTATTTTCACGGCTCCAAAGCAGAATGGCGGCGCCGCGCACTCCCAAGTAGTCGCGCAGCGTCGCCAAGAAATAATCGAGGGCCTCGCTCCAATTGCGGGACTCGCTGATGGCCCGGGCGATTTGATAGAGCGTCGTGAGCTGCGAGACGCGGCGCTGCAGTTCGGCTTCGGTCGCGTCGAGAAGGCGCGCGGCGTCGCGCGAACGCCCGTCGCGGCGCAGGCTCGCGGCGCGCGGCGGAACAGCTGGTGAACCCATGCGGCGCTCAGCGGACACGAACATCTCCCCCACCCCGATCCACACCGCGGGCAGAGGTATCACAGGCCTCGAGGGCGAGGCAACGGAAAGCTGGCAAGAAAACGTCCAGGCGTCTGGACGTCGATGTGCGGTGGCTGCGGTGGCGTTCAGGCGCCGCCGGCTTGGCGCGGTTTCTTGATCTGCAACTTGTTGAGATCGTCGTCTTGGACGCGGGCGGCGTCGACATTCGCCTCGCGAATGGTGTCGTACACCTCGAGCCGGTGCACTGGGATGTCGCGCGGGGCTTTGATACCGATCTGTACTTGCTCGCCGCGAATATCGACGACGACGATTTCGATGTCATCGCCAATCATGATGCGTTGGTTCACTTTTCGACTCAGTACGAGCACCGGTTTCTCCTCGTGGCTGTGCCTCCATGCGGACGGGACGCGCGCATCCTGCGTTCGTCCCGAATCCGCGAGGCCGTTGCTCCGAACCGGAGCCGATCTTAGCACCCGAGGGGCCATTGGGGGGACGGCGATTTTTCGAGGGCGTAGTGCTACGGCGTGGATGCGGCCTCGAGGGCGCGTGCACGCGCGAAAATGTGCTGCGCGCCGTCGGCATCGCGCCGCGCAACGGAACATGCGAGCGCATCCCAGAGGGCGGAACAAGCGGGTGCGATTTCAGTACCGCGCACCAGGTACGCTTCGGCGTCGCCATGTGCACCGGCGCGCTCGAATGCCAAGCCGGCGGCATGGAAATACACCGCAACGTCGGGACGCTCGGCCGCGAGTTCGGCCCAGAATCGCGCTTCGCGCCGCGCATCGTTTTCCAAACAAGCGCGCACGGCGCGCGCACTCGCGGCGTGTCCCGGCGCCCGGCGCTGGGCTTCCTGCCAGGCACCGAGTGCCGCTTCGACGCGGCCGCCAAACAACGCCAGCGCCGCCAATTCGGCAGCCGGTTCGGCATCCGCGGTACACAGTTCGGCAACGCGCTGCCAAGCGGCGCGCGCTCCATCGACATCGCCGCGGCGCAGCCGCGCTCGCGCCAATGCGGCCCAAACACGATCGCAATCCGGATGCAGCGCCAGCGCCGCTTCGAGCGCCGCCTGTCCCTCGGCGTCGCCGCCTTGCAGCGCGTAGGCCCGCGCCCGAACCTCGGCCCAGGCGGGTTCGGTGGCGAGCGCCGCACGGTGCGGCTCGAGGATTCCTTCGACAACCGTCGCGTCGCCGGCCTCGAGCGCCGGGCGCGCAAGCAGCGCGCAGGCTTCCGCGGCAAGCGTCTTGGCGCCGGCACTTGCCGAGGCACCATTCCACCCGCTCGCCCGCGCCGCGTCGGCCAGCGGCCCGAGCGCCCGCCAAGCAAGGGAACGAAGCGGCGCGACGCGCCCCGCAAGGGCCTGTCCGAGGGTGCGCAGGCCGGCATCGATCGCCTCCGACCAGGCGGCTTCGTCGCTCCGTGCGGGGTCCACAACGCAAGACGCGAGTCCGATGCGCCGGTGCAATGCGGCATCCGCACCAATCGTCTGCACGATGGGCACGGCGCCACAGGCGAGAATGGCGCTCGATGTCGCGGCCGCGTCGTTCGTGAACACCAAGGCGCATTCGCCGACGGCTCGTGACCACGTTCGCCAGTCGCGCGCCGAAACCACGGTAGAAGCCGCGAAAGCGCCGCCGGGTGCCGCCGTGCCGAGCACGACGATGTCCGTGATGCCGCGGCTGCCGAGCGCCGCCGCGAGAGCGTTGGCTGCATCAACGGGGAGGCCAGCGAGCAGGCGCGCATCGATCCCGCATGCCGTCCGCGTCTCCCCCGCCGGCAGATCGAGGACGATTTCAGGCGGCGCGGTCGTCTCGACGCGGCGGCCGCAGAGCGGCGTCAAGTGCGCCGCGGAACGCGCATCCAAGGCAGAGATCGATTCGACACTCGCCAGGATTTCGGCGACGAGTGTCGGCGGACCCGCGTTTACCGGGCTCGCACTGCGCGCGCCGACATCGACACTCACAAGAGCCACGGGCACGCCCGCCAGGCGTGCGGCCAGAACGTGGCGCGCGGCGCGCGCGATCGCCGCGGCGGTGCGCAGCTCGCCCGCCACGCAGAGAAATTCGCAGTTCACCAGTGCGGTGGCGATTGCATCCAGTGCCATGACGGCGACATCGGGGTGGGCGCTCGCGGTGCGGGCTGGATCGGGTGAGAGGAGAACGATCGGCGTGCGCGCCCGGCGCTGCAACAATGTCACGAGCCCGGCGATGCGCAGCTCGTGCTCCGGCCGGCCCTCGCCCGTCGCACAACTCACGAGAACGTGTCGGATGGCACCCATGAAAAATCCCCCCGGGCGGTTCGGTTCCGGCCGAACCACTCCGGGCAGGAAGGAAGAGTCGTGCCGCTCACCGCGACTGAATACTCGCCGCGGTGCGCGGACCGGACTCCCGACACTCGAGCCGTCAGATGCTGCGGGTTACGTAGTGCCCGACGCGCGCCTGGAACTCCGGGCTCGTTTCGGGGAAGTAACACGCGACTTCGTATTCCTGGACACCGGCGGTCGGTTTTTCCGGCAGGCAGCGCACGACGACGCCTTGGCAATCCACCGATGTTTCCTCGCCGGTCTCGTCTTCGGGCAGCAGGAGCCGCAGCCCAAGCTTGGTGAGCGGCGCCACGAAGCGCGGGCTCTTGAAATACACCCCGTTGGAACTGATGTTGATCGTACTCGCCGGGTGGCTCGGGCCGCCGGGCTCGAGTTGCAATTCGATCTGGAGCCGGGCATCGACGCGCCGTCCGCGCCGCCGGTCTGTCGAGACGTCGGTCTTCATGCATCTCCTCCACGTCCACACCACCGCGACGCTGCGGCCGAGAGCGCATTGTTCGCTGGCACCGCGGGTGGTGTCAATGCGCAATCCGCGCCCAGTCGGGCGCCTCTCTCCAGGCATTCCGAACGCGCAAGAGCCGTGCCGTCACGATTCGGAGCGATCCGCCAGAACGAGGTCGATTTGGCGGCGATCGGGATCGGCGCGCACCAACTTGACACGCACTTCCTGCCCGAAACGCCAGGTCCGGTGCGAGCGCGCACCGACGAGCCGGGTGTGCTGCGCATCGGGTTGGTAGTCGTCGTCATTCATCTGGCTCAAGTGCACCAGGCCCTCGGCGTTCCACTCCACGAGATCGATGTACAGCCCATGGTCGGCGATCGCGCTCACGAAGCCACGGGTGGTTTCGCCGACGCGGCTCTCGAGCGACTCGCACAAGTGCTGGCGCAGTGAAGCGCGCTCGGCGTCCGCCGCGACGATTTCGCGTTCCGAACAATGCATGCCGAGGTCACGGAGTGCGGCGCCGAGGCGTGCCGCATCCTCGCCGCCCGGTGCCGGACGTCCGAGCACACGGCGCACGAGCCGGTGGTTGTAGAGGTCCGGATAGCGCCGGATGGGTGAAGTAAAGTGGGTGTAGTGGCTGAACGCGAGTCCAAAGTGGCCGACGTGTTTGGCTTCGTAACGCGCCTTCTTCAGCGAGCGCAGGACGCGGTACATGAGGTATTTGCGCTCCGGCCGCCGTTCGATGGCCTGCAGGAGCTGTTGGTAGTCACCATTGCTGGGCGGATCGCTGGGCGACCATACGATGCCGAGTTTCTTCAAGAAGAGCCGCAATTCGTCGGCCTTGGCGCCATCGGGAACCTCGTGGACGCGCCATAGAAGCGGCTGTTTGCCGGCCGCCAATGCCCGCGCCACCGACCGGTTCGCCGCCAGCATGAACTCCTCGATGATCCGATACGACTCGAGGTCGACGCGCTCTTCGATGCGCGCCACACGCCCACGCTCGTCGTGGACGACCTTCAGTTCGGGCGTGTCGATGTCGAGCGCACCGGACGAGAAGCGTTGGGCACGCAGCATGCGCGCCAGGTGGCGCATGTCGCCGAGCGTCTTTCGCACGTCGTCGCGCATGGCGTCCCAGGGAACGACTCCCGGCCAGGCGGCTTCACCGCTCTCTTCGCCGGAATGGGTCGCGAAATGCGCCGCATCGGGCTCGGTGCCTTCCAACAACGCTTGGGCGGCCTGGTACGACAGCTTGACGCGCGACACGATCCAACCCTCGGCGAGCCGGACACCGGCCGGAGTGCCACGCACATCGAAGGTCATGAACGCCGAAAGCGTAAGCCGCGGCACCCCGGGGCGCAGCGAACACACATGATTCGACAACAGCTCCGGCAGCATCGGCACGACGCGATCCGCCAGGTAGACGCTGGTGGCGCGCCGCTCGCCTTCTTGGTCGACGAGCGTCTCCGGCTGCACGTAGTGCGACACATCGGCGATGTGCACCCCGAGTTCGAACGAGCCGTCGGGCCGGCGCACTAGCGAGACGGCGTCGTCGTGATCGCGCGCATCCACCGGATCGATCGTGAAGGTGAGGAGCGCCGACAGGTCTTCGCGGTCGGCCCGCTCGGCCGCGGCCGGCGGCCGCAGGTCTTGGATGCTGGCCAGCATGGCGGGGTCGAAATCTTCCGGCAGATCGAACTCGGCGAGGAGCGCCCGCGACCGCACGCCCGGTGCATCCTTGGGGCCGAGGATGGTGACGATCTCGCCGTGCAAATCGGCGTCGCGCCCAGCGCCGGTCAAGCGGACGAGAGTCTTGTGGCCGCGCTGATGCGTTTGCGGTTGAATGGGGCTCGCACTCAAGTTGACATCGCGGGCGATGCGCGCTTCGTCGGGCACCAGGAACCAGGCGGAGCCGTCGAACTCGAGCGTCCCCGACACGAGCGCCCGTCCGGGCTCGACCACTCGCTCGATGATGCCTTCGATGCGGCCGCGGCTGCGGCGCAGACGCGCCATGACCAGGTCGCCGTGCACGGCGGCGCCCAAGTTCTCGGCCCGTACGTACACATCCGGGGCGCCGTCGCGGAGGATGAAAGCAAAGCCGGCGCGCACCCCTTGCAGGCGGCCGACGACGCTGTCGGAGGACTGTGAGGTTTGATAACGCTTGTTGGGGCCGCGCCGCAGCCGGCCCTCGTCTTCGAGGCGGCGGACAAGGGTGCGGAGTTCGGGCCAGTCGCGGCGCGGTACCGCGAGCGCTCGCGCCACGTCGCGCAATTTGAGCGGGCGTCGACCATTGCTCTCGAAATACGCGAGCAACTGCCTCTCGGAAACAGGCACGACGTTCCCCTTGCGACGCGATGCGGCGCCCGACGGCACCCCCCTCGACGGGCCTACTTCTTCTTGTGGCGGTTGGCGCGGCGGCGCTTCTTGCGCTTATGGGTCGCGATTTTTTTCCGCTTCCGCTTCTTTCCACTTGGCATCGTATCACCGCCCATGACGCGCGACGATTGCCGAACGTTGGCGCCTTGGGCGCCGAACGCGGCCGCTGAATCGCGACTCGAGGAGGGAGATCAAGCGGTCACGACGGGGGCTTCGTTGACCTTGTCCTTGAGCTCGTTCGAAGCCTTGAAATACGGCACGAGCTTCGACGGGACTTCGACCGGGTTGCCGGTGCGCGGATTACGCGCCCGCCGCGACCGGCGCTGCTTGACTTTGAAACTTCCGAAGCCCCGCAACTCGACCTTGTCGCCGTCGGACAAGGCGCGGCTGATGTTCTCCAGAATGCCGTTCACGACGACGTTCGTGTCTTTCTTGCTGAGTCCGGTTTTTTCGGCGATCAGCTCCACGAGATCGGCTTTGGTCATCGGCATTCACCTCAGCGTCCGGGAGTGCTCCGGGGGGACAACGCATCACGCGCCTCTGGCCCTCGACCCGCAAGGGGTACCAGACCAGGGTGGGTCTGTCAACCTCTTGTCACTGAGCGGGTTGGCGCGGAGTCCCGGGATCACCGGTGAGGTGCACCGCGTCCAACACCGCCACCACGACGGTGCGTACGGGCCCGCGTTGCAGTCCGAGCACCTGGCTGGCACTGGAACCTTCGTCCAGGAAGACGACCCAATCGCCCGGACCCGCGTCGGCAGCGTCGACGGCCGCCGTCACGCGCCCCGAGACTCGTCCCGTCGGCCCGCAGGGCTCGACGAGCAACAGCTTGCGCGCTGCCAGCGCCGGGTGTTTGAGGGTGGAAACCAAAGTGCCGCAGACCCGTCCAATCTGCATGGCTTTAGTCCTCCCAAACGACGCCGGGCGGCGCCGATGCCGGCAGCGTCTCGAGCGTGATGGCGTCGACGATTCCCAGGATGGCGCGATCGGCTGGATTGAACTTGTCGTCGAGAGCATTGGCGGCTTCGCGGCCCTTGACATAGAACACCCATTCCTCGCGCCCGGCGCTCACCAAATCCACGGCTACAAAGGCATCCCCATCGGGCTCTCGCTGGTACGTGTACGGGCGCACGACCAAGAGGCGTTGCGCGTGGAGCGCCGGAGTTTTCACCGTCGCCACGACCGTGCCCACGACTTGACCCAAATGCATGTCACGCGCTCCCGAGATCGCCCGGCCGCGCCGCCGGAGCGCGACGGAGTCCAGTGCGCAGGCGCGCCCACAGTTCGGGATCGGGTTGGGCGATGACACGGGTCGTCACCAAGCGGGCGTTCCGGCGGGCACGATCCGCGGCCGCGTCCACCGCCGCCTGCACGTCGTGCAACAGTCCGGCAATCATGAGCACCGATTTGCCGCCGATGCCGCGCCCCAGATACAGGTGCCCGAGCACGACTTCCGCCGCCTTTGCCGCGTCGTCGGCGGCTTGCAGGCCCGCTGCGACACTCGTCGTTTCGACGAATCCCAACGCCCCGGGCGCCTCTTCGAGCACGACACTGTTGCGGATGGCCGGCAGCACCTGCGGGTCCAGAAACGGAATGTAGAGCCGGTCGACGATTGCGCCGGCCGCGATCGATTCACCGGCATCCAGGCTCGAGCGCACCGACGACGGATCGCCGTGCACGATGACCACGAACTTCCCGGGTGAGACCATGAACGTATCGACGAATTCGACCGGTGCCATCTTCGCCATGGCATCGGCCGTTTCGACCCCGGCGGCAATGGAGTCCACTTCCAAGAGCCCGAGCGCTTCGACCGTCACGCGTGTCCCCGCCCTTTTGCGTCAAACGATCCGGAAGTGGTCCACCAGCGTGCAGCGGCGATAGCGCGAGAAATGCCGCGCGTTCGTCATCCCCTCGCCGGTGGGACTGGCGATCGTGAAGCTCGTATGGCCTTCGCCGCCCAAGCCGAGGCCGGCATAGTTGGGCCCGTTCTTGATGAAGATCGACGTATTGATGCGGCGTGCCATCGCCGACAGCTTGTCGATGTTGCGCGAGAACATGCTGGCGGTGTGTCCGAAGCCATGTTCGGCGCGCACCGCGAAGTCGATGCCCTCGTCGCAATTCGTGACCGGCACGACCGGAAACACCGGCATCAGTTGTTCGGTCCACACGAGCGGGTCATCGGCATCGGCCTTGTAGACGACGAGCCGCACCGCGTCACCCACGTTGATGCCGATCCGCGCCAGAATGACCCCGGCGTTCTTGCCGATGAGTTCGCGGTTGATGACGCCGGGCTTGCCCGGCCCGTGTTCCTCGACGAAGACGTGCTTGCGCAGCTCGGCGGCCTGCGCGCGCGTCAGCACATAAGCGCCGTTGCGCGCCATCTCATCCAGCAGCCGGTCGATGACGCTCGCGACGCAAAACGTTTCCTTCTCGGCCGTACAGATGATGTTGTTGTCGAGCGACGCGCTGGCGACGATGTCATGGCCGGCTTTGGCGAGATCGGCGGTCTCGTCGACCACGACCGGCGGATTGCCGGGCCCCGCCGCAATGACCTTCTTGCCGCTTTGAAATGCCGCTTTGACGACGATTGCACCACCGGTCACCACCAAGAGCCGGATGCCCTTGGTGCGCATGACCTCTTGCGCCGTGTCGATGCTCGGATCGGCGCAGGTCGCCAGCAAATTCGCTGGGCCGCCGGCCCCGACGATCGCTTCATTCATCAGCGACAATGTGCGCAGGCTGACGCGCCGCGCCGACGGATGGGCGTTGAAGACCACGGCATTGCCGGCCGAAATCATCCCGATGCCGTTGTTGATGACGGTCTCGGAAGGATTGGTCGACGGCGTGATCGAACCGATGACACCGTACGGCGCCGGTTCCATGATCGTCAGCCCGTGGTCGCCGGACCAGGCCTCCGGCCGCAGCACCTCGGGACCGGGCGTCTTGTCGATCACGAGGCGATTCTTGCGCACCTTGTCGGCAGCGCGCCCAAGACCGGTTTCCTCGGCGCCCAGTTTCGAGATCTCGTCGCAATGGGCGCGCAACGTGCGGCGCACGGCATCGACGATGGCGTAACGCTGCTCGAGCGGGACCTTCTGATACGCCTGAAAAGCTTCGGCGGCGGCCGCGTACGCTTGTTCGACACTCGGAAAGACTCCGGCACCACGGGCTTCCGGCCGCGACCCACCGGTCGCCGGCGCGGCCGCGGCGGCGGGCGCCGCAGCGCGTGGGGCGTCGAAACGCTTCCAACCGCTGTACGCGACGGGGGCGGTTTCGGGGTCACCGAGGGCGCGCGCGACGTCACGCGCGATGGTGCGGATTTGCTTGTCGTCCATCCTCGCGCCCCCCCTCGCCACCCACGGCGGCGATCAGCGTGCCGGCTCGACGGCGCGGTTCTTCTCGTAGGTGTATTCGCCGGCAACTTCGACCGCATCGACAATTGCCATGATGCAAGAGTCGACGGGCCGTTCGTTGGTTTCCGTGGTCATACGCGCCGAACTGCCGGCAACGTGCAAGATGACGTCACCCGGGCCCGCGCCGACGGTGTCGATGGCGACGACGAAGCTGCCGAGCGGCCGCAGATCGACGTCGACATTCTTGACGACGAGGAACTTGAGCCCCACCAGCTTGGGGTCCTTGCGGGTCGCCACCACCGTGCCCACGACCTCGCCGAGCTGCACGGGATCAGCCTGTCTTCTTGCGTGCGGTCGCCGCGCCACCGATCGGCAACTGTTCGTCGAGTTGCGCATGGGGCCGCGGGATGACATGCACCGACACCAACTCGCCGACCTTGTTGGCGGCGGCAGCGCCGGCTTCGACAGCGGCTTTGACGGCGGCGACATCGCCGCGCACGATCGCGGTGACGAATCCTCCACCGGTCTTCTCGTAGCTGACGAGCCGAACGTTCGCGGCTTTCACCATCGCGTCGCTTGCTTCGACCAGCGCTACGAAGCCACGGGTCTCGATCAGCCCGAGGGCCTCCGGACCGTTCATAAAGTCCCTACCCCTCTTGCAGTGGTGCGGCGCTTAGTTCAGCCGCGCTCGAAGGAATGCTCGCTTGTTGCAAGCGGGTCGGAACTTAACAGCAGTGGTGCGAGGGTGTCAACGGAAGCAGAAAGCAAGGGCGCGCGGCAGTCGGGGTGGTAAGCCGACCAGCCGCGCGCCAAGAAGAAAAAAATCGCCCCCGAGTTTCGCCGCGTGCCAGCACGAGAGGCTACGATTGAAAAAGGCAGCATCGACCTGGCAAATCCCGGACGGCCCAGGAAGCGATTTGAGAGGGCTACAAACAAGACGGATGCCATCCCACACGCCTTGCGGATCGGCCCGAGGACAAACGCCTAAATGCTTGCCTTGACATCGGATGGAATTACGGTGGCGAAGTGGCTCGGGGCTCCGGGCGCCTGGATGCCAGCGCCGGCGGGCGGTTCCGGGCGGTTCGCCGCACCCGATGCATGCGCGCTGCGCGGCCCGACCCGGCGGCGGCCGGGGCATGGGCGGCGAGTGCCGCGGCGCGGGCCGCAAGGGTGCATGGTGCCGGCTTGGGTGCAAACGCGGCGCGCGGCCAAACCCTCAGGCCTCGGGCAGGAGCGCCCGCGGTGCGCCTTCCCAGCGGTCGAAGGCGCGACGCAAGGCGCGTTCGTAGGCGGCGGAGAGTTCCACTTTACGGCGCTGCATCACGGTTCGCGCCGTGCCGAGGGCGCGGTCGAAGGTGTAGGTTTCGAGCGCCGTAGCACCGCCCCACGAAAACGGCGGCACGAACTTGGGCGGGAAGCCGCTGCCGAAGATCTGGCTCGAGAGCCCGACCACCGTACCGGTGTTGAATTGCGTGTTGATAGCACTCTTGACGTGATCGCCGGCCAGCAGGCCCACGAACATCATCCCGGTGTCGACGTTGCGCCCCGACTCCCACGTTCGGACGTTCGAATAGTTGTTTTTAAGATCGCTGTTGTTGGTGTCGGCGCCCAGGTTCACCCACTCGCCCAAGTAGGCGTGGCCGAGAAATCCCTCGTGCTGTTTGTTGCTGAAGCCCTGCACGATGCTTTCCTCGACTTCCCCGCCGATCTTGCAGCGCGGACCGAAACTCGTCCCCTCGTGAATCTTGGCACCGGCTTTCAGTACGCATCCCGGTCCAACGTAAAGCGGCCCGCGCAGGACCACCTGCGGCTGCACTTCGACGTTGGCGTCGAGCGTGATCGGTCCGTCCTCGGCATCGAGAACGACACCCGGTTTGAGGCGGCATCCCGGACCGATCCGAATCGCGTTCTCCTGCAAAAGATAGACCCCGGGATACACCAGCGCCCCAGAATCTATGCCGGCACCGGGGCCGAAACGAAAGTCATCGCAGAGGGCCCGGCCGTTGTAACGGACGAGATCCCAGAGATGCGCCACGAGCACCGAACCGTCACGGGTGCGTTCGGGCTCGCCGCCCAGTTCGATGTGCGGCAAGGCCGCGCACTCACGGGCGAGAACGGCTCGCAGGGACGGCGTCGACGGTGCAGCAAGTGCGCTCGCGAGCGCCGAGTGCACGCGGGCGGTTTCGGCGCCCGTCGTGCGGGCGGCGACCAGTGTGTCGGCATTGAAAAGCAAGAAGCCCGCTGCCGGCCCGGCCGTGAGCCGCGGCAAGTCGCCGCCTTGCGGCAACAGGCGGCCATTCACGAACAACGCTTCACCCGCGGCGGGCCCTGTGAAGGAGGCCTCGGGGTGCATCTCACGGCCCAGTTCGAGATGTTCAGGGCGCACGACGAGACAAACGTCGTTGCAGGCAGCGCGCGCGCGAATACGTTCGAGCAGCGTCTCGGCACCGCACCGCAAATCGAACACCGCGCGCAGCGCGGTGGCGATTTCGAATGCACCGTGCGCCTCGTCTTCAAAAACGACGAGAGTGCTCACGCGTCACCTCGCGCGCCCAAGGCCTGGCGATGAGGCGTTCGGAGGAAGGGTGGTGGAGCTGAGGGGGATCGAACCCCTGACCTCTTGCATGCCATGCAAGCGCTCTCCCAACTGAGCTACAGCCCCATGTGCGGTTCCGGACACCAGACTCCGGCGGGAGAGACCGCGAAAGACGCTGGACCTTATCGGCTGAACGGGCGCGGCGTCAAGGCTCGGGGCGCCCGCGCCAGAGTCCCACTCAAGCGCGGAAGCCCGCGCACTACACCCTCCGAGGAGCCGGGATGCGGGCGGGACCGGACGTCGACGGACTGGCGAATTGCCGTTGAGAGGTGGCCAGTGAGGCGACCATCAACGATACAACTCCTTGATCATGCCCCAGGATTTGTTCTCGACCGAAAGCAAGCATTCGCCATTGATGACAGCCATCGATCCCGTCGCCGGCGTCGCGAAGTACCGGAACGTGCTGACGTCTGCACACCCAGAATCGTCCGCGCGCTGAATCAGGATCGGGCTGTCATAGTTCGATCCGGTGCGCGCCGCGAGCCTGAATGTCGTAGCCGGCACCACGGAGGTCGAAAGGTAGTGGATCCAACCGAGCGTGATGGTATTCCCTGACCTCGACAGGGGCTGTGCATAGCCAACGAGAACGAATTCCCCAGCATATCCGGAATACGTAAGGCCGGAGGGGCCGGCCAAGTAGTACGACCACGTGTTAGGGAGCCCGGAGATTCCGAACTCCACGCCGACGATCGAGACGCTCGGGTCGTCGAAGAACGCGATGATCCAGATATTTCCCTCTTCGTACAGACCGATCTGTTTGCTACAAGTCGTCGCCTCCGGATCGAAGAACATCCCGATCCGCTGTGCGAAGGCGTCCTCAGTGATTGCTCCGAGCCCGAGCGCCGCGGCCATCAAGCACTTCAGGCTTCCCATACCTCTCTTCCTCGGCCGGATCCGTATCATCGATTCACCTTCTCGACGGGGCTCTGGCACGAGGTCCCATAGTAGCGATTCACAAGGATCGACCAGTCGAGCACATCGATGATGCCATCTTCATTGAAATCCAAGCAAATCGTGTAGCTGCCGGAGATGTGGCCTGAAAAATAGGCGATTTCATCGGCGTTCACGTAACACCCAGTGCCGGGGACATTCGGGGTATTGGTCATCACCGGTACGGTACAGACTTCGGTACCGTCCACTTGCAGTATCAGGTTCGGGACGCACCCGCCGGCGCGAAGAGCGCCACTGAATGTCGTCGACCCGGCAGCGTCAGTTGGAGCGTCGGCGATATTGCCACCCGGGCAGATGCACATCCGCGGATGCGTCAGCGTGATCGACGCGGCCGGCACGCCCGCAACGGGATTGCCCTGGCAATCCTTGAGGATAACGCGGATCGAGATCCCGTTCTGGGCGAACGTCTCATTGTTCCCACCGGGAGAAACGGTCAACACATCGAGCGGTTCGTGAGTCCGATAGCTGCCCGTGAACGTGCAGGCATACGTCACCTGGACGTACGATGAATCCGGGCAAACCGGACCGGCAACCCCTTCAGTCCCCAGCATCGAGGCGAGGACGGTGACAACTGCCGCACCAGACCGGATTCGTCGCATGGTCTTCCGGAGCCGGGCGTAAGCACCGCGCGCCAGGCCGCTGAGGTCTGAGGACAAGATCATATTCACTCGACCATCACCTGTCTCCATCGGTCCCTCTGCCAGGAGCCGAGGCGTCCGGCGACGTTGTACATGGCAGCATGCCACGAAGCTGGCGCACTGTCATTGAGAGGCGAGGCCTGAGGCGTCCATCACCGGTACAGTTCCTTGATCATGCCCCAGGACTTGCTCTCGACCGCGATCGAGCATTCGCCATTGATGACGGCCATCGATCCCGTTGCCGGTGTCGCGAAGTACCGGAACGTGCTGACGCCTGCACACCCGGAATCGTCCACCCGCTGCATCAGGATAGGGGTGCCATAGTTCGATCCACTGCGCGCTGCGAGCCTCAAGGTCGTAGCGGGCACCACGGAGAGTGAAAAGTAGCGTATCCAACCGAGCGTGATGGTATTCCCTGAGCTTGACAGGGGCTGTGCGTACGCAACGAGAACGAATTCCCCAGCATACCCGAAAGTTGTCTGAAAGTAGGAGGGACCGACGAAGCCCAAATACCACGTTTGCGGGAGCCCGTAGATTCCGAATTCCAGGCCGACGATCGAGACACTCGGGTCATCGACGAACGCGATGATCCAGATTTTTCCCTCTTCGTACAGACCGATCTGTTTGCTACAAGTCGTCGCCTCGGGATCGAAGAACATCCCGATCCGCTGTGCGCAGGCCTCCTCGGTGATTGCTCCGAGCCCAAGCGCCGCGGCCAGCGCAATCTGGTACTTCAGGCTTCCCATGACTCCCTTCCCCGGCCGGGTCCGTATCATCGATTCACCTTCTCGACGGGACTCTGGCATGAAGTCCCATAGTAGCGATTCACAAGGATCACCCAATCGAGCACATCGATGATGCCATCCTCGTTGAGATCGTAGCAAATCCCGTACGACGTGCCAGAGATGAGGGATCCGAACCATGCGAGTTCATCCGGACCCACGTTACAGGGAGCCCCAAAGATGAGATCCGCGGTATTGGTCATGACCGGTACGGTACAGACGTCGACCCCGTCTACTTGCAGGATCAGGTTCGGGACGCACCCGCCAGCGCGAAGAGTGCCACTGAATGTCGTCGCCCCGGCAGCGTCAGTCGGACCATCGGCGATATTACCGCCCGGGCAGACACACAGCTCCGGGTGCGTCAGCGTGATCGACGCCGCCGGCACGCCCGCAACG
>JANLSU010000115.1:0-3252 GCA_031362565.1 bacterium | reverse complement strand
AGGCGAGGCCGAAGTCGAGATCACGAATCCCAAGGCACGGCTTAGAGTTGCGGATCGTTTTACGGTTAATAGCGTCGGTAAGATCGTTGAGCAAGTCAATCACTTCGATCCGCGTGATGTAACGAATCCGGCTTGACCAATGATGTGAGCAGCCCACAACGAACGGACGGCATAACAAGCGGCTGAAGCGGGCCGCTGAAGAGCGCGGCCGCTTAGCCGCAGGCCGTTAGCCCACTTGGCGAGACAGCCAGGATGATCGAGGGAGTCTCAACACATCGCTCCGGGTTCGTGGGAGGCGGGTAATATTGATCCGTGCCCAGTCGAGTTCTGGAAAAGATCCGCGCTCGAGTCCGGTTTCAGCGATACGTGATGACGCTTCACGCCGAGGAGCAGATGGAGGAAGATGGTTTCGACATCTTCGACGTTGAGAACGCGCTGCTAACCGGAAGCATTATCGGGCGCCAAACCGACCGCCAGTCGAGAGCGCGGAAGTACCTCATCGGCGGCCGAAGTGTGGATGACACCAGGAACCTCGTCGTTGTGGTGCGATTTGGACCAACGGACCTTCTCGTAGTGCTGACCGTCTATGCCGACTAACTTGATCGTCGAAACTTCACAGTGCGCGGTTTGCGGGAAGCCCGGGATTCGTCTGCGGCAGGTGACTCGCAGCTACGGGCGTGGCGCGACGCTTCTCGTGATCGAGAGCGTGCCGGTCTTGGTCTGCCCCCATTGTGGCGAGAGCTACTTAACCGCCGACACCCTCCACGCCTTGGAGCGCATCAAGGCTCATCGACGCAAGCTCGCGGCGTCTCGGCCAGTCGCCGTGGCGAGCTTCGTTCGCCGTCCGGCATCTGAACAACGTGGCCCAACCGAATGGAGCCGACGCGCCCGGCGATCCTGAAGGCGCGCGGCTCGTTCGCTGACGTTGGCACACCGACGCAATCAATGCCACGAAAGCCAGTGCGGGGCTCGAGCGTCTGGGTGCTGTCGAAAGGGGCGCCGGCCCGTCTTGAGACCGAGTACTTCCCACGAGAGCAGAAGGCACTCGAACTTGCGATTGGCTCAAAGTTTCTCCGCGAGCTCCAGAAGCGCACTGGGCGATGCTGGGTTGACTCGGGCCGTGTCAACGATTTTGAGACAACCTGATTCAGCTATTTAGTGTAGCGACTCCACGGTACGAACGAGCGCGGTCGATTGGTGTTCGAGCATGACGCGTGACCCGTTGATCCCCCCATACTGCGGGTCGTCCGGGGTGACGATCGTCGTTTGTGGGGCATCCTGGCGGGTCGTTTTCGTCGGCGGATTGATCCAAACTTCCCGTGGCAGGGTTTGCATCGTCGGGCGCCCGTTCACGAAGCGTTCGGGGTGCGCCGCATAAGCCGCCAGGCGCACCTGATGCCGGTTGGCGAGGGCCTCATCCGCGCGGCCGTAGTGGACGTCCGCCGGCGTCAGATAGATCAGCCCGCTGTGATGGTGGGCATCGTTGTACCAGTCGAAGAGATCGTGGCTCACGGCGCGCGCGTGCTCGAGCGATCCAAACCGATCAGGAAACTCCGGCCGATACTTGAACGTGCGAAATTGCGCTTCCGAGAACGGATTGTCATTGCTCACGCGCGGCCGGGAGTGGCTGGCCTCGATCCCCAGATCCGAGAACAACAACGAGACGAGCTTGCTGCGCATGGGCGCGCCGCGGTCGGCGTGGACCGTGAGCTGCTGGGGGACGATGCCCTGTTTGAGGCACGTCGCCTCGATCAGACGCTGGGCCAGGTGCGCGTTCTCCTGCCGAGCGACCATCCAGCCCACCACGTACCGACTGAAGAGATCCAGAATCACATACAGCGAGTAATACAGGTAGGGGATCGCGCCCCGCAGCTTGGTGATGTCCCACGACCAAATCTGATTCGGGGCCGTCGCGACGAGCTCCGGCTTCGCGTAGGCCGGATGCCGCGCTTGGTTGCGCCGCTCCCGGACTTCGTGCGCGGCGTCGAGGATCCGATACATCGTGCGCGTCGAGCAGAGAAAGGTCTGCTCGTCGAGCAGCGTGGCCTGGACTTCGGCGGGTGACTGATCCATGAAGCGTTCGCTGTGCAACACGTCGAGCACGGCCTGCCGTTCGGCGGGCACCAGCGCGCGCGACGAGGCCGCCCGGACGGTCGGCGTCGACGGCCGGGCGGGCTGTCGACGCCGATAGAGGGTGGCGCGCGCGAGGCCGACACTCTGACAGAGGTCGGACGTCGCGCCGGTCGTGGTCACGGCCTCGAGGGCGATCATCAGTCGGTCTCGTCGATGTCGAGGGGTGTCAGGGGGATCCCCAGGAGCTCGGCAATTTTTTTTTGGAGGGTGATGATCGTCTCGGCCCGCGCCAGCTTCCGCTGCAGCTGGCGATTCTCCGTCTCGAGCTGTTTCACCCGCGGATCGACTACCCGCGGTTTCGGTCCCCGGCGGCGCGCGCCCATCTCCTGCCGCGCGTCTTGCTCGCGGTGCCGACGCCAGTTGGTCAGGAGGGATGAGTACAAGCCTTCGCGGCGCAACAGCGCGCCCACCTCGCCCTTCTTCTTGCAGGCGTCGGCTTGTTTGAGAATGCGAAGCCGATACTCCGCGGTGAACGTCCGGCGCTCGGCCCTCGCCGGCACTTCAGGATCGGGGGCGGTCGCGCGTGACGGACCGGCGGGGCCGGCCACTCCGGTCGCCCTCCGGGCTCCCTCCGCGTCCGGCCTCGCCGGTCCGTCGATCTCCAGGGCTGTTGCAAGCATGCGTTCCATTCATCACACCCTCCCCGCCCCTCACTAATCTCAACGGCAAGGTTGTCTCACTCATTATTGGCACAGGGGGACTTGGCCCCCAGCGCTGACGAGCCGGCAGACCTGAGTTGTCGCGCGCCCTCGGGAGAAGCAGTAGTAGTTCAGGTCGCCGAGTGCGTTGACGAACAAGCGCGGGCGATCGCCCTCGAATATCTCGATGCCGCTCGCACCGGTGTCCGCTGTCCTCTGCTCGACGGCTTCCACGTAGACGTGCACGCTGACGGTGGCGCGCCGCGTCTACCTAGAGCGCGCTCCAAGGGCGGTCTAAGTGTGATTGAGGAGCTCGCGATGCACCTCCAGACAGTGGCGCCTTCGCTGCAACACCTGGCACCGGGCTGGCTCGCACGCCGGGACTTGGCAATCAGTAAGCCTTCGAAACGCCTCATTGTCGTGTTCCACAGGCGGCAAGCCGCATCGGCGCAACTGCCACTGACGATTTCGTGGTCGGGAG
>JANLSU010000087.1:0-2005 GCA_031362565.1 bacterium | reverse complement strand
TGTCTCCAAGGCGCATGCCGGGTGCACTCCCGCCAAAGAGAACCGTCGAGCTGCGGGCGCCGTCATAGGCCATGGCATGCCACGCGCGGGGCGGCGGGGCACAATTGACGCATCGGTTCGTCCAATTCGCTCCATCCCATTCCCACGTGTCGCGTAACTCATCAGCCGTTTGCAATGGCGGGTCCGGGTAGCGGGGGGAGTTTTCCGGTGGTGAGGTAGGTTTGCAGTGCGGCGGCGATGGTTTGGGTGGGGTTGAGGCCGCGAAGTTTGAGGGTGCGGTAGATGGTCATGAGCACGGCCTGGGTGGCGGCGCCTTGCTGGGAGCGATTGGCGTAGCTGTTCTTCCGCAGGATGACCGCGGGACGAATGCAGCGTTCGGCGAGATTGTTGTCGAAGGGCACGTCGGGCTTGTCGAGGAAGGTGAAAAGGTGGTCCCAATGGGCGCGCAGGCGTTTGGCCAGTCGCAGGGCGTCGGCGTCAGCATAGGTCACGGTGCCATCCGGCCTCTGCCATTGAGCCAGTTGGGTCAATCGCGTGTCGATCAGATGAATGCGTCGCGCATAGCGCTGCGGTGTAAAGTCGGATCGCTTGCGCAGACGGATGCCGTCGCGGATCAGCCGGCGGAGCTTCTTGGCGAAGGCCTGCCACTCGGCGGATTCGTTGCGCAGATCCACCTTTTCCAATTCGCGCAGCAGATGCACAAGGCAATACTGCCGGTCGGCCGTCTCGATGGACTCGTACGGCGCCCAGAAATCGTGAATGAGCGTCCCGGCGAAGGCTTCGCCGAAGAACTTCTGCAAGGCCGGACTGCCCCGGCAGCGGTCGATCATGTAGTAACAGACCGTGTGGTTTGCAAAACACCACAACCAATGCGTCTGTCCCTCGACCCGCCAGCCGGTTTCATCCGCATGCAGGACGGCGGACTTTTTGGCCTCTTCGGCGATTTGTTCGTACCAGTCGGTCAGGACGGTGGCCAGTCGGCGCCAGGCGTCGATCAGTCCGCCACTCGTCAGCCGTGTTTGCAAGTGATACGAGAGAATCTCGATGACTTGCGAAATGGTGATGCCCAGTCCGTAGTGGAACCAACTGGTCAGACTGACGATGTGGTGTCCCAGGGTTGCGCCGGGCATGGCTTCGGGCACGACGGGTTCCACGTCTTTCTTGCACTGGGGACAGTAGTCGCGGTGAAGCGTGTGCTCGGTGACCACCGGAGTGATCTCTTCGGGAATGTCCTCGATGATCCGCGTGCGACGGCGAGTGCACCGTTGCAGCCGTCCGCCGCAGTCGGGACAGCACGGCAGACGATGCTCGACGTGGCGATCGATGCGCGTGGGTTTGGTTCGCCGTGCCCCGGGATGGCCGTCCTGGGCGCCCGGCTTTTGGCGTCGCTTCGACGACGACGGTTTGGCATACACCGGAATCATGCCCGAGGGCGTGGCGGGCGTGGCCGCCGCGTCCTCCACGGTCCGTGCTTGGGATTGAAGTTCGGCGATGCGTCGGGCAAGAGCCAACAACGCAAGCGTCGTCACCTCGGGCCCGCGGTTGGACAATTGCCGCGCGCCGGGTTCATCGAGTTCCCCGCGCAGCGCTGCCGCAAGAATGGGATCCGACGGCCCTGCTGGTCGCGACGTCCGTGTCACAACGATGGCATACAGCGCAATCAAAGATCGCGCAAGTTGCCCAGATTAACGTTCGCTCCCATTGCAGACGGCTGAGGTGTTACGATTCCAACAACCTCCGCCAAGCCTACCTCGGTGTCTGGCTGAAATGAACCCCATCGTTCGTTGACCCGATCGATCGAGACTGCGCGGTCCCGTGCTTCGTCGTAGGTCTTCGGCGCGATCCGTTGCGCCACGGATGCGACGCGCCACGCAGACATCCAATGCGCTCGGTCCGTGCGGGTCGTTCAAACAGCAGTATCAACAGTGTGCATTGACTGACGGTCCGCGTCGGCCAGGCTTTCGCCCGATCTCTGCTCCCCCGTGTTGCGCGGGCGGCGACGGAT
>JANLSU010000085.1:0-6063 GCA_031362565.1 bacterium | reverse complement strand
CAAGTCGAGAAGCAGGGAATCATCGTCGACGAGCGTTTCAACGGCGGCGGGTTCATTCCCGACTTCTTCGTCGAGCGCCTGTCGCGCAGCACCTGGAGCTACTGGTCGAGCCGCGATGGCCGCGACTTCCGGACGCCGTCGGCGGCGATCGACGGCCCGAAGTGCATTCTCGCCAATCAGTACGCGGGATCGGGTGGCGACGCCTTCCCGTACTATTTCCGGTTGGCGAAGCTCGGACCGATCATCGGCAAACGCACGTGGGGCGGGCTCGTTGGCATCAGCCACAGCATTCCGCTCGTCGACGGCGGTTCGGTCACCATGCCCGATTTCGGGATGTGGGATGCGGCGACCGGCCAGTGGGCGGTCGAGAATCATGGCGTCGATCCCGATATCGACATCGAGAACGTGCCGGCCGACATGGTGAGCGGCCGCGATGCGCAGCTCGAACGCGCCATTCAGTATGTCGTCGAGGAACTGGCCAAGAATCCGTCGAAGCGCCCGGCGCGTCCCGCGTACAAGGTGCAGGTGACGCGCTAGGGCACTCGGCGGTTCGGGGCGCATCGAGGTGGCATGAGCTCGAACGCGTCGAAACGAGACGTCGAAGTACGCGCCGCGCTCGAGCGCGCGTCGCGGGGACTCGGAGCACGGGCGGCCGGCGCATCACGCAGAGTGGTGCGGCCGGCCGCGCCGCTTTCGGCGCGCGGGACGAGGCGAACTTCGCCGTCGCGGGTTCGACTGTCCCTCGTTCGAACGACCGCGGGTTTGCGCTGGCGGCTACCGGACGATGTGAGAGAGGCGCCGGCCGGGCCGCGCACCAGTCCGCGCCTCGCACTCAAGACGGTCGCCGAATACGACATCGACGTCCTGCGGCCCAACGAGATCCGTGACTTCCTCGCCAAAATCGATGCACGGCTCACGCCGCGTCGTGGTTTGCGCCGGCTGCAACGCGGCCGCCTCGTGCCGGTGGACGGGCCGCCGCCACGCGGCCGTTGTCTCGTGTTCGTGCACGGCACGTTTGTGGGTTCGGAGTGGTTGCTCGACAACGTTCGCGGCGGACCACAGGGCCGCACTTTTCTGGCGCGCCTCGAACGCCACTACGACGCCGTGCTCTGCTTCGATCATCCGACGTTGTCGCTCAGCCCATTCTTGAACGCTTTCGAACTCGAATCGCACTTCGCCGGGTCCAAGGCCGCCGTCGACGTCATTGCGCACAGCCGCGGCGGGCTCGTGACGCGCTGGTGGTTCGAAGCGTTGCGGCGTGGGGCTGGCCGCGGCCGCGCCGTACTCGTCGGTTCACCGCTCGGCGGCACGAGCCTGGCGTCACCGGGTGCACTGCGCGCTGGGCTCGATCTCTTGACGAATTTTGCCGGCGCGCTGCAAGCCGTTGCCGGTGCGGCGGCAGCGGCGCCGTTCTTCGTCGCGCCACTCGCATTGCTGCGTGTTCTCGCATCGATCACGAGTGTCGGCGCGCACACGCCTCTTCTGGACGCGGTCCTGGCCCTCGTCCCCGGTCTCGCCGCGCAGTCGCGCACTCCGGATAACACCGAAGTCGAGTTCCTGCGCCGCGCGGGCACCACGCCGCGCGCCGCATATGCCGTCGTGCAATCCAACTTCGAGTCGCCGGCCGTGGGCTGGGAGTTCTGGAAGGCGTTCCGGGCGATCGCACTCGCCGATCGGACAGCGGATCAAGTCTTCCCCGGTCCCAACGATCTTGTCGTCGACACGGCGTCGATGGCCGAGGTTTACGGGCGCCCGTTGCCGCGGGCCCGGGTGCTGGATTTCGGTACCTCGCCGGTCGTGCACCACGCGGCGTACTTTGCCCAGCCGGAGACACTTGATTTCATCGCGGCAGCTTTCGGCGTGCCTTCATTGCAATGAACTGGCGGCTCGGCTATCGTCACAACCGACAGATGCCTGGGCGTTTCCGGATCCGGTCGAAGAAGTGAGCAATGAAGATCCTAGTTGTCGAGGACGATCTCAAAACCGCCCAGTTCATCCGTAAGGCTCTCGTGGAATCTGGACACTCAGAGCGGCACGCGCCGGACGGCGAACTCGGCCTCGAGCTTGCCCTCGCAGGGCAGTTCGACGCGGCCGTGGTCGATGTCATGCTCCCGAAACTGGATGGTCTCAGCCTGATTCGGGAACTGCGGGCGCGGGGAATCACAACGCCCGTGATCGTGCTGAGTGCGAAGTCTTCGGTGGAGGATCGGGTGCGCGGCCTGCAAACGGGCGGCGACGACTATCTTGTAAAGCCGTTCGCCCTCTCGGAACTCGTTGCCCGGCTTCAAGCGCTTGTGCGCCGATCGAGCGGTTCCTCGGAACCGACCCAGCTGCGTGTCGGTGAGCTTCGGATGGACTTGCTTCGCCGCCAGGTTTCCGCGGCCGGACGCGACATCGATTTGCAACCGCGCGAGTTCGCGCTTCTCGAGTACCTGATGCGCAACGCCGGTCGAGTGGTCACGAAATCCATGATCATGGAGCATGTCTGGAACTACAACTTCGACCCACAGACCAACGTTGTCGAAGCGCGAATCTGCCGCTTACGAGAAAAAATCGATCCGCAGTCACCCCACAAATTGATTCACACGATCCGCGGAGTAGGCTATGTCCTCGAAGAGAGGTTCTAGCTTCTTTCGCACTGTGACGCTGCGCCTGACGCTGTTGCATGCCGGGCTCTTCGCCAGCCTCTCGTTCGCGACCTTCGTGCTCGTCTACTTGACTCTTCAAGCCAACCTCATGCGCCGGGCCGACAACGAACTCCGCGAGGATGCTCGAGAGGCAGAAAGCAATCTGTTGGCCGACCCGTCCGCCGCAGGAAGAGACGCCTTCGCTGCCGGCGTCGATCCTGCCGACATCAACAAGGAAGTGCACGTCCTGCTTTCTCCTCGGTCGGAGATGCTAGTCAGCTCTAGTCTGGATTTTTGGAGTGGCGTGGAGTTTGCCCCTCCGGAACTATCTCGCCTCGTGCCCGGTGACGAGGCGCTGCGCACGATCTACGCGCCAAGCCTCGGTATGCAAGCCCGACTCATCGTGCGCCGCGCGCCCGATGGTTCTCTGATCGAAATCGGCACGGCACTCGGGAACAACGCCGACTTACTGCGCACGTTGCGCGAGATTTTCGCGTTTGGTTGGGCAGCCACCATCGTTCCGGGCCTCCTCCTTGGGTGGTTCATCGCTCGTCGAGCCATGGTTGGTGTAAATCGGGTGACCGCAACCGCAGTAGGCATCGGCAAGAGCGATCTCACACAGCGCGTACCCGTCGGCAACGAGTCCGAGGAGATCGAAAATTTGGCTCGCGCTTTCAATGACATGCTGGACCGCATTCACTTGCTGGTTCGAGAACTCGAGGATGTCAGTACCAGCATCGCGCACGATCTGAAAAGCCCGATCACGCGAATCCGCGGGGTTGCCGAGGGTGCCCTGAGCTCGACGGCACACACTCAACAGAATGACACCATGGCGGCGCTGGTCATCGACGAATGCGATCGCCTTGTGGCGATGGTCGATACGATTCTGGAGATCGCCGCCACCGACGCCGGGGTTGCGACACTCGGCACCTCTCCGATCGACATCGGGCATGTCGCCTCGGACGCAGTCGATCTTTTCAGGCCCATGGCCGAAGACAGCGGGGTCCATCTGCAGATGGAACTGCCGCCGAGTGCGCTGCTCGTTCGCGGCGACCTGAGCCGGGTGCAGAGGGTCGTTTCCAACCTCCTGGACAATGCCATCAAGTACACGGAACGCGGCGGCACGGTTCGGATCACCGCCGCGACGGCCGCGGATTGCATTTCTCTTTCGATCCGCGATTCGGGCATCGGGATTGATGCCGAGTCGCTCCCACGTGTCTTCGAACGCTTCTACCGCGCCGATCAGAGTCGCTCGACATCCGGCCACGGACTCGGGCTCAGCTTGGCCCGCGCCATCGTCAGAGCCCACGGCGGCGAGATCGCGGTGCAGAGCGTGTCTGGGCAGGGCAGTGTGTTTACGATTCAGTGGCCCGCCTGGAAATCACCCGCCGACGTTTCCTCCGAAACGTGACCAATCGGTAATCGCTGGATCATGTTCCGGTAAGCACCCTGCCCTAGTTTTTGCATGTCCCGGACTGCAGTGGTCAGGACGTGCTTCGTAACAACGAAACGAGGACCGCGATGAAACGAGTGCGGGTCGCCGTTGCAGCTTGTTGCCTCGACGTACTTCTTCTTTCGAGTCGAGGTGTGTGCGCCGATCGCCAGCTCTCAGCGCCGGTCGATTCGACGCGCGCGGACACTCTTCGTTCCTCCAAGCCAACCAAGATCAAGACACCGAAACCGAACGTGCTCAGGCCGTTGAAGGTCTCTGGATACATCCAGGTCCACTATCGGTATAGCCGCGCCACGGGCGCCGACTCCTCGGTAGACAACGACAACTTTCGCGTTCAGCGAGTGCGTGTCGGTGTGGAGGGGGACGTCAATCAATGGGTTTCTTATGATGTCGAAATCGATCCGCGATCACCGGAGATCACCGGTGTACTGCGCGACGCCTACATCACCCTGAAGATCATCCCGCGGCACAAGATCCGGATCGGCCAGCAGAAAACTCAGTTCGGTTATGAGAACAATGTGTCCTCGACCGAATTGTTTGCCGTCAACCGCGCTGAAGTCTCGGATGCACTGTCGCGTGGAATCAACCTCCGCGATATCGGTGTCGGCCTCATCGGCAATCTCAAACTCGGCGGAGGGATGCGGCTCGAGGACGCGATCACCGTCGTCAACGGCGCCGGACTGAACGTGCAAGACGACAACACGCCGCGAAAGAATGTCTTTGGGCGCGTCGGGGCCCGTTGGAAGAGCGACGCCCGGGACTTTGTCATCCGGTTCGGAGTCTCCGGCGCCTCGGGCGATATCGTCGATCTCAACGACCCGGCAAACCCGGCGGACGACCTCCACACGGCCTTCCAGCGCCGGGGCGTGGATCTGGAGTTGGACCATCGACGATTCTTTGCCGGCGCCGAGTACGTCAGGGGCTCGGAGAAGGATCTCACGACCGGCGAAACCGATGACCCCAGCGGCTACTACATCAACCTCGTCGGCAAGACCAAGTGGCAGATCGGCCCCATCATTCGCTATGACGCATTCGCCGACGAGTTCAAGCGGTCGACGTTGGGTGCGTACTACGGGCTGCCGGCCGCGCCATTCCGCGTCATGCTGAACTACGAGGTGCGCCAACGGATCAACGATGCCCGAGGAGATGACAAAGTCTATGTATGGACACAAGTCCGGTTCTGAGCTGCTGGCGCCGCTCCACTCCGAGTGGACTGGTTTGCTGTCGCACTTTCCTCTAGCTCCGCCGGAGCTTCTGGCTCGGCGCGAGCTACGCCGGCGGACGGATTCGAAGTACGTGATCTCAACGTCTGCCGCCGCAGACCTGATCACGAATCTCACGGCTGACTACGCCGTGCTGTCTGCCGGCTCGGAACTCGTCGCGATGTACCGAACGCTCTACTTCGATACGCCGGAACTCGCATTTTTCCATGCCCATCGGCGCGGCCGGCGCGTGCGCCACAAAGTCAGAATTCGCCACTACTTGGACCGCAGAATCTCGGTTCTCGAGGTCAAATCGCGCCGCAGCGACCTACTGACGACAAAAATCTTTCGCCCGCGCGAATACAGCAACAACGATCTGACGGCGGATGATCAGGCCTTCGTACGCGCCCAGAGCGGGGTCTCCGGCGACGTCGTTCCGCAGGTCTGGACGCGATTTCGCCGGCTCACGTTCTTGGGGTTGCGTGGGAACGAGAGAGTCACGGTCGACTTGGATCTCGGCGTGGAGATGCGGGGCCAGCGGCGGATTCTTCCCTCCATCGCGATCGTCGAGATCAAACAGTGGCCCTTCTGCCGATCCACTCCGGTCATGGCGGCGCTGCGCGCCCTCGGGGAACGGCCGTGCTGGGCGAGCAAGTACTGTGCTGCAATTGCTTGGACTCGACCGAACGAGAGGCGCAACACTCTGTTGCCGGGGCTCGCGGCGTTGGAACGGAGGGTCGCGTGATGGAATGGTGGAGGATCAACCTTGGTGTCGATTGGG
>JANLSU010000081.1:0-127002 GCA_031362565.1 bacterium | reverse complement strand
TGCTGGGCGAGCAAGTACTGTGCTGCAATTGCTTGGACTCGACCGAACGAGAGGCGCAACACTCTGTTGCCGGGGCTCGCGGCGTTGGAACGGAGGGTCGCGTGATGGAATGGTGGAGGATCAACCTTGGTGTCGATTGGGCCGCGTTGCAGTCGATGATCGCGCGCCTGGCGCTGGATCTCGCATTCGCGACGATCTTGGTGCGGTGCATCTACAAGCGGCTGTACGGCAACCGCGATTGCGTGTTCACATACTACCTGCTCAACGTCATCACGTTCTTTCTCTGCCTGCTTCTCAGTCGAGTCCAGGCCCACGTCGGGATGGCCCTTGCCTTGTTCGGCGTCTTCGGGATCCTGCGCTATCGTACCGAGCAGATTCCCGTTCGCGACCTCACCTACTTATTCGTTGTGATTGGCATGGGTGTTCTCAACGCGATCGCGAGTTCCGCCGCGGGTATCGCGGAACTTGTCGTCGTGAACGGGGTCATCGTCATTCTGACGGCAGGCCTCGAGTTTGGGACGTCGAAGAGTTCGGAGCGATCCACGCCGATGCTCTACGATCAACTCGAACTGCTTCGGCCGGGGAACGAGGAGCGGCTCGTGGACGACATTCGTGAGAAGACCGGACTCACGGTGGTCCGGGTCGAGGTCAACCGCGTCGATCTCCTTCGTGATGCAGCCGAGCTGACCGTGGTGTATCGTCACGTCCGACCGCGACGCATCGCCACCCCGCTCGAACGACTTGTCAAGTGAAGGGGTTTGAAATGCAAGGTGGCAAAACCATTGCGCTGGCCATGACTCTGGTTCCACTCGCTCTCGTGTGGGCGGGTGCGGTGCCGCTGGCTGCCAAGAAGACCGCCGGAGCCTATCATCCACACATCGATCCGCAGGATTTTCAAGTTACCGTGGATAACCCCTATTTCCCCCTCACGCCAGGAACCGTGTTCAAGTACAGCGAGAAAACACGCCACGGCACGGTTGAAAAAATGGTCACAGTGACCTACGACACCAAAGTGATCCTGGGGGTACCGTGCACCGTCGTGAGCGACAACGTCACAGACGGTGTCGCTCTGAAGGAAGAAACCGTCGACTGGTACGCACAGGACAAGGCCGGCAACGTATGGTATTTCGGCGAAGACACCAAGATGTATGACGGCAGCGGCAAGGTCAACCGCAAAGGATCGTGGGAAGCCGGAGTCGACAACGCAGAACCAGGTGTCATCATGCAGGCACACCCCTCCGTTGGCGACCCCTATCGCCAAGAGTATCGCAAGGGCGAAGCCGAGGATCTCGCTCGGGTTCTCACCATCGACGAGGGCGTGACGGTTCCCTACGGGTCCTTCGCGGGATGCGTCAAGACCACTGATTGGACTGAACTCAGTGGAGATATCGAGACGAAATGGTATGCAAGGGGTGTTGGCCTCGTCAAAACCACGGCTTCGACGAGCGACGGACCCGAAGTCTCGACATTGCTGTCGATGACACGGCCATGACCCCGCGATCGAGCTGGAGCCTGCGACAGCGGTCTGTCGCAACAGTCCGGCGTGCGTTGCGGAGCGGTGTCCTCAGTGCGGTTGCGGGACTCCTGCTGTTCGCGCCGCCGGCAGACGCGAGGATTCTCAAGACCAAGCGGTTCATTTCTCGGCTCGCCCTCACGGTCGGATCCGGCCTAGAGTTCGAGACCGACACCGAAGGAACGCAGTACGGCCTGCCGTTTCTTGCAGAGTATGCGATCTCCGAGGCGTTCACCGTCGCGCTCGAACCGAACTATGTCAGCAAGCAATCCAAGACGACGGAACCCTCGGCAAGCGGCTGGGGCGATTTCGAGACCACGCTCACATGGGAAGGATCCGAACCGAGGCGGCGCCTGCCAGGCTTCTCGATCGCATCCACGATCAAGTGGCCGACAGCAAGCACGCTGCTGGGTGGTTCCGGCAAGAGAGACTACTCGCTGCGTCTCGTGCTGAGTAAGACGCGCCGATCGCTCAGCGTGGACGCTGGACTCGCTTACACCTGGGTCGGACGAACGCCGGATGCGAGGAACTCGAATGCTTTTGAGGCATCGCTAGCATTCGAGTGGGCGGCGGGTTTTGTCGTGGACCTCGAAGGCGAGATTCTCACCAGCACCGGGGCCTTCACGAGTCGCCCCGGGACGATTTCCGGCCTCGGCAGTGCCGATCAAGGCGGCGGTGGAACCGAAGCGACCCTCGGTATCGCCGAGCATTTGTTCGATCGGTTGAAGCTCGAAGAAGGCGGCGTCTTCAACACGGATGGCTCGTGGCAGTTCGTTTTTGCTTGGGAATGGGAGTTTGGATCGCGCTAGCACTGGGTTGCAAACCGAACCTGAACGCGGCCCGCTGCGTACGGACCCTCATGAGGCAGCTTTTCGGCCGGAATCGGGGACCTCGGGCGGGCTGGCGCATCGCCATCTCGAGGCTGGAGACACGATGGCATCCGCGCTGAGGCGCCCCATCCTGGGCGTCGTCGCAGCGATCGCGATCACCACGGCGCTGGACGCGAGCGGGCATTCGGAGTTCAGCGCTCTGCCCTTGTTTCCACTCATGGCTTTCCTCTGGGCCCTCGACCGGTTCTCGCGCTCCAGGATGGGATTTGTCGCGGCGCGCCGGCACTTCTTCGCCTTGGCGCTGCTCTACCCGCTGGCCGTTCTAGGAACGGTCGCACTCGTGTCGAAGGTGGCCGGTGCGATCGACATCTCGCAAACGAATTGGCAGAAAGCTGGGATCAATTTCTTGCTCGTGACCGTCTCGACCGTTGTGGTTGCGACCATCACCGAGGAAGGCTTCTTCAGGGGTTGGCTCTGGGCTTCGCTAACGCGAGCTGGCCAGAAACCAGGCCGCGTTTTGCTCTGGACGAGCCTGGCGTTTTCCCTCTGGCACGTGTCGGCGGTCGCGCTCGAGACCGGTTTCGATCTGCCGGTCAGACAGATTCCGGTTTTCATTTTGAACGCCGCGGTGATGGGCGCCATCTGGGGCTTGCTGCGATGGATCTCGGGTTCGGTGATCGTCGCCAGTGTGAGCCATGGCGTTTGGAACGGCGGCGCTTACGTGCTGTTCGGCTACAGCACCAAGGTCGGCGCCCTTGGCATCAAACAAACGGCACTCTATGGACCCGAAGTCGGAGTCGTGGGACTGGCGCTGAACATCGTCTTTGCGTTCGCACTTTGGCGGTGGTGGAAGGCGCGCGCCGTTCCCGTGGAAAACATTCGCGCTTGAATGCCTCGCTCAACCGGCTTTTTGGAATGCCTTCTCGATGGCGTGCGGCAGGTCGATGACCAAGAAGAGATGCGCCGGGTACAAGTAGTCTTCCCCCGACTCGTCAATCACTCTGAGCATGCCTTCCCGCTCGGCATCGGGGTCCGCGACGCAGCGATAGAGGCGGCGGGTGACGAGTGACGCCGGGTAGCCTTCATTCGACATGCAGGCAACGTACCGAGGTTTGTCGTTTCGAGATGCCATCGCTTCACTCATCCAGAAAGTACTTGATCTTGATTTCCCTACGCCCGATGCCCGTGGCCTCATACGAGTGTACCCGTTGCGGGCGGCAGGCCAAGGGCTATACTCCACGTCATGATCGATCCTTCCGAACTGGACACCATCCCGCCG
Organism: bacterium; assembly: GCA_031362565.1. Classification (GTDB taxonomy): domain Bacteria; phylum Krumholzibacteriota; class Krumholzibacteriia; genus JANLSU01. The sequence goes on along the minus strand of JANLSU010000081.1, from coordinate 123,380 downwards.
CCGCTGCGCTCGACGGCGCTCGGCCGCACGACTGCGGACCCTGGACCGCCGTCCGCGGTGGCTCGGGTGGACTGCGCCGGGCGCTCGGATCGCGGCAAGGTACGGCCGGCCAACGAGGATCACTTCTACCTGGCGCGGCTCGGGCGATTTTCGGAAACACTCTCTACGAGCCTGCCCGCCGGAGAGCTTCCGGAACGCCTCGAAGAGGCGGGGTACGTTGCGGTCGTCGCCGATGGAATGGGCGGCCACGCCGGGGGTGAGGTCGCGAGCCGGACGGCAATCATCGTCTTCTTCCATCTCTTGTTCGACACGCCCGATTGGGTCTTGAAGGTGGACGACCAAAGCGCGGCCAAGATCCTGGACCGCGTCACGACCCGGTACCGGAGCCTCGATTCGATCCTCAAGGAACGCGCCCAGCTCGATCCTGCGCTGCGTGGCATGGGAACGACCATGACCTTGGGCTACAGCATCGGCTTTGATCTCTTCCTGGCGCACGCCGGCGATTCCCGCGCCTACCTGTGCCGTGCAGGGTCGATGCGACAACTGACGCGCGATCAGACGCACGTGCAAATGCTCGTGGACACTGGAGTTCTGACCCGCGAAGAGGCAGCAACGCACCGGCTGCGCAACGTGCTGACGAACGCCCTCGGGGGCGGGACTCCGCTCACGGACGTCGAAGTGCATCGCGTCCGTCTCGCCGCCGGCGACACCGTTCTACTGTGTTCGGATGGACTCTACGACGTGACGAAGGACGAAGAGATCGCCGCGATCCTCGCCAGGACAGGCTCCGCCGAGGCCGCGTGCCGCGCGCTAGTCGATCTCGCGCTCGAGCGCGGCGCCCCCGACAATGTGACCGCCGTCGTTTCGCGCTACGACGCGGCCTGAAGCGCGCCGGCTTGGTTGCCGATCGCGCAGCACACCTCAAACCTCGACTGGCGGCGTGATGGCGGATCTAGGCGATCGAACGCACCGACTGAGACTGCAACGCATTGCCCGTCAGGCGATGATCGATCGAGGGCTGGTGCCGGATTTCTCCGCGCCGGCGCTCGCCGAGCTCGAAGCAATCCACGGCCCGGCGACTCAGGATGGGGAATCGACCCGCGATCTCCGGAACCTGCTCTGGTGCTCCATCGACAACGATACATCCCGTGATCTCGACCAGCTCACCGTTGCCGAAGCAATGCCCAGCGGTGCGGTCAAAATCTTGGTGGCGATTGCCGACGTCGACGCTCTCGTCGAGAACCAGTCGGCGCTTGACGACCACGCGCGGCGGAATACCACCTCGGTCTACACCGCGGCCGCGATCTTCCCAATGTTGCCGGAGAAACTCTCTACGGATTTCACGTCGCTCAACCATGACTCGGATCGCCTGGCTGTCGTCATGGAAATGATCCTTGCCGAGGATGGATCGCTCCAAAATTCGGGCATCTATCGGGCGATGGTCCGCAATCGCGCCAAGCTCGCCTACAACAGCGTGGCCGCGTGGTTGGAAGGCAACGGCACCATGCCGGCAGAGATCGCTACTGCCGGCGGGCTCGACGAGAACATCCGCCTTCAGGACCGCATGGCCCAGAAAATAAAAACGCTCCGGCACCAGCGCGGTGCACTCGATCTCGAGACGATCGAGGCCCGGCCGGTGTTTGATGGCGACGAGCTGCGGGACCTGGAAGCGAACACCCGAAACCGCGCCAAGGACATCATCGAGGACTTCATGATCGCCGCCAACGGAGTGACGGCGCGATATCTCGAGTCCAAAGCATACGCGTCGATCCGGCGCGTCGTTCGCGTCCCCAAACGCTGGGACCGGATTGTCGATCTCGCCGCGGAGCAGGGGGCGAAGCTGCCCAGGGAACCGGACGCCAAAGCCTTGGAGCGATTCCTGGTCGCGGCGAAGGCCGCCAAGCCGCTGCGCTTTGCCGATCTGTCGCTCAGCGTCGTCAAGCTTCTCGGGGCAGGTGAATACGTCGTCGAACGCCCGGGAGACGACGTTTCGGGGCACTTCGGTCTCGCGGTCAAGGACTATGCACACTCCACCGCTCCGAACCGTCGATATCCCGATCTGATTACACAGCGTTTGCTGAAGGCAGCGATCGGGGGGCGCCCGCAGCCCTACAAGAACGACGAATTGGCAGCGCTCGCCACGCACTGTACGGAAGCGGAAGACGCGGCGCAAAAGGTCGAACGGCAAGTCACAAAATCCGCCGCCGCAATCCTGTTGGAATCGCGGCTCGGGGAGCAGTTCGATGGCATCGTGACTGGAGCGTCCGACAAGGGCACCTGGGTCCGGCTCCTGCAACCGCCCGTTGAAGGACGACTGGAGAATGGCACCAACGGCCTGGACGTCGGCCGCCGGGTGCGCTTGCAACTCGTTCACACGAACGTCGAGCGCGGATTCATCGACTTCAAGCGAGTGACCTAAGACGATCGTCCATCGGTGGCGTCGGCAGGCGACGCCCGCCCTGCTGTTGCGACCCGAATGAGCCTCGCTTTCCTTCTTGATGTCGGCCAGTACCGCCACGACCTCCTTTGGTGCCTCTGGCCGGAATGCCTATCCACCGCACCGCCAGGATGCTACATTCCTCGCGGTTGATGACGCGCTGCGGCGGGGCCGATGCCACTTGTCAATGCGATGGACTGCGAGCGGAGTGGCCCAAGATGCCGGTTCGAGACGCCGTATGCACGTCTGTGGGAATACGAACCTCAAGGAGAACATCGATGAAGCGATCGTCTATTGCTCTGGCCGTGTCCGCGTTGCTGTGCCTGCCGGCGCTGGGCGCGGCAGCACCCGTGAACGGTGTCTTCACCTCGACTGATCTCGGTGGCGCGCTCCTGACCGGGCGCGCCTCGACGTGGCGTACCGGAATCAACTCAGGCCTGCCGCATGTGATGCATGCGCAGTCTTGGGACGGTACGAACCTCGGAACGCAGTGGGACATCAGCTGTCCGACCGAGCCCGTCAACTTCATCGTCCAGGACAACCGTGTCGGCGGCGTGGGGACGATCGTCTACACGTCGCAGTTCACCGGCGGCACGTTCACCTTCTTCCCGGGCGCCTGGCCCTGGGGCGACGGCACGGGCACCTTGACCACGACGTCGCTTGTGACCACGGTCCAATACATCATGATCAGTGGCAACAGCACGCCGGTGGCTTCCGTCGTCAACGGCAACACCGCGGGCACGTTCCTGGGCGGTTGCGCACTGACGTTCGGCATCGGCAACGGTACGGGCGTCGGCGAGACGACGAGCCTCAATCCGTTGATCACCAAGCCCGCGACGTACCCGACCTTCCTCGACAACACTTGCGGCGCGGCGCCGGCGAACCAACAGTTCGGCATCTGGGGCAACGTCATCACGATCACGATGGGAATCCAGTGCCCGGTGCCTACGAGCGCCGAGACCTGGGGTACCGTCAAGCACCTCTACCGGTAAGCCGGCAGCGGTCTTTCGAAGCGCGGCCGTCCGAGGTGACTCGGGCGGCCGTGTCTGTTTACGCTGCAAGCGCGGGCGGGAGAAGAGGGCAACGAATCGTGCTTGCTCCCGCCCGGGCCGGCCTGCTATTCCCGGCGGCGGGGGGGGGAGCGATGGCAGTCCAAAGCCGGCAGCCTGGAGAAATCGAGCATCCCGACGGCCGGGTCGAACTCGCTGACCGTTCGCGGCTCGAATCGAGTCCGCTCTACAACGCCGACCTGGCGCCGGTCGCGATCCACGAGCGCCGCTGGACGACTTACAACTACGCGGCGCTGTGGATCAGCATGGCGCATTGCATCCCCACCTACATGCTGGCCTCGGGCCTCATGGCCTCGGGCATGAGCTGGATGCAAGCGGTGTTCACGATCCTGCTCGGCAATACGATCGTGCTCGTACCCATCCTGCTCAATTCGCATCCCGGGACGAAGTACGGGATTCCGTTTCCGGTCTTCGCGCGCGCCGCCTATGGCACCGCGGGTTCCAACTTGCCGGCGCTCATGCGGGCCATCGTCGCGTGTGGGTGGTTCGGCATCCAGGCCTGGATCGGTGGCGAGGCGCTCTACACGTTCTTCTCGGCGCTCATTCCGGCATGGCCGACGTTGTTGGGAAGCGGATTCCTCGGCCACACGACAACCGAATGGCTGTCGTTCCTGCTCTTTTGGGGCATCAACATTTTCATCATTTTCCGCGGCATGGATTTGTTGCGCGCAGTGGAGAACTGGGCGGCGCCGTTCGTGCTGGTGATGACGGCTGTGCTGCTCGTCTGGGCCGTGAATGCGGCACACGGGCTCGGGCCGCTCGTGGCTCAGCCGGGCAAGCTCGCGACCTGGAAAGAGTTCATGCCGGTCTTCGTGCCGTCGCTGACCGCGATGGTGGGGTACTGGGCGACGTTGTCGCTCAACATGCCGGACTTCACGCGCTTCGGCCGCAGCCAACGCGAACAAATCGTCGGCCAGGTCGTGGCGTTACCGACCACCATGTCGCTCTTTGCGGCCATGGGCGTGCTCATTACGAGCGCGACGCAGATCATCTACGGCGAAGCGATCTGGGATCCGGTGAAGCTGGTCAGCCGGTTCGAGGCACCCGTGGTGGTCGCGATCTCCATGTTTACGGCTGTCGTTGCGACGTTGGCAGTCAACATCGCTGCCAATGTCGTCTCGCCGGCGAATGACTTTGCCAATGCCTTCCCGCGCTTGATCCGCTTTCGCACCGGCGGCTTGATCACTGGTATCCTCGGCATCCTCATGCAGCCGTGGCAGCTCTTGGCGAATCCGAAGGGTTACATTTTCTCCTGGCTGCTCGGTTACTCGGGCGGACTCGGTTCGATCGCCGGGGTGCTCATCGCCGACTACTGGCTGGTGCGGCGCCGTCGTCTGGTACTTGCCGATTTGTATCTCCCGCACGGCGTCTACCGCTACACGGGCGGCTGGAACTGGCGCGCCATCGTCGCGACGCTCGCCGGCAGCGCGCTTGCCTGGGGCGGATTGGTCGTGCCCGCATTGAAGCCGCTCTACTCCTACGGCTGGTTCGTAGGCTTCTTCGTCGCCGGCGGCTTGCACTGGTTTCTGCACCGCGTTGCGCCGGTGTCGAGTCAGGGTCAGTGACGATAGAACAGGACTCTGGCTCCATAGACGCCGTTGGCGCTGTACGGCGCTAGCCGGGCGGAACCGTCATGCTGATTGTTGGGCTGGGTCAGAACCACGAGTCCCCCCACGAACAGGATGCCGCCAGTCACCAAGGGAACGTAGACCGGGGTATTGCTGTGCTTCTTGGTCGCTGTGACGGCGTTCAAGCCGGAAATCACGATGATGGTTGATGTTTGGGCCGCCTTGAGGTACACGCCCGTAGCGATCGACGCCATTCCCAAACTCGTCATCAGGATCCCCGCGGCACGCGTCGAGTGCTTGCCGTCTTGCGCCTCGGTATCACCCCAGCGCCCGCCGGGAGCGACAAGATGCGTGAGATCGACAACTCGACGTTGCCCGCCGTCCTCAAGAACGAGACTCTGAATATCTGCAACTGAGATGCGCCGCAATTGCGGAGTGAGGGCGTCATTGGCAAGCGAGTCCAATTCGATAGATACTTCGGCGAAGACTTCGGGGTGCTTGGCCACTCGTTCGCGATCGACGATGGAACCCTTGAGCTCGGACCCATTTTGGAGCAAGACGACATCCGCAACGGCCGATGTCGTTGTCGCCTGCAACAGGAGAGACGCTAACCAGATTCTGGCGATACCGCGTCGTACAACACGCGCCATCATTGGGACCTCCAAGTGGAGCATCCGGCGGAAGAGTTGTTCACCCCGATGGAAAGAACGTCCCAATCGTAGGCGTGACGTCGACCAGTGTCAACCCGCGGTCATCGCAGCTCTGGATGTCCACCGTGCTACTTCCGATCCGTCGTCTCCGCTTCCACCTGTGTCCGGTGCGGCGAGACCTTGTCGAGGAGCGCGATCAACTTCTTGGCCGGCTCCGGCACCGGCAATTCCTGGTCGATGATGGCGCGGTTCTCGAGCCGCTTGCCGTACAGTTCGCGGTTGTCGTTCAGATCTTGCCGTAGTGTCGCCCCCGTCAACGCGATGCCGGCGAAAACACCCCGCGAGCGCGACCACGACAGGATCTCGGCAGTCAAATGCGCATCGGTATCGGCGCGCGCATCGCGGCCGACCGGTCCCGCAGCCACTGCGGCGTCAGCACCCAAAGTGAATTTGCTCGAGAGGAGCCGGTCGACCCCACGTGGGTTCATGATGAGCAGGATCACGTCGCTCTCCGCGCCCCCGAACTGCAGTCCGAAACTGCCGCCCTCGATTCGCACCGTGCCGGGCGCGGTCCATCCCGTGCCGTCCTTCTTGCGGGACGACATGTAACCCTTGCCGTACTTGCCGCCGACGATAAAGGCGGCTTTCTTGAGATCCGGCACGATGACAATGGAGTAGGCGCGATCGAGCAGGTACTGCGGAATGGCATGGTCGGGCGTCTGCATGACCTCGTCGAGCACCGCGGTGGCATTGGCGAGACGCACCGTATGCGAAGGCTCTTTGGCGAACGCCGTTCCAGCGGCCAAGAGCAGGATGGCCAGGGTCATCTTCATCGGAATCCTCCTTCGACACGCTTCTTGGTGTCACGGGGCGAGCTAAACACACCAGGCCCGGAAACACCAAGCGGCACCTTTCGGACGCTCGAGCAATTCTTCGGGACGCGTGGTATGGCGCGACAGCGCGGTCTCCGGCAAAGCTCCATGTGGGTTACACTCCAGAAGGAAGCGCAGGAACGGCTCGTGTCGAACCTCTTGAACACCGCTACAATCGCCATGCGCGGCCCAGTGATTGGGATCCTCTGTTTGACTCTGTGTACGGCGGCGCCGGCGCGATCTCTGACCTGGACGCGCGTCGAGGAATTGCCAGCGGCGAACATCGAAACCCTACAGTTGCACGGAACCACGTTGTTTGCATCCAGCGGCGACCGCGTTTACCGGGGCACTGACCAGGGCACGACGTGGACCGCGTCGAACCCGGTAGGCGCCGGCAGTGCACCGATCTTCACGGTGATCCCGGCGGGCGGCGCACTCTGGGCAGGGAGCTTTGGACAGGGTGTGTTTCGCAGCCCGGATGACGGTCTGACCTGGAACAGCGTCAACAGTGGCCTGGCTGGCATCGGAGCCAACCACATCACGGAGTTCGCGGTAAAAGACGGCATCCTTTACGCCGGCACCGATGGCAGCGGGGTGTTCGCACTCGCGCTCGCGACGCCGACAACGTGGACGGCCTTCAACAACGATCTGCCGCTGTCGATCTCCGGATCCGTAAGCTCGATCCTCCTGCACGGTACAACGCTCGTGGCGCCGGCAGGACCGTACGGTCTGATCCACCGGTTTCCACAGGGCGCGACCGCGTGGCAGGAGGTCGCCGTACGGCCGCCGTTGCTGCCGGGATTCACGGCGACGGACATTTTCAGCGATGGCACCAACCTCCTCGTGAGCAACGGCCCATCGGTTTACCAAATCACGAACGATGCACAGTCTTGGACGCTCGTGGGAGGCGGCCTGGCCAACGGCTCGGCGGTGTTCTTCGCGCACGTCGGCGCGACCGTCTTTGCAGTGGTTGATTTCCTCAACAACACGCACCAATTCTACTCGAGCCCGGGAGCCGGCGAGACGTGGCAATCGATCGACGCGGTTGACGACACGTTCGTATTCGAAATCGAAAGTTGCGGGCGACAAGCTCTTTGCAGCGCGTACCGACGGATTGTGGTCGACGCCGCTGGCGACGACGGCCGTGCGCGCTGCATCGTGGGGCGATATCAAGGCGCGGTTCCGCCGCTAGCGTAGCCGCGCCGCTAGGACTGGGAATTCCTTGACGCGTACCGTCCAGGTGTCGTTCACGGCCGCGATCGCGCCGGCGAAGCCGGGCGGTAGGGCGAGTGCGCGCACGACGACGAGCGCCGCGCTTGGCCGCGCGCCGTCCCAGGTGCGACCGGTAAGCCCCTGCCCCTCGAGCTTGAGGCGCGCTTCGTGACGCGCCCAGGCGCCAAAGAAAGCGCTGCGGCGTTGACCGAGTGGCGTTGCCTCGAGTGCGGCGGCCTCGCCCGCCGGCAAGAACTCCTGCGCCACGCCGTCGATGTCGGTGCGGTCGTTCTCACGCTCGACGTCGACGCCAACCTCGCGGTCACTGGCAACGGCGACGACCGCCAGACCATCGGTGCGCGCGAACGAGAATTGTAGGCTGGGCGCGTTCGAGAGCCCAGGCTTGCCGGACTGCGCGGCGAAAAACTCCAGCGCGCTCGCCGGCACCTCGAGATAACTCGCGAGGATCACGCGCTGTGCGCCACGCCCGGAAGCCCAGGCGCGGCCGCCGACCCGCATGCACGCCGCGTGTTGTTGCTCCGAAGGGTCGAGCGTTGCCGCGAGTGCGGCGTCCGGGAAGTTCGGTGCATCGAGATGCACGCACCACAAATCTACGATGCCTGCCGGCGGGCCCGCAACGCGCGTCGTGCTCGCCGAGGGCGTCAAGCGCCCACCGGCCGGGTTGGTGCGCCTTCGTACGCCTGGCCTTGCAGCAGGTGCTCGTGCTTCATCACGACGCTCTGCTCCGCCACGTGCGCGCCGGCTTCGATCCGTGCCCCGTAGAGAAGGAGTGCGCCGGCCGCGACCGTGCTGCCGGCGCCGATGCGTGTCTTGCCGAGCTTCAGCACCCGGTCTTCAAAGCTATGCAACTGCAGATGGCACGACACCGTGGCGTCGTCTTCGATCTCGATCATGTCCGGGTCCACCACTTGCGAGAGGTTGGTTCCGAACACGACGCGCCGCCCGATGCGGGCTCCCATGGCGCGCAGCCACCACGCCACGAGCGGCGTGCCCTCTAATGTATCGATGACCGGCCGCGCGTACGCCGACCACACCTCGAACAGGAAGTCCCAACGGCTGCACCAGCACGACCACAACACGTGTCGCGCCTCCTGCATGCGCCCCAGCAACAGCCACTTGGTCGCAACCGTGAGCGCGCACAGGAACGCCGCCGTCGCGAGCGCTGCGAGCGGCAGCACCCAGAGGTGCAGCGCCGGCGTCGCCCAGTGCTCTGCCAGGCGCGGCAACTCGGTGGCCCAGAACGCCACGACGAATGCCGGCAGCACCGGCAGGAAGAGCCGTGAGCTCTCCCACAGCGCGCGGTTGAGGACGCGGAGTGGCGACGGACTGAACGTCAGGCTGTCGTCGGCAGCAACCAACTCGCGGCGGGGAAGCTCGAACGCTGGATGTCCGAACCAACCGGTGTCGGGCCGGATGCGTTCCGGGTCGGCCACCGTGCACACACCGAGCAAAACGTTGTCCGGCAGTTGGGCGCCGGCCGGAATCACGGCGTGGTTGCCGAGGAACGTGTGATGCTCGAACACCGTGCGTTCGCAATAGAGATGCCCACGATGCACGAGCGGCCGTCCTAAGTAGATGCCGTCGGCAAAGAAGCAGTCGTCGGCGATCTCCACCAATTCCGGCGTCACTTCCATGATGGTGCTGATCTCGCATCGCCGGCCGACGCGCATGCCGGCCCAGCGCAGCCACACCGGCCACGCGAGCGTACCGGACAGCGCTACGTTGGCAGTTTCGACAAGGCGCTCCTTCAAGCGCACCGTGAGCGCCGTGCGTCCGTGCAGCGGATAGATGCCGGGGCGCACGCGTCCGAGAAGCCGGCACAACACTGCTTGCAGTGGTAACGACAGGGCGTAGCACGTGACCAGGGCGCCGGCGAGCGCGAGCAACGGCAACTCGAGGAATGTCGACGAACCGTTGCCGCTCCTCCATGCCGACAACACGACAGCGGCGAGAGCGAACCATGGCAGGAAGGCGATTTGCGCCGCGACTGTTTTTGCCGCCAGCAACACTGCCTTGTGCCACAGACTTGGCTGCAGCGACTCCAGCGAAGGCACGGGTGGTGGAGGCGCTTGGCCTACGGGTCGCGCCGGCACCCCGTCCCAACGTTCACCGGCCGGCACACTCGCGCCGCTTGGCAGCCATGCCAGCGCCGCCAGGAACGCACCCTCTCCAATTCGGCTGCCGGGAGCCATGCGAGAGCGCGTGTCCAGCGTGGCGTTGGCGCCAATCGACACCGGTGCGAAGACGAGCTGCTGCCGGTCGTACGTCACGAGCCCGAGCGACACGTCGCGCCCGAGTGCGACACCGTCGCCGATCTCGAGCAGGTCCCAGCCACCTTGCTGCAGTCCCACGCCGCGGTGCAAATACACCTCGGCACCGATCTTCGCGCCGAGCGCGCGCAGCACGTGGGCGCGCAGCCCGATGCTCTCGAGCAAGTCCCACGACACACTGCGGGCAAACTGGCTCACGATCCAGTGACGCACATACATTGAGCCCATGTAGGGGTGGCGGCCGGCGGTGTAACGCCCGATGAGGACGCGCTTGGCGACCACCGTGAGTGCGGTGGCGAGCAGTGTCCAGGTGAGCGCCGCCGCAAGGATCAGAACGGGGAGCAGGAGCATGAACAGTCGCGTTCCGACGGCATTCGCCATCGCTGCCGCGATGTCGAAAACTACAAACCACGCCGCGTTCACAGTCACCAGCAATGCCAACGCCAGGAATGCGAATTGCGCTGCCGCACCCCACCCGGCGTGCGGTGACACGCGCCTGCCGATGTCGGCGACGAGCGATGCGGCAGTTGGTTGCGCCGGTGCAGCTTTGGCACCCGGCGCGTGCGGCGCGAATTCCGGCACGCGTGCCGCCAGTCCGGCTACGGTGCGCGTTTCATACAAATCACGCACGGTGAGCGACGCGGTGCGCGCGTCGCGCCGCAACTCCGAAATGACCTGCGCCGCGACGAGCGAATTGCCGCCCAGATCGAGGAAGAAATCGGCCTCGGCCGGAATGTCCTCCACCGCGGTGAGCTGGTGCGCGAATGCATTCGCGACGGCCTGCTCGGCGGCGCCGGCGGGTGCGCGTCCGGTTTGTGTGGCGCGCGGGGCGTGGGTCACTTTCGGCAACGCGCCGCGATCGAGCTTGCCCGAGAGCGCGCCGCGCGGCAGTGCGTCGAGCCGGGCGATGTGTGACGGCACCATTGGCTCGGGCAGAGTGCGGCGCAGCCAGTGACCGATCGCTTCCCGTTCCGGCTCGGAGCCGTTCTCGGTCACCACGAAGGCCACGAGTTCGGGTCCGGCGCCGTTCGCTTGCACGCAGCACGCCGCCCCGAGAATGCCCGGGTAGCGGCACAGCTCGCTTTCGATGGCCGTCAACTCGATCCGGTGGCCGCGAATCTTCACCTGCGTGTCGGCGCGGCCGAGATAGGCCAGCGCCCCGCCCGGCACCATCTGTACCAAGTCTCCGGTCCGATAGACGCGGCCGAAGCGCGCGTGGTCGATAAAGCGCTCGGCGGTCAACTCCGGTCGCCCGAGATAGCCGCGCGCGACGCTCTCGCCGGCAATGCAGAGTTCGCCGATCTCGCCTTCGGGTACTTCCTGGAGTTCGGAATTCACCACGAAGGCGCGATTGCCCGGCACCGGCCTGCCGATCGTCACCGGTTCTCCGGCGTGCACCGTCGTGCGGACCACGGTCACGGTGCATTCAGTGGGTCCATAGCCGTTCTCCAACCGGCGGCCGGGCGCCCAAAGCTGCGCCACGTCCGGAGTCAGCTCCTCGCCGCCCACGTACAGCAGGCGGATATCGGGCAAGTCGCGCTGCGGATTGTCGCTGCACACCATCCGGAGCAGGGTTGGAGCGGGACACCAGACGGTGATCCCTTCGGCGCGTAACCAGGGCAACAGGTCGGGGCCGGAGCGAACCCGTTCATCATCCACCACGACGACGGTGGCGCCCTTGGCCCACGCGAGCCACACCTCTTCCACGGAGGAGTCGTAGGCCGCCGACGAAGTTTGGGCGATGCGGTCGCCCGGGCGCAGGTCGAAGTAGCCGGCATCCGCGAGCACGAGGTTGGCGACGCTACGGTGCTCGATCATGACCCCTTTGGGGTGTCCCGTCGTGCCCGAGGTATAGATGACGTAGGCCAGCGTCTCCGGACCGAGCCAAGCGGGAGTGGCGCGGCGCGGAGCCGCGGGGATCGAAGCAACGTCGACCTTGTTCAGGCTCACGATGCGAGGCTCGGGGAAGCCGATGGATTCAAGCCGGTCGCCACTCGCATCGTCGGCGATCACGGCCACCGCACGCGAATCGTCGATCAAGAAACGCAGCCGCTCATCGGGCGTCGAGGGCTCGATACACGTCCAGGCCGCACCAGCCTTCATAATGGCGAGCTGCGCGACGAACAGTTCCGTGCCGGCGCGTGGCAGCATGATCGCCACCAAACATTCCCCATGCACGTAGGTTGCGAGCCGGACGGCCAAGGCGTCGGCAGCGGCATTCACTTCGGCGTAGGTGAGCTGGCGGCGCGGCACACCAGCACCCGTCGGGGGTACGTCGAGCGCGATGCCGGTCGGGTAAGTGCGCGCCTGCTGTTCGAAGATGCCGTGCAGCAACCGAACGCGGGCGGCGGTCTGTTCGTCCGTGTACATGTCGATGTCGGCTCCGTATCCTACGACGTAGGGTGCCCTCGCATTGTCCGATATCAACCAAGGCTCAGACAACACCATTCCGGCAAATCGATGGCTACGGAGACGGTTGGCGAGCCCAAGGGGAAGGTGGGTTCGATTCCCCGGCTGCTGGCGCGGTGCTTCCAACCGTCTTATGATGGCCGTTGGTACGCACCTGGAGGAATGAAGTGCGCATTTGTTTCGTTCTTCCCGGCTCCGGCGAGAACCCCGTGGGGGGATTGAAGGTCGCCTACGAATACGCCAATGGCCTCGTGCGAAGCGGGCATGAGGTTACGGTCGTTCATGCCCCCCACAGTCTCCATCGAGAGATGGAAGCGATAAGAACAGCCAAGCGCTATCTTGTCTATGGGGGCAGAAAGCTGGGTGCGAAGGGTGGGTACTTGCCCAAGAGGTGGTTCAGCATCGATCCACGGGTGCGGATGGAGTGGGTCCCCAGTCTCCATCCGCGCTGGATTCCGGCTGCCGATGCGGTGATCGCCACGGCGTGGGAAACGGCGGAATGGGTCGCCGGCTATCCGCCGTACACGGGGCGAAAGTTCTATCTGATCCAGGGCCAGGAATCGACGTTCGCGGGCGTGGACCCGGATCGGGCCATGGCCACTTGGAAGCTGCCGCTCAATAAGATCGTCATCGCCCGCTGGCTCGAGGCGATCGCTCGAGGTTTGCACGAAGCGGCGGTCTATATCCCCAATGGCCTCGACTTTTCCGTCTTTGGCCTCGATCTGCCGGCCGCGGAACGGAACCCCAAGCAACTCGTCATGCTGTATCACGACTCGGAGGGGAAAGGGTCGGCGGACGGCCTGAGTGCCATCGATATCGTCAAGGCCGAGATCCCTGATCTCGCGGCGACGCTCTTCGGCGTCCCGGCACGGCCTCGAGGCCTCCCCGCTTGGATTCGCTATCAACAGAAACCGTCGCAGCCTGATTTGCGCCGTCTCTACAACGCGGCGGCGATCTTTGTGGGGCCAAGCTGGGCGGAGGGGTGGCCTCTACCCCCAGCCGAGGCGATGCAGTGCGGTGCGGCCCCTTGCCTGACGGATATCGGCGGCCACCAGGAATACGGCATTCACGGCGAGACGGCGCTGCTCAGCCCGCCAAGGGAACCGGCTGCTCTGGCGCTGAACATCTCAATGCTCGTGCGGGACAACATCCGGCGCCTCCAAGTGTCCCAGAACGCGAACCGCTTCATTCAGCAATTCACCTGGGATCGAGCGGTCACTGCCCTGGAAGACTGTCTGCGGGACGAGGAAGTTCGACCCGCCGTCTCTGCATACAGCAGCCCGTCCCGGTAAACCGCAACGCGGTGCGACGCGCGCGACTCAGGCCGGCGGACGCGCGGGAGGCGCCAGGTCGTATGCCGCGCTGGTGTGCTGGAAACCGCACGTGTTGTGAGTGCCGTCACAAAACGGTTTCTTGGACGACTGACCGCAGCGGCAGAGGCTGATGACCTTTCGACCGGCGAGGCCGTAGCTCTTGCCGGTCGAGTCGACGATCTCGAAGTCGCCTTCGATGCGAAGTGGGCCATTGAGGTTGATCGTGACCTTCGTTGCTGCCAATGGATGTCTCCTTGATTACGCGGGTGGAAACGGGTTCGTGGCAAAGACGGAAAACTCGGGAATGAAGCCGCGGTCGTCGATCTGCAGTGCGCCGACGATGGCGCGGGCGATCTCCTCGGCACGGAGTTTTTTTCCGTTGAAGGGGCGCGCCTGCCCACCGGCCGCCTTGCCGAAGTTCGTCTGTACCTCGCTCGGGTTCACGAGCGTGACCCGGATGTTATGGCGGCGCAGTTCTTCGCGCCAGCACTCCGTCATGCCGCGCAGCGCGAACTTCGTGGCGCAGTATGTCGTCCCATTCGCAAAGCCCTTAAGTCCGGCCGTGGATGAGATGTTCAAGATGTTGCCCGACGCCTGGCGGATCATGTGCGGCGCCGCGGCCCGCGCCATCAGCATCGCCCCCGTGACGTTCGTGGCGAAGGTGCGCTCGAAGTCCTCGAGCTGCAGTTCGGTCAACGCGCCGAATGTACCGAAGCCGGCGTTGTTGATCAAGATGTCGAGGCCGCCAAACTCCTGCACCACGCGGGCCACCGCGGCGTCGGCGTCAGCGGGCTTCGAGACATCTCCGGTGATGCCGATTGCACCGATCTCTTTGGCTGCCGCGGTCAGCCGGTCGGAGCGACGCGCCAGCAGCGCCACGCGGGCACCTTTCTCCACGAGCGCTTGGCCGATCGCGAGTCCAATCCCATCGCTGCCACCCGTGATCAGGGTGCGAGCACCTTTCAAATCCACCGCAGTCTCCTTGGTTCGCTTCTCAAGAGTCCGGGGGGGCGAGGCCAACCCAGGACGCTGGCATCTTACTCTCGATGATGGGGGGTGCGGTGACTACCGTGAAGCTTGCCGCCACCGCCGTCCCGCAGTATCCTCATCCGCACCTTCCAGGGGACGGCAACAATGCGTGCCACTCGATTGGTGCTCTCCAGCGCCGTGCTGCTTGTCGCCGCCGCACCGGCGGCCCACACCGCGTGTTCGAGTATTCTGTTCGCTCCCTCCGTTGCACAGAGCTTCGGTAATGCGTGCGTTCTCGCCGGCGATATCGATGCGGACGGATTCGGCGATTGGGCCGTAGCGTCGCAGACCACCACCACGGGGGCGGGCCGGGTCTACGTATACCGCGGCGGTGCGCCGCGCAATGTGACTCCCGACTTCACGCTCGTGGGCGTTGCCCCGGGCGATCGCTTCGGCGCGGCGGTGGCCTCGATCGGCGACTGGAACCGCGATGGATTCCGCGACCTGGCCGTGGGCGCACCCTTCGACGACCTCGCAGGCACCGACGCCGGCCGCGTGTACATCTATTTTGGAGGTCCGGCATTCGACGCGGTGGCGGATGTCATCCTCAATGGTCCAGTGCCTGGCGGGCGCTTCGGCACCGCCTTGGGGGGCGGAGCGGACTTGAATCAGGATGGCGGCGCAGACCTGGTGGTCGGTGCGCCGCGAGCTTCGCCCAGCGGGCTTGAAGGTAAGGTGTTCGTCTACTTTGGCGCCGCGCCTCCGCCGACGATTCCGAGTCTGACGGCTAACGGTGCGTTTGGCGAACAGTTGGGCGCGGCGGTCGCGCTCGGTGACCTCAATGGCGATGGGGTCGCGGATTTGGCCGCCGGCGCCCCCGGCAGCGGGGCGGGCGCACGCACGAAGCTGTTCTGGGGCGGCGCTGGGTTCGACGCACTCGCGGACCGGGTTCTGATCGCGGGCGGCGTGGGAACTGGTTTCGGCGAAGCGCTCGCGGTCGGCGACGTGAACGGCGATGCGCAGCCCGACCTCGTCGCGGGAGCTCCCACTTTCGGCGGCACTGGCGGCACGGCGTACGTCTTTTACGGCGGGCCGTCGAGCGACGAATTCGCCGATTTGTTCCTGGGCGGACTGACGACAAATTTCGGCCGCTTCGTGGCCGCGGGTAGCGACCTCTCCGGCGACGGGCTCGGGGATTTCGTCGTTGGTGTATCGGGGCGCGAGGTACGCATCTATGAGGGTGGGCCGGCCGTCGACGACGTGCCGGAACAGATTTGGACGGCGGAGGTGCCTCTCGATGGCTTTGCCTCCGCCGGCGCCGTTGGGCCGGATACCGATGGCAACGGAACCGCGGAGCTTTTGGTGGGCGCGCCGCTGCAAGGTGGTGTCGGGCGCGCGTACTTGGAGCGGCCGGATCGCATCCGCATCACCGCGCCCGCGCAGTTGACGGTCGCGGCCGGCGCGACAGTGAATCTGCACCTGTGTGTGCACAACGACGAGTTCACGGCCTTGGTGTACAACGTGCACATCGCCGACGATCAGGGCTGGGTGAGCCCCTTCGACGCCAGTCCGACGATTGCGTCGGGCGACTCGGCGTGTTTCGACCTGCCGGTGACTGCGAGCGGCGCTTCATGTGCGGCCGGCAGCACGGTGACCATCTCGTTGATCCCGCCGGGGTGCGCTAGCCCGGCACTGACGAAACAAGTGACGGTTCTGCGGACAGTGGCTCCGCCGGTCATCACCACGTGCGCGCTGCTGGACACGCTCCCTGAGCCGGGGGAACAGGCCCAGTTGCAGTTCTGCTTCCAGAATGTGACTCAGGCGACGCGCAACTACGTTTACGAAACGTCGGGCTGGGCCAACGGTTGCCCCACTGGATCGAGCACCGTGACGCTGGTCCCGGGCGGCGTATTCTGCATGACTCGGGTCTGCCCGTTGCCGGTCGGTGCGCAGTGCGGCGATGTGCTGACGATGATCGCCCGCGTCCGCGACCAATGCGCGGCGCCCAGCGCTTGGGTTCAAGTGTCGAAGACCCTTTCGGTCACGGCGGTCTCCGCGGTGACGGTTGCGTGTGCCGTCGACACGACGGTCGACGCCGGCCAAAGTGTCCACCGCCTGCTCCACTTCACGAACTCGTCGACGACCTCGCTGACGTACAACTATTCCGCCGGCGACGCCTTCGGCTGGGGTGCGCCGCAGTCGGGCAGCGTGAATTTGGGCGTTGGGCAAACACACACCGTCGATTACGCACTCACGACGCCGGCCCTGGTGTGCGTAGCGCAAGACGATGCAGTTACCCTGCATGTCACGAGTACGGCGTGTCCGGCTCGTGAGTTCCAATGCACGTCGCACGTGGTCGTGCCGTTTCATGCCGCGGTGTTGCAATGCCCGGCGGATACCACCGTCGGCGACAACGTCACGGTGCAGCGCCGCGCCCGTTGGACCAATGAGGGCTTGTTCGCACGCACGTACGAATACTCACTCAACGACACGCGTGGCTGGGGTGCGCCGGTCACCGGCACGCAGACGGTGGCGCCGGGCCAAACGGCAAGCGCGGTGATCACTCTCCAAGTCCCGCCGCTCTGCTTCACGCAGATCGACTCGGTGCGGTTTCAAGTGGCGATCACCGGCTGTCCGCTGAGCCAGATCGCCTGCGTCTCGCGCGTCCTCCCGGCGATGGTGACGGCCGGGGTCACTTGTCCCGCCGACTTTTTGGCGCCGAGCGGCGTCGCACGCCCGACGACGTTCCAGCTTCTCAACACGTCGCTGTCGGCGCAAACGTTCGCCTACACCATCCAAGACTCGCGCGGCTGGGGAACGCCTGTGGCGCAGAACATCACGGTGCCCAGTGGGCAAATTGCGTTCGTTGGCTTTAGTCTCACGGCGCCAACATTGCCGGTGGGTCAGTTCCAAATCAGCACGATCATGTTCGTAGCAGAAGATGCCACCTGCCACCAGGTGTTCTCGTGCACGGCGCGGGCGACCGCGGGCACCATCTCACCGCCGGAATTTTTCATTGAAGCGGCTGCCTTCGAAACCAAATTCGGCGAGCCGCTGGCTACAACTGCGGATTTGAGCGGCGATGGAATCGCCGACCTGGTCGCGGGTGCACAATCGATCAGCCCGCCCGGCGTGGGCCGGCTGCATTTGGAGTTCGGCGGTACGGCGCTCGGTGGTTCGCCGGAATTGGGGATCGGGGGTGAAGTCTCCGGCGACGGCTTTGGCGTGGCACTCGCCGCCGGCGACCTGAATCGTGATGGCTACGGTGATTTCGTGGTGGCCGCCCCGCTCGCGGACATGGGCGCGCTGGATGGGGGAAGGCTGTACGCGTACCTGGGTGGCCCTAATCTCGACGTTTTCGCGGACCGCGTTTTCACCGGTTCAAGTCCCGGCGGTCACATGGGTGAGGGGCTGGCCGGCGTCGGTGATGTCAATGCCGACGGGTACGACGACCTGCTCATCGGCATCCCCGGCGCATTCAATGGACTTGGGTTCTTGTACTTTGGCGGTCCGGCCTTCGACACGAATCCCGACCGCTTCCTGGTGGCGCAGTCTCCCGGCGAGAGATTCGGCACGCGTGCGGCGCGTGGCGGCGACTTGAACGGCGACGGATACCAAGACTTCCTTGTCGGGGCGCCGGACAATGATGTCGGCGGCACCGATTTTGGCGCCGTGTACGTGTACTTCGGGGGCCCGTCGGTGGACGGCTCGCCGGACTTGGTACTGAACGGCGATGGCGGCCGGTTCGGGGATGCGATCACCGCCGCCGACTTCGACGGTGACGGCTGGTCCGACGTTATTGTTGGCGCGCCGGGGCGCGGCATCGGCGGTCGCGTCAGCGTGTTTCGCGGCGGTCCAGGCGTGTTGAATGTGACGGCCGACTGGGTGTACGACTCGCCGTCGGCGGGTGAGCAACTGGGCGCCAGTCTGTCGGCCGGCGACCTCGATGGCGATGGCGACGCGGATCTGGCAGTGGGGACGCTGAACCCCGTCGGCGGTGCAGCATTGCGGGTGCTGATTTTCGCTGGAGGTTCAAATGCCGACGACCTTCCGGCCGCCGTGCTGCTGGGAACCCCCGGAACCCGTTTCGGTGCGGCCGTGGCAGCGGATCGGGATGTGACCGGAGATGGGCACCGTGACGTGTTGGTCGGTGCGAGCACGTACCCGCCGGACGGGCGCGTTTTCGTCTACACCGTCGTGACGCTCGTGCCGACCGACGTGCCGGACATGCCGCCGGCGCCCGCGGCTGTCTTGCACACTTTCCTCGGCGAACCGTGGCAGGATGGCACGGTCGTCCGCATCGAGTACGCATTGGAGCGCGGTGCGCGTGATTTGCGTTTGGAGATCTTCGACGTGGCCGGGCGCCGCATCCGCAGCCTCGAGCAAGGCACGCGGGGAGCGGGACTTTATGCCGTCAGTTGGGACCGGCGCGACGCGACCGGCGCCCTCGTGCGGCGCGGCGTGTACTTGGTGCGCCTGCGGGCCGATGAATTCGTCGCCACCCGCAAAGCAGTGGTCGTGCGTCCGTAAGCGCGCGCGGAGCGCCCCTCTCCTGAAGGTGTGACACTGAATCCAACGACGCCGAATTCGACGCCTGATGCAACGACCCGCGATGTGCCGCTCCGAATGGATCCCGCCGCGTTTCGCGCCGCTGGGCACGGGCGCGTCGACCAACTCGCCGAACTGTTGGCTTCGGTGCCATCGCGGCCCGTGACCCCAGGCGAATCGCCCGCCGCGGTGCGCGCCGCGCTGGACCTCAATGGCCCGCTGCCTGAACACGGGCTCGCGCCGGGGCCGCTGCTCGCAGAAACCGCGCGCCTCCTGTTCGACCATTCATTGTTCAACGGCCACCCGCGATTTCTGGGTTACATCACGTCATCGCCGGCGCCGATCGGCATGCTCGCGGATCTGCTCGCAGCAGCTGTGAACCCGAACTGCGGCGCGTGGATCCTGTCGCCGGCTGCGAGCGAAATCGAATCGCAAACGGCGCGCTGGATCGCCGAGTTGATCGGCTACCCGGCCGATTGCGGCGGCGTGCTCGTGAGTGGCGGCAACATGGCGAACATGGTTGGCCTTTGGGCGGCCCGAGCGGCGATGGCCGACTGGGATGTGCGCGCCAAGGGGTTGGCAGGCGGCCGGACGTTGCGGGCCTACGCATCGGCGGAAACGCATACCTGGATTCACAAAGCGGCCGACCTCGCGGGGCTGGGGACCGACACGATTCGGTTCATCCCGACCGGCGACGACCTGCGTATGGACGTGGCGCAGCTCGAACGGCAAATCACCGCCGACCGCGCCGCCGGCGACCTGCCGTTCATGGTGGTGGGCACCGCGGGTTCCGTGAGTACGGGCGCGATCGATCCGCTCGCGGCCATCGCCGCGTTATGCAAGAAAGAGCGGCTCTGGTTCCACGTCGATGGCGCTTACGGCGGATTCGCGGCCGCGGTGGATGGTGTTCCAGCCGACCTACGCGCCTTGAGTGACGCCGATTCGGTCGCCGTCGACCCGCACAAGTGGCTGTACGCGCCGCTCGAAGCCGGTTGCGCGTTGGTGCGGGATGTCGAGTTGATGCGCAAAGCGTTCTCGTACCATCCGCCCTACTACCACTTTGGCGAGAGCGCGCTGAACTACGTCGACTTCAGCCCGCAGAATTCGCGCGGCTTCCGGGCCCTCAAAGTGTGGCTGGCACTCCGGCAGGCCGGCGCTGCCGGCTACCGGCGCATGATCGCCGACGACATCGCCCTTGCAGAATCGATGGCCACAGCGGTTCGCCGCACGCCGGACCTCGAATTCATGACCTGCAGCTTGAGCATTACGACCTACCGCTGTGTGCCGCCCGATCTGCGCGGCCGCATCGGCGAAGCGGCGGTCGACGAGTACCTCGATACACTCAACAGGGAAGTGCTTGCCCGCATGCAGGTGGGTGGCGAAGCCTTCGTCTCGAATGCGGTGATTCGCGGCCGTTACGTGCTGCGCGCCTGCATCGTGAACTTCAACACGCGGAATGCGGACGTCCAGGCGGTTGTCGAGATCTCGTCGCGCATGGGCCGCGACATCGACGCCGAGCTGCGGCCGGCGGCGCTCGCCCTCTCCTGACATCACGCGGTACGAATGGTGCTGGTGGCGATGAGCTGGATTGCATGCAAAAGGCTCTGGAAATGCGACAACTGCGCGCCTGTGGAAATTGGGCTCGATATGCGGCCGAGATGTTGGCCGGGGTCCCGATCCACCTCCGCCACGGCGGTCAAGCAGCGCTTGCGCGCCGCATTGCGGAACAGTGTGTCCTCCTCGCACGGCGAGGAATCACCGCGACGGATTACTACAAGTATGGTCTGGACTCACGCGCTGTCCCCTGGGACGCCAAGTGCGAGTACTTGGGCGTCATGGACCATTGGCGATGGATCCAAGCGTTCAACCCGTACTCCTACCGGTCGCTGACCCAGGACAAACTGGTTTTCTCGCGCTTCCTGGCGCAGGCCGGGCTCCCGGTCGCGCCGCTTCTCGGTCACTTCGGTCCCGCCGGGCGGGCGGAGACGGGGCAGCCGCTCACCTGCGTCGCCGAACTCTTCCAGTGGCTCGAGAGCGAACGCATCGAAGAAGTCGTCTTCAAGCTGACGCGCGGCAACCGTGGGCGAGGTCTGGTGGCGCTCGGTGAGCGTCTGGGCACGGCCACTTGGCGCGGCGTGGGCGAGGAGCGGATTAGCGCTGAATCCCTTGCCGCGCGCTTGAACGCCGGCATGACGCCGGCGGGATACCTCATTGAACGGCGCTTGCGCCCGCACCCGACCCTGGCGCGTTTCGCTCCGGGTGTCCTGCACACGGCGCGCATCGTGACGGTGATGGATGAACGCGGTCAGGTCGAGATCGTCGGTGCTGTGTTACGCATCGGCACGGGGATGAGCGCGGTCGACAACTTCAGTCAAGGGAACATCGCGGCGCGTATCGACCCTGCGACGGGGCGGCTGGGAAGCGGACTGCAAAAGATTTCGGGCGTTGTTCGTACTACCGTGGCTCATCCCGCGAGCGGCTTGCCCATCGAGGGGACGATCGTTCCCGGGTGGGATCATGCAGTGGATCTCGTGCGGCGCGCGGCGCGCGCCGTGCCGATGAACGCTTGCCTCGGCTGGGACTTGGGTTTCACGCCGGCAGGGCCGGTGTTCGTCGAGGCCAACGACATGTGGGATCTGGAGAGTCCGCAAGTGACCGACGGCTATGGGCTGCTCGCGACGTGCCTTGGGCGTCACCTGGAACATCGTGATGCGATGCGTCTCGTGGGACTTGGTTTTGATTGCGAGGCGCCGAAGACACTGTCGGCGTACGCGAAGCAGCGCGGCGCATCTACGACGGCCCCGGCAACGACCGCGGCGGCGCTGCCGGTGCTTGACGAGCATTCAGTGCCGGCGGAATCGGTTCTGACGGGCCATCCATAGTCCGAGACGCGCCGCGCGCCAGCGCAGCGCCGGATCGAGATAGGCGAGATCTGAACCGCCATCCAGCATGCTCCGCAGGCCCCATGCCGGAACGCTCCACGGTCTTTGCAGTGCGAGAGCGATGCCGCGCACTCCCCAAGCGAAGCGCACGCCGTCACGATACTCGCGGCCCGGCCACCGCGCCGGCCGCACCCCGTGGCACACGGCGGCCCAGGTGGCCGCGATATCCATTCCCGCCGCTTCTTGAATGCCGGCGCTCGCGTTGACGCGCGGATTGATTTCCATGAAATACCAGCGGCCGTCGCTCGAGTCTTGGCGGAACTCGGCGTTGGCGATGCCATGCCAGCGCAGGGCGCCGAACATGCGCTGCAGATCGTCATGCACCGCGTCGACGTGGCGTGTGACCCCGAATGCCGTGGGGCCAAAGTCATATGGAAAAGTGGCAATCTTCTCGTGGATGCATGCAGCGCGCTCGACGCCGTGCTCGTACACCACGCTCGCGAATACCCGCGGCCCGGCGATGCGGCGCTGCACGAGTGCGACTGGCGAAAAACGCGTCACGCGTGCCCACGTGTCATGATCCGGTGCCCGGCCGGCAGTGACCGCCCCGACGGTGCACCCTGCTGCGCCGCCTTCGCCCTTGAGCACGATCTGACCGCCGTTCGGCGCCAGCGTTTGCGCCGCCGCCGCGACTTCCGCCGGTGAGCTACAGCGCAGCGTGGGCAGGACGGGGACTCCGAGGCTCGTGGCGAGCTTTGCCGTCTGCTCCTTCGAGAGCGCAGTTCGCAGCGCGTCCGGGGCACTGAGTCCGGCACGCACCCGCTCCGGTACGGCGTTCCAGTGCTCCAGAATCCAGCGCACCTGGTCGTCGCCGTGCAGGAACACGGCGTCGAACTCGCGCGCCGCGAACACCGTCGCCAATCTCTCGTCGTTGAGACCTTGTACGAGGAAGTGCTCACCATTGAAAGCGGAGCAGTTCCGCCACGGCGACACGGGGGTCCCAAGCCAGTGCACGCGCCATCCGAGCCGCCGCAAGCCGCGGGCGATGACGACGGCCGATGTATTCGTCGAATCCCAGACGAGAGCCTCGCCCACGGCCGCGTCTCGACGGGCCGGTGCTGCGGTCTCGAGGGTCAGGCTCTCAAGCATGACGCGCCATCCAGAGTGCCGTGCGGAGCGCATTCGCCTGCAGTGCAGGCTCCATGAGGTGCAGGTCGGAGTTGGCCGACAGCAGGCATCGTATCTGCCAAGGGCGCACCGTCCACGGCGCGCGCATCCAACGTGCGAGTGCACGCGTCGCCCAGGCGTACGTCACACCGTCGCGATAGTCGCGCCCAGGTGCGTCGTCCGCGCCGCGCCCCTCGCAGACCGCGACCCACGCGCCGACGAGATCGAGTCCAGCACGTTCTTGGATTCCCAGCGTCGCACACACGCGCGGGTTGATCTCCATGAAGTACCAGTGTCCATCTTCGGCGTCCTGCCGGAATTCGACGTCGGCGATGCCGTGCCACTGCAATGCCCCGAAGAGCCGCGCCGCGTAGTCGTGCAGTGTGTCCAATCGTCGCGTGACGCCAAAGGCGCAAGGACCGAAATCGCTCGGGTAGGCGATGCTTTTCTCGTGCACGCAGGCGGCGCGTTCAACCCCACGCTCGTATGCGACCGTGACGAGGTAGCGCGGACCGGTGATGCGCTTCTGCAGCATGACGATCGGTGCGTGCGCGGCCACGCCTCGCCACTGCGCGAGCGTCGGCACGGCGCCCGCCGCGAGGCCCACCAACGTATCGCCGGCAGCACCGCCCTCGCCCTTCAGGACGATGCGGCGCCCGGCGCCGACGCGCGCCGCGGCCGCCGGTACCTCGTCGCGCGACCGGCAGAGCACAGTGTCGAGCACCGGGATACCGAGAGTCGAAGCCAGGTGCATCGAACGCTGTTTCGACAGGCCGATTTCGAGCGACTCGGCACTCGGAAGATGCGCCTGCGCCCGCGCCGGCAGGCGCGAACCATTGCTGAGAATCCACCGGACCTGGTTGTCGCCGTGCAAGAGCAGCGCGTCAAGCGGATGCGTGTTGAAGATGCGCTCGAGGCCGGGGTCCTTGAGTCCCGAGACAATCGTGCGTGTCGTCCAGACGCCGGAGTGCCGCCACGGAGAATCCGCGCTGCCGAGCCAATCGATTTGCCAGCCGTGACGCAGGAACGCCTGCGCAGCGAGCAGCGATGAACTGTTGTTCGCGTCCCAGAACAGCGCGCGCGGCACGGCGGACAGCGGCCGTCGCTGCCGGGCGGGCGCACGATTCGCCGCCAGACTCGCCAATGTGCTCGGCATGCATGCGCCCTTTCGACCGCAACCGGTGTGGTCGCGGAAGCATCGTGCATGCCACGCCGGGAAGTTCAGCGCCAGCCCCGGGAGGCTCTGAGGTATCCCGGAAAAGGATCTCCTGGAGAGGTCCGTCCGCAGCCGTGGCTTTGCACAATCTTCACCACGCTCGCCCAGCCGCCCCGTGCGATTCTGTGCGGTCGCGCCATGGCTGGGCCCATCGCTGGGCTTCTGCTAGTCTCGGCGCGGCCACACCGGGAACGCTGTTGGAGTGGCCGAGCGTATGGACACGATCTTGCACCACCCCGGAACCGAGCCTGCAAATCCCGCCGTCGATGCGACACGTCCTGTCGCGGTGTTGGACATTGGCGCCAGCGCCATTCGTCTCTTGGTGGCCGAACTCGTTCCGGACGGGACGCCGCGCATTCTCGAAGAAGCCTCGCGCGGGGTGTTGTTGGGCAAAGAGACGTTCACGCATGGTCGGCTCGGCCCCGCCACCATGGACGCGGCTCTCAAAGCGCTCGAGGGTTTTCGCTCCATCATGGACGGCTACGGCGTGCTGCGATATCGCGCCGTGGCGACGAGCGCTGTGCGCGAGGCTGCGAACAGCGACAGTTTTCTCGACCGGGTGCGCTTGCGCACCGGGCTCGAGGTCGAAATCATCGACGGCACCGAGGAAAATCGCCTGACGTATCTCGCCGTCCGCCGGGCGCTCGGCGACCATGCGGTACTCACCAACGGCAACGCACTGCTGGTCGAGATCGGCGGCGGGAGCGGCGACTTGTCGTTTCTGCGCAAGGGTGAACCGTTGCAATCCGGAACGTATGCCTTGGGCGCGTTGCGGATGCGCCAGAACCTCGCGGCCTGGCACGGCACGCACGCCGACGGCGTCCGCCTCCTGCGCCGCCACATTCACAACGTGGTCGAAGACATCCGGCGCGATATTCCGATGCGCGAGGTGCAGCATTTCATTGCACTGGGCGGTGACGTGCGTTTTGCGGCGGCGCGGATCGCTTCCGATGCGCCACATCCGCCCGGCTACCGGACGATTTCGCGCGAAGCGTTCTTTGCTTTCCACGACGAAATCGTACCGCTGGAAGTCGACGAATTGCTCGATCGTTACCGGCTGCCGGTCGTCGATGCCGAGACACTGGCGCCCGCCCTCATGGTGTACCGGGAATTGCTGGCCGAAACCGCCGCAACGGAAGTCGTCGTGCCCGATGCGTCGTTGCGGGCGGGTCTGATGTTGGATTTGGCCGGGGCATCCGAAGGGCGCGGATTCGAGGATCTGCGCGCCCAGGTTTTGACGAGCGCTGCGGCCCTGGGTGAGAAATACCGATACGATGCTGCCCACGCTCGCCAGGTCGCCGCGCTCTCGACCCGGCTCTTCGACGAGTTGCGTGTCGAGCACGGTCTTTCGGAGCGGCGGCGCCTTCTTCTCGAGGTCGCGGCTCTGTTGCACGATGTCGGCATTTTCGTCGGGTTGCGGGATCATCATCTGCACGGACAGTACGTGCTCTCGCACGCCGAAATCTTCGGCTTGTCGCAAGACGACATGGCGATCGTCGGCAACGTCGTGCGTTATCATCGTGGTGAGATGCCGTCGCGGACGCATCCCGAGTTCGTGGCGCTGGACCGTGAGGAGCGAGTGGACGTCATGAAGATGGCAGCGCTGGCGCGCGTCGCCAATGCGCTCGATGCCGATCACTTGCAAAAGGTTCGCACGGTGCGCCTGCTGCGGGAGTCGGAGCCCTGGGTGCTGGAAACCGATGGCGCCGGAGATTTCACCATGGAGCGTTTGGCGGCACTGTCGCGCTCCGATCTCTTCACCGACGTGTATGGACGCAAGCTGGCGTTCCGCGAAGCCGGGACGACGCCGTGAGCGTTTCACGATCGCGACGCCGCCAGCCCGAGCTGTTCTTGAACCGCGAATTGTCGTGGCTTGAGTTCGATGCGCGGGTGCTCGAAGAGGCCATCGATCCCGACACCCCGCTTCTCGAGCGGCTCAAGTTCGCATGTATCGCCGCCAACAACCTCGACGAGTTCTTCATGGTCCGGGTGGCCGTTCTCAAGCAGATGGTCGAGGACGGCGACGTGGGGCCGGACAATGCCGGCCTGACTCCCGCCGAACAGCTGGACCGGATCGCGACGCGGGCCCACGCCATGGTGGACCAATTGGTGGGCACCGTGACCGGGTCCATCTTGCCGGCGCTCGCGACGCGCGGGATTCGCATCACCGCGTTCGATGAGCTGTCGTCCGATCAACGCGAAGCTCTGGCGCGTTTCTTCGAAAACGAGGTGCTGCCGGCGCTGACGCCGATCGCCATCGAAAGCTCGCGGCCGTTTCCGATGCTCGCGAGCCTGAGCCTCAACCTGGCGCTCCGGCTTGCACCCGCGCCCGGCGAGGAACTGGCCCGCCTCGCAATCGTGCAGGTGCCGTCGCGCCTGCCACGTCTCGTGCGTGTGGCCGGCAGCGAACCCGGCACGTATGCGTGGCTCGAGGATGTCATTCGTGCCGGACTCGCAGCCCTGTTCCCAGGACAAACGGTGCTCGAAGCCGCCGCGTGCCGGATTACCCGCGACGCGGAAATGGAACTGGATGACGAGGGCGGTGACTACGTCGCCGTTCTCGAGGATGAATTGCGCAAGCGGCGCCGCGGCCACGCGGTGCGCCTCGAAATCGACGTCAGCGCCACCGAAGCCTTGGTCGCGGCGCTGGTTGCCCGGCTCGACGCGGACCCCGCCGACGTCTATCGCATCGCCGGACCGCTGGATATCCGCGCCCTCATGGCGCTCGTCGAACTGCCTGGGCTGGCCAATCTGCGCGATCCGGTCTTGCGGCCGTTGCCGTTGCCGGATCTTGCCGAAACCGACGATCTCTTCGAAGTGCTCCAGGAACGCGACATCCTTCTCCATCATCCGTATGACGGGTTCGAACCGGTGATCGCCTTCATGCACCGGGCTTCCGACGATCCGGACGTGCTGGCGATCAAGCAGACGCTGTACCGCACGAGTGGTGACTCGCCGGTCGTGCGCGGCCTCGTGAGAGCGGCCGAGCAGGGCAAGCAGGTGACGGTGCTGGTGGAGCTCATGGCGCGATTCGACGAGCAATCCAACATCCGTTGGGCGCGCCGCTTGGAAGAGGCGGGCGCGCATGTCATCTATGGAATTCGCGGCTACAAGACGCACGCCAAGATCTGCCTGGTGGTGCGGCGCGGCCGGCGTGGCATCGAGCGTTATGTGCACCTGGGCACCGGCAACTACAACGACAAGACGGCACGCCTCTACACCGATTTCGGCCTGATGACCGCCGATGCGCAGATCGGCGCCGATGCCTCGGCGTTTTTCAACGCCCTCACGGGTTATTCCGATCCGCCGCGCATGGACAAACTGGTCATGGCGCCGACGTTCCTCCGCGCCCGCTGCCTCGATCTTGTCGAGCGCGAGCAACGCCGCGCCGAGGCCGGGCAGCCGGCGGCAATCCGGGCCAAGATGAATTCGCTCGTCGACGGCGATCTCATTCGCGCTCTCTATGAGGCGTCGCGGGCCGGCGTCAAGATTCAACTCGCGGTGCGGGGCATCTGCTGTTTGCGCCCGGGCGTGCGCGGCACCAGCGACAACATCGAGGTCGTGTCCATCGTCGACCGGTTCCTGGAGCACTCGCGGATTTTTCATTTCCATAACGGTGGCGACGAAGAGGTGTACTTGGGCAGTGCCGACTGGATGCCGCGTAACCTGGACCGGCGCATCGAATTGATGTTTCCGGTGGAGCACCCGGCATGCCGCCGCAAGGTGCTCGAAGCGCTCGAGGCGGTATTTCAGGACAACGTCAAGGCCCGGCGTTTACAAGCCGACGGCACCTACAAGCGCCGCCGTCCCGCCAAAGGCGAAGACCCGTTTCGCTCGCAATTACGGCAGTACGAAGCCGCAAAGCGTGCGCTCCAGAGGGCGCGCGAAACGAGCGAGCCCGTCTTCGAACCGCTCCGTCCGGAAGAAGGCTGATTTGCACGCGGTGCCCCCCCGATGGGTGGGCGCGTGATAGAGTGCCGCCTTGCCGCGGCGCTCAGCATCGGCGCGGCAGCGCTCGGAGGAGCATGGCGCGCTATTTCCATCTCATCAACGACGAAGAGATCGAACGTCTCGGGCCGATTCTGCGCATCTTGCGCGACAATCGCCCCGGTGTTCTCGAGCGTTGGTACGAACTCTATACGCTGCATTTCGGTCCCGATCGGACCTTCGCGCGCGAAGAGTTCGAGTCGTATTTCGGCCTCGATCTGGATGCCGTGGTCTCGACGCTCCTCGAGCGGGACATCGTGGCCCTGGCGCGCGAGGTGCAGAAGGTCGGGGCGCGCATGGTGGAGCGCGGTGTGCCGTTCGAGGAAATCATCGCCTCGATGCATCTCTTCGAGGAAAGTGCCGCACACTATTTCCGCCACAAGCTGTCGATTCTGGCCAAGGGGCCCGATGTGCTCCTGACGTTCGACAAGCTGTCGCACGTTCGCATGATCCTGCTCGCGCAGGTGTATTTCGGCGTCCATGACGCGCGTAGTGCGGCCCGCACCCGCCGGCAAGAACTCGATCTGGAACGCCTCGATCCCGAGGCCGCGCAGCGCACGAGCTTTCACGGCATGGTGGGTGCGAGTGCGGCAATGCGCCAGATGTACAGCCGCATTCAGCAAGCCGCCCACGGGCGCGCCTCGATCCTGATCGCCGGCGAGAGCGGTACGGGGAAGGAACTCGTCGCCCGCGCGATTCACGAGTGCGGGCCGGGAGGCAAGTCGGCGTTCATCGCCGTGAACTGCGCCGCGTTGCCCCGGGAGCTCATCGAGAGCGAACTCTTCGGCCACCGGAAGGGCGCCTTCAGTGGTGCGGTGGGCGAGTACCTGGGGCTGGTTCGCGCCGCGGACGGCGGGACGTTGTTCCTCGACGAAATCACCGAAATGCAGCCGGAGACGCAGGCCAAGTTGCTGCGTGTTCTGCAAGACCGGCGCGTGCGGCCGGTCGGCTCGACGCAGGAGACTGCGGTCGATGTGCGGTTCATCGCTTCGACGAACCGCGATCCCACCCTGGCGATCGCCGAGGGCAAGCTGCGCGAGGACCTCTACTACCGGCTCAAAGTGCACACTCTGGCGCTGCCGCCGCTGCGCGATCGTGCGGCAGACGTGCCATTGCTCGTCGAGTATTTCATCGACCTCTTCAACGAGCGCTACCCGCGCGTCGTCAAGGGCATCGAGGCTGACGCCTCGGCGGCGCTGGCGAGGTATGCGTGGCCGGGCAATGTTCGCGAACTTATGAATGCCATCGAGGTGGCGTTTGCGTATGGCCGCGGCGACTCCATCGCTCTCGAAGACCTGCCGCTCGAAATGTCCGGGCTGGCGCCGCATGTCGAGCGCCGCGATCCCGTTCTTATGTTCAACAGCGACGAACTGCCGACCTTCGAGGATTCGGAGCGCGCGCTGCTGACGCGGGCGCTCGCGATGACGGAAGGCAACAAAGTGCGCGCGGCCAAAATGCTCGGCATCTCGAGGAAACAGCTCTACGCTAAGATCCGCAAGTTCGGAATCGCGGTTTCGGAAGACTGATGCGCGGCGGCGCGAACGCGCGAACGCGCGCGACTGCTGGTGCGTGGCGGTCTTCGGAGGCGTGCGACTAGTCGGAATCGGAGTCGGAATCGTGGCGAGTCCCATTCCACGCTCCAAACGCGATCCTCACTTCGTACCAGGTCCGGTTGCCCCTGCGGGGGTTGTGTCCGTTGGCGCCAGGGGTTTCTTCGGGGGATGGGGCTTTCGGGGGCATGCGGGGTCGGAATTGGCGACTTGGGGACTGTGCGAGACTTTGTGAAAAATTTCACAAAGAGCTCGAGTGCGGTAACACATCGGCCTGTAGGGCTCGAGACGACCGACTCGATGCCTTCGAGCGCCCGAGCCGGCGCGCGGCTGGGCCGAAAGCAGGGTGTTTGCTGCGACCGGCATGGGTCTCGCACTGGGGAGTGTGTAGGTCGCACGCGCGCCGAGGTTCGAGGCGCGGCGCGGCTTGGATCGGAGCGGCAATGCCCTTCGCGGCTAAGAGTTCGCAGGTTGTGGTTGCGACCCGCGATCGGGGATTGAGTGCGCACGTTGCCGAGGCGTTTACGCCGCTCGGGGCGCGGGCTCCACGGGTGACCCAAGTTGGATCGGCCGCTGAGTGTCTGACGGCGCTTTGTCTCTTGAATCCGGCGCTCCTGGTTCTCGACGATGCGGTGACGGAACGTCCGGGGCCGGAACTCGTGGACGATGTCCACCGGGTGCGGCCCGATGTCCGCGTCGTCTACATCGCCCATGAGCACTCGCTCGAACTCGAACGGGCGGCGCGGCGCGCCGGGGTGCTGTTCTACCTGGCTCAGCCCGTCGACTCGGAGTCGCTCGAAGCGATGCTGCTGCGGATCCTCAACCAAGCCGCACGGAACACGAACTGATCGTCCCATCATGGCACGAATCTGGATGACCTGCAGGTGTGGAAGACCGCGTGGGCTGCCGCCCGTTGACAGCCTTTGGCGCGCCTTCTACCCTTGAAGGTGCGCTTGTGGACGAGGAGGCCGTGTTGCGTCCCTGGGTTCGAATCGCTGCCGCGTGGCTCGTCGCCACGACGCCGCTCGCCCTGCGTGCGCAGCCGCCCGTCCGATGTGCACCAACGGTTCACTCGGCCGTGAGTTCGTGTTGCGCCGGGAGGGTCTGCCGCTGCGGTCCGGGAGCCTCCTGCCATCCGCGTCCGGCGTCCACACCCGCACCACTCGCACCCAGCGGCGAGATTCCATCGCGGACCGGCTTGCAGAGTTCGCACCTCGTGGCCGCCGTCTACCCAATCCATTTTCTGGTGCCCGCGAGCCGCCCGGACCTGGTGCAGCCCGCGGCCGACTCACGCATCGCGGCGCATCATAGCGAATCGATATTGACGCTCTTCTGCACTCTCGTCGTCTGACCTCGACCCTTCTCGATCATGCATTTGCGCAGCGCGCCTCCATGGTGCGGCGTTGCCTTGCCGTTTGTCCTGCGGCAGGCGCGCGGCTTCGCGGCGTCCCTTGGGGTCAGCGAGCATTGCGGCACGGGCGGGCCGGAATGGCGAGAGGAAGGTCATGTTGTCCGATTCGCTTCGAACACTATTGGTCGCCTGGTTGACGCTCGCCGCTTTGCCGGCCGCCGGCGTAACCCCGGTCGGCACGGGCGCCGAGGCGCCACCCGTCGACAGTCTTGTCGCGACGGCGCTCACGTCGGCGCCCTCGATCGCGGCGCGCCGGGCGCGCGCCGCCGCCGTGCATCTGCGCGCCAGGGCTGCCGGTGCACTTGCCGATCCGGGGCTCGAATTCGGCCTCGAGGATGTGAGCTTCCCGCGCTGGACGGTTGGCAAGGATGAGATGTCGACGCTGGGGGTGGAACTGCGTCAAGAACTCGGTGGCTTCGGACGGCGCGGCGCGGAGCGCCAAGCCGTCGAACAGGAGGCGCGCGTGCTCGACGTCGACATCGTGGACGAAGCGCGGCGCGTCACTGTCGCGGTGCGCACCCAGTACGCGCGTCTCTACGCTCTCGATGCCGAGCGCCATGCGCTCGATGCGGCGCGCGACGTGGCGTTGCTGCTGCGCGATTCGGGAACCGCACGCTACAGCACCGGCGACGCGGCGATGGAGCCGCAACTGCGCGCCCAGTTGGCGCTGTCACGCGTCGACGCCGAACTCGCGGATCTTGCGGCCGAGCGAATCGGTGCGAGCGCCGATCTGAATCGTTGGCTCGGACGGGATCCAGGCACTTCGTTCGGCGCCTTCGTGCGCCTGCCGGAGACGCAAGTTGCGGCTGCCGAATTGCCGGTGCGCGCCGTTGCCGCCTCGGTGGCGGTCGTGCGGCAACGCGCTTCGATTGCTGCCGCCGAGGCCCGGGCGCATGCGCAGCGCCAAGAAGGTAAGCCGAACGTCTTTGTGGGCGCCGGCTATGCGAATCGTGGCGGGCTCGATCCGGTCATCGGGCTGCGAGTTGGCGCCGACCTGCCGGTGTGGCGGCGCGCCAAGCAGGGTCCTGCGGTGCATGCCGCCGATGCCGAAGTCGATGCCGCGCGCCTCGAGCTCGCCGATGTGGAGAACGACGTGCGTGCGCAGGCGGTGCGGCTCGCCGCGCAGTGGGTGCGCGACGATGCGCAAGTGCACCGCTACCACGACGAGATCGTGCCGCAAGCCGAGTCGGCACTCGATGTGGCGCGTTCGACCTACGGGGCGGGCCGTGGTGACTTCGCGACGGTGCTCGAGGATCTGGAAATCGCCATCGGCGCCCGCCGGGCGCTCTTCCGGCGCGAGGCGCAACGTTACATCACCTGGGCGGAAATCGAGGCGCTCGTGCATCCGCCGGCGCCGGCCGGCAACGCGACGCATGCGGGAGGTTGGCGATGAAAGCACTGGCTTGGCGGCGGCTGTGGTCAATCGGATGGCGCCTGGCGCTCGTAGCCGGCATCACGGTCGCCATGGCTCTGATGCCGGGATGCACTCACAAGACCCAAACGGCGCAGGAGTACACCTGTCCGATGCACCCGGCCTACGTCACCGATCATCCGGGCGACTGTCCGATCTGCAACATGCGATTGGTGCCGCGGGTCGCCGCCGATTCGACGCAGCACGCCCAAGCGGGCGGGAAACACGCCACCAAGCCGCGGATTCTCTTCTACCGCAGCCCGATGGACCCCACCGTTCGGTCCGACGTGCCGGCGAAAGATGCGATGGGGATGGACTTCGTGCCGGTCTTTGCGGATTCGGGGCCCCCGGCGTCGATTCCCGTCGCCGGGCATGCCGGCATCTCGTTGCACGGCGACTCGCGGCAGCTTGCCGGCGTGCAGACGGCGGTTGCGGTGCGTGAACACTTGGCGCGCCGGATTCGGACCGTCGGCATCATCGTGGCCGACGAGACCCGCATCCACCACATGCACGTCAAGATCGGCGGGTTCGTCGAGAATCTGCTCATGAACGTCACGGGCCAGCGCGTGCGCCAGGGAGATCCGGCATTCACACTGTATTCGCCGGAACTTCTGGCAAGCCAGGAAGAGCTGCTGCACGCCCGCACCGCGGTGGCGCAATTGGCGCCCGATGCTCCGGAGGAGACGCGGCGTGGCGCCGAGGACCTGTTGGCGGCGGCGCGGCGGCGCCTCCAGTTGCTGGATGTGCCCGCCGATTTCATCGCGACGGTGGAACGGAACGGCCGGCCGCAGCGCACGGTGACGTACTTCGCGCCGGTTTCCGGTTACGTCACGATGAAGAACGTCATCGAAGGCCAGCAGGTCGAGCCCGGGTACGAAATGTTCACCGTCACCGACTTGTCGCACGTGTGGGTCGAGGCCGATTTCTACGAGAACGAGGCCCACCTCGTCTCCACCGGGCAAACGGCCGAACTGACTCTGCCGTACGACCCCGGGACCACCCTCATGGCCAAGGTATCCTACGTGTATCCCTACGTGGATCCCGAGACCCGCACCCTCAAGGTGCGGTTCGATCTGGAGAACCCACGCCTGATGCTGAAGCCTTCCATGTACGTCGATGTGTGGTTGTCGGTGCAGTCGGCCGAGGGTGTCGTGATCCCGGAATCCGCGGTGCTCGACTCCGGTGAACATCAGATCGTGTTCGTGGAAACAGAGGGTGACCGCTTCGAGCCGCGCAACGTCAAGGTTGGATTGCGCAGCGACGGCCGTGCCCAGGTGCTTTCCGGCGTCGAAACCGGCGAACGCGTCGTCGTGCGCGCCAACTTCCTGCTCGACTCGGAATCGCGCTTGCGCGGCGCACTGACCGAGCCCGCCGCGACGGCGCCCGCGGCGGGAGTCCGCCCATGATCCGGCGCATCATCGCATTCTCGGCCGAACGCCGCATTTTCGTCCTGCTCGCCACCGTGGCGGCGTGCGCCTTCGCGATCCACGTGCTGCGGGTCATCCGCTTGGATGCGTTGCCCGACCTGTCCGACACTCAAGTCATCATCTATTCGCGCTGGGAACGATCCCCCGATATTCTAGAAGATCAGGTGACGTATCCCATCGTCACGGCGCTCTTGGGAGCGCCGCGGGTTCGCGCCGTGCGCGGCTTCTCGGATTTTGGATTTTCCTACGTCTATGTCATCTTCCAGGATGGTACCGACATCTACTGGGCGCGCTCCAGGGTGCTCGAATACTTGTCCAAGATTCAACCGCGCCTGCCCGCCGGCGTGCAGACGGAACTGGGGCCGGACGCCTCGGGTGTCGGCTGGGTGTTTCAATACGCACTGGTCGATCACTCCGGAAAACACTCTTTGGACGAGCTCCGGTCGTTTCAGGACTGGACGCTGCGGTATGCGCTGCAGTCGGTACCGGGGGTCGCCGAAGTCGCCGCCATCGGCGGTTTCGTGAAGCAGTACCAAGTGACGGTCGATCCGAATCAACTGGCGGCATACCGGTTACCGCTCGACGACGTCGTCGAGGCGATTCGCCGCTCCAACAATGAAGTCGGCGGCCGTCTTCTGGAATGGAGCGGCCGCGAATACATGGTGCGCGGCCGCGGCTATGCGCGCTCGGTCGAGGATCTGGCGTCGGTCGTGGTAAAGGCGGATTCCTCGGGCACGCCGATCCTGTTGCGGGATGTGGCGCACATCGAGATCGGCCCGGAAATCCGCCGCGGCGTTGCCGACCTGGACGGATTGGGCGATCACGTCTGCGGCATCGTTGTGATGCGGCACGGCGAAAACGCACTCAACGTCATCGACCGGGTCCGGCAGAAACTGCGCGACATCGAGCCTTCATTGCCCGATGGTGTAGAAATCGTCACCACCTACGACCGCAGCGATCTCATCCATCGCGCTCTCCACGCTCTCCGGCATGAACTGCTTGTCGAAATGATCATCGTGTCGCTGGTCATCCTGGTCTTTCTGTGGCACATCCCGTCGGCGGTGGTTCCCATCGTCACGATCCCGGTGGCGGTGCTGTTGTCGTTCATCCCGCTCTACGCCCTCGGTGTCACCGTCAACATCATGTCGCTCGCCGGGATCGCCATCTCCATCGGCGTGCTCGTCGATGGGGCGATTGTCGAAGTCGAAAACGCCTACAACAAACTGCACGAATGGCACGCCGGCGGCCGCCACGGTGATTTCCACCAGGTGCGCCTGCAGGCGATGCAAGAAGTCGCTCCGGCGGTGTTCCTGTCGCTCCTCGTGATTGCCGTCGCCTTTCTGCCGGTTTTCGCACTCGTGGATCAGGAAGGGCGCTTGTTCAAGCCGCTCGCCTACTCCAAGAACCTGGCGATGGGAATAGCCGCACTGCTGGCGATCACTCTCGATCCGGCGATGCGCATGATGTTCACGCGCGTCGACCCGTTCCGCTTCCGGCCGGCATGGTTGGCGCGGTTCGTGACGCACTTGGCGGTCGGCACGTACCACGCTGAGGCACGCCACCCGATCAGCCGCGCCATTGCCCGGGTCTATGACCCGGCCTGCCGTTTCGTATTGCGGCATCCACGCAAGGTGATCGGCGGCGCGGTCTTGATCGTCTTGCTGGCGCTGCCGGCCTACGTGCGCCTCGGTTCGGAGTTCATGCCGCCGCTCCACGAGGGCACGATGATGTACATGCCGACGACTCTGCCGGGGATTTCCGTGGCGCAGGCGCAAGAGCTGCTGCAGACTCAAGATCGCGTCTTGCGGAGTTTTCCGGAGGTCGAGCGGGTTTTCGGCAAGGCCGGCCGCGCCGACACCTCCACGGATCCCGCGCCGTTTTCGATGATGGAAACCACGGTCGTTTTGAAACCGGACCGGGAATGGCGGGCCCGCCCACGCTGGTATTCGAGCTGGATGCCGGATCCTGTGCAGCGCCTGGTGCGCCCGATCTGGCCCGATCGCATTTCGTACGAGCAACTCGTCGACGAAATGGATGCGGCGCTGCGCATTCCGGGCACCACGAATTCGTGGACCATGCCCATCAAGGCCCGCGTCGACATGCTGTCGACGGGCGTCCGCACCCCGGTGGGCATCAAGATTCTGGGGGGCGATGCCCGCGAAATCGAACGCATCGGCGAGCACATCGAGGCCGTGTTGCGCGACGTACCGGGAACGCGCAGCGTGTATGCGGAGCGCATCGCCGGCGGTTACTTCGTGGACTTCGAACCGCGTCGCGAACAGTTGGCGCGCCACGGATTGACCGTAGAATCCCTGCAACGGGTCATCGTCAGCGCCATCGGCGGCGAGAACGTCACGACGACCATCGAAGGGCGGGAACGCTACCCGGTGAATGTCCGCTACCCGCGCGAGTGGCGCGACGACATCGACCAATTGCGGCGCGTGCTGGTCTCGACACCGCGCGGCGCTCAGGTGCCGCTCGGCCAACTGGCGGACGTCAAGCTGGCCGAGGGGCCGTCGATGGTGCGCGACGAAAATGGCTTCGTCGCCGGCTACGTCTATGTCGACATTTCGAACCGCGACCTGGGTGGCTATGTCGAGGAAGCGAAGCGGGTCGTGCGCGACCAGGTGGAACTGCCGGCGGGCGTGGTGCTGCAGTGGAGCGGCCAGTACGAGAACATGCAACGGGTCCGCGAGCGCTTGCAGCTCATCGTGCCGATCACGCTGGCGCTCATTTTCATGCTGCTCTATGCGAACACCCGTTCGGCGTTCAAGGCCTCGGTGGTCATGCTGGCGGTGCCGTTTTCGATCGTCGGCGCCGTAGTGCTGTTCCATATCCTCGGGTATAACGTCTCGATCGCCGCCTGGGTCGGGATGATTGCTCTCATGGGGCTCGATGCGGAGACCGGCGTCTTCATGCTGCTGTTCCTGGATCTGGCGTACGAACAAGCGCAAAAGGCCGGCCGTTTGCGGTCCATGGCCGACCTCGATGCGGCAATTCTGCACGGCGCGGTGCGCCGCGCCCGGCCCAAGATGATGACCGTGGCGGCGGCATTCTTGGGCCTGCTGCCCATCCTGTGGTCGACCGCCGCCGGCGCCGACGTCACGAAGCGGATCGCGGCGCCGATGATCGGCGGGCTCGTGACCTCGTTCCTGCTCGAACTGCTGGTGTATCCGCCGATCTACAAATTGTGGCGCGCCAGACAGCTGCGCCGGGAGGGAGCCTTCGCGGTCGTGGCTCGTTGAACGATGCGGGTGGCGGCAAGGATCCAACGCGCCGGCGGCTGCGTCCGCTCGCTCCAGTGCGTCTTTTCGACACACGTGCGGCGTCGGCTCATTTTGGCGCCCAACGCCCAAAAGACATGAAATCAACCCGTTGTGTTCTGCGGCGCGGCGTCCTGGAACGGCACGCGGCTCGCAATGCTCCCGCTGCAGAACGTGCCTCGCCATCGCCGCCGTGACTCATGCGCCGGCCGTGCGCGGAGCGACTCGGGGGAGAACCACGATGATGCTGTCGAGAAGTGCCGACTACGGCCTGCGGGCCATGATCTATCTCGCGGCGCGGCCCACGGCGGACTACGTGCCGCTGCAACAAATCACTCAGACGATGCGTACGCCGCACTTCCTGCTCGCCCACATCCTGCAGCGGCTGGTCAAAGGTGGACTCATCGCGTCGATGAAGGGGCACCACGGCGGCTTCCGCCTGCAGCGCGCGCCCAATGAAAT
Source organism: bacterium (assembly GCA_031362565.1). Classification (GTDB taxonomy): domain Bacteria; phylum Krumholzibacteriota; class Krumholzibacteriia; genus JANLSU01. The sequence continues at coordinate 85,265 of JANLSU010000081.1, read as the reverse complement.
CACCGTCGCCGACATCATCGAGCAGATCGATGGCCCGGTGCGTGCCTTCGACTGCACGGGCGACGCCGACTGTGCGTTGGCCGGCGACTGTTCGCTCCTGGACGTGTTTGCGCGCGTCGAAAATGCCGTGCGCGATACGTTGCAGGCGGCGACGCTCGAGGAAGTCGCGCGTCCCTATATCGAGCAACTGGGCGGTTCCAAGGCGGCGGTGGTGAATTTCCAGCCCGGCCGCACCGGGGCGCTCGCACCTCAGCGGATCAGCACGACCTTCAGGGCCGTCGAGTGTCCGGCCAGCTCGATGACGAAGAAGTAGACGCCGGGTGAAACGGGGCGGCCCGAGGCGCTGCGGCCGTCCCAGGGAATTGCGACGGCACCTGCTGAACGGGTGCGCTCGCCAAGATCGCGGACGAGCCCGCCACGGGCGTCGACGATCCGCACTCGAGTCCGGGCGGAGTGGTTGAGCGCGAGACGCAGCGTCGCGCCGCCGCGCGCCGGTTGGGGCCGGAGCGGTTCGATTTGCAGGCTCGCCCCGAGGGCTGCAACGTCCGTCGCCGTTGGATTCCGGACGACGTCGCCGTCCCGCACGAAGGCGCGCGGGCCCGAGGGCCCGCGGACGGCCACGACTTCGGGACCCCAGGCCGTGAACGGCACATCGTCGCTGGAGAGTTCGAGCGAATCGCCCGCGAGTGCCGCGGATGCGACCCCGCCGAGCACGACGAGGTCGATGCCGCCTTCACGCATGAACGTGCCGTCGGCCAGCAGGTAGCCGCGCACGGCCCCCGCGGCGCGCCGGACCAACGCGGCCACACCATCGGTGTCGATCTCGTGCGTGACGCGCACGCGGTGCGGATTGAAAACCAAGACGTCGCGCGCCGATCCCCAGTCGAGCGACAACTCCGTCGAAACACTGTCGCTGGTGGAGGCGTACAGCGGCGCCGCGTCGCCGTTGCGGCGCGGAACGAGCGCGACGGCGAAGCGCGGTTCGACGGCGTTGTGGTGCGCGACAAGGCGATTCGTCGGCGGATCGGTGCCGCCGTGGGTGAACGGCGCCCACGAAAGCGCCAAGTCCGCCGGGCGCGGATGCGCGAAGTAAAGGTCGAGCGTCGCTTGTGAGCCCGTCACCTGCGCCGGGTCGCTCGCGACATCGATCGTATGAACCTGTGACGTGTGCAGGAGCCAGTCCCACGCATGTGACCCCGCGTCCTTGCGCATGTCATCGGCGACGAGCATCCAGGGCGGCGCGGTGCCGTCCTTCACGACGATGCAGGTGCGATCGGCGCGCTCGAGCGGATTGCCGCCGTCGTATCCCCAGCTCCAGTCGGAGGCCGCGAACGGCACGCCGGGGGAGTTGAATGCGCTGTAGGTGGCGTAAGCAGCCCGTGCATCGCCCCGCACGTAGTCGGCGAATCCCGATACCAGGGACGAGACGATGGCGCCGTCGGTGCCGATCGAGTTTCCGGCGTTGTGCTGTCCGATGCCATCGACGAGGACGAGATTGTGGGCTTCGCTCTGCTTCGGGGTTGCGGTGCTGCCGACGGCGCCGCAATCGACCACGAAGCGCTGGCCGTAGGCAGCGAGAGTGAATTGATTCCGATCTTCCTGCGCGTGCCCGCCATAGAACTTGCCCGACGAGAACGCGAACACGACCTCGTCGCCGCTGGCACCCGTCTTCCAGCCGTTCCGGAAATAGTACAGGCCGCGGGACGGAAAGAGCCGCCCGGAGGGCAGGAGTGCCGCGGGGTTGAGCGGTGCGATGGGTTGCCACCAGAGCACCGTTGCGAGGCGGTCGGCCGGCGGTCCGTAGTCGAATCCGAAGCTGCCGAGAACGTGGTCGTGCAGATACGCCGCGAGCGGGCTGCCGAGCCGTGTCTGCGCCCATTCGATCACGGTGCCGTGGAGAGCCAACGGCCGCGACGACCACGGCGAATCGTTCAGATTGTTCGTGCGCCCGCCGCCATCGGGCGCGAGTTCGTAGCACAGCCATTCGATCAGGCGCGCGAAGCGCGGGTCGGCGGCGAAATCAGTGCCATCGAAGCGGCGCCGGGCTTCGAAGTACGGCGCTGTAACATGCAGGATCCAGCCGGCGTACAGCACGCCTTCGCGGTACGCGCCATCGTCCGGCAGGATATCCGTCAGGCACTTCTGAATGATGGGATCGGCGAATGCCAAGGCGGTTGCGAGTGAGTCCTGGCCGGCCGGCGACACGTCATCCCAGAGTGCGATGACTGCGAGCCCCATCGAAGCTCCGACCGTCATCCCGTGGTTGCCGCAGTAGGGGTTGTAGGCCTGGCAGTAGTAGTTGAAGCGCGGCGGCATGAAGTCGAGTGCGGCGCGCATCGCGTGGCGCACCTCGTCGCGTTCGGCCGGCGTCGCGCCGGCGAATGCGAGGTCATAGCCCAGCGCCATCACCTGCAGCCGCAGGCCCGAGGCGAACTCGTCGTTGGTGGAAGGGCGGTTGCGCGCCACCTCGAGCACGAGCTGGCGCGTTTTGGCCGCGTACGCCGCGCCGTTGGTCTCGATCTGCGACACCAGAGCCATTTGTCCGGTCGCCGAGATGCCTTCAGCGTAGGAGAGCAGGGAGGTCGTCGGAAAAGCCAGCGCCCCTTGGGCCCAGGTGCGCATTGCGGCGTAGGTGGCGTCGTCGGCGCCGCCATCGGCCACCTTGGCGCGTAATCCCGCCACATCGGCGGCCGTGAAGAGCAGTTTGGGGTGCCCCACGTACAGGTCTTCTGCCGGCGCGGGACGGCTCCAAAGCCCGCAGGTCAGAAAGACGAGAATTAGGGTTCGCATGCGCTTTGCCTCGGTGCGGTCCGCCCGTAGGCCCTCACGGCCAAGGATCCAAAGGGAACACCGAGGAGTGTAGCAAACTCTCCGCACCGCGTGCGTGCGCCAAGGGAACGATGCCCTTGGCGCGCGCACCGGCTTTGGGACTACGTCTTTGGACGCGGATGGGTGATCTTGGCGTACATCGCCTTATAGTCGAAGGTCGTGAACGTCGGGCTTTCGGCGTTGTGACACTTCTTGCACGTCGACTCGTCCGGCACGAGGAGCCCGGCCGCGATCGCTGCAGTCTTGTCCTTCATGACGCTGATACCCTTGTAGTCGCTGCCCGGTCCGTGACAGACCTCACATTGCACGCCCAGCTCTTTCTTGAAACTCGCGTCGAACATCGCCGCCGGCTGTCCAAAACCGGCGACGTGGCATTTGACGCAGGCGTCCGTTTGTTGGGGCGGCGTCGTGATGCCCTTTTTCTTGGCAATCTCGAGGGCCTTGGGGCTGGCGAGCGTTGCCCACGCCTTCGCATGTGCGGTCGTGAGCCACTTGCCGTACTGATTGCCCTTGGCTTCGGATTTGTGACACAGGGCGCATTTCTCGGCGCCGATATACTTGTGGACTGCGGCACCCTCGGCAGCCGCCCGCCCTGCGAACGCCGCGATGCACAGCACCGCCACACTCGCAGCTCGCACGTACGCCCTTCGCTTCATCTGCACACGCCACCCTTCAGCCTCTGGTACGGACAGCGCACGCACATTTGTCCGCGTGATCGCCGTTCCTTCATACCGTTCATGTACGAACGACGCAATGAGCATACCGGAACCGGCCGCCGTGGAGAGAAGGAATCGCGGCTTTTTCGCGCCTCAAACGACAATTTGCATGCGTTGAGAGTCATCGCACCGGCGACGGTGCCGAAAAATGACGATGTCGTCATCAAAATGCGGCGCGACATCTGCATCGGGTCCTTTGGTATGATGCGCGCCATGTGGAAAACGATCCGTGAGATGGTTGCGGTAGGGTCACGGAGCCTTTTGGGGCTGTTCGCGATCGCGCTCGTGACGGTGTCGGCGATTGGCATCGTCGTGCTGATGATCCTGGTGCTGACGATCGAGAGCTTGCCGCCGTACACGGGAATTTTCGCCTTCCTCGTCCTGCCCGGCGTCTTCATCGCCGGATTGCTGTTGATCGCGGTGGCGGTGGCGCGCAACCGCCGTCGCGGTGCGGGCGACGGCGCACTGCCGCTGCGTCTCGACCACCGCCGCATCGTCATCCTGCTGTCCTTGACCGGGATCAACGTCATCGTGCTGGCGCTCAGCAGCTACCATGCAGTCGAATACATGGAGTCGCCGCAGTTCTGCGGCAAGGTATGCCATACGGTGATGGAACCCGAGTACACCGCTTATCAAAACTCGTCGCACTCGCGCGTGTCCTGCACGGAGTGCCACATCGGCCCGGGTGCGAGTTGGTTTGTGAAATCGAAACTTTCAGGACTGCGTCAGGTGGCGGCGGTCACGCTTCACACCTACCCAAAACCGATCCCGGCGCCGATCGCCAACTTGCGGCCGGCGCGCGAGACATGCGAGAAATGCCACTGGCCGGAGAAATTTCACGGCGATCGAATCAAGGTTCTGCGCCGCTATTCCGAGGACGCGGCCAACACCCGCCAGGCGACCGTGCTCTTGCTCAAAGTCGGCGGTGGCAAGCCGCAGTCCGGTTTCGCAACCGGCATTCATTGGCACACCATGAGCCACGTCGAGTACCGTTCGAGCCCCGACCGGCGAACGATCCATTGGATCAGCGTCGAAGATTCCACCGGCGCGGTGCGCGAATACTGGCGCGGCGGTGACGAGGCGCGCAAAGACAGCATCCTGGCGTTGCCGAAGCGGCGCATGGACTGCATCGATTGTCACAACCGTCCATCACACGAATTCGAGCTGCCCGCGGCCGCCTTGGATGCGGCGCTCGAGGCGCGGCGCATTCCGCGTGACCTGCCGTCCGTCAAGCGCGAGGCGATGCGCCTCTTGCAAGCGGACTACCCGAGCAAGCAAGCGGCGCTGGCTGGTTTCGAGGATTCGCTGCGGGCGTTCTACGGCCGCACCGATCCGTCGCTCGTGACCGCCCGCGCCGCGGACATCACCGCCGCGGCAACGGCATTGCGGGCAATCTACCAGCGCAATGTGTTTCCGGACATGAACGTCGGCTGGGCGGTGCATCCAAGTATGTTGGGACACCAGGACGACAGCGGTTGTTTCCGTTGTCACGACGATGGACACCGCTCGAGCGCTGGCCGCACGATCAGCCAGGATTGCAGCACGTGCCATTCCGTGCTCGCAGTCGAAGAGCCGGACCCGCCGGTGTTGCAGGCCCTCTACGGGCCGTGAGGGCGGCGGCCACATCTGTGGTCCGCTCTGGTACACTCCCGCCCCGAATGCCGCCGTGATCAATGCACGCAATTTCGTCCCGAGAATGAAAGGCGACGCGATGCCGGCAATCTCCTGCGTTGTGAAGCGGCGCGGAGCAGTACGTGGACGGGACCGTCGGGCGAGATGGACGGGTCAGTGGCTCGGCGCTGTGGCGTTGTTCTGCGCCGGCACCGGCACGGGCGCCTCGCAACCGCTGGCACCACCCGACAGCCTTGCACCGCCATCGGGGCCGCACGCTCTCGGCGTGCGCGACCTTTGGGCGCTCGAACGCGTCTCCGATCCGCAACCTTCGCCGGATGGCGCTTGGGTTGCCTATGTGCGTAAGAGTTTCGATGTCAAAGCCAACAAAGGCCGGTCGAGCCTGTGGCTCGTGCCGGTCGCGGGTGGCACGGCGCGGCGCATCACGACGGCGAAGGCGAGCGATTCGAGCCCGCGCTGGTCGCCGGACGGCCGGAGCGTCGCTTTCTTGTCGGACCGCAGTGGTTCGACGCAGATCTGGAACCTCGATCTAGCCGGTGGCGAGCCGCGCGCGCTGACGGACCTGCCGGTCGATGTCGAGAACTTTCGTTGGTCACCGAACGGCGCCGCACTCGCATTCGCCGCCGAGGTGTATCCCGACTGCGCGACACTCGCGTGCACCAAAGAGCGCACCCAGAAGCTCGAAGGCAACGGTGTCCTCGTGCGGCGCTACGATCATCTCTTGATCCGCCACTGGGATACTTGGGACTCGGGCCGCGTCAAACATTTGTTCGTCGTACCGGCCAAGGGCGGCACGCCCATCGACATCGTGCGCGGCGCCGAAATGGATGCGCCGCCGCCGCCGTTCGGGGGCGCCGAGTCCTACGATTGGTCGCCGGACGGCACCAACGTCGTCTTCACGGCGCGGTCGCACAATCCGTCGGCGGCATGGACGACCAATCTTGATCTCTATTTGGGGGCCGCCGACGGTTCGGGATTCCGTTGCATCACGGCTTCGAATCTCGCCGTCGATACCGCGCCGGCGTTTGCGCCGGACGGCAAATCGGTGGCCTACTTGGCCATGGTGCGCCCCGGCTACGAAGCCGACCGCGAGCGCATCGTCATCTACGACATCGCGAGCGGCACACGGCGCGTCGTCACCGAAGCGTGGGACCGTTCGCCGGGTGAGATCGTCTGGTCCCCGGGCGGCAAGAAACTGTATGTGAGCGTCGGCGACGAGGCGCGCCGCCAACTCTATGCCGTCGACGTAGGCGGCGGTCAGGCGCGCAAGATCGCGCATCCAGGTTCTGCGACCGGAGTGCGGGCGTTTCGCTCGGCTGGGGGCGAGCGGCTGGTCTTCGTCGGCGAGTCGCTGACCGCACCCGGGGAAGTGTGGACCTGCCTTGCGGATGGCAGCCATATCGCGCGCCTGACCGAATCCAACACCGCGGCACTTGCCAACGTGCATCTGAGCGAACCACAAGAGATCTGGTGCGAAGGTGCCGGTGCGACGCGCGTCCATGCGTGGTTGTTCCCACCGGTGGGACGGCGGGAGGGCGAAAAATATCCGCTCGTGTTGCTCGTGCACGGCGGTCCGCAAAGTTCGTGGGACGATCGCTTCAGCTATCGCTGGAATCCGCAAGTCTACGCCGGTGCCGGGTACGGCGTGCTGGCGCCCGATCCGCGCGGTTCGACCGGCTACGGCCAGGCGTTCACCGATGGCATCAATAGTGACTGGGGCGGCAAACCGTACGAGGACCTCATGAAATCCCTCGATCACGCGATTGCGACAACCGCGTGGATCGACAGCACGCGCCTCGCGGCGGCCGGCGGCTCGTACGGCGGTTACATGGTGGATTGGATCGCCGGGCACACCGATCGCTTCCGTTGCCTCGTCAGTCACGCCGGGCTCTTCGACATGGCGAGCTTTTGGGGCGGAACCGAAGAGCAATGGTTTCCGGAATGGGAGTTCGGCGGCACGCCGTGGGAGAATCCGACCGCCTATGCGCGCTGGTCGCCGAGCGCCTTCGTCGACAAATGGAAAACGCCCATGCTCGTGACCTTCGGCGGCCGCGACTACCGCGTTCCCGAGGGCCAAGGGCTCGCGACCTTCGCAACCTTGCAGCGCAAAGGCATCCCGTCCGAGATGATGTACTTCCCGGGCGAAAACCACTGGATCCTGAAACCGCAGACGTCGATTCTGTGGCACGACGCCGTGCTCACGTGGCTCGACCGCTGGTTGCAGAGCCCGGCCCGGCCGTAGTCGAAGAGGAGACTGGCGACATGATTGAACGAGAGCGCTGGGGCGAGATCGCGGTGCTGCGGCTTTCGCGCGGCAAGGTGAACGCCCTCGACGTCGAGTTGTTGCAGGCGCTCGGCGAGGCGTTCGTGGGTCTCGAGCAGGAAGATGCGCGCGCCGTGGTTCTGACCGGCGCCGGGAGTGCGTTCTCGGCCGGTGTCGATCTCTTCCGTGTCTTGGACGGCGGCGCCGAGTACGTCGATCGCTTCTTGCCGCTCTTGTCGCAAGTGCTGTTCCGCGTCTTCACGTTTCCGCGTCCCGTCATTGTCGCCATGAACGGCCATGCGATCGCCGGCGGCTGCGTGCTGGCGTGTGCCGGCGATCTGCGTTTGATGGCCGACGGTAAGGGCCGGGTCGGGGTGCCGGAACTACGCGTCGGCGTTCCATTTCCGACCGTGGCGCTCGAGCTAGTGCGGTTTGGCGCCAATCACCAGAGTCTGGCGGAGATCATTTATGGGGGCGGCACGTTTGCGCCCGAAGAAGCACGCCGGCGCGGGCTGGTGGATGAAGTCGTGCCCGCCGACGATTTGTTGGAACGGGCGCGAGTTGCGGCGGAATCCTACGCGGCCATTCCCGCCGGCGCCTTCGCGCTCGCCAAACGCGAACTCCGCCAACCGACGGTGGATCGCATCGCCCGTTTCGAGCGCGAAATGGACGCCCAAGTGCGCGCCATGTGGCGCTCGCCGGCATCCGCGGCGGCGATTCGCAGCTACCTCGACAAGACGATCGGCAAACGCTGAACGGACGGCGCCGGCAGAACTCAGAACTCGATGCCGAGAGTCACGGGGATAACACGAATGGACTTGGTGTCGATGGCACCGGTGTCGCTCGTGTACACGTTGTCCACTCGCCCCTGAATGTAGCCGCTGATCCGGCCGAACCGGAGCGCCAAGCCCGCTCCGCCGTTGATACCAAAACGCGTCTCGGACTGTGAACTCGCGGCGGCCCCGCTGGGGTCGGTCTTCAGGTTATAGGCGCCCAATCCCGCGATGAGGTACGGGTGGATCGGTCCCGGCCAGAGATCGTATTTGATGTCGCCGAGCCCGGCCAGGAGTTCACCCGTTCCACTGGACTGCGCCGTGGTCACGCCGCCGACGGTCACTTCCGCATCAGCGAGGTCGAAGCGCTGGAACGTGACGTTGACACCGAAACTCACCGGCAAGACGGGCGGCTGAACGCGAACGTAGGCGAGCCCGTTGAAGCCGTTCTTGAAGGCATCTCGCGCATTGCTGACCGGCACGGCGACGCCGCCGCCGATCCCGAAAACAAACAGCTTCTGGCGCGGGACGACGCCGCCGAACTGGGCGTGCGCCGTGGAAGCCAAGAGCGACAATCCCACGACGGATGCGACGAGTCGGGCCGGGATGCGCGGCATTGCGAGTCCTTCTTGAGGCCGGCATGGGCCTGTGTGGCAACGCTGGTGTGAGTCACCGGGCTCGAGCGCCAAGGCTTGGCCGGGCGAACGGCGAGGTTTGGGGCTCGCCGCGGGGGGGAATCTACCGCGTACACCCCCCGTCTGGCGATCATTCAATCCGTGCCGGCCGCTCCACGTCGTTCGTGACCCCTTGGCAGGGCGCTGGGGATCCTCTTCGTCCGGCGCCGCGCGCGCCTCAGTCGAGCTCCTGCAACACAAGATCCACGGCGCGTTCCCGACGATCGTTGCGCAAGCGCACGCGCACGTGATCACCGGCATGCCGGCGGTCGAGCGCTTGGTACATGTCGTCGAAGGTGTGGATCTCGCGATCATCGATGCCGATGATGATGTCGCCCAGGATCACGCTGCCGAAGCGGTCCACTTGCAACCCGCGCAGTCCGGCGCGGGCCGCGGCGCCGCCGCGCGCCACATCGCGGATCACGACCCCGTCGATCCCGTACTGCCGCGACACGCCGTCCGCGAGCGGCGTCACGCCGAGGCCCGCACGCTTGACGTGCCCGAACTCCAAGATCTGCGGCACGACGCGCTTGATGGTCGCGACCGGCACCGCGAAGCCGATGCCGGCGCTTCCACCGCTCGGGCTGTAGATCGCGGTATTCAATCCAATGAGCCGGCCGGGTGAATCGAGCAATGGCCCGCCGGAGTTCCCCGGATTGATCGACGCATCCGTTTGAATGACGTCAGAAATAGTCGTTCCAGCGACGGACTTGATTTCCCGGCCGAGGGCGCTGATGACGCCCGTCGTGAGCGTCTGATCCAACCCGAACGGATTGCCGATCGCGAGGACCTTCTGTCCCACCACGAGGCCTTCGGAATTGCCGAGATCGAGCGCTACCAGGGCGGATGCCGGCGCCTTGATGCGCAAGACCGCCAAGTCCTTGTTGGGCTCCGCTCCCACCAGTTCGGCGTCATAGCGCTTGCCGTCGGAGAGCGTCACGCTCCACGCATCGCCGCCCTGCACGACGTGGAAGTTGGTCACGACGTGGCCGAGAGTGTCCCACACGAAGCCGGAGCCGGAGCCCTGCGGGACTTCGACCGCGTTCAACGTGAAGATGTCACGCCGGGTTCGGGCATTGACGATGAAGACGACCGACCTGGAGCAGCGTCGGAAGACCGCGATCGTGTTGCGCTCGTCCTCGAGAAGGCCGAGTGGAATCGGCGCTGCCGTGACGCTCGGCTGCGCGGCCGCCGTGCGGGCGAGAGTCATTCCGGTGGCGCTTGCCACGCACCACATCATCACGAGGCCTCGGCGCGAAACCATGGGTTCTCCTTCGTCAAGGCGGCCGCGCGGCTTTCCAAGGCCGCAACCGCGATTCTTAGCGGCGGCGCGCGTCGCGTCAAGTCCGGACGCATCGCACGGTTCACCCAGCACCGAATTGACACTGACGCAACGCGCGTGACATGCTGGCCGCTTCCCGAGCCAGGGAGCGTCATGCAGGTCGGCTTCGTCATCGACCAACGGAAGTGTATCGGCTGCCACGCTTGCACTGTCGCCTGCAAGCAGGAGAACGAGGTCCCGCTCGGCAGCTTCCGCACTTGGGTCAAGTACGTCGAAAAGGGCACGTTTCCGTCGGTCCGCCGGCACTTCACGGTGCTGCGTTGCAATCAATGCGACCACGCGCCGTGCGTCGAGATTTGCCCCGTGAATGCGTTGAACAAGCGCCCGGATGCGATCGTCGATCTCGACCGTGACAAGTGCATCGGCTGTCGCGCGTGCATGCAAGCGTGCCCGTATGACGCGCTCTACTTCCATCCCGACACGGGCGTGGCGGAAAAGTGCCACTACTGCGCGCATCGCACCGAACTGGGTCTCGAACCGGCGTGCGTCATCGTCTGCCCGGCGGAAGCCATCGTCTCCGGAGATGTGAGTGATCCCGAATCGAAGATCGCGCGCCTCATTCAGGACGAGCCCACGAGCCGCCGCCGGCTCGAAAAGGGCACCGGGCCGCGGGTGTGGTACATCGATGCGCTGCCGGAAGCGCTCGTGCCCGGCGCGGCCGCCGAACCTGCCGCCTGGCTGTGGTCGGATCGCGCTACGCCGCCGCCGCCGCGCGTCGCCGGGCTCGACCCCGTTCCCGATGTCACGACGACGCTCGATGTCGGACACGCGCCACAGTGGGGCTGGCATGTCTGGACATATCTCGTCACCAAGAACATCGCCGCCGGCGCGGCGCTGGTCGCACCGTTCTTGGGGCTTTTGGGCGTGCGTGCGGGGGCGGCGCGTGACTACGTGCCAGAGGTCGTCGCACTCCTGTTCACGGCGATCACGAGCGTGCTGTTGATTCATGACTTGGGGCGGCCGGAGCGTTTTTGGCGCCTCGTCTTGCGGCCGAATACGAAATCATGGCTCGTCAAGGGCGCTTGGGTGCTGATGGCGTTTGGCGCGACGACGAGCGCATCGCTCGTTCTGCGCGTTCTGGGCCAAGGCATGCTCGCCGATGTAGCGCGTTGGCTCGGAGTACCACTCGGGATTTTGGTTTCGGGCTACAGCGCTTGGTTGTTCGCCCAGTGTCGTGGCCGCGATCTGTGGTTGGAGCGCGGTTTGTTCACGCGGCTCGTCCTGCGCGCTGCGTTCCTCGGCGCAGCCGTGGCCGTCGTGCTGCCCGGTGCGCCGGGAGTGCTGCATACGGCGGGGGCGCTTTTGGCGGCGTTGTCGCTCGTCAACACGCTGGTGCTTGGCGGCGAATTACGCCACCGGCCGCGCACCACCGATGCGCGCAAGGCACAGGTGTATCTCGGGCGCGCCATCATGAAATCGCAACTGCCGCTTTTCCTAGCCGGTGCGGCGATGCTGGGGACGGGGCACATGGTGCTGTCGGGCCCGGTGCCGGCGGCGGTTTGCGGCGCGCTCGCCGCGACACTTGCGACCTTTGCCTTGCTGCTCTATGAGCGCGCCTGGATTCGCGCCGGACAGGCGGTGGCGATCTCGTGAAGCCAACCGAAGATTCCGCCGTCGCGCCGTCGGGTGCGGCCTGGCAAGTGACCAAGCTGGAATCGTTTCCACCGCGCGATCGCTGGGACGATTGGGTCGAATACGATCCCAAGGCGTGGCCGCGGCGCGTCGAGCATCACTACCGGCTGGTACCGACGATCTGCTTCAACTGCGAGGCGGCGTGTGGTCTCGTGGCCTATGTCGACCGCGAGACCAACAAGATTCGCAAGCTGGAAGGCAATCCGTACCACCCGGGTTCGCGCGGCCGCAACTGCGCCAAGGGCCCGGCGACGCTCAATCAAGTCGACGATCCGGAGCGCATTCTCTATCCCCTGAAGCGCGTTGGGCCGCGGGCATCGGGTCAGTGGGAGCGGACAACTTGGGACGAGGTCATCGCGACCTTCGCGGCGCGCATTCGCAAGGCCTTGGTCGAGAATCGCCGTACCGAAGTGATGTACCACGTCGGCCGCCCGGGGCACGATGGCGCCATGGAGCGCATTCTGCAGGCATGGGGTGTGGACGGCCACAACAGCCACACCAACGTCTGCTCGGCGGCGGCGCGCTTGGGCTATGAATTGTGGTCGGGGAGCGATCGGCCGTCGCCAGATCACGCGAACGCCAAGTTCATTCTACTTTTGTCGGCGCACTTGGAGGCCGGCCACTACTTCAATCCACAAGCGCAGCGCATTCTGGATGCCAAGAATGCGGGCTGCAAGATCGCCACCGTCGACATTCGTTTGTCGAATACCGCATCCATGAGCGACTGGTGGATTGCGCCGCATCCGGGAAGCGAAGCGGCACTGCTCCTCGGCTTCGCGCACGTCATCTTGGCGGAAGGCTTGGAAGACCTCGAGTTCATGCGCACGTGGGTCAATTGGGATGCATGGCTCGCGGTGCGCCAACCGGGTGAGCCGGCGACTTTCGAAGCGTTCCGCGCCCTGCTGCGCGCCGAGTACGCGCGCTACACGCCCGAGTGGGTGGCGGAAGAGTGCGGCGTCGAGGCTGATGTCGTGCGGGACGTGGGGCGCGAGATCGGCCGCGCCCGCGGCGCCTTCGCGTCGCACGTGTGGCGCAACGCCGCATCCGGGAATCGCGGCGGCTGGCAGGTAGCGCGTTGCTTGCAGTTTCTCACCGTGCTCACGGGTTCGGTGAATACGCCGGGCGGTACCTCGCAACACACAGCGAACAAGTTCGTGCCGGCGCGCTGGCGCAAGCCGCCGCCGCAGGACGTGTGGAGCGAATTGCTCTTCCCCCCGGAGTGGCCGCTGTCGCATCACGAACTGTCGTTTCTCTTGCCGCACTTCTTGAAGGAAGGCCGCGGCAAGGTCGACGTCTACTTCACGCGCGTCTACAACCCGGTGTGGACCAATCCCGATGGTTTCACCTGGATGGAAGTGTTGCAGGACGAATCGAAGATCGGCCTGCACGCCGCACTGACGCCGGTGTGGAGCGAGACAGCACTCTTTGCCGACTACGTATTGCCGATGGGATTGGGACCCGAGCGCCACGATCTCATGAGCCAGGAAACGCATGCGTCGCGCTGGATCGGCTTCCGGCAGCCGGTGCAGCGCGTGGCGCGCGAGCGCGCCGGCGAGACGTTCGAGTGGACCTGGCAGGCGAACCCGGGCGAAGTCTGGGAAGAGGACGAGTTCTGGATTGCGCTCTCGTGGGCGGTGGATCCGGATGGCAGTCTTGGGGTGCGGCAGTACTTCGAATCGCCGTACCGGCCGGGGGAACGCTTGACCGTCGAGGAACAGTACCGGTGGATCTTCGAAAACGCGGTGCCGGGCCTGCCGGCGGCTGCGGCCCGCGAGGCGGTGACGCCGCTCGAATACATGCGGCGCCACGGTGCGTTCGAGGTCGAGCCGGTGGTGTACGGCACACATACCGCACCGGCGGATGTTGCGGGCGCGACGCTGGATATGGAACGCGGCGTGTGGTCGCGCGACGGTAAGGCGATTGCGGTGCAATCGCGCGGCGCACCGGCGATCGGCTTCGAAACACCGTCCCGCAAACTCGAGTTCTTTTCGCCGACGATGGACGATTGGGGATATTCGGATGCCGTGCTGCCGGGCTACATCCGGAGTCACGTGCATCCCTCGACGCTCGACCGGGCGCGCAACGAATTCGTTCTCGTGCCGACATTCCGTTTGCCGACGCTGATTCACACGCGGTCGGGGAATTCCAAATGGCTGTATGAACTCTCGAACCGCAATCCGGTGTGGATTCACCCCCAAGATGCGGCGCACGTGGGAGTCGCGACCGGGGATCTGGTGCGCGTCGCAACGCGCATCGGGTTCTTCGTCAACAAGGCCTGGGTGACCGAAGGGATCCGGCCGGGCGTGATCGCGTGTTCACATCATCTCGGGCGCTGGCGGCTCGAGGGCCAGCCGGGTACCGATCGTTGGGCGGCGCCGCCGGTGCGCATCGAACAACCGGGTCCCGGCCGCTGGCGCGTGCGCCGCACGGGCGACATCAAGCCGTTCAAGTCCGAAGATCCCGATTCGAGCCGCGTGTGGTGGACGGATGGTGGTGTGCATCAGAACCTGACGTTCGCGGTGCAACCCGATCCCATTTCCGGCATGCACTGTTGGCATCAAAAGGTCACGGTGACGCGCGCCGAACGGGACGATCGCTATGGCGATGTGGAAGTCGACACTGCCGCCTCGATGCAGGCGTATCACGAGTGGCTGGCGCTCGCGACCGTCAAACCGCGCGCCGACGGCCTGCGGCGCCCCGAGTGGTTTACCCGTCCGTTCCGCCCCACTGCGCGCGCCTACCGGCGGCCGTAGGACGCGCGCTTAGCGCGGGCCGCGGGGCTGCACGAGCCACGACGACACGATCAAACCGAGGCCGAGCGCCCCAGGCACGATGCCGATCGCCCAAGACTTGCCTTGTTCTTCAGTGATCAGGAAGACGGTCGTCAAGCCCGCCGCCATGAAGAGGGTGAGCACCCCCGCGACCAGCAACTGACGCGGCAACCGGCGGTTCGGGTCGAACTCGGACTGCAGGGCGTCCAAATCCTGGCCCATGCCCCCGAGGGTCGGCAGAATCTTGGGATCGATGCCGCGCTCGATGGCGGCGATGCGCTCGCGTTGCAACAGTTCGATTTGACGCTGGCGCCCCACGGTGCGAACGACGCCGAGCGTCAGTCCGCCGAATACGCCTATGATAGGCAGGATGAGCAACAGGAACTTGAAATCACCCATGGCTGCAGATCTCCCGGTTTCCGCGCCAGAGGCGCCGGATGAGCACGATCGGGCGGAGCGCGTCCCCGCCGCACGTCTTCTTGGACGGGCACCGGGCGGCGCGCGGTTTCAGTTTTCGGGTGCGGGGCGCGCGAGGGTTGGATGGCCGGCGGGCGTTGCGGAGGGCGCGGGGTCGGCAGAACCCTTGAAACCTCGCGGGGCCCGCGTCCCGTCCAATGCAGCAATGGAAACTCCCGGTGCGAAGCCGTGTTCCGCCGGGACGGCCGGCTCCGAACACCAGATGGTCGCAAGAGCCCGATCTGGGGACGCCGACGCGTTTCGCGCCCTCGTGGACGCGCACGCGGACCGCGCCTACGGGCTCGCACTCCGAATCGTGCGGCTGGCTCCCGAGGCCGAGGAGGTGGCACAGGATGCTTTCGTCAAGGCCTGGAACGCTTTGCCGCGGTTTCGTGGCGACGCCATGTTCAGCACTTGGCTGCACCGCATCGTGGTGCGTTGTGCCCTCGACCGGCTGGCGCGATTGAAGGCGCGCGATCAGCGCGAGACGAGTTTGGACAACGGGCTGCTGGAGCCGGTTTCGCCGCTCCAACCGCCGGATGCACGGACGCGCTTGCGCATCGAGCGCTTGGTGGCGGAGCTTCCGGAGGCGCAGCGGGCCGTGGTGACGCTGTTTTATCTCGAGGATCGCTCGGTGGTGGACGTTGCGCACCTCTTGGGTCTCAATGAGAACACCGTGAAGACGCACCTCCATCGGGCTCGCACCGCGCTCCGCCGGGCTTGGCAGGAGGACGAAGCACGATGAACTGCACTGGGTTCGAACTGTGGCTCGATACGACCGGCGGCGCTGAGCCGCCGGCGGCGATGCAAATGCACGTCGCGACGTGTGAGCATTGCCGCGCCGCACTTGCCACGGCGCGCGCCATTGATGCGGCGCTGGCGGCCGGCCCACCGCACGCGCCCGCCGGTTTTGCGTCGCGAGTTCTAGGCCAAATCACCTCTCCGGCCGGCATCGCAAGCCGTGATCCGCGTGTGGCACAGCGGGCGATCCCGCTTCGTGCCGGTGATGAAGCGCCGATCGTTGAGTCGTGGTGGAGGATGCTTCTTACGGACCCGGCGTTCATCTTTGCTCTCTGCTGTGCCGTGCTCGCCACCTGGCTGCCGCAGTACGCGCCGGGTTCGTTGGCGCTCGCATCCGAGTGGTTGCAGCCCTACTTCCGGCTCGTGAGCGGCGCAGTACATGCCATTCCATCACCGCAGTCCGCCGCCGCACGCGCCAGTCTGTGGAGCTCGGCACTGTGTGCTGCCGCCGCGGGCGCCGCAATTCTAGGCCGCTGGAGCTATGCGAAAGCGCGCCAGGGCGCACCCGCCGCGCGCCTGCACTAATCTACGGCAGGTCGCGTAGGGGATGGTAGGTTGTGCGCAGATCGCAGGCCATGTAAAGGACGTCGGTATACTCCCGGCCCGCTTTGATGCGATTCGGGAAGATACCCCAGGTGCGGAAGCCGATTTTTTGGAAGAGTTCGATGGCCGGGACGTTGGTGATGCGAACGTCGAGCCACAACACTTCGATCTTGCGCCGCTTGGCCTCGGCGACCAGGCGTTGCACGATGGCGGCGCCCAGGCCGTGGCGCTGCATCGTCGGCCGCACCATGACGCGGCCCAATTCCCAGCAGTGCCGGAAGAGCTCGCCGTCATCGCGACGAATCAGGCCGAAGCCGGTGAACGGCTTGGCGCCGGCCACGACCGCGATCGTTTCGCCTTTGTGGATCCCGCGCTGGAGCGACTCGAAGTATTCCTGCGCCTTACGCCGGGTCATCGGTCGCAGGAACCCTATCGTGCCACCTTGGAGGATGGAATCGTTGAACAGGCGGTAGAGTTCTTCGGTGCCCTCGGGCGTGAAGTCGGTGGCTTGCAATAGACGCAATCGCGGGCGGCTCGCGGTCACGGCGGCTCCTTTGCTCATGCGGCCGAAGGCCGCCGCCGCACGATACCCGAACCTCGAAATCGCGTCAAACGCCGGTTCGTTCAGCGAACGAGGACGACGCGTTGCGCGTCCTTGGCGCCGTCGGTCTCGAACCGTGCGAAGTACACACCGGAACCGAGCCGCTGTCCCCGCGCGTCCAGGGTGTCCCATGTGATGTCGCTGCGTCCCGCCGGCAAGAGCCCCTCGAAAAGGGTCATGACCCGGCGTCCACGCACGTCATAGAGGGCAAGCCGCACCGGGGCTTCGCGCACGAGTTCGATTCCAAAACGCGCTGCGTTGTGGACCGGCCCCGCGGGCGCCACGAGCCGTGTACGCGTGATGCTGCTGCTGATGACCGGCACTTGATCGCCACGTGGCCCATGCCGGACCGTGCGAGGTGGGGTGCCCGCGGAGTGAATTTCGATGCAGCCGACCTTGGTGCTGGTGATTTGGCCGCTGCCGCCCAGCTTCATGCTGAGGCGCCCATCGGCGACGACGACGGGGAGATCGGTCCGGGTCACATACTCGCCCCCCGACGCAAACACGTCGGCGACGACGACTTGCCCTTCGAGCGCCACTCGGTGGGTGCCCGAGGTCAGCGGATCGCCGCAGGTGAGGGACACCTTATAGGTGCCATTCGGCAACCCGAACTCCCAAGTGGCCGTCGTGTTGTTGGTCACCTGCACGAACGTGTCGCGGCAGTCGCCCGGGAGGAGGTTGCGTTGCTTCATGCTCACTGCTTGCAACCAACCGTAGCCCAGGGCGGCGCTGTAGGGCGTCCCGGTCTCGGCGGTGGAGCCGGCGGCGGGTGCCGCGCCGTTCACCGTGAAGTCGAACTTCCAGGTCTGCGACGGGGCCGGCTGTGGAGTGATGACGCTAAAAGCCGCGTCGCTCGCGTCGCTGGGCGTGCCGAAGGGCAAAGCGATAATGCGCGCGTAGATCGAACCGGCGTCTTCCGGCCGCACCGTCCAGGCCTCGGTGCCGTCGTTGGGGGTCGTTGCGATCAACGTGGTCCACGGACCGGCCGGGCCCGTCATCGACACGTCGATCCGCACGTTGCCCGCGTAGCAACTGCTCGTCCATCCGAACGACTGCGCCGTCCCCACCGTCCACGTTTCCCCGCCGTTGGGGGCGAGGAGCTGCAATGATGGCGCACCAAGTGCGAAAGGTTTGGGGGTCGCGGCCAGCAGATGTCCCGTGCTGTCGAGCACGCGCATCGCGCCACAAGGGGATGGTGACCCCACCGGCGTCCAGAGCTCCTCGCCGTCGTCGGCCGTGACGATCACCGCCGGTTCCCACGGGCCGGCCAGGCCGGCGCGCGACAGCTCGACGCGCATCGGCAATGTGCCGCCGGTGCCAGACCAGCGAATCGGCGCGCTGCTGCCGATGCAACGCACGTCCGCCGGTGCCGGTGTCGAAAGCGTATACGGCAGTGAAACGACCGCACCGTTGGCAATGACGATGGCGTCGACCTTCGTGTGCGAAAAGGCGCCGCTTCCCCCGACCGTCATGGTGAGCCGGCCATCCTGCACCGTTACGGGAATATCGAACGGCTGCAAGAATTCACTGGCGCCCGTATTCGTATCCAAGAGCACCGTCGTGCCCTCGAGAGCGACGCGGTGCGACGCCGTCGTTTGCGCGTCGCCGCACAAGAGCGTCACATAGTACGTCCCGTTGGCGAGCGCCATTTCCCACGTTGCCGTCGACGTATTGGTAACGTCCACGAAGGTGTCGCGCGGGTCGGCGGGAAGCAGCGCCCGCGCGCGCGTCGTTTGGGCCGTGTTCCACCCATAGCCGCGCACCGTGTCGAAAATGGCACCCGTATCCACCTGGTAGCCAGTCGGCACGGGCACGCCATCGGGCTGGAAGTTGATGAGTGCGACAATGCCCGACGGCGGTGGTGGTGGCGGCGGCGGCGCCACGGTGATTTGGAACGCCGCGTCCGAGAGGTCGCTTGGTGATCCGTCGCTCGCATCGGCGACACGCAGCAAGCATTGGCTCGCCGCCGGCCCCGTCGGCGTCCACGGTTCGGCGCCATCATTCGGAGTCGATGCAAACAGCGTTTCCCAAGGGCCCTGCGCCCCGGCGCGTGACAACTCGATCCGCACCGCAGCGATGCCCTGGCTCGCCGACCACTGCAGCATGGCGGCTTGGCCCGCGAGCCACACCTCACTGCCATTCGGCGACAAGACCTTGGCGGTTTCGGCCGGCGGTGGCGGCGGCGGCGTGCCCGACTTGGAGAGCGTCATCTGATCGAGGACGGTACCGTCGGCGCTGATGGCCTCGAGGGTGAACAGGTCGGCCGTGACGCTCGCCCGCGCGAACGACGGGGTCGCGATGGCGCGCGCGGTAAAAAAGCAGTTGGAGGCTGCATCGCGCGACGCGCCGGCCGCGCCACTGACCACATACATCGGCGCCCCGGGGCTGACGAAATTCGGGTTGAGAGCGGTTTGCAGCGCCGCCCCAGCGCGGATCGGGAAGCTGCGCTCGTAGTGGTGGTCGTGCCCGTAGAACACGACATCGACGCCGTGCGCTTCGAACACCGGCGCCAGGGCATTCACCAACGACGTCGACGTACCATGGTACAAACCACAGCTGTACATCGTGTGATGGAAGAACACCATCTTCCAACGCCGGGGTGACGCGTCGAGGTCGGCCGCGAGCCAAGCCAAGATGGCGGACGTGAGCGGCTTCGTCGTATCCAATCCGACAAAGTGGATGTCGCCGAAGTCGAACGAGTAGTAGCGCTCGGTGCCGTCGAGCGAGTTGGTCGGCAAATGCCACGCGTCGAAGAACGACGTGGAGTTGCCGGCGTCATGATTGCCGAGAATGGCGAAGATGGGCAGGTGGCGGATCATCGCGGCGTAGGGCTGGAAGTAACGCGGGTCGTAGTACTGCGTTTCCCCCGACGGATAGATGATGTCGCCGACATGAATGCCGAAATCGGCGGTCTGAGTGACGAGCGTGGCCGCGACCGCGGTTTGCGTCGCGCTGCCGGTCCCCGAATCCCCGAAGATGAGGAAGCGCGTCGTGGCACCCGTGCCGGGATTCGGCGCCGTCTGCACGAAATAGTTGGTGCCGCCGGCCACCAGGCCATTCGAGCGCACGCTGTAGTCGTAGCGCGTCGCCGGCAGGAGCCCCGCCAGCACCGCCACATGTTCGGTGCCGGACGGTGTCGCGACGGCAAGGCTCGGCCCCGCCGGTCCAGTGGCGGTCAAGGTACAGGCCGCCGCGGTGCTCGTCCGCCAGACCACCTGGGCCGTTTGCGACGTGACTTGCTGCAGGAAGGGACCACGGGTCAACGTCGGCGCCGCCGCCGCCCCGCCGGCAGCCCCCAAAAGGCCGAGGACGCCGCAACAGATAGCCGGACCCCACGCGCGAGAGCGCTGTACCAGCACGGTATGCTTCCTTGCAGTCCGTCAGCACGGGCCCGTTGACGGATTCTCGAGAAACCACTCCTGGGGGGCGCGGCAAGCCCTGGCGGGCTACCAACCCTTATTGTACCCCGTCTGGACCCCCCGCGGCAACTCCAGACTCGGGGTTGGGAGGGGGTTTCGGGCCTCCGAGCGACCGAGTATCATCACCGGCTGGCGCCCGCCCGGAGTGCGGGGACGCGGGCTGCTCGGTCGAATTTTGGCGCGGAGGAAAAGCTTGCCGATGTCGACGAATCGTCTGTCGTGGATTGGGGTCGTAGTCGTGGTGCTGATCGTGGGTGGACTCGTGGTTCGGACGTTGCGCCACGACGAGTCGATCGGCGCCCGGCCCGCGGCCAGCCAGGGCGGAACCGCGGCGGATGCCTCGTCACCCCGCTCGAGCCCCCGCGACTCGGTGCATTTCGCGGCGCGCGGCGAGCGAGTCAAATCGACGATCGAGCGCGCCAAGATCGTTCTGACCGCCAAGGGCTTCTATCACGGCCGCCTGAACGGCAACTTCGACATCGAGACCCAAGAAGCTCTCAAGCTCTTCCAGGCGTCCATCGGCCGGAAGCCCACCGGAAACCTGGACAAAGCCACCTACGACGCCCTCGGAATCGATGTGAAAAACCC
Source organism: bacterium (assembly GCA_031362565.1). Lineage (GTDB taxonomy): Bacteria > Krumholzibacteriota > Krumholzibacteriia > JANLSU01. The sequence continues at coordinate 64,225 of JANLSU010000081.1, read as the reverse complement.
GCGGCGCTAACCGCATTTTTATGCTGGATCCTATTCAACTTGCGGGCGCGTTCGTCGTCCTCCTGGTCGGACTCCGTTGCCTCGATCGTGGCGCACTGTCGCGCTGGCGCACCCGCGACAGCCGCAGCTCGCGTTCCTGAATCCCACCACGGCTTCGATCTTGCACGGCCAGGGTGCAGCGGCGTCCAGACCACGACGCCCCGGCATCCGGCGTTGCGATGTCGCCGCGCACGTCCTAGGGTGGAGTCATGCAGCGCATTCTTCGAACTCTGCGCAACGCTCTCACCAAGGCCGGTGAGCGTACCGGGCAATCCGTCGTGCTCTTGTCGATGCGCGACGGCATCGTCGCCGTGTTGCCGCTCGTGCTCATCGGCAGCTTCTTCTATCTCCTGGTCGAGCCACCGCTCGTCCGCGTCGAGTGGCAGAAGGCCTACGCCGTGGCGATGGCCGGTTGGATCCCGCGCTTCGTATTGGTGTTCAAGGCAACCACCGGCATGATCTCGGTGTACGCGGCCTTTGCCATTGCGTACCACCTGGCGAAACGGCGCGAACTCGATCCGCTGGCCGCTGGCCTCATCGCGGTCACGGCGCATCTGGCGGTCGTGGGTCCAATCAAAGCCGTTCTCAAACCGGACGGCGCTCCGGCGTGGACCTTGCCGCTCGAGAACGTCGGGCCGGCGGGGCTCTTCGTCGGTATCTTGATTGCGCTCTATGTTGTCGCCGTACAGGGCTTCGTGGTGCGGCGCAACATGGTGGTGCGCCTGCCCGATACGGTGCCGGATTCCGTGTCGCGCAGTTTCATCTCGTTGGTGCCGGCCTTCGTCAGCATTGCGAGCCTGTGGTTCGTGGTGCACGGACTCGGCTTTGATATCTTCACCCTGATCACAACCTTGTCGCGGCCGTTGCAGGCGGTCGGCAACAGCTTGCCCGGCATCCTGCTCGTCGTGCTCATCGATTCGACCATTTGGCTCTTCGGCATCCACGCCATCACGATTCTGGCGGTGATGAAGCCGCTGTGGCTGGCGATGCTGACGCAGAACATGGATGCAGCCCTTGCCGGCCAGGCCATTCCCAACATCGCGCCGCGGGAGTTCTACATCTGGTTCGTGTGGATGGGCGGCTCGGGCACGTCACTCGCCTTGGTGGCACACATGGTGCGAGCCCGCTCGGCGCAGTTGCGCGGCGTTGCCAAGGTGGGACTCGTGCCGGCACTCTTCAATATCAACGATCCGATCATGTTCGGCGTGCCGGTGGTCATGAATGCGACCCTGGCGGTGCCGTTCGTGATCGCGCCCTTGCTCTGCGCGGTGACCGCGTGGGCGGCCTTCCACTTTCAACTCGTGGCGCGGCCGCATCTCGACATCCTGTGGACGCTGCCGACGCCGTTGGGGGCGTTCGGCACGACCGGTGATCCGAAGGCCCTCGTTCTGGTGGCGCTCAACTTCTCGATTGCCTACCTCCTGTATGCGCCGTTCGTACGCCGCTATGACCAGCGTTTGCACGCTCAAGAGGCGCACGCCGTGCCGCCCGTGCTTCCCACAACCGGCGCACCCGCATCTGCACCTGTCCTCGCCGGGCGCGATCACGCCGCCCTGCCGGCCATCGAAGTCGCCCCCCATTCGTGATGCTATGCTGCCGGCCGCCGCGCCCGTCGAGCGCGGCGGGAGGCTCGTCGCATGCGCCAGCGCCGCATTCTCGTCGTTCGCACCGACCGCATGGGTGACGTCGTTCTGGCGACCCCCCTGGTGCGGGCGTTGCGCCGCACGTTTCCCAACGCTCACTTGGCGGCACTCGTGCGTCCGTATGGGCGCGATCTCTGGCTGCACAACCCGCATCTCGACACCGTGCTCGTCGACGACACGCAAGGTGCGCACGCCGGCCGCCGGGGTTTCATGCGCTTGGTCTGGGAGCTGCAGCGCCAGCGTTTCGACACCGCGCTCTTGCTCTTGCCGACGAAGCGCGCCGCCTGGGCGTTGTTTTGGGCCGGGATCCCGCGCCGCATCGGTGTCGGCCACAAGATTTATGAAGTCATGACGGGTATGCAGAGCGTCAGCCGCCACAAGTACATTCCGATGCGCCACGAAGCGGACTACTGCCTCGACCTCGGCCGCAAGATCGGCGTGCAGGCCGACGCAACGCCCGAAACTCTGGCAACGGAACTCTTCGTGACCAGCGCCGAGCGTGCAACCGCCCAGGCCGAACTGCAATCCGCCGGCGCCGCGCCAGGGGATTTTCTGCTCGGCCTACATTCGACGTCCGGCGGTTCGTCACCCAACTGGCAGCCGGAGCGTTACGTCGAACTCGCGACTCACGTCCTCGAACAACAACCGGCCGGCCTGCGCATCGTGCTGACCGGTGAAGAAACGACCCCCGCCTATCCCGCCTCGGCGCACCTCATCGACCGGCGCGGCCGCCGTCCGCTGCGTGCACTGTTGGCCGATTTGTCGCAGCTCGGCGCACTCGTCTCGGCATCCACCGGTCCCATGCATGCCGCCGCCGCCCTGCGCGTCCCCACCATCAGTCTTTTCTGTCCTTCGGGAGCGTGCTCGCCCCTGCTGTGGGGCCCGCAAGGCAACGAGGCCCGCATCGTCCTGCCCGCGGCCGGAGCTTGTCCCGGCCGCTGCCCACGCGATCCCAAGCAGTGCCGGTTCGAAGAGATCTCCGTCGAGTCAGTGGTCGAGGCCATCGAGACCCGGCGCGCGGCGGCGCCACGCCGTCACGCGAGCCTCTAACGGGGGCAAAAGCAAAGGGCCCCGGATCGGAGGATTCCGGAGCCCCTTGGGGGCGGCCGACGGCCCGGTCGGGCGCCCGAACAGGTGCGTTCCCAGCTCACACGGGCTTGGCCGCGATCGCTGTGTGAGCCGGGAACGCCAGAAGGCGCGGCGTCAATCCGAAGTGGCACCAAGGGCAGAACGCCGGGTGTCACAAGAGCGCGAACTGCCAGTAACGATTCCCGCGCTACCAGCCAATCGGACCTTGGCCGCACCAAGAGCGCGCGCGCCGCAGCAGCGCCCGGCCGGGGACGCCGCGAAGCATCCGCCGGACGGCCGCATGCGCGCGACAGAACCACCTCATGTTCCGACTCCCATCCGAACCCCGTGTTGCCAGCCACCCTCGGAACACTGCGGCCCCGGCCGCATGCCCACGGCCTTCCGCACGTCGTGTGCCGATTCCACGCAACGGCGTACTGCGGGGGTGAAGTCATTGACGATGGGGAATTTGACTTTCGAAGCCCGGGCAAGGGCGGGGCCGGGATGCCGCACCGCGTGCACCGCTGCGGTGCGGCTTTCCGGACACGTGGCCGCTCCGGCGTGGATCGCCGGACACGCAGCCGCGCTCAGCGCGCCGCATCCGGATCGACGCCGAGCGCCCGCATCTTCTTGTACAGATGGCTGCGCTCGAGCCCCAGTTCGCGGGCGGTCGCCGCCACTTGGCCGCCGTGGGCGCGCAACCGCGCCATGATGTGTTGGCGCTCGAAGCCCTCGACCGCCTGCCGCAAGTTGGGGGAATCGGATCCGCTGTCGGTGGCCGCCGCTTCGCCCACCTCGCCGGCATCTTCCGGCGTCAAGAGATGCGGAAACCCGACCGGTTCGCCGCCCAACAATTCCTCGAGCAACGCCATTCCGGGCGGCCGGCCTTGGCTGAAGATCAGCAGCCGTTCGACGGTATTGCGCACCTCGCGCACGTTTCCCGGCCAGTCGTGTTGTTGCAGGCGCGCCAACAGCGCCGCATCCAGTTCGACGGCACGCAGGCCCGCGAGCTTGCTCAACGTATCGACGAAGTGCCGCACCAGAAGCGGCACGTCCTCGCGCCGGTCCCGCAGCGGTGGAATGTGGATCTGCACGACGTTCAACCGGTGGAACAGGTCGTCGCGAAAGCGGCCCGCCGCAATGTCGGCTTTGAGATCCCGATTGGTGGCCGAGAGCACCCGCACATCGACGCGCAACCGCTTGTCGCCGCCGACCCGCTCGATCTCGCCTTCTTCGAGCACTCGCAACAACTTGGCCTGCATGTGCGCCGGCATGTCACCGATTTCATCCAGAAACAGCGTACCGCCGTCGGCCTGTTCGAACTTGCCACGCCGCGTCCGCAAGGCGCCCGTAAAGGCGCCTTTTTCATGCCCAAAGAGCTCGCTTTCGATCAGCTCACCCGGCACCGCGGCGCAGTTGACCGCCACCCACGAACCGTTGCGGCGCTCACTCTGGGCGTGAATGGCGCGCGCCACGACTTCCTTGCCGGTACCGGTCTCACCGGTCACCAAGACGCGGCCGTTCGTCGACGCACACAACCGGATCTGTTCGCGCACGCGCCGCATGATGACACTCTCACCCAACAGCAACGACGCGACACCGGCGCGGGCTTCGAGTTCGGCGCGATCGGTCTCCAGGCGGCGCACATGCAACGCATTGCGCACCACGAGCAGAACGCGTTCGGTCGTGAACGGCTTCTCGAGGAAATCGTGGGCGCCCAGTTGGGTGGCCTTGACCGCATCGGCAATCGTCGCGTGCGCCGACATCATGAGCACCGGTACATCCCACTTGCGGCGGATCTCCGCCAGCACATCGACACCGTTGCGGTCCGGCAACCGAACATCCAAGAGCACGAGATCGCACTCGCCGAGTTGCGCCAAGCCTTCGGCCGCGGTCGAGGCCGTGAGCACTCCATAGCCTTCCATCTCGAGCATGCTGCGCAGCGACCGCAGCAAGCTCGCCTCGTCGTCGATGATCAGGATCTCGCCCGACATGTTGCTCCCAGCTCGAAATGCGTCACGCGTCCGGCGCCGCCGCCGCCCGCGCCGGAATGGCGATGGCGAAAACGGTGCCGGGTGCGGTCGCCCCGGCGACTCCGCCGGCGCCCGCCGGCGAGCGCGCAGTCACGGCCCAGCCATGGTCCGTGCAAATCTTGTACACGATCGCGAGCCCCAACCCGGTGCCTTCCGGTTTCCGGGTGAAATAGGGCTCGAAGATGCGCCCCTGGTCGTCCGGCGCAATGCCCGGCCCATCGTCGGCAAGCGTCACATCCCAGCCGCGGGCCGTCGCCTGGGCCCGCAGCACGACACAGACCGCGCCGGCCTCCTGGGCGTTCAAAAGCAAATTGTGCAGCGCGCGGCGCACTTGGTCATCGTCGTACAAAAGCCGTGGCATGGCCTCGAGGCCGCCTGCCGAGAGCGTCAGCACGTCCCGAAACGGTGCCGCGGCCCGTTCCCAGGTTTCGGTGAGCCGGCACGGTGCCATCTCGGGATCGGGCAGCCGCGCCATTTCGTTGAAGGCGTTCACCAAACGCGTCAGCGCCTCGACCTCGCCGCGCACCGTCGTGGCGCTCTCGTCCACCAGGGCCCGCAAGTCGCCCTTGCCGGTGTGCAGGCTGCGGGCGACGTTTTCGACCGAGATTTGAATCGGTGCCAGGGCGTTCTTGATCTCGTGCGCGACGCGCCGGGCCACCTCGCGCCAGGCCGCGATGCGTTCGGCGCGCCGCAGCCGCTCGCGGCTCTCGGCGAGGTTTTCCGCCATGCGGTTGAAGCTGGCCACGAGGTCGCGCACCTCGGCCGAACCCTCGGCGCGAATGAGCGGCGGGGTACGCCCTTCGGCCAGTACCGCAACGCCGTCCGCCAAGCGTTCGAGGGGCCCGGTGACGCGGCTCGAAACCCACCAACCGAGCAGCCATGCCACGAGCCCGCCCAAGATCGCCGCGGCGGCAAAGATCTGCACCAGCCGGCGCTGCAAATCGAAGAGGCCGGTTCGGTCGAGCCGCAAGCGCACCCCGCCCTCGGCGTCGAGCGGCGAGGTGGGAATCGGCACCCATTCCAAGTGCGAGGTGCGGATGTCGCTCGCCGCCGCGCGCAGCAGATCGAGGCCGCGCGCGATCCGCCCCGTTGGCACGACGGGCTGGGGCGGGGCCATGGGAAAGGCCTCGCGTGCCGAACTGTCGCGCATGGCGAGCGTCAGCGGCACCCCGGCGCGGGCCGCCAAATCGTGCACGAACGCTGAATCGGCGCGCACCCCGCCCACGACCACAAAGCGCCGCCCCGGCGCTAGCCAGCAGGGCGCCTCGAGCGCCAAGAATTCGCCGTTGGCGTCCCGCTCATGCACCAAGCGGGCACCGGTCGCGGCTTCGCAGGCCAGAATCAAGCCCGGCGTGTCGGTGACGTTGTATGCCGCCGGCCAATGCGCATTCGACAGGATGCGGCCTTCGGCATCGAGAATCTTGAGCAGTGGCAGGCCGTGTTGCTGGGCGAGGCGCGGTGCATGCGGCAACCACTCGACGAGCGTTTCGTCGCGCGATCGCGCCAGGTCGCGGCGGGCGAGATTGAGCAACTCGGGGTCGTGCGCCGCGCGCGCCACCGCGGAGTCGATGGCCGCGCGCTGTTCTTCGACGAGCCGGCGCGCGAAGTGCGCCGCCTCGGATTCAGACCGCTCTCGTTCGTGCTCGAACTCGCGCAGCACGAGGCCGGTGATGGCCGCGCCGACGAGTCCCAGGAGCACTACGAGGAGCGCCCCGTAGTAGAGTCGCAGCTTCCACTTGAGGCGCATGATCCGTTTTCAGGAGCGCAATCGCTCCACCCAGCGCACGACGTCGGCCAGCGACTGCACCGACTGCTTGGCTGCCATGCGGAATCCCAAGAACTGCGTTTGCGCTGCTTGGGCGGCCTTCTCGTCGAAGATGGAATCGCCGACGACGACAGCGTGCCGCGGCTCGACGTCGAGCTGCTTGCAGGCCTGCAGCACGATATCGGGATCCGGCTTCGAGCGTACACCATTGCCGGGGCCGATGGTGACGTCGATGAAACCAATGAGCCCGGTCCACGCGAGCATGTCGCGCGCCAGGAACGTCGGGGTGTTGGTGATCACGCCGCGCAGCACGCCGTCGCGGCGGGGCGCACTCAGATCTCCCGGCAGGCTCGGGCCGCGCAATTTCATCAAGGTGTCGCGCGCTGTCGCGTCGGCGCGCACATGTTCACCGAAGTCGAGTAGATGGTCCTCGTAGAACCTCTCGACTTCGGCCAGTGCACAGCCCGGAAAGAAGTCGCGCACGTCGGCCTCGACTCCTTGTCCCCAGCTCGCTTTGAAACGATCCCGTTCGATATCCGCTTTCCTAAAATGCCGCGCCGCGGCATTCAAGAGACGAAACCAGGCCTCTTCGCTTTCGAGCAGGACTCCGTCCATGTCGAAAAGCACCGCCCGCAGCTCCTCCAAAGCCGCACCTCTTTCCGCACGTTCGAGTGACAACCCACGAAACGAGGGGCGCAACGTGGGCCGCCATGACAAATTTTCCGAGCGCGATGCGGCGCCATCATAAGCGAAATGTCACGGCGGGCGCGACAACTACAGCCGATTGGATGGCAGTGTCTCGATCGAGACAGTGTCTAACGGGGCCGGTGCGTACTGTTGCGTAAGTCCAGGCGGTCCGGGAGGGCGCTCAGAGCAATGCAGCGGCACGCTCGAAGATCTCGAGCGCTTGCACGGGCTGTTTGAACGGCGCGACGACGTACGCACCGGCGGCGCTCTTGTCGCGCTCGAGTGCCACGAGCAGGTCGGTCGCGAGCCGGAAGCCGACTTCGCGCTCGTCGGCACCGGCGCCTTCCAATTGCCGGAGTACCGCCTCCGGCACGACGACGCCGGCGACGTTTTCATTGACGCGGCATGCTTGCCGGTAACTCGTGAGCGGCCACACGCCCAACAGCACGGGAATCGAGTAGGGGCGCAAATGGACGCGGAACCGCTCCCAATCCTCGGGCGCGAAGAACGGCTGCGTCATCACGTAGTCGGCACCGGCCGCGATCTTGGCTTCGAGCCGCGCCAACTCCGCATCCAAGTCGGGGGCGTTTTGGTTGAGTGCGACACCGATGGTGAGCGGAAACGGCGGCATGGTCATGCGTTCGTTGACGCGCTGGCCGCTGCGCAACGCGTGCAGGGCGCGCACCAGACCGATGGCGTCGACCTGATACACCCCCTTCGCTTCGGCGTACAGATCGCCCTTCGGTGGATCGCCGGCAATGACGAGCACGTTGTGCACGCCACCCCAATCGTAGGCTCCCAAAACCTGCGACAGCATGCCGGCGACGCTCGCGTCGCGTGGCGTGATGTGCGCCAGGGTTTCGATCCCGAGCGATTCGACGCCGGCCGCCACTTGCAGTGAATCCTGCCGCGAACTCGCGCCCGAGCTGTTGATGTCGATGAGGTGCACGAGGTCCCGCCCCAGCAAGGCGTCGATCACTTTGCGGTTGGCGGCGTCGTACGGTCCGCGCTGCGGATCGATCTGCAGGCTGCGCACGAAGGCTCCCGCCCGCAAACGCAGCGCCAGTCCCGAAGGTTGGACCGCCGGCAGCCCGGGCATGTCCTCGTCGACGAGTTCGGCGCGCTCACGGGCCCGCACCCGCGGCCGCGCCGACCCTTCCGTGGGCGCCACTTGCGGTGCATGCAGTGCTTCGACAATGGCGGCGATCTGGCGTGGCGTCGTGCCGCAACAGCCACCCACCAAGCGCGCCCCGATGTCGCGCGCGTCGCGCGCGAAGTTGGCGTAGTAGCCGGCCGACATGTCCGGATACAGCACCCGGCCGCCGAGGCGCTGGGCGAATCCGGCGTTGGGCATGATCGACAAGGGAAGCGTCGTGCCGCGCGCCAGCTGTTCCAGCACCGCCAAGCTCGCTTGCGGGCCCAGGCTGCAGTTGACCCCCAACATCTGCACGCCGCCGGCGGTGGTGACACGCCGCGCCGCGACTTCCGCCGCCTCACCCGAGGCCAGCATGCCGCGCTCGTCGAAACTCATCTGCGCGACGATCGGAATCGTGCGGCTCACCCGCCGCACGGCGTCGATCGCCAGCAGGAGATCCGGCAAGCGCGAGAACGTCTCGAGCACCACGAGTTCGACGCCGCGGTCGAGGAGCAACGTCGTTTGGGCTTCGAATTCATACGCCTGCGCACGGGCGTCGGGATTCGTATCGAGAATCCAATCGGCATCGAGCGGGCTCACGGCGCCGGCGATCGTCACCGCCCGGCCGCTCGCGTCGCGGGCTTCGCGCGCGATCTTGACCGCTTCCGAAACGATCTTCGCCGCCAACTCGCCCAACCCAAGCCGGTCGAGGCGCGCGTGGCTGGCGCCGAAGGTGTTGGTCTCGATGAGATCGGCGCCGGCGGCGATGTATTGCAGGTGCACGTTGTGCACGATCTCGGGGTTGGTCAGGTTGACCTCGAGGAGGGTGCGTGCAATCGCCGCCGGTCTCTCCTCGGGGAGCCCGCGCGCGATCATCGAGCCCATGGCTCCATCGGCGACGAGAACGTCGCGCGTCAGGCGCTCGAGCAGTTCGGGCGTCACCGGAAGGCTCCTCGCTCGGTGGGAGTGCTACGAATCAAGCCGCCGTGATTGTAGTGGGCTTGCCGCGCCAAGGTCAACGTGGGTGCGGTTGCGCGGCGCTCGGGCGCGAGCGTAGCATGGCGTTTCCTTGTCGAACGGGAGGACCTCGTGGGCATTCGACGCGCCTTGTTCGCCGCCCTCGCCGGCACGGCGATCGCGGCGGCTCAACCGGCATCGGGCACCGAAACGCCGCCGCTCGTACTGCACGTCGGCGTGCTCGTCGACGGCACCGGCACGGCGCCGCGCCGCGACGTCGAACTGCTGCTGCGCGACGGCCGCATCGCGGCGATCGCTTCGCATGTCGACGCGCCGGCCGGCACCGAGCGGCTCGACCTCGGCGACCTCACCGTGCTGCCCGGCTTCGTGGATTGCCACGTGCACTTGACGATGCAAATGGACGGCGACTGGGCGAATCGCGAGGTGCGCCAACTGCCGACCGAGGCCGCGGCTATTGCCACGACCTATGCACGGCGGACGCTCGAAGCCGGATTCACGACGGTGCGCAACGTCGGTGCGGCGGATTTCGCGGATGTTGGATTGCGCAACGCGATTCGCGCCGGCCTGGTCGTAGGACCGCGCCTGCTGGTCGCCACCCATGCCATCGGGATCACCGGCGGCCATTGCGACTTGAACGGCTTCCGGCCCGGCATCTTCGACCACGAGCCCGATTGGCGCGACGGCATCGTCAACAGCCCCGACGAAGCACGCGCCGCGGTGCGCTATGCGGAAAAATACGGCGCCGACGTCATCAAGGTCTGCGCCACGGGCGGCGTGTTGTCGCAAGGTGACGCCGTTGGCGCCCAGCAATTGACCGAGGAAGAACTGCGCGCCGTCGTCGAGGAAGCGACTCGCGGCGGCCGCCGGGTGGCGGCGCACGCGCACGGCACCGAGGGCATCAAGGCGGCGATCCGGGCCGGCGTCGCGAGTATCGAGCACGGTTCGATGCTGGACGACGAAGCCATCCGGCTCATGAAAGCCAAGGGCACCTACTTGGTGCCGACGCTTTCGGCGGCCGAGAATGTGCTCGCCGCAGCCGACAAGGGCACGCTGCCAATCTGGGCGGTCGACAAGGCACGCACCATCGCTCCCAAGATGCGGGCGAGTTTTAAGAAGGCCGTGCAGGCCGGCGTCAAAATCGCTCTTGGCACCGATGCGGGCGTCGGGCGTCATGGCACGAACGGCGAGGAATTCGTGCTCATGGTGCGGGAAGGCATGACGCCGATGGCGGCGATCCAAGCCGGGACCCACAACGCCGCCGATCTGCTCGGACTCGAAAAAGAAATCGGCACCGTCGAGGCCGGCAAGCAGGCCGACTTGGTGGCGGTCAGCGGCGATCCGCTCGCCGATATCTCCGTGTTGTGCCACCCGGTCCTTGTCTTGCAAGGCGGCCACGTGGTCTTCGACGCGCGGCGTGAACCCGTCGCGGGACGGTAACCGCCATGCCGGTCGTCTACACGACGCTCGCGAGCCGAGTCCTGCGCGGCAATCCGCTCCGCGACCCGAGCCAACGGTCGTTGCCGGTGTACGTGCCGCCCGGTTACGCGACATCGAACGCGCGCTATCCCGTCTTGTACGCGCTCGCCGGTTTCACCGGGCGCGGCGTGCAGCTCTTGAATCCTTCCGGCTGGGGTGAGCCGCTCGACGCGCGTCTCGACCGGTTGCAGGCCGCAGGCCGGATCGGCCCAATGATTGTCGTGTTTCCGGATTGCTTCACGCGCTATGGCGGCAGCCAGTACATCAATTCGAGTGCCGTCGGGCGTTACGCCGATTATCTCCTGGACGAAATCATCCCGTTCGTCGATCGCACCTTTCGCACCTTGCCCACGGCGCGCCATCGCGGCGTGTTCGGCAAGTCGAGCGGCGGCTACGGCGCCTTCTTGCACGGCATGCAGCGCCCCGATCTTTTCAGTGCCTTCGCCTCGCATAGCGGCGACATGGCATTCGAATATTGCTACTTCCCGGATTTCCCGAAGTTGCTCGTGCAGTTGGAAAAGCACGGCGGTGAACGCGGCTTCTTGCGTGCCTTCGCGGCGGCGCCGCGCAAGACGCACGATCTCATCGAGGCGATGAACATGTTCGCGATGGCGGCGTGTTACGCGCCCAACCCACGCCGCAAGCCATTCGGGTTCGACCTGCCGTTCGAGCCGCAGAGCGGCGCCCCGCGGCCCGACGTTTGGCGCCGTTGGCTGGCCTACGATCCGCTGCGGCTCGTACCACATGCGGCCGCAAGGCTGCGGCGAGCCCGCCTGGTGTTCCTGGATTGCGGCCGCCGCGACGAGTTCAACTTGCAGTGGGGCGCCCGGCAGATGTCCGCCCGGCTCCAAAGCCTTGGCGTGCGCCACACGCATGAGGAGTTCGACGACGGCCATATGGATGTCTCGTACCGGTTCGACCGGTCGCTGCCGCTCCTTTGGGAGGCGGTGCGCCCCGCCGGCGCGCGTGTCAGGACTTAAGATGCGCCAGTGACAAGGGGTTGGGGTAGGCCCGCGGGCCGGCGCTGGGCGCGGGCCCGCTTGCATCGGGCGCCGGCCTACCCCTATATTGCGCCAGGTTTCGCTCCCACCCCTTCCCCGGCTGGCCGTGGAACGGGCCCCGGGGGCCCCACGGAATCGAAGCGGCGCGTCACGGGTACATGCTTCGGGGGATTCGTCCCCCTGCCTCGTTCCGGATTGGTGCGGGGCCAAGGGCTTCAACAGCAGGAGACAGCCGGTGTTGAATTTGACGTCGAGCCGCGATTGCCGTTCGGGAGCTCTGGTTCTCGGACTGTCGAGCGTGTTGGCGTTCTCGAGCGCGTGGGCAGGCCACACCCCGAACGCGGATGTCAAACGGCAGCTGTTTCCGGCTCAAAGTGCGCTAGCACAGGACAGCTTGCTGGTCGCCGACCGCGAGGCAACCAAAGCGTTGGCGCTGGACCCCGAGGTGACGGATACGCACCTCATCTTGGCGGAAGCCGCGTGGCGCCGTGGCGATCTGAAGAAGGCCAAAGCGGCATACCAAAAGGCCAAGGATTTGGGTGGCGCCGACGGCGAAGCCCAGGCCGGCCTGGCGCTCGTGGCGCTCGGCGAAGACGACCTCGCCGGCGCCGAAACGCTGGCGAATCTGGCCGTTGCATCCGACAAGGGTTCATGGCTCGCGAACTACGCGCTCGGCAGCGTGCTCGTCACCAAGGGCCAGCACGAAGCCGCCTTCAAACAGTTCGAAAAGGGCAAAGGCCTGAAGGGCCGCGCCGACCGGCGCGACCTGTTCGAGGCCGGCATGGGCCGCGTCGCTCTCGCCGAGAACGATGCCGATGGCGCGGCTACGAGCTTTATCAAGGCGCGGGCACTCGCTCCCAACACCATCGAACACACGATGAATCTGGCGGCGATGTACGAAGCCACCAACCAGTGGAGCCAGGCGGCCATCGTGCTGCAGCAGGCCGAGCAGAAGACGGGCTCGAGCCCGCTGCTCACCTTCCGCATGGGACGCGCCGCCGAAAAGCAGAAGAACTACAACGACGCGCTCAAGCTGTATCAAAAGGTACTGGCGTCGGACTCGACATTCACGCCGGCGCTCGCCGCCGTCGGGCACTTGTACTTGCTCGACACCCGGCGCTCCGCCCAGGCCGCCGAAGTCCTGTCGCGCGCTGTACAGCAGAAGCCGACCTATCAATCGCGCCTCGATTTGGGCACGGCGTTGACGCGCACCGCCAAGCCGCTCGAAGCGATTCCGCTGCTCGAGGCGGCACTGCAGGAGAATGCCTCGATTGAAGCCAAGGTGGCACTGGCCCGCGCTTATGCCGCCGGCGACATGCTCGACAAATCGTTGCCGCTCTATCAGGACGTCGACGTCCAGACCGAAGCGCCGGCCGCCGATCTCGTCGGCGTGGCGCGCGCCCTCGTCAAGGCGAAGCGCGCCGACGAGGCCAAGGTCTTCTTAGACCAGGCCGCGGAGCGCGATCCCGCCAACTCCGACGTGTACTACGTGCGTGGTCTCATCGAAATGGGCGCCAAGAACATGCCGGGGGCGTTGCAGGCCTTCGACAAGAAGCTCGAGATGGACCCAAAGCACGTCCTATCGGTCATGAACAAGGCCAACATCCTGCTCGGCATGGGCAAGAAGCAGGAGGCCCTCGCGGCCTACCGCCAGGCGACGGTTTTGGCGCCCAATTCCGTCCCGGTGTGGGTGGCGTTCGGGACCGCCCTTTCGGCCGACTCGACTGCCGCCGCCAGCAAGGCCTTCGACCGTGCCCTGGCCCTGGACCCCAAGAGTGTCGAGGCCATGCGGGGCAAGGGGCTTATATTCTTGTTGCTCGAGAAGTACACTGACGCGATCCAGCTTTTGACCGCAGCCACGGCAGCAGAACCTGACGACGTGGATGGCTGGGTCTGGTTGGGGCAAGCGCTCTTGAACTCCGGGAAGCACTCCGACGCGCGCGAAGCTTTGCAACGTGCGTTGAAGCTCGACCCGAACAACAAGGACGCCAAGGACGGCCTGCAATTGCTGAGCAGCGCTGTGGGCTCGCACTAGAGCTTGGTTCGATCGTACGAAGGGGAACCGTCGATGGGCGTGCGTACCGAGAAGCACGGTGAGGTCATGGTCCTGGCGCCGGAAGGCAACTTCTACGGTGGCAAGGAAACCGACGATCTCGACCGGGCGCTGGGTGAGTTACAGACCGCCGAGAACAAGAAACTGGTCTTGGATCTCGGGAAAGTGCAGCACTTGAACAGCATCGCCATCGGCTTGCTGGTTCGGGCGCACACCAATTACCAGAAGCGTGGCGGGCGAGTCCTGCTGGCAAACGTCGACAAGAGGATTCAGAATGTCTTCGTCGTCACGAAGCTCTCGCTCGTCTTCGAGCTCGCGGACTCGCGTGAAGACGCCCTCAAGACGCTGGGGGCTTAGGCTTCCTTTCGGCAAGAGCTCGATGAGTCTCGGGCCGAAAGATCTGGTCGTTTCGCACCAGATGCGTCTCGTGGACGACAGCGTCTCCGAAGCGCACATGCGTGCGGCGATCGAGGAGCGGGCGCGCCGTTTGACGGAGCAGAAGCGCATGCAGGCTGGAACGAGACGGGCGCCGCATCGGCGCAAGCACTCGATCAAACAAAAGTATCGGATCGTACGGCAACCTCTGACCGGGGCTGAGCGCATCCTTGCCCCACCCGACGACAAGAAAGCGAGGCGTTGGACAGTGCGGAATCAACTCTGGCTCTGGTTAGTGCTGGCGGGATGCATCGTGACCGGATTCGTGATGCGCCCCATGCTCCCGGAAGAGGTCCGCCGCGGCGGCCCGCTGGTCGCGCTGCTGATTGCAGCCCTCATGTTCACGGTGGTCATCGTCGTCGAGCGTCTGTGGACGCTGCGCGGCGCCAAGGGCAAGGAATCGCTGGCGACGTTCGCGAAGAAGTTGCAGACGGCGATTCAGAACAACGACTTGGAAGGCGCCATCGACCTCTGCCGCCGCCAGCGCGGCGCGCTCGCGAGCGTCGTGCAGGCCGGCCTCGACGCCTACATCTCGACCGAGGGCAAGGAAATGACCGAGGACGAGCGGATGGAAGAGACGCGGCGCCATCTGGAAGAGGCGAACGCGCTCGAAACCCCGCTTCTCGAACGCAATCTGGTCTTCCTGTCGACCATCGCCTCGATCGGCACGATGATCGGCCTGACGGGAACGACGTACGGGATGATCCGCTCCTTCGCGGCAATGTCGCAGGCCGGAGCGCCCGACGCGACGCAGTTGGCGTTGGGTATTTCCGAAGCGCTCGTCAACACGCTGGGCGGTCTCATCATCGCGCAGGTCGGCATCGTCATGTACAACTACTTCGTGACCCGCGTCGACAGTTACAACTACATGATGGACGAGACCGTGCACGAGATCCTGGGCTTGCTCGCCCGCAAAGAGAAAAAACTGGTTGGCTGATCGCCGGCGCGAGCCGCGGAGGGTCCTGGAATGAGCAGAGGCAAGCGCCGGGTCGGCATTCGGATCGACATGACTCCCTTCGTGGACGTCGCGTTCCTGTTGCTGATCTTTTTCATGACGACGACGTCGTTCAAACCGCCGGATCCGGTCGAGGTGAAACTGCCGTCGTCGCACGTGGAAATCCAGGTGCCCGAGAGCAATGTCATCGTGCTCAGCATCGGGCCGGACGGCACGATCGCCTTCCAAAAAGGCTTGAACGCGACCGATGCGAGCATCGTCCAGATGGCGGACCTGCGGAACCTGATCCTGACCAGCCGCGCCAACAACCCGAAGCTCCGCATGGCGATTCGCGCCGACAAGGACGTCAAGTACAAGACCATGGGCCAGGTCATGAAAATCTTGCAGGAGACGAACACGACCCGTTTCAACTTGGTCACCGAACTCGAGCAGGACGTACCCTGACCGCGGGTTCGCCGTTTGGTGTGAGCACCACAGGCGAACCGCGAGGCGAAGGCGAGGTGGGACACGATGGGCGGCATGGACCTCGGCGCGCAGCCTGCAGGCGGCGGCAAGAAAAAAGGCGTCCTCAGCCACGTCAAGAAACGCGTCGGCATTGCCATCGACATGACCCCGATGGTCGACATCGCGTTCTTGCTGCTCATTTTCTTCATGGTCACGACGGTGTTCCGTCTACCGCAGGCCATGGAATTGAACCTGCCGCCCAAGGACGCCCTGGTCGACGTCGCGGAGTCGAACGTCCTCATGCTCTATGTCTATGACGACGGCAAGATGGTGTATCGCATCGGCACCGATGGACCGCTCGAGCCGGTGCCGTTCGCGGGCATGCGCACCATGATCAAGGACATCCTGAAGCAGAACGACAAGCTCATCACGCTCGTGAAGTTCGACGGCGACGCGCCGTACCACTGGATGGTGGACGTCATCGACGAGTTCATCGTCGGTAAGGTCACGCGCTATAGCTTCGACCAGATGACCCCGGAAGAATTGACCGAGGTCAAGGGCAAAGCAGGGGGCGACTGATGTCCGTCGCAACGTACAAGCCGCCCTCTGGGCCGGGGCGCTTCCCGCGCTGGGGCTATCTCGACAAGTTCGACCAGAACGAGTTCATGCCGCGCGCCTTCGCGGCGACGATGATCGTGGCCGTGGTGGCGTGGGGCGGATACATGGGCTACGAAGCCGTCCTCCGAGCGTTGCACAAGAATCATGGGCCCGCCGGACCGGTCAAGAAGCGCATTGCGATCATGACCGCCGCCGATCTCGGGGTTCCGCCATCCTTGACGCCGCAGCAGGAAGTGCAGGTCAAGGTGGAACTCAAGACGCGCCCCGCCATCGCCATGCCGAAGCCGGTGCGCGACGACTTGGCGGTCGAGGAAACGATCGCCTCCACCGAAGACATCGCAGCCATGAGCAACAACACGACCGCGACCGCGCTCGGCGCTACCGACAGCCTCGTCGTCAGCGGCGATGGCTTGCCGGGCCCCGAGGACTACGTCGCTTACGAAAAAGAACCCGAACTCGTCAGCATGCAGGAAACCCAGTATCCCGATATCGCCAAGGAAGCCGGTGTCGAGGGTGAAGTGTTGGTGCGCGTGCTGGTCGGCGAGGACGGCTTCGTCAAAGACATGATCATCATCAAGAGCGTGCCCATGCTCGACGATGCGGCGGCGACGGCGGCGCAGACGGCGGTCTTCAAGCCGGCGCTGCAAAAGGACAAGCCGGTCGCGGTGTGGATGGTCATTCCGATCCAGTTCAATCTGCACAACTGAGCCAAGGGCTGCCAGGCCCCCATGTTGCAACGCGTGGCGCGTGGTTTGACGGCGTGGAGCACCCGATGGGTGCCCGACGCCTACGTCATTGCGGTCTTGCTCACCGGTTTCGTCTTCGTCCTCGGGCTCGTTTTCACCGCCTCCAGTCCACTCGACCTGGTGCGCTACTGGGGGAGCGGCTTCTGGGAACTGCTGTCCTTCGGCATGCAGATGTGCCTCATCATCGTGACGGGGTACATGCTCGCGGTCGCGGCTCCAGTGCGCCGCATGTTCGATGCACTGGCGAGGCGCGCCAAGAGCCCGCGCGGCGCGGTCGTGATGACGGCGCTCTTGTCGCTCGGCCTCGCGACAATCCACTGGGGCCTGTCCATCGTCGGCAGTGCGGTGTTCGTGCGGCGGGTGGCGCGCCAGCAGCCGCGCGCCGACTACCGGCTCTTGGTCTGTTGCGCGTATCTCGGCCTGGGAACGCTGTGGCACGCCGGCCTTTCGGCCTCGATGCCGCTCCTCGTCGCGACACCGGGTCACTTCATGGAGAAGGAACTCGGCGTCATTCCGGTGACGCGCACCCTGTTGCATCCGCTCAATCTGGCTCTTGTGGCGGCGACCATCATCGTGTTGACGACCCTGGCGGCACGTCTGCAGCCGGCAGGCGGCGTCGAACCGCTGGTCGACTGGAGTTCGACCCCCGACGATGACGACGACGCGCCTCCCGTCGCGCCACCCGCCGGTGCGGCGCGCACGCCGGCAGCGCGGCTCGAGGACAGCCGGCTCGTGAACTGGATCGTCGGGCTAAGCGGGTTGGTGTGGCTCGGGTGGTGGTTCGCGGCCCACGGACTGCAAGGCATCAACCTCAACACCGTCAACTTCACCTTTCTCATGCTGGCGGTGCTGCTGCACGGCCGCCCATCGGCGCTCCTCGCCGCCGCCGAGCGCGGTGGACGCTACGTGTGGGGCGTCATCCTGCAGTTTCCGTTCTACGCCGGGATCTTCGGCATCATCAAGGAATCCAAACTGCAGGATGTCATCGCCGGCTGGTTTACCGGCGTGTCGCGCCCGTCGACCTATCCGCTCGTCGTGCTGTGGTATTCGGGCCTGCTCAACTACGTCATTCCGTCCGGCGGCTCGAAGTGGGCGATCGAAGCGCCGTATGTGGTCAAGGCGGCGCACGTTCTCGGTGCGCGCCTGGACCTGACCGTGCTCGCCTATGCGTGGGGCGACATGCTGACCGACATCATTCAACCCTTCTGGGCGATTCCGCTCCTCACCATGGTGCGGCTTTCTTTCCGCGACATCATGGGGTATGGGCTACTGTTCTTCGCCGTTTATGCCACCCTCGTCACGCTCGGATTCGCGATCGCGGCGTTCACCTAGGATGCATTCGTGACTGGTTCCTTTTCGATCCTCGACCGCCTGGTGATCTTGGCGTACGTCATGGCGCTCGGCTGGCTGGCGCTCGTGCGCGGCCGGCGGCGCCGCGGCGACGATGTGGCGGCGTATCTGGCTGCCGGGCGGGCGGTTTCTCTGCCCGGATTCGTCATGAACCTGGTGGCGTCTTGGTACGGCGGCATCCTGGGCGTCGGCGAATACGCCTATCGCCATGGGGTCGCCAACTGGATCGTCTTCGGCGTTCCCTACTACGTCGCCGCCGTGGTGTTCGCGCTGTTCATCGCGCCGCGGGCGCGCGGCTCACGCGCCCTCACCATCCCGGACCAATTGCGCGCCGCGTACGGCAACCGGGTGGCGACGATCGGTGCCGCGATCGTGCTGGCAATGACGCTGCCGGGCGCCTACGCCCTCATGGCGGGAACGATTGTCGGCGAGATCTTGTCGATTCCGCGCCTGGTGGCCGTCGTCGGCGTGGTGCTGTTGTCCAGCTCGTATCTGCTCTTTGGCGGCATGCGGGCCATCGTCACCGCCGACCGCTTCTATTTCATTCTGATGTACTCGGGTTTCGCCATCATCGTCGTGCGACTCTTGACCCACGTCGGCGGCTTGGGGTTTCTGCGCGCCCATCTCGACCCGGCGCTCTTCACGTGGACAGGCGGCCAGCCGGTGCAATCGATCCTCGTGTGGTACGTGATCGCGCTTTCGACTCTCGTCGAACCGACGTTCTACGAAGCGTGTTTCGCAGCCCGTGACGGGCGCACGGCGCGCAACGGCATTCTCGTTTCGGTCCTGTTCTGGATCGTGTTCGATGCCATGACGACGATGACGGGACTCTATGCGCGGGCGTTGTTGCCGGATTTGCAGGACGCCAGCCGGGCGTTTCCAGCCCTCGCGGAACAAGTGCTGCCGCCCGTCTTGCGCGGCCTGTTCTTCGCGGGCATGCTGGCCACCGTGATGTCGACGGTCGATAGCTACTTGTTCATTTCGGCGCAGACGATCGGCCACGACCTGCTGGCGCGGTGGCCCGGCGCGCGGCTCGGCGACAACGCCTGGACGCGCCTCGGCCTGGCGGGCGCCTGCGCCGGTTCCGTCGCGATCGCGGCATCAGGGCTGTCGGTCGTCGAAGTTTGGCACCACCTGGGAAGCATCGGGACGCCGGCGCTCTTGGTGCCCGTGGTGGCGAGTTTCGACCCGCGGACGCGCATGTCGGCCCGCGCCGCCGGCACGGCCATGCTGTCGGCCGCACTTGTTGCCACCGTGTGGATCGCCTTTGCGAACCAAGGCGTGTACTGGCTGCACCTCGAACCCATCTTCCCGGCCTTGGCCGTGGCGCTTCTTGTTTGGCTCCTGTCGCGTTTCGAGCGCCACGGCGCCGCGCCGCATACGCTATGATCCACGGCGGAAAGAAGGCCACCATGCATCGAACCTGCGCCGCCCTCCTGTTGCTGAGCGCGACGGTTACGACCGCCGCTTCGACTGCACCTGCATCCTGGCGCCACGACGCGCTCTGGGACGACGGCAACGCCGAATTCTGTGCCTATGAAGTGACCTGGGCCCGCTACAACCACCAGTACACCGGCCGCGCCATTCTCGTCGTCGTCAAGGAACCCTGGGCGCCCGATTTGGATGTCAAAGCCGACACCCCGCGGCCCGACGGTTTCGATGTCCTCAAGCTCAATCACCTTCGCGATGTGCCGACCGGCATCTACACCTATCACCAGATGGCGAGCGTGTTCGTGCGGCGCGACACCGGGGCGCTGCAGAAGATCGCGGCGACGAGCAGCGAAGCCTGTGGTATCTCGAGCGCCGACATGACACGCGGCACCCTGCGCACGCGCTCCTACTTCGACGGCCAAGGCGACCGGGCGCACCGATGGCCCATGGGCGCCATCCCCGAAGATGGCTTGCCGCTGTTCTTGCGCGATTACGCCGCGGGTCCGTGTCCGGCAACGCTCGTGGTGTATCCGTCGCTTCTCATGGGACGCTTCACGGACACCGAACCTCAGCAATGGAACGTGCGCCGTGGTGGTTCCGCGACGGTGACCGTACCGGCGGGGACGTTCGATGGTGTCGAAGTGCGCCTCGAACGTGCCGGGCGTTGGCAGGCGTATGTGTTCGAGACGGCAGCGCCGCACCGGCTGCTGCGCTTGCAGCGCGACGACGGCACCGAGTACCGGCTGGCGAAGGCGGCGCGCATTCCGTACTGGACGATGCATGATCCGGGCGGCGAAGCCTGGCTGCCGCCGGCGACGCGCTAGTCGCTTCACGCGGCAGAGTACTTGACCACGCGTAGTTTCGGCCCTATTCTCCTGAGGACGCGATGACCGAGGACCCGCGTTTCGCGCCTCCGGCCGCCCTCGAGTCCCGGGCGCTCGATGACTTGCGATTCATTCGTCAGACCATGGAACGCAGCGCGGCGTTTACGGCAGTTCCCGGCCACGGTGGCGTGTGGATGGGATGTATCGCGGTGGCGGCGGCGGTGCTTGCGGCGACGCACCGCGAACCGCACTCCTGGTTGCTGGTTTGGCTCGGAGCCGCCGCGGTGGCGTTTCCGATCGGCGTCGTGGCCATCGCCCGCAAGGCACGGCGCGCCGGTCCGCCGATCCGCAGTGCTCCCGGCCGCAGTTTCGTGCGCGGTCTCGTGCCGCCGCTCGCGGCGGGCGCGCTGCTGACGATCGCGTTGGTGTGGCGCGGCACTTTCGACGTCCTGCCGGGCCTCTGGCTCCTGGCGTATGGTGCGGGTGTCGTCGCGGCCGGGAGTTATTCGGTGCGCGTCGTACCGCTTCTCGGCGCGCTTCTCATGCTGCTGGGCGCCGTGGCACTCGCCGTGCCGCCCGGTTGGGGCAACTGGTGCTTGGCAGCGGGCTTCGGCGGCCTGCATATCGGCTTTGGCCTGTGGATCGCGAGGCGACATGGTGGCTAAGAAACGCGCCGCGCTCCGGCATCCGATCGAGAGCGGACCGGCGGAAAGCGTTGTTTCGGATCTCGACCGGCTCATTCACGAGCGCGTGCGGCTGGCGATCGTCAGCGCCCTCGCCGTGCACGCCGCGCTGACGTTCAACGAACTGAAGGCGTTTCTCGACCTCACCGACGGCAATCTCAGTGTCCACGCCCGCAAGTTGGAGGAAGGCGGCTACGTTGCGTGCCGCAAGTCTTTCGAGGGCCGGGTGCCGCGCACGGAATACTCGCTGACCGCGGCCGGCAAGCGGGCGCTGGACCGTTATCTAGGGCACATGGAGGCGCTCATCAAAGCGACGCGGGCGGGGAAGGCGTAGGGAATAGGTTGCGTGACGGCGCGGTTGCTTACCGTGCGCGAAGTCACGGGAGCGAGCGAGGATGCGCGTGTTGGCTGGAGTGGGCGTCATTCTTTGTGCGCTTGGGCTCGTTTCGCCGGTCGCGGCGAAATCAGCACCGGCCGCGTTACTCGAACTCTATACCTCTGAGGGTTGTTCGAGCTGTCCGCCCGCCGATGCGCTCTTGCGTGAACTTGCCGCCGCCGCCCGCCGCGACAGCACGCGGATCTACTGCCTCGCTTTTCATGTCGACTACTGGAACCGGCTCGGCTGGCGCGATCCATACAGTGACGCCGCATTTTCGGAACGCCAGGCGATCTACGGCGGCCGCTTCGAATCGCGTTACACTCCACAGATGGTCGTGAACGGCGCCGAGTCCTTCGTCGGTTCGGACCGCGTGCGCGCTACCCAGGCGATCGAAGCCGCGCTCGCGACTGCCGCTGCGGTCGACGTCCAAGCCAGTGGCGGAACGCTCGTCCCCGGATCGGGGCTGCGAGTCGAATACCAGGTGACGCCGGTGCACCGCGGCGCCGAACTGCACGCCGCCCTCGTGGAGCGCGATCTCGTGTCGCACGTCGCGAGTGGCGAAAACCGCGGCCGCACCTTGGCGCACGACAATGTGGTGCGTGTTTTCCGCACCGTGACCCTCGACGCCGGCCCCAAAGGGACGCTTTTCCTCGACCTGCCCGCCGGCGTCCGGCGCGATCACGCCGGCATCGTGGTGTACGTGCAAGACCCGCAATCGCACCACGTGCTGGGCGCCACCGCCTTCGATCTGCCCGCCCTCCCATCCACTCCGTGAGCGTCCTGGCCCCTTCTTGGCTGGGTTGACCCCCTGGCCCGCGAAGCCTAACGTCGACGCGCGCCTACGCCCACGCCCACGGAGTTCCGGCATGCAAGAGACCCTGCGCACGACCTGTACGCGTGACTGTCCCGATGCTTGCGGCATCCTGGCGACGGTCGAGGACGGACGGGTCGTCGCCCTCGCGGGTGACAAGTCACACCCGATCACGCGCGGTTTCCTGTGCGAGCGCACGAGCCGCTACCTGCATCTGCAATATCACCCCGAACGCTTGACGACACCGCTCGTGCGGCGCGGGGACGAGTTCGTGCCGGCCTCATGGGATGCGGCGCTCGACCTGGTGGCCGAACGCCTCGAGCGCATCCGCCGCGAGTCGGGTCCTGAGGCGGTTCTGCACTACCGGTCCGGTGGATCGCTCGGCATTCTGAAAGCCCTCAACGACTATTTCTTCGAGTGCTTTGGCGGCGCGCGCGTCAAGAAGGGCGACATCTGTTCCGGCGCCGGCGAAGCGGCGCAGATCGCCGATCTGGGCACGAGCGAATCGCACGCCATCGAAGATCTGCTCGCGAGCCGCTTGATCGTGCTCTGGGGCAAGAATGTCGCCACCTCATTCCTGCATCTGTTGCCGGTTCTGAAACAGGCCCGCCAAGGCGGCGCCCGGATCGTGCTCATCGATCCGGTACCGAACAAGACCGAGCGCTTTGCGGACGTCGTGCTGCGGCCGCGTCCCGGCAGCGACCGCTTCCTCGGCCTGGGCATGGCGCGTGTTCTGTGGGAGCGCGGCCTCGTCGATCCAACGCTCGCCGACTGGAGCACCGGACACGAAGCCTTCAAGCGCTTGGCCTTCACGCGTTCCGTGGCCGAGTGGGCCGGCGCCGCCGATCTCGACCCCGCGGCGCTCGAGTCGCTGGGCGTCGAATTCGGCACGTTGCGCCCAGGCAATATCCAGATTGGCTGGGGTCTGCAACGCCGCCTGCACGGTTCCGTGACCATTCGAGTTCTCGACGCACTGGCGGCCTTGGTGGGCAACTACGGGGTGCCCGGGAGCGGCGTCACGTTCTACTACCGGCGGCGGGCGGCTTTCGACGTCGATCGTTACCGGGCGCCGGAATCGCGCCGCGGCTTGGTCGAGCCGCGACTCGGTGAAGAGATTCTGGCCGCCACCGATCCGCCGGTGCGCGCGGTGGTCGTCGACAACGGCAATCCGGTCGCCATGCTGCCCGACTCACACACCGTGGCCCGTGCGCTTCGGTCGCGCGAATTCACCGTTGTCCTGGAGCAGCAAATGACCGACACGGCGCGCGTCGCGCATGTCGTCCTGCCGGTGACGACGATGCTCGAGGAGCACGACCTCGTGGGCGCGTTCGGACACCACTATTTGAGCGCTGCGAATCCGGTGGCGCGTCCGCCGGCTGGAGTGAAATCGGATCTCGAAATTTATCAAGCTCTCGCCGCGCGCCTGGGCTTCGCCGATCGCCTGCAGGGCAGTGCCGAAGAGTGGGCCACTCGCTTGCTCGCGCCGGTCGCGGACAGCGTGCGGTTGGACGATCTGCGGCGTGGCGTGGTTCGCAATCCGCACGCCACCCAGGTGCTGTTCGCCGGCAAGCAGTTCGCGACCGCCGACCGGCGATTCCATTTCGTGACCGATGTCGATCTCCAAGACGCGGCGCCGGATGCGGAGTATCCTCTCCAACTTGCGTCCTTCTCGACGCCGCGCGCCCAGGCCTCGCAGTGGTCGGCCGCCTGGGACGGCGCACCGGCCGAGGCGCGCTGTCATCCGGACGTCGCGGCGGGCATCGCCGACGGCAGTGACGTGTGGCTCGTGAGCCGCGTCGGCCGGGTGCGGGCGCGCTTGCGCCATGACGCGGCGTTGCGGCGCGATATGTTGATGATCGCGAAAGGCGGCTGGCTGCAGCACGGTTGTGCGAATGCGCTCGTGCGAGCCCGCCTCACCGATGCTGGCGAAGGCGCCGCCTACTACGACGAGGGCGTGCGTCTCGAACCAGCCGTCGCGGAGGGAGCAGCATGAAAATGACTCGCAAGCATTGGGCCGTTGCACTGGCGCTCGGCGCCAGTGGGCTCGCGGTATTGCCGGCGGCGGCGGACACACCGGCGACACCCGGCGATGCGGCGCCGATTCTGCGCTCGATGCGCGACGCCATGGGCGGTGCCGATCACTGGCAGGCGGCGCGCTACCTGCGCTTCGATTGGGCCGTCGAGCGCGACGGCAAGGAAGTCGTGCGCGTCAAGCATCTTTGGGACCGTTCGACCGGCCACTACCGTGTCGAGTGGAAGAACAAAGAGGGCCACCAGGTGCAGTCGCTCTTCGACATCAATTCGCATGCCGGACGCACGTGGATCGACGGCACAGCGGTGGCGAGTGCCGACAGCGCCGCCAACATGGAAAAGGCGTACGCGCGCTATATCAACGACAGCTACTGGCTCCTCATGCCGTGGAAGCTCGATGATCCGGGAGCCAACGTCGAGTCGCTCGGTCGGCGCACCGTCGACGGCCAGGAGTTCGACGTCTTGCACATCACCTTCAACAAGGTCGGGCTGACACCGGGCGATCAGTACTGGGCGTTCGTCGATCGCAAGACGCACATGATGGCCCGCTGGGCGTACTTCCTGGAAGGCACCGAAGGCACGCCGTCGCTCGAAAACGCCACGGTCTGGCAATGGAGCGACTGGCAGAAGATGGGCAGCGGCGTCATGATGTCGCGCGACCGCCGCATGGTGGGCGGCAAACCCGGCCGCATCTATTTCCCGGTCGTCGAAACGCCGGCGGCTGTCGACGCCGCGGTCTTCACCGATCCGCACACGGCAATGCCGGAAGAAGCCCAAGCCAAGCGCTGACCCACACCTCTCTTCACCCCCGGGCGCCTTGCCCGGGGGTTGACATGCGGACGGCAATGCATGATTATTCAACTCTATGAATGATCATGCACGATCGGGAAATGGCGACGAGGGCGGCACGGCCCGCCGCGAGGCCATCGTCGAACTGCTCGGCGAACGCCGGGTGGCGAGCCAGGATGAACTGGCGAAGCTCCTGCGCCAGCGCGGCATTCGCGCCACCCAGGCGACCCTGTCGCGCGACCTGCGGAGTCTCGGCGTCGGCCGCGTCCCCACCGACGCGGGCCCGCGGTACGCGCTCCCCGGGCCGTCGCGCGATGTCGTCGACACCCGCCGGCGCCAGATCGAGCTCGAGACGTTCGTGCAAGACGTGCGCGTGGTGGGGAATCTCGTCGTGGTGCGAACGCCGCCCGGCAATGCGCACGGCGTCGCTCGCAGCCTCGATCTCTTGGGTTGGGATGAAGTGGCCGGCACCCTCGCCGGTGACGACACGGTGCTCGTGATCGCCGCGTCGCCTGCCGGCGGTAAGAAATTCCGCCAGCGGCTCGAATCGCTGGTCGGAAGGAGCCTCGCATGACGAGTGTCTTGGGCCGCGCATCGGCGCCCGCGGTGCCGCAGCGGCACATCGGCGTCGGTATCTTGGGTGTGAGCGGTTACGGCGGGTTGGAACTCGTCCGTTTGCTCGGCACGCACCCGCATGCCCGGCTCGTGGCGGCGGCATCGCGCCAGTACGCCGGCCAACCGCTCGCGACTGCGAGCGGCGCGCTCGGTGATGCGTCACTCGTTCTCGACGACGATCTCCTCGATCCCACGCCGTGGGTCGAGCGCGGGGTCGAAATCGTCTTCGCGGCGCTGCCGCACGGCGCTCTCGCCGGGCGCGCGCGGCGTTTCTTGGATGCCGGCCTGCGCATCATCGATCTGTCGGCCGATTTTCGCCTGCGTGATGCGGCCGAGTACGCGCGGCGCTACGGCCTGGCGCACCCGGATCCCGATCTCTTGCCGCGCGCCGTCTATGGACTCGCCGAATGGAGTGGCGATGCGGTCGAGGGTGCGACGCTGGTCGCGAATCCTGGTTGCTACGCGACGGCTGTACTGCTCGCCGCCCTGCCGGCCATGGCCGCCGGGGTGTGGAACGGCGCACCGCTCGTCGCCAATGCACTCTCGGGGGTTTCCGGCGCCGGGCGCGCCCCGTCGCTCGCGACGCACTTCGTCGAATGTGGCCAAGGCGCCAGTCCTTATAAGGTGGGGGAGGATCACCCCCATCTCGGCGAGATCCAGCAATCGCTCCGGCGCGTGTTGGGTGGCGCTGCGTCGGTCGCACGCCTGGTGCCGAACGAAGCCGCCGAGCTGCCGCTCGCCTTCAATCCGCACCTGGTGCCCATGTCGCGCGGCATCGTCGCCAACGTCGCGATCCCGCTTTCGACGCCGATGACGGTGGATTCACTCCAGACACTTTATCGCGAGCGCTATGCCGCCGCGCCCTGCGTGCGCCTGCTCGAAGGCGCGGCATTGCCCGAGACGCGGCATGTGCGCGGCTCGAACCGCTGCGATGTGGCGGTGCGGGTGGTTGCCGGGGGGCGGCTGCTGCTGGCCTTCGCTGCCATCGACAACTTGGGCAAGGGTGCCGCGGGCCAAGCGATTCAGAACTGGAACCGCATGCAGGGTTGGCCGGAAGAAACCGGCTTGCCGCTCGAAGGGTGGGCAGTCGGATGAACGGCGCCCGCGTCGAATCCCGAAGGACTCCCGCACGTCCGGTTTGGGTCGTCAAGATCGGCGGGCGCCTGTGCGAGGATCGTGACAGCCGCATGCGACTGGCGCAGGTTTGCGCCGCATTCGACAACGACCTGGTGTTGGTGCACGGCGGCGGCGATTCCGTGACGCGCTTGCAAGCGCAGCTCGGCTTGGAACCACGGTTTGAACAAGGCCGCCGCGTGACATCCATATCCGACTTGCTCGCCGTCGAAATGGTGTTGTCGGGCAACGTCAACGGCGCGTTGGTGCGGGCGCTCGCAGCCGCCGGGCGCCGCGCGGTGGGCGTGACAGGCAGTGACGCCGGAACGCTCGTCTGCACCCTCGAACCGGGCCTCGGCCGGGTCGGAACACCGGCCACCGTGGATTCGTCACTCTTGCGGCTCTTGTTGGACGCCGGGTTGACCCCCGTCGTGTCGCCGGTCTCACTCGGGCCCGATGGCGAAGCGGTCAACGTCAACGCCGACGAAGCGGCCGCCGCCCTCGCCGCCGCTCTTGGGGGCGAGCGGCTCCTCCTTTTGTCCGATGTCGAAGGCGTGCGGGTCGAGGATTCTTGGGCTGCGGAAGTCGAGGCCCAGGCGGTCGAGTTGCTCATCGCGTCTGGGGAGGCGACGCGCGGCATGATTCCCAAACTGCGTGCCGCCGCCCGCGCCGCGACCGCTGGCGTCCAACAAGTTCACATCGGCGGTTTCAGTGGTGAAGCGCTGCACGAAATCCGCGGCACGCGCGTCGTGGGTCGACCCTCGGAGAGAGGAAGCCAGTCGTGACTGAAACAGTTGTGCAGCCGGACGAGTCGCGAACGCTCGCCGGGGTCATCGCTCACCCGCGGCTCATCCTCGCGCGCGGCGCAGGCTCGTACGTCTGGGACACTGCCGGACGCCAATATCTCGATTTCACGGCCGGGCTGGCGGTCGCGGCTCTGGGCCACGGCCGGGCCGATCTCGCCGAGATTCTGCGCGATCAGTTCGCGACGCTGGGCCACGTTTCGAACCTGTACGGCAACGTGCCGGCCCTCGACCTCGCCGCACGTCTGACCAAGGCCTCGTTCGCGAGCCGGGTGTGGTTCGCCAACAGCGGCACCGAAGCCAACGAGGCGGCGCTCAAGTTCGCGCGCATCACGGCCAACGCCCGCGGCGGCAAGGATCGCAAAGGGTTCGTCGCCTTCAAGGGCGGATTTCACGGCCGGACGCTCGGGGCGCTCGCCGTTACCTATCATCCGTCGTATCGCGAGCCCTTCTTGCCGCTCCTGCCGGGGGTGCGTTTTGCGACCTTCAACAACCTCGAATCGGTACGCCGGTCGGTGACGGAGCGCACCGCGGCCGTAATCGTCGAACCGGTGCAGGGCGAAGGTGGCGTCGTACCGGCGACCCGCGAATTCCTGCAGGGGCTGCGCGAAGTGTGTGACGCGACGGGCGCCTTGCTCATCTTCGACGAAGTGCAGTGCGGGCTCGGCCGCTTGGGAACTCTCTTCGCGTACGAGTCGTATGGCGTCGTGCCGGATCTCGTGACGCTCGCCAAGCCGATTGCCGCCGGCCTGCCGCTCGGCGTGACGTTGATCGGCGCAGAAGTCGCGCGCCACTTGGTGCCCGGCCAGCACGGTTCGACGTTCTCCGGCGGGCCCGCCGTGTGCGCGGTTGCCAACCGGGTGTTCGACACCGTCGCCCAGCCCGAATTCTTGGCCGAAGTCACCGCCCGCGCCGAACACTTGGCGGCGGGCCTCGCAGCGGTCACGGCGCGTTCGACAGCGGCGCGCGGCACGCGCGGGCGCGGCCTCATGCAGGCCTTGGTGCTGGCCCCGGCGTTCAAGAAACGCGGCGGCGAAGTCATTGCGGCGGCCCGCGAGCGCGGCCTGCTCGTGACCCGCGCCGGGGACGATGCGATCCGGTTTCTGCCGCCTTTGGTCTGCAGCGATGCGGAGATCGACTCGGCGATCGACATCTTGAGCGCCGCGCTCGAGTCGCTGGCACCGCGCCGGCGAGTGCGCGGCGCCACCGTGGTGACGGCGCCGGCCCCGCGCCAGACAAACAGGGCCTCTGAGGCCGCGGTCCATACTTCGGGAGGCATCCGTTGAAGCAACGCGTACGCAAGGTTGTGCTCGCCTATTCGGGCGGCCTCGACACCTCGATCATCGTGCAGTGGTTGCTCGAGAACTACGGCTGCGAGGTGGTCACCTACACCGGCAACGTCGGCCAGGCCGAAGAACTCGACGGCCTGGAAGCCAAGGCGCTGCGAAGCGGCGCTTCGTCGGCCTGTATCGAAAACCTCGAAGCGGAATTCGTCAGCGAGTTCGTGTGGCCGGCGCTGCGCGCCGGCGCTCTCTACGAGGGCCGCTATTTGCTCGGCACCGCACTCGCGCGTCCGGTGTTGGCGCGCGGCCAAGTGCGGGCGGCACGCCGCGTCGGTGCCGATGCCGTGGCGCACGGTTGCACCGGCAAGGGCAACGACCAACTGCGTTTCGAACTCGGCTACCGGTCGCTGGCGCCGGATCTGAAAGTCGTGGCGCCGTGGCGCGAGTGGGACATCCAGTCGCGCGAGGATGCGCTGGAATACGCCGACAAGCACGGCATTCCGGTGCCGGTGTCGAAGGGCTCGCTCTATTCGCGCGATCGCAATGTGTTTCACTTGTCGCACGAAGGCGGCGTCCTCGAGGACCCCTGGTGCGCGCCGCCCGACGACCTGTTCCAATTGACGGTGGATCCGCGCCGCGCGCCCGACGAACCGCGCGAGGTCGTGCTGCACTTTGAAAGCGGGCTGCCGGCCGGACTCGATGGCCGTGAACTCGCGCCCGAAATCTTGCTCGCAGAATTGAACACCATCGCCGGTGCCCACGGTGTCGGCCGCATCGATATCGTCGAGAATCGCGTCGTCGGACTGAAATCGCGCGGCGTCTACGAGACGCCTGGCGGTACGGTTCTGTATGCCGCCCTCCGCGACCTGGAGGGTGTGACGCTCGATGCCGCCGCACTCCGCGAACGGATGCGGGCCGGGGAAGCGCTGGCGGATCTCATCTACCGCGGCGTGTGGTTCACGCCGGTGCGCGAGGCGCTCGATGCACTCGTCACGCGCCTCATGGAGCCCGTGACCGGCGAGGTGCGAGTCCGGCTCTACAAGGGCAGCGTGCTTTGCATCGGTCGCCGGTCACCGCGGTCGCTGTATGACGCCAATTTGTCGACGTTCGGAGCCGGCTCCGGTTACGACCAGGCCGATGCCGGCGGTTTCATTCGCTTGCTCGGTTTGCCGCTCGAAGCAGAGATGCATCGCAGCGCCGGGTCGCTCGAAGGCTCGGGGGCAGGTTCTTGAGCGCGCGGTCACTGACGCTCGGGGTGACCGCGCCACGCGGCTTTCGCGCCGGGTCGGCACGCGCCGGAATCAAGCCCGGCGGCAAGCGCGACGATGTGGCGCTCGTGGTGTCGGACCGGCCGGCGGTAGCGGCGGGCGTGTTCACGACGAACCTGGTGCAAGCAGCGCCCGTGACCTGGTCGCGGCGCGTCATCGATGCCAAGGGGCGAGCCCGGGCGGTGCTCTTGAACAGCGGCAATGCCAACGCCTGTACCGGCACGGCCGGTGACGTTGCGGTGCGCCGCAGTGCGGCGGTTGTGGCCGAACTCCTCGACTGCGACGCGGATCAAGTGCTGGTGGCTTCGACCGGCGTGATCGGCGTGCCGTTTCCCGTCGAACGCTTGCTGGTCGCGCTGCCGCGCCTGGCCTGTTTGGTGGGCACGACGGCGCTCAGCGCGCGCCGTGCCGCGGATGCGATCATGACGACCGATACGCGTCGCAAACAAGCGGCGGTGCGGGTGCGTGCCGGCTCCAGGGATTACACCGTCGGTGGCATGGCGAAGGGCGCCGGCATGATTCACCCCGACATGGCGACGCTCTTGGCCGTCGTCACGACCGATGCACCGCTGCGTCAGGCGCAGGCCCGGAAGCTGTTGCGGGACGCGGTCGACGCCAGCTTCAACACGCTGACGGTAGACGGTGACACGAGCACCAACGACTGTGTCTTCTTGCTCGCGAACGGCGCCGCCGGCGGCACGATCGCCAGTGGCAGCCGCGCCGAAGCGGCGGTAGCAGACGCACTGCGCCAGGTCTGCGCCCAACTCGCGGAGGCCGTCGCTGCCGATGGCGAAGGCGCCGAGAAGATCATGATCGTGCACGTCGCCGGCGCGCGCACGGCGCGTGATGCGCGAACCGTGGCGCGCACGATCGCCGCATCCAATCTCGTCAAGACGGCGGTGCACGGCGGCGATCCCAACTGGGGACGCGTTCTCGCGGCCGCCGGGCGCGCCGGTGTGAAGCTCGACCCGCAGGCTCTCGATCTGCGCATCGGCGGCCACTTGGTGGCCGAAAACGGTGCGGCGCACCCCGCCGGCGAACGCGGTGCGGCGCGCCACTTGCGTGGCAAGCGCGTCGAAATGACGTTGCGGATCGGCGGCGGTAAGGGCACCGGCACGGCCCTCGGCAGTGATTTGTCGGCGGACTACGTGCGCATCAACGCGCACTATCGGAGCTGAGTATGGCAGCCAACGACGAACGTCCGGCGACCCTGTGGGGCGGCGGTTTCGAAACCGGGATGCACCCGGCGCTCTTCGAGCTGTCGGCGTCCTTGGCGCAGGACGCGCCGCTTGCCGAACCCGATCTCGAAGCCTCGGCAGCGTATGCCGCGGCGCTCGGGCGCTGCGGCGTTCTCGGTCCGGATGAGGCGCTGCAACTCGAAGCGACACTCGGCGCGATGCGGGACGATTTGCGTGCCGGACGGTGGATTCCGGCCGGTGCGGAGGACATTCACACGGCGATCGAGGCCGAGGTCATTCGCCGCACCGGCGATCTCGGACGGCGGCTGCACACGGGACGCAGCCGCAACGACCAAGTGGCGACGGCTTTCCGGATGGCAGCGCGCGACCGTGCCGGCCAGATCATGCTCGGAGTTCGGGCGCTGCAGGCCACGCTCCTCGACCGGGCCGCGGCCGAGGTGGACACGCTCCTGCCGGCGTACACGCATCTGCAGCGCGCCCAGCCGATGCGTTTGGCGCAGTGGTTCTTGGCGCATTTCTGGGCCCTCGAGCGCGATACCGAACGGCTGCACGCCGCGCGCCGGCGCGCCAACGTCTTGCCGCTCGGCAGCGGCGCCGTGACCGGCAATGCATTCGGACTCGATCGCGAATGGCTTGCAGACCGGCTCGGCTTCGAAGGCGTGACGCCCAACAGCCTCGACGCGGTGGGCGATCGCGACTTCGCGGTGGAACTGGCCTTTGCCTGCACGCTGCTCGCGATGCACACGTCGCGTCTCGCCGAGGACCTCGTCGTGTGGTCGACCGCGGAGTTTGGTTTCGTCCATTGGCCGGACGATTTGGCGACCGGCTCGAGCCTCATGCCGAACAAGAAAAACCCGGATCTTGCCGAGCTGGTGCGCGGCAGGAGTGCCGCGGCGCTCGGCGATCTGGTGGCGCTTCTTACTTTGCTGAAGGGCCTGCCGTCGAGCTACCAGCGCGATTTGCAGGAGGACAAACCGCCCGTGTGGCGCGTCACGCATGCAACACGCACGAGCCTTGCGGCGCTTACGGCGGCGCTCTCGGCGATCGAATTCGACACCGAGCGCATGCGCCTGGCGCTCACCGACGACGTTCTCGCGACCGAGGCCGCCGACGCGCTGGTGGCACGCGGGGTGGCATTTCGGGACGCGCATGGCGCCGTTGCGGCCGCCGTCGCCTTGGCCCGCCGCCAAGGCAGCTCGCTGCGCGACCTCGCGGCACATCCCGAGTCGCTGCCCGCGCCGCTCATCGCGGCCGATCTGGTGGGGCTCGACTACGAGTCGGCGGTCGAGCGCCGTACCGTGACCGGCGGGACGGCGCGCGCCGCGGTGTACGCCCAGATCGACCGGGCCCGCAACGCACTCGGGAGGGCTTCATGAACAATCGCGCTCAAGCCCTCGTGCATTGCACGGTGCCGCGGTTGCGCGCCGCCGTTGCAGCCGACATCCCGGAACTCGAGCACTTCATCGCCGCCTACACGGGTGACGGCACGCTCTTGCCGCGGACGCGCGCCAACTTGCTCGCGCACTGGCCGGATTTTGTTGTCGTCGTGGACGGCGACGAGTTGGTGGGTTGTGGCGCCCTGGAGCGGCTCGATGCCGATCTGGCCGAAGTGCGCTCGGTGGCCGTGCGGCCGGATCGCCGCGGCCACGGACTGGGCGGGCAAATCGTCGATGCGCTGGTGGGGCGCGCCGAGGCCGCCGGCGTGCCGCGAGTTTTTTGCCTGACGCGGCGCGTGCCGTTCTTCGCCCGGCACGGTTTCACCGTCGTCGACAAGGAGCGGTTCCCGCAAAAGATCTGGAACGACTGCCGCCTGTGCCCGCGCCAGGCGAACTGCGACGAGGTCGCCATGCAACTCGGGCCCGATGTCGAATCGAGTTCACCGGGAGACAATCGATGACGAGCGAGTTCGCGCCCCACTGG
This sequence comes from bacterium, assembly GCA_031362565.1. GTDB lineage: Bacteria > Krumholzibacteriota > Krumholzibacteriia > JANLSU01. Next base: position 30,650 of record JANLSU010000081.1, on the reverse strand, counting down.
ACACTCGATCCGGCGATCGACTACTTGAATCACGGCGCCTTCGGCGCTTGCCCGCGCGTCGTCCTGGAGGCTCAACAGGAGTTGCGCTCCCGGTTCGAGCGCGAGCCGACGCAATTCATGGTGCGTGGGCTGGAACAGGGGCTCGATGCGACACGCACCGCGCTGGCGCCGTTCGTCCATGCATCGCCCGAGGATCTGGTGTTCGTGGCGAATGCAACGACCGGTGTCAACACCGTCGTCCAATCGCTCTCGTTCGCTCCCGGCGACGAGATCTTGACCACGGATCACGAGTATGGCGCCTGCCGGAATGCCGTCGAGGCCGTGGCGCGGCGTTCGGGAGCGCGCGTCGTTGTGGCGGCGGTGCCGTTTCCGTTGCACGACGCGCAGCAAGTCGTCGATGCAGTGCTCGCAGCCGCCGGGCCGCGCACCCGTCTCGTGTTGCTCGACCATGTCACGAGTCCCACCGGCCTCATCTTCCCGTTGGAGCGCATTGTGCCGCAACTTGCGGCGCGCGGCATCGACATCCTGATCGACGGGGCGCATGCGCCCGGCATGGTGCCGGTGGACCTCGAAGGCCTCGGCGCCACGTACTACACGGCGAATTGCCACAAGTGGTTGTGCGGTCCCAAGAGTGCGGCGTTCTTGTGGGTGCGGCGCGATCGCCAGGCGGCGATTCACCCGCTCGTCGTCAGTCAAGGTGCGACGTCGCAGCGGCGCGACCGCTCGCGCTTCTTCTTGGAATTCGACTGGATGGGCACGATCGATCCGACCGCCATCCTCACGGTGCCGGTGGCGCTTGCGACCATCGGCGGTTTGGTGCCTGGCGGTTGGCCGGAGGTCCAGCGGCGCAACCGCGCCCTGGCGCTCGCCGGCCGCCGAGCGCTGTGCGACGCGCTGCAGGTCGCGTTACCGGCGCCCGACGAGATGATCGGGTCGCTGGCCTGCGTGCCGTTGCCGGCCGGCGATCCGGATGCGCCGCCACCGGTGAATTGGACCGACGCTCTGCAGGCCGTTCTGTTCGAACAGCACCGGATCGAGGTCCCGGTCTTCCAGTGGCCGAAGGCGCCGCGCCGGTTGGTCCGCATCTCGGCGCAGCTCTATAACAACCTCGCCCAGTTCGAGCGCTTGGCGGCGGCACTCTCGACGCTTCTGCCGAGCGGGGCTAGGCGCTGAAACTCAGCGGACGGCAATTGTCCCCACATCGCGGCCCAGGTTGTGCCTATCCTTGGGAAGCGGGCGTGGCCAGACAGATGCGACCGCACCAGAGTCGCCACGCCGGCTTGGTGGCAATTGGCTGGTCGCGACGCCGTGAAACGCAACACTCTGGTGATCCGCAGCCTCGAAATCGCCCTCGTCTTAGCGCTCGTCCTGGCGCCTGCGGCGGCGGGGCAAACCTCCGACGATTGTCTGACCTGCCACAGCGATCACGACCTGACGATGCAAAAGGGCGCGCACACCGTCGCGCTCTTCGTGGGCAGCGGCAAGTTGCAGAGTTCGGTGCATGCCGGGCTGGCCTGCGTCGACTGCCACGCCGGGTTCAGCGTCGATTCTCTGCCGCACGCCAAGAACATCCAGCCGGTCGATTGCCGCACTTGTCACGATGTGGCGGGTTACGAGCCCAGCATTCACGCCTTGCCGCGGGCCCGGGCGACCGCGGACGGTCGCGGTGTGGTCGCTGCTGCATGCAAGGACTGCCATGGCACGCACGACGTGTTGACGCCGGCCGACCCGGCGTCGGCGGTGAATCGCAGCCATATCGCCGCGACGTGCGGCAAATGCCACGCCGCGGAGGCCGAACACTTCACGAAATCCGCCCACGGTGTCGCACTGGCAGCGGGGGTACGGGGCGCGCCCACCTGCATCGAGTGCCATGGCACCCATGAGGTGGCGCTCGTCACCAGTAAGGATTCGCCCGTCTACAAGCTGCACGAAGCGCAAGTCTGCCTGAAATGCCACCAGGACAATCCGGATGTGCGGTCGCGCGTCGGTCCGACCGCCGGCTTCATCGCCGCGTATGCCACGAGCGTGCATGGTGTGGCACTCGCACAAGGCAACCCCAAGGCCGCCACCTGCAGCGACTGTCATGGCGCCCATGACATGCAAAAGGGCAGTGACCCGCGGGCCCTGGAATACAAACTCAATATTCCGGCAACCTGTGGACGCTGCCACGAGGATGCGGCCCGCACTTACGGCGAGAGCATCCATGGGGTGGCACTGCATGGCGGCAACTTGGATGCTCCCTCGTGTACCGACTGCCACGGCGAGCATCAGATTCTTGCCCACACCGATCCACAGTCGCGCGTCGCGGCGCGCAATGTGTCGGCACAGGTCTGCGGCTCGTGCCATGGCTCGGTGCAGTTGTCGCAAAAATACGGGCTCGCGACCGAGAGACTGAAAACGTTCGAAGACAGTTACCACGGCCTGGCGTCGCGCGGCGGCTCGCTCGAAGTCGCCAATTGCGCCAGCTGCCATGGTTACCACGACATTCGCCCCTCGACGGATGTGTCCTCCAAGATCAGCCCGAGCAATCTCGCTCAGACCTGCGGCCAGTGTCATCCGGGTGCCTCCGCCAACTTTGCCAAGGGCAACGTCCACGTGACCTTCGCCAAGACCGACTCCGCCGCCCTGTACTGGGTGCGGATTCTGTACTTGGGGCTCATTGTCACGGTGGTGGGCGGCATGGTCTTGCACAATATCTTCGATTTCGGGCGCAAGTTCCGCGTCCATCACGATGTGCGGCACGGCAGGATTCAGGCTGAACTGTTCGGGCCGACGCACTACGTGCGCATGACGCTCAATGAACGGCTGCAGCACGGTGCCCTGTTGCTCAGCTTCTTCACCTTGGTGCTCACCGGCTTCATGCTGAAATGGCCCGATGCCTGGTGGGTGGTGCAACTGCGGCGCTTCATCCCGCAGGTCTTCGAGATGCGCAGCATCGCCCACCGGGTGAGCGGCGTAGTCTTGCTGGGCACGAGTTTGACGCACTTGGTCTACGTCATCGTCTCACAGCGCGGCCGGCAACTCATCCGCGATCTGGCGCCCCGAATTCATGATGCCAAGGGGGCCGCGGCACAGACGCTGTACAACGTCGGCCTGAAGAAGCAACGCCCGTACTTCGGCCGCTTCAGTTACATCGAGAAGCTCGAGTACTGGGCGCTCATCTGGGGCGTCATCGTCATGGGCGCGACCGGCATCATCCTGTGGTTCGACAACTATTTCCTGAATGTGCTGACGAAGCTCGGTTGGGATATTGCGCGCGCCATCCACTACTACGAGGCGATTCTGGCGACGTTGGCGATCATGGTCTGGCATTGGTACTTCGTGACGTTCAGCCCGAGTGCGTACCCGATGAATGCATCGTGGTGGACGGGCGTACTGACCGAAGAGGAAATGGCCGAGGATCATCCCTTGGAGCTGGCGGAGATCCGGGCCCGCGCAGCGCCGGAACAAGCCGCGCCCCCCACCTCAGCGCAGATCGTCGACCAGGAAGAGGCTGGATAGAACCCGCGCCGAACTGTACGCATAGGCCTTGCCGTCGGGTGTAATTGCGATCGGCGCGACACCGCGGATGCCGGCCGGATCCGACGGCACGATCGTCACCTGGGGAACCGCCTTGCACGAGAGCATGTCGTAACAGAGCACCCGGCCTTCCGGGGAACTGCTGCGCTCGGAGAGATAGATGCAACCGCCGTCGGCGCTCCACCGGACTGGCGTCAGCGCCGACGACAAGCCTGGAAGAAGCCGCGTGGTGCCATCCGCCACCTGGTACAACGTTGGACGCCATTCGGAGTCACGAGCCACGAGGCGCGTGCCGTCCGGCGACACGATTGCCGGGCCCACGATGGCGTCGTGCGTGATGGCGCGCAACGTCCCGTCCGACAATCCCAGCTCGTAGAGTTGCGGTGCTTCATCCTCGCGCCCGCCAAGCACGAGGATTCGCTTGCCGTCGGGAAACCACGCCATCCAGCGTACGACTCCGAGACTGCAAGCCACGGCGCGGGCCTCCCCGGCGCCGGTGGGCAGCAAGCTGATCGACTCTTTGGAGCCGTGCAGAAACGACAACGCCCACAGGCCGTCGGGAGAAAGTGCCATGCCGACGCCGTCTCCGAGCCGCACCGCCGGCGACCCGTCCGTGCCCCGCACGTAGATGCCGTATGTTGCTCCGGCACCCTCGCCGGTCTCATTGATCAGAATCGTCTTGCCGTCGGCGGAGAGGTCGCGCAACAAAGACCAGTCGAGCCACGAGAGATCGCGCTCGGCTGTTTCGCCGGTGCGGGCGAATGCGGCGCGCATCCGGCACACGTCCGAACTCAGCAACAGCCGCCCGTCGGCGGTGATGTCATGCAACGTCACGGTGCCGGGCACGTTGGAGAGCTGGCGCTCTTGGCCGGTCAGAGTGACGGCGTGGACGGCGCGGGCGATCCCGACGCGCGTCGCCGTAAACCAAACTTCGTCGCCGCGCGACGACCACGCGAGACCCTGGGCGCTCAGCCAACCGCTGGACAATGTTTGCTTGTGTCCGGCTTTGTCGACGACCGCAATGGCCCCGCCGTCGTCACCGCGCATCGGATGATCGATGAAGGCGATCTGCGTTCCGTCCCGCGACACACGGGGATTGCCGATCCATCCCGCCGTGGAGTACAGCACGGTGCCCATCGGATACTCGAGGCAGATCTTGTCCTGCTGATCGCGGACGATCGCTAGGGTGGTACCGTCCGGGGACCAATCGGCGGCTTGCACGTTGGCGGCGATCTCGCGCGGCGCGCCGCCGGCCAACAGCACCCGCGCCAGGGTGCCGCTGCGGGTGAAGGGCCGGTGTGGGTGGCTGCCGAGCAACACCGCCATTTCACCGTTGGTCGACACGGCGAGCAGATCAGCGTTCGCGAGCCCTAGCGGTCGCGATTCCACCGCGTCGACGCGCGTCGTGAAGAGTTCCGACGGCATGCCGTCCCAGCCGGCGCTGTAGACCATCGCCTGCCCGTCCGGCGCGAACCGCGCCGCATCGAGTGTGCCACGCCGGAAGGTGAGCTGTTTGAAAACCGGTGCCGGCACCCGCACCGCGCCTTTGCCGGCCAGGAAGGCGGTGATGAGCGCGGCCGCAAGCCCGAGACCGATCGCCGTCCCCGTGAGCGTCCGCCGCCGCCGCCGTCCCGGTGACCGAATCGCCGTCGAACGTGACGCACCCGACGGGTTCGAGATCGCTTGCAGATGAAAGCCCAAATCGCGGGCTGATTGGAAGCGCTCTTCCGGATTCTTCTCGAGCGCATGCATGACGATGCGCTCCAACGCCGGCGGCAGTGCCGGATTGAAATCCGCGAGGTCGCGCGGTTCTTCTTCGAGGATCGCGTACAGAGTCTCGACGCCGGAATCGCCCCCGAACGCGCGGCGGCCAGACAGCATCTCGTAGAGGACGGTGCCGAAGGAGAAGAGGTCCGTTCGGTGATCGACCGCGGCGCCGCGCACTTGCTCGGGCGACATGTAGCCGACGGTTCCGAGCAACGTTCCGGGCTCGGTCGGTAGCACGACGGTCGCGGCAATGCCGGCGCTGGATTCCGTCTTGGCGGGCCGCGTCAACGGTGCAAAATCGTCGCGCACGAGTTTGGCCAACCCGAAATCGAGGATCTTGACGCGTCCGTCGCGGGTCACAAACAGGTTTTCCGGTTTGAGATCGCGATGCACGATGCCCTTGTCGTGGGCGGCCGCGAGTCCGTGAGCGATCTGGAGCGCGTAGTCGATGGCCTTGCGCACCGGAATCGGACCGCTCGCCAAGCGATTGCGCAGTGTCTCACCCTCGAGCAATTCGGTGACGAGATAGGGCACACCATCGCCGGCCGTCCCGAAGTCGTACACCGCAACGAGGTTCGGATGGTTCAGCATGCCTGCGGCCTGCGCCTCTTGTTCGAAGCGGCGCAACCGGGAGGTGTCGGACGCGAGCGCCCGTGGAATGACTTTGATAGCGACGTCGCGTGCAAGTCGGGAGTCGCGCGCCCGGTACACCTCACCCATCCCGCCGGCGCCGATGGCGGCCAACACCTCGTAAGGGCCAATGCTGGTGCCCGTGCAAAGCATGCGTCTCCCCCCTCCCGCGCGTTGCAAGAACGCTTGTCAGGATGGCGTCCCTCGGATGCACGACGCGTCCGGAATTGGCCCCCGGGTGGGTTTCCCGCCACCGCCAAACGCGCGCCTCGAACGCGCTACAAAACGCAAAGGGCGTGCCCCCGCCCCGTAACATTCCGCCCGGCGCGTCGTACTGCCCCCAAAAGGGGTGATGCGATGCGAGCCGCTCTGCGGGCTGGATGGCTTTTCGTTCTCTTCGTGGTGCTTTCTCAGGGTCTGAATGGGGCCCTCACGTACGTCGGCTTCAAGGCCTTTGGGTACCAGCCCAGCGACGGATGGGTGGCGCGCGGTTTCTGGATTGCCGAGACGTGTGGATTCGTGGCGGTGATGCTGGTGACTGCCGTCATGGCGCGCCTCACGCGGCGCCGAACCCGTGAGTTCGGATTGCCGCTCGACTAGTGCTTCGCGTTTCGCCGCACCGGCAGTCTGTGGCTGGCGGCAGGATTTCACGCCGCGTTCGACTTCGCCGCCCTCGTTCTCTTCGGGGCGCCCAATACCGGCAATGGCGGCAAACCGCTCGACGACCGGTTGATTGCGGCCGAGTTTCATGGTCCCGGCTGGCTGACCGGCGGTCAGTGCGGGATGGAAGCGAGTTGGCTCCTCGTGCCGGTCGTGGCGGCGGCTTTTTGGTACATCCATCGCACTTATCGCCAGGTGCGCCTCACTTGACGCCGTGCCTTGCGTCCCACATCTTGCGGCACCCACCCACCGGACCCTTTCGCCGGAGGGAAAAGACATGAGCATGCGTCGGCTGCAACCGAATTCACCCACGGATCTGCACTGGGGTTTTCTCGACAAGTTCACGACCAACGACTACCTGTCGCGGGCCTTCCTCTTGGCCACGCTCGCGACCCTGGCGGTTGCCGTGGCTCTGCACGCGGGGCGTGGTCTCGATCCTTTGGCACGACCGGCGCCGCATGTCACGACGGTCGTCGACTTCGGTCCGGTGCCGGCATTCGTGACCCAAATCGTCCCGCGCCTGCCGCATCCGAGACCCCCGATACGGTCGGCATTGGCGCGGATCGTGCCGGTGCCGCGCCCGGTGGATGAGTCGACCGATCCTGCGGCGCTCAATCCCGGCGCGTCGACGGCGCATCCGAGCGACTCGACACCTGCCGGCCCGAGCGATGAGGCCGTTGCCGGCACGGGCGAACTCGCATCGATCTGGCCGTCTCCGGACGACTACATCCCCGTCGAACGCGAACCTGTGCTGGTCACCATGCAAGCGCCGGTGTATCCGGAGCTGGCGCGCGATGCACACATCGATGGCACGGTGCTGGTCCGTGTCCTGGTCGGTGAAGACGGGTTCGTGCACCAAGCACTGCTCTTACAAAGCGTCCTGGGGCTCGACGATGCGGCGCTCACGGCAGCGCGCACCGCGGTCTTCAAGCCGGCGCTGCAACAGGAGCGTCCCGTGGCGGTGTGGATCGTGATCCCGATCGAGTTCCAACTGCACTAAGTGCGTGGCTCCATCAAAGCCGGCGGCGCGTTCTCGGCCCGAGTCGCTTCAACGATACATGCCCTTCAGCAAGGTCCAACTCAGCGGTACCGACGCGACGGTTCCTTGCTCGAACTTCTCGATACGATTGTTTGCGTGATCTGCGACGTAGATGAAAGCACCGCTCGGGTCGACGGCGATGCCGGCGGGGTAGTGGAACTGACCGTCTCCAACACCGTCCGTGCCCCACTTGAGGAGGAATCCATCGCTGCTGTCGAACTTCTGTACCCGGTGGCTGTTGCTATCCACCACGTAAGCGTTTCCGAGCGGATCCAAGGCGACGCCGTATGGAGCCATGCACTGCCCATCGCTCGGGCCGGGAAGACACCACCTGTGGAGGAAGCGGCCTTGATCGTCAAACTTCTGAATGCCGAGGTTCTGGTCCGACACATAGACATCGCCATTCGGGGCCACCGCGATTCCGAACGTGCTTTGGAGATCGCCATCGCCAGGCCCTAGTTGGCCCCAGGCGCGGACAAAGTTGCCATCGGAGTCGAACTTTTGGATGCGATGGTTGCCGTCGTCGGCGACGTAGACGAAGTGGCCCGTCGGGTCCACAGCGATCGTGTTGGGGTAAGCGAACTCGCCGGTGTTCGGCCCGTAGGTTCCCCAGGCGCTCACAAAGTTGCCGTTGCTGTCGAACTTCTGGACGTACGTGTTCGCGAAGGGGTTCTTGTCGACCACGTAGACGAAGCCGCCAATCGGATCTGCGGCAACTCCATAGATGAAGCCGAAGAACCCGGGCCCGGAACCATGCGAACCCCAAGCGAGGCTGAACACACCCTGGCTATTGAATTTTTCGATGCGGTCATTCGCGTGGTCCAGGACATAGACGCAACCGCTCGGGCCCACGGCGACCCCGAGGGGGTCGCGGAATTGCCCCGGGCCGCTGCCCGTTGTACCCCACTTCAAGACGAAGGCCGGCGGCATCGCGCTGGACGCCTGGGCCACCAAGGCGGCTACGGTGAAGAAACCTGCCGCAACAGCAGTCTTGATGCTACGGTATGGCAACGGATCCATGTCATTCTCCATTTCAGTCGGGTTTGGTTCTACTTCAGCAGCGTCATGCTGATCGTGTGACTTTCGCCGAGTCCCTCGGAGCGACAGAAGTACAGCCCGCTACTGACACTCTCTCCAGCAGTGTTTCGTCCGCTCCAACGCACCGAGTGTTGGCCCGCCTCGAGGTCCCCAACGTGCAAAGTGGCGACGAGCCCGCCCCGGATGTCGTAGACGCGGATCGCGACGTGACCAGCCCGCGCCATGGAGAAGGTGATGACCGTCACCGGGTTGAAGGGGTTCGGCACGTTCTGGCGCACCGTGAGCAGACTCCCCGCCGGGACCGGCGTTTGGACATCGACGGGCAGATAGGTGAACGCCCCCTGGCTGAGCGCGCCGCCACCGACGGAATCAGTGATGTGAGTGCTGGTTCCTTGCACCAAGTCGCCGTAGTAGATCCGCCTTCCGGCCAGGTCGAGGGTGACCCCGGCGTCGATCAACAGATGCCGCACGTAGAGCACCTGACCGGCGGCACCGCGATTGTTCACCAGCTTGATCGTCGCCGTCGTTGGCCCCAGACGGAGGGTGCCGATTCCGAAGTGCGACGAATCTTCGAACAGCACGCTTGGGCCTGCGTCAGGCGCCATGACCTCGACAGTCTGGTTGCCGTTCGCAGGGTTTCCGGTCAGCTGCAGTGTCGCGTTCACCAAGGCGAATCGTGAGCCCGTATCGATCGCCACGTCGAAGTTGCCGGAGATCTGGGCCAGAGCCGACCCGAAGCTGACACTAGAAGCTGCATCCGAAACGAAGTTGCCCGCCACATTCAGCTTTGCTGTCTCCGCGAGCACCTCTGTGGGGATGCTGGCAAGACAAGGCTCGCAGTTCACAATGGACACCGGTACACCCAGAGCGAGTAGGGTGGGGCCGGTACCGCTGTAGGCCCCAACAAGAGTCAACTTACTCCCCGCTGCAATATTGACCTGCCCCGCGTTGGTGAGCGTGGGGGCGCTCAGCAACGCACCGCTCGCGATGTTGATGACCCCGGTGCTGCCGACCGTGATGGGGCCGCTCGCAGTCGTGTTCGTCTGTGGAAGCATCTGAAAGACACCGGCGGCATTCAACGAGAGCGTACTGTTGATGAAATTGGTTCCGGCATTGCAAGTTAGGATGCCACTTCCGAACACGTTTAGGGTCGGACCTTGTACCGTGGCCCCATCGGCAAGACAGAGACGCGCGTCGACGCCTTGCACGACGACGCCACCGTCCCCGCGCAGGATTCCTCCGTGCACGTCGACACGTCCATCGCCGGGCGCTTGGTGCCCGCCAAGGTTGTTCTGTACTCCAGCGCAGCGGAATGTGCCGCCGGCCTGGATATCGATGGAGCCATAGTTGGTCCCCAAGGCAAGCCCATGGTAGTAGACCGTGGAATTCGGAACGACGCGAATGGCGCCGTAGTTGGGGAAGCCCGAATAGGACCCGGCAGTCACGTCCAGCACCCCAGACCCGAGTGCCGAGCCTTCAACCGTCCCGTACTGGCGGCCAAGACCGTTGACGAAACCGTAACCGCGCAGGATCCCACCTGCATCCATGTGCTTGAAGCCGGTGAAAGCTCCTCCCGCCATCTCCACGATCCCATTGGCGGCGATGGTCGCGTACTGCGCCGGGCTGGTCGGGGTGATCAGCGAGCCTCCCGCGTTGATCTGAACGATGCCATACGCATCGATGAGTGCATCGTTCACCGGCGAAAGTGTTCCGGGACTGTTGATTTGCAGAATCTGCGTCTGCGTGCCTGACGTCCCACGCACGGTCACCCCGCACGGGCTCTCGCTCGTGTTCAAGATACAGATGTTACTGGCGGTGCCGGTCTGCCAGAGGAGCGCACGTTCAGTCGTGGGGAACCCGCCTTCCCAGTCCGTGGATACGCCGCGCCACAGGTTCGTCGTGGCGCCCTTCCACTGTGCGGCACACACTTCGAGACACTGGCCCACAGCGCACGACGAGCAGGAACCAAGGGGACCGTAGCGGATCGCCTGGGTGGGATAGTTGGGGCCGCAGCTTGCCTTGTTTTCGCCTCCAAACACATAGAAATAGTTGCCGTAGCTTGTACCCGGCATACCACCCAACGGATGGGGCAGGGAAGCCTCCGGCCCGCCAGGGCCGGGACAGATGCGGTCCCAGGACCACACCGCGTTCGTGGCGCAATTAAAGCCTCCACCCGCGCCGTAGATCTTGCCGTCGGAGCCGGTGCACATCGCCGCACTCGTTCCGCCGAAGGGATTCACGCAGGGAGAGTTGGGATCCCAGGTCGCCGTGACGGGGTCATACTTGTAAGCACCGTCCAAGTAGATCTTGTTGTCGCACGAACGTACCGCCACGCAACCGCCGGTAAGGATCGAGTTGCTCAGAGTGACCCAGGTATTGGCACTAGGGCCGGTGAAGGGATACTTGTATGCGTTGTTATAAATGGCTCCGGTGGTGGTGTTTTTTCCACCGAAGATGAAGATGCAGTCGCGAACACCGTCGTTGGCGACGACAGCGCCAATATCCGCCCTTTGCGGTCCCGGGTACGAGGTCCTTTGGGTCCAGGTCGGAGGGGAGGGAACAAATTGCCAGACAGCGTTCGCGTTCGAGTTCGTGGCGTCCGCTCCCCCCAGCACGTAAATGGAACCATCAGGAGCGGCAACAGCTGCGTGGTGGTAGGTGGGAGTGCCGGGAAACGGATAGGCACTCGTACTCCAAGTGAGCGGCGGCACGGGATCAAGCATGTCGACTCGGGCGAAATCGATGGAATTGTATCCGCCGCCGATGACGTAGATTCGGTCGGTTCCGCCCAACCCAGGCGCCTTGGCCACCACCGCCGCCCCCCACTGATGGTTGCCGGGTGAGTCCGTGGGCAGCGATGTCCAAGTCGGAGCCGCGCTGGCGACGGTCGTGAAGGCCGACAAACCCACGAGAAGGAACGACGTTGCCAAGCGTTTCATTGCGCTACTCCTTCGAATCAAGTCCCGTGTCGGGTGAAGCGTTGGTTCGTGCCCTGCGGCAGAAGTCGCCGGGCAGGATGAGCCTTCATTCCCGGCCGCTGATCGAACGGAGGAAGGTCGGACTGAGATGAATTTTCTAACAAGATTTTTGCGGCAGGGCGCCAGCAGCTGCAGGAGTCGTCCGGGTCCGTGCGGCGCAGATCAGTGGTGCTGCTCGGCGGCCCGCGCCGTCCGTGCCAGGTCACCGACCCGGCCTGGCCACGCCACCATTTCATCGAGGAGTTTTTCGGCTTCGGCCGAGCGATTGAGGCCGGCGAGCACCTGGAATTTCATCCAATAGGCGTCGGCGCGCCAGGGCGCCGGGAGGTCTTCAATCTTGAGCTCGTCGAAGAGCTGCAGCGCGTGCTGGCCCTGTCCCGCGTTGATGAGGGAGCTGGCCAGATAGAGGCGGCGCAGATCTTCGAGGCCGCCGGTGGTTTTGGCGTCTTGCAACAGCTCCGCGGCGCGACCCGTGTTGTGAGCCTCGTAGGCGTCGAGGCCTTGCCAGAACGTGGAGTCGGCATCCCAGGAATGGGCGCCGCGAAGTTGGTGGAGTTCTCCGGTGGCCGGAATCCAGTAGGGGTGTGTTTCGGAAGGGTGACGACGCGGCAGGCCGATGCGGAGCATGACCAGGAGCATGGCCGCGAGGGCCAGGGGAATTGCCAATCGGAAGTCGAGCCGGCGCCGCGGAGGCCACACCAGCCCCCCGAGACCTGTCTTCGACCGCGCTCGCACGGGCATACCCCAGCCCGACGGCGCCGGCTTCGCGCGGCACGTCTCCAGATCGCCGCTGGCCTCGAGGAGTCGCATCTCGCACCGGGGGCAGTTGCGGATGTGTGCGAACGCCTGGTCGACGAACTTCTTGGACGCCGTGCCGGCCACGATGTCGGTGAAGGCGGCTTCGTCGAGGTGTTCGGAATTGGCGTTCGTATCGTCGACGTTAGTCATGTGAGGAATCACCCGAAATAGGGTTGGCCCTGAACCTCCGCCAGAGCTCGGCGAAGGTTCCCGGCGGCAATTCGTGGGCGTCGAGCCCACGGGCGCGCATGCACTGTCGAATCTGATCGCGGCAGCGGCTCAGGATGACGTCGACGTGACTCGACTTCAGAAGCACCTCAGGGTGCTCGGCTATGGTCTTGCTGGGCATTTCATGCAGGACGCGAAGCAGCCAGATGATACGATGCGGTGCCGACAGCCTCGCCGCGCAGGCGACCAGCTGAGAGACGAACTCCTCCCGCTCGACTCCATGGCACGCCGCATCGCGATTCCACCCATCCCCTTCCGGCGCTGTTTCGATCATCCCAGCTGGATCCAGCTTGGTGCGCTTCGTCCGCCGCAGTTCATCCACGAGAGCATTGCGGGCGACCGTCGACAGGAAAGACACCAACTCCCCGGCGTGGGATTCCAGCGGGTTCCATTGACCTCTGTCGAGTTTGTCGACCAATTCTAACGCTTTTTCGGCGGCGAGATCTCGAAGGCTCTCGCTGTCGATACGATAGTAGCGTCCGGACAGGATGCGTAGCCGCTGAGCCAGGGCGAGGTTGAGGAGCAACCAGAACTCTCCACGCGCCCGGGCCCGTTCAGGGCCAGCGAAACCTCGCACCAGGCGCTTGAGGTCTTCCGGCCATCCCCAGGTTTCGACCAAGTCCATCAGGGCCCCGTGCTCGTCAGTTTTCCGATGCGACCGATCCACCATGGGGACTAGACTCTAGCCGCTTACCGAGCGATTCTTCAACGGGCCCGAGCGCGCTGCAGACGACTATGAGCCGACTGTTCTCCCTGCCAAGACTTCTCGCGGTGACGCTGGCAACGGCGCTTCTGGCGGCCTGCTCGCCCAGGCAGCATTCGCGCGAAGATGAGATTCTCCGGCTGTTCTCGGACATCGACTCCCTGCGGACCCACGGGCGTTACGACGCGGCCGTCGGCGTCGCGCACCGTCTCGAAAGCCTGGCTTCAGGCCCGGGGACCCGCACATGGGAAGCCGAGGATGCCCGTCGTCTGCAGGCGACGCTGGCCAAAATTACCACTCTGTCACCCGCCGGGCGGCGCGACGTGGCCTTGGCCGACAGCCTCACTCCGGTGATCGAGCGGCTCATGAGAGTCGATGAGGACCACGTCGCAGCGCTCAGCAACGCTTCGCACCAGCTCGAGCTGCGGAGTCGCAGGTTGGGTCCTACGCATCCCGACGTGGGCGCATCGCTCGACGTCATGGGGCAGATTGCGAACCAGGCGGGAGAAATCGAAAGGTGCGAGGAGTATCTGCAAGCTGCGTTGGCAATCCGGCGCGCGCAGCTCGGACCACGGCATCCCCTCGTTGGAGAGACTCTGCTGCAATGGGGCATCCTCCTCAAAACTCGGATGGAATTGCCGCGCGCAGCGGCGGCCGAGCTGGAGGCTCTAGCCATCCTGGAGTCCGCCTACCCGAACGGGGACACGCACGTCGCTCTGCCGCTCGAAGCGCTGGGCAGCCTGTACCGGCTTTGGAAGCGGGACGCTCCGGAAATCGCCGAGAGATATTACCGGCGCGCCCTGGAGATCCGCCGCCACTTCGGGCCGCGTAGTGTCGGAGTGGCCGAAAACCTAACCTGGCTCGCTTACGCGCACATGTTCGCCGGCCGCCTTGGCCCGGCCGAAAAAGCGTCGTGGGAAGCGCGCGACATCCTTCACCAGCACGGAATGGACTTCAGCAACGACATGGGTGACGTCATGTTCAACCTGGGGTCCATTGCGTGGTTGCGCGACGACACGGCTCACGCCGTCGAATTCTGGCAGCAGTTCGCCGCATGTCAGACGTACATGCCCGGGTCGATGCCGCAAGGTTTCGGCCTGGCCCGGCTGAGTGGCCTCTTCCCCGAGTGGATCGACGCCCTGCTGTGTCAGGGGCAGTTCGCCGCAGCCTGGCAGATGGTCTGCCGAGACAGCGGACCGGCCACCCGGTCTCTGCTGAATCTCTCCGCGGCTCGGCGCAGATGGAGAGTCGATGCTGATCGACTCGATTCCCTTCGCGCCGAGGTCTTTGCCCTGCGCCGCACGGTGAATTCACACCCCGCGTTACTGCATGCGCCCCTTGGAGGTGTGCAGCCAGGATCCGATCTTTGGACGCAGCTGGCAGTCGAGGATTCGTTTCGGGTCCGGCTTGCCCGAACCGACGCCGAGCGAATGCTGCTCGAACAGATCCTCGTCAGGCGTATTTCCGGCGCGGACGGGGGATCGACCCCGACCCTGGAGGAAATTCAGGCCCGGCTCGCGCCGGATCAGGCGATGATCGGGTGGATCCACGGCAAGTGGGGGAACGACAAGCTCTGGAAAGGGACGCTTTGGGCCTACGTCGTGCGCCACACGGGGCCAGCCCAGTGGATTCATATTGGCGCTTGGCGCGTCGGAGAGGAAGTCACGCTTTGGCGACGGAGTTCGGAGCGCGTCCTTCGCATGATGATCCGATCGAGCCAGTGGCCCCACCGCGTCGCCGCGGATGCCGAATTGGCGTCCCTGTCCAACGACGCGTGGAGAAAAGTGTTCCAGCCTCTCATGTCGAACCTGCACGGGGTGCGAGAACTGATCGTCGTCGATGGCCGCACGATTCCTGGATGGCTCGTGCCCATCCTGCCCGAGTGCCTCGTCGATGATCAGGGCGATCCGCTCATCACACGCTTCGCTTTCTCGTACGTTCCCTCCCCCGACGCTTTCGTGCGCCTCGCGGACGAAGCGAATCGGAACCCACGTCAATACCGGTCGATCATCGCGGTGGCCGATCCGCTCGGCCCGCCAAAGAGCCCTTCGGAAGCCGCGAACTTGACGCTGGCAGAGTCGCCGCTGGCGCGCTCAGACGACATGATCGGCGCGACGCTCGTGAGTCCGTCGCTGTTCCGCGGCGCCTTGGCAGGGGATCCGGACGCCATTCGGCGCTTGCCGCAACTGCCCGATTCTCGCCGCGAAGCGCTGGCGGTTGCGTCACTCTTCCGGAAATCGAAGGTGCTCATGGGGCCGGAGGCCACCAGAACCGCCCTCGAGTCGGATCTACTTCGGGCGGGCCCACTCGGAGTGCTCCACCTCGCGACGCACGCTCTCGTGGACGAAAAGCTGCCCGCGCGTTCACTGCTGGTGCTGTCGACCGGCAGGGCAGCAGCCCGTGACTCGATGGGCTCCGAATCGCTCGACGACACCTCCATTACTGCGGGGGAGATCCTGCTGGGCCGCCAGTTCGACATCGACTTGGTGACCCTCAGCGGGTGTCAGACGTATCAGGGACTCCCGGCTCGGGGCGGCGAGGACCTGGGGTTCGCGCAGTCCTTCCTAGCGGCTGGTGCGCGGTGCCTCCTGATGAGCCGGTGGAAGGTCGAAGACCGGGCGACGTCTCTGTTGATGGAACGCTTCTACGAGAACATGACCGGCACGTTCAGGGACCGGCGAGCCGGCGTCGTCGGCATTCCGATGTCCAAGGCGCGGGCGTTGCAGGAAGCGCAGATCTGGCTGAAGAATTGGCAAGCCCCGGACGGCACAACGCCCTTCGCCCATCCGATCTACTGGGCCGGGTTCGTGTTGATCGGAGCTGCCGCCTGTCCCAGCCCAGGTTGATGCACGCTTGCGCGCCGGCCGCGCCCCTGCCATATTTCAAGACGCACCTCGCCTCAGGGCCCCAAGGGGGCCGCGTGATGAACGCCCCGAGTGATTCTCCGTCGCATGTCCTTGGAGGTGCGCTTGGACTCGCGTTGTTCGCACCGCGCGCGGTTTCGCGCCGCGCTCGCCGCAACGGTTCTCGTCGTCGCGGCCGCGGCTTTCGCAACCGCCGATGAACCTCGCCCCGACTTTGATGCCGACGCCGGCGCCAACACCGATCGCGACTTCGAAGCCGCTCTCCACGAAGCCCCGCGCGATGCCAGCATCATCCCGACCCGGCCCAAACTCACCGCGCCCTCGGCGGACCCGCAGTTCGGTGGTGTCCGCACGGTGCAAGTCAACGTCGGCGTGGACGGCCGCAACATCCTGGGTGACGCCGCCAACGAGCCCTCGCTCGCCGTCGATCCGCGCCATCCGAATCGCATGGCGATCGGCTGGCGGCAATTCGACGACGTACTGTCGGATTTCCGGCAGGCGGGCGTTGGCTTCAGCAACAACACCGGGCGCTCCTGGCACTACGCCAACGTCATCGATTTCGGTATCTTCCGTAGCGATCCAGTCTTGGCGTCCGACGCCAACGGCCAGTTCTACTACAGCAGTCTCACGTCCAGTTTTGGCAACCTGACGGTCGACATCTTCACGTCGTCGAACGGCGGCGCGAATTGGACCGGGCCGTTTCCGGCCTTCGGCGGCGACAAGCAATGGATCGCCATCGACCGCACCAACGGCATCGGACACGGCAACCTGTATCAAGCGTGGTCGGTTGCGTCGGGTTGTTGCGGCAACAGCATCTTCACGCGTTCGACGAATTCGGCGGCGTCTTTTTGGCAGCCGATTCCCGTGCCGTCGACCCCGCGCTGGGGCACTCTGGCTGTGGCGCCGGACGGCACGTTGTACATCGCCGGCGTGAGTTCTGGAGGACAGTTCGTGGTCGCGAAGTCGACCACGGTGAAGAACCCGGTCTTTTCACCGGCCTTCGATTTCTCGACGGTCGTGAACTTGGGCGGCGTCGTGCGCGTCGGCAACGGGGCCGGGACGCCCAATCCCGTCGGCCTGCTTGGCCAAGTCTGGATCGCGGTCGATCCGCTGATCGGACCGACAGCCGGCTGGATCTATGTCGTGTGTTCGGTCGACCCGCCGGGGAGCGACCCGCTGGACGTGATGTTTGCGCGCAGCACCGACGGCGGCCTGACTTGGAGTGCGCCGAAGCGACTCAACACCGACACAACGTTAGGCTGGCAATGGGGCGCGACCATGGCCATCGCACCCAATGGCCGCATCGACGTGATCTGGAACGACACGCGCAATACCGGTGTCCCCAACCGCAGTGCGTTGTTCTATACGTCGTCGTTCGATGGCAACTACTGGACCCCCAACGTCCAGGTGAGTCCCGAATGGGACAGCTACTTGGGTTTCCCGAGTCAGCAGAAAATTGGCGACTACTCCCAGCTCGTCTCGGACGATGTCGGGACGAGCCTCGCGTGGGCCGCGACCTTCAACGGCGAGCAGGACGTTTGGTTGACGCGCATCGGCGACTACGATTGCAACGGCAACAGCGTGCCGGATTCGCTCGACATCGCGACTCACACGGTGCCCGATCACAACTCCAACGGCATTCCCGACACCTGCGAGGGCTTGCAGGCGACCGATGTCGTCCCGGAGCCCGGCAACTGGCAACTCGCCCAGAACGCCCCCAACCCATTCAATCCGGCGACCCGGATTCGCTTTGCGGCGCCGCCAGATGGGGGAGCGGTACGGCTGTCGATTTTCGACGTCGGTGGGCGGTTGGTGCGGACATTCCGCAAGACTGCCGTGGGCGGTAGCGATGCATTCCTGTGGGACGGCACCAACGAACACGGCGTCGCCGAAGCATCCGGCGTCTACGTGTACCGGTTGGACGCCACCGGCTTTACCGCGATGCGCCGCATGGTGCTCGTGCGGTGAGGGCTATTTCTTCAGCTTGGCGACGAAATGCTGGCGCGCTTTCATGACCTTGGGCGCGACGATGAGCTGGCAATAGGGCTTGGTCGAATTGCGCCGGAAATAGTCGTTGTGGTAGTCCTCGGCCGCGAAGAACTCGGTGAACTCCGTGACCTCGGTGACGATGCGGCGCGGCCACGTGCCGGCGGCGTTCATGGCCTCGATCACTTGCGCGGCCATTTCCTTCTGCTGCGGTGAGTGGTAGAAGATCGCCGACCGGTATTGGCTGCCGATATCGGCTCCCTGGCGGTTGAGCGTCGTCGGATCGTGAATCGTAAAGAAAACTTCCAGCAGTTCGGCGAAGGTGATCGCCACCGGCTCGAACGTCACCTGCACGACTTCCGCGTGCCCGGTGCCGCCGGTGCACACATGTTCGTAGGTGGGATTCTGCACGTGCCCGCCCGCGTAACCCGACTGCACCAATTCGACGCCGCGGAGTTCCAAAAACACCGCCTCGAGACACCAGAAACAGCCACCGGCCAGGGTCGCGATCTCACGGGCCTGCATGCATTCCTCCGCCCACTTCGGGGTTTAGACTCGAACCAGACGCCAGCAGCATACCGCGCCGGCGGCACTCTCACAACGCGGGGCCCGGCGCCGAGGTTCCAAGGATCCCTGGCTCCCGGGCGATCGAAGGAGCGCCGTCAGCTCGTCGCTGCCGCCGCATCGAAGGTGGCGCGATCGATCCACCAGCGAGCGCCGCAACGCGGGCAGAACGCCTCGACCCCGGGATCGCCGGCGAAGAGATCGTCGGCCCGCGCCGCGAACATTTCGCCGAGCGCCCGGGCGATCTTCGCCGGGCTGCAGCCGCAGCGGAATCGGAATACCTGTTCGACAAGCAGCTGCATGGGGCCGTCGAAGAGGGCGCGTGCTTCCGCCGCATCGAGGCCGAGGACGCGCTCCCGTCCGCCATCCGGAAGGGCCTGAATGACGCCGTAGCGATCCGCATCCAAGTGCACGAACCGCGCCGGCTGCTGCAACGAGCGCGCGTAGTAGT
This sequence comes from bacterium, assembly GCA_031362565.1. GTDB lineage: Bacteria > Krumholzibacteriota > Krumholzibacteriia > JANLSU01. The sequence continues at coordinate 11,425 of JANLSU010000081.1, read as the reverse complement.
CCTCGAACATCGCCAGCACGTCGCGCCCATAGACATCGAGCACGGTTTGCACGACGCCGGTGTCGGGGCGAAACGACTGCACGAACATCCGCCCGGTCGCCGCCGTCTCCACATCATCCGTGAAGATGCGCCCGGTGACCGTACCGGCGCCCGTATCGCCGCTCAGGAAGAGATTGGTGGGAGGGGCGAGCAGGTTCAGGGTGACGCCGCCGGATTCGTCCGCCAGGCGGGTTGCCGTATGCAGCGCCATCGCCGCCAGGCCGGGCTCCATGAGGGCGCGCGTTTCGGCGTCGAACGGCAGTTCCCAGCGCCGCGCATGTTCGATGGACGCGGCGAAGACCGGGCCGAAATCGGCCACCGCCAAGCGCAGCACGCGCTGCGGGTCCAGGAAGCGCCGGACCATGGTTTCACCGAACGGGGTTGCCATCGCGCGCCCTTCTCGAGTTCGCTCGCAAGGAGAATACCGCCAATTGGGATTCTTGCCTCAGGCGAAAATACCGCGCAACACCGTCACCGCTTGACCCCGTAGGCGCACCCGCGCCCCGTCCAGAGTCACATGCAGGAAACCGCCGCGCCGCGAGGCTTGATAGGCACGAAACTGCGTGCGGTGCAGACGCGTCGCCCAGTAGGGCGCGAGGGCGCAGTGCAACGAGCCGGTGGCGGGGTCCTCGTCGACTCCGGCCGTGGGTGCGAAGAAGCGCGAGACGATATCGAACTCGGGGGATGAAGCGCGGCTCGTGATCCCGATAGCGCGGGTGGGCAGGGCGCGGATGCGCCCGAAATCCGGCGTGCAACGCCGCACTTCCGCCTCCGAAGCCAGCTCGACGATCAAGTCTTGGTGGGTCCGCACGATGTGCACCGGTTGCTCGCCGAGCGCCAACTCGAGCCCCTCGGGTGCCGTGGTTTCATGTACCGCGACGGTCGGAAAATCCAACTCGATGGAATCGCCGGCCCGCGTTGCAGTCAGCAGGCCGCTCCGGGTCTGAAATCGCGCCGCGGCGGTGGCGGGTAACACACCGGTCTCCCACAGCACGTGCGCCGACGCCAGTGTTGCATGACCGCAGAGGTCGACTTCGACCGCCGGCGTGAACCAGCGCAGTTGCCAGATGTCGCCATCCGGGCGCAGGAACGCTGTTTCCGAAAGATTCATTTCGGCGGCGACACTCTGCATCCATTGCGCGTCGGCATCGCTCTCCAGGATACAAACTGCAGCCGGATTACCGGCGAACGGCCGGTCCGTAAATGCGTCGACGTGATGGATCGTCGGCGGCTTCGGGTTCACAACCAACCTCCTTCATTCAAAGAACGCGGCGCGGCGGGACGGCGACACCGGCGACCAGCATGCCGGTGCCGAGTGCGACCGCCATCAGCAGGGTCGAAAACGCCGTCTGAATGCCGGAAGTCACCTGGTCGGCCAGCAGCGCGGTAACGCTCCGAAAGCCGATGCTGCCCGGCACCAGCATGAGCAACGCCGGCAGATAGACGATCGCCGACGGCTTGTTGCGCCAGCGTGCATAGCCGTTGGCGCACACCCCGGCCGTGAATCCACCCACGAAGACTCCCAGTTCAGGCCCGAGCGCCCGGCTGCCGAAGGCGCCGCCCGCGAATGCCGCGGCGCCGCCCAAGATGACCAACGGGACCTCGCTGCGTGGGGCGCGAAAGAGCACTGCCATGGCAAGGGGTGCGACCACGAGCGACAACGCCAATGTCCACGGTGCAAGTGGGTGTGGCTCGGCGATCACCACCGCGCCGAAGGTGAAGTGTGCGAGCCGCGCGCCGAGTGCGACCCCGAACGCCATCGCGACGAACACCACCAGAGCGCCGGCGGCGCGGGCCGTACCGGAGGCCAGATGATTCGTCGCCAATTCGTTGAGCGCGATTGTCAGCGTGAGCCCCGGCAAGAGCACGATGAGTCCGGCGAGCATCGCGATCTGCGGGTTCAAGGGTCCGCAGAGGGCCGTGGCCGCAACGGCGAGAAACGATGCGACGATGGACGAGAACGGCAGTTGCACGCGCGCGAATGCCGGCCGGCGTTCCGCGAGCCAGGCGATGCCGCCCACGACCAACCCGATCACCGACGCGGCGGCAATCTCGAGCCCGCCGCCGCCCACGAAACGCGCCGCCGCCGCCGCGGCGAGCGTGTGGCCGCCCAACAGCACCACGGTGCGCTGGCGCCGCGGCCGGGCGCGCAGAATCGCCGCCAGTTCGGCGGCGCCGCTCGTCGCATCGAGGTGGCCGCGCAAGAGCGCCGCGAGCAGCGCGTCGAGTTGCGTCAGGGTCGAAAGGTCGGTCACGGCGGGATAGAGGCGTTGCAAGTAGGTTTCGGCGCCGCTCTTGCCGAAGGAAGCAAACAGCGCCGTCGGCTGCACGAAGAACTGGGCCTCGACAACGAGCCGGTTCGCGAGTTGCGTCATCGCCGCTTCGACGCGGGCCGTGGAGGCGCCGTACTGGTGCAAGGCGCGTCCGAGTTCGACGATGAGATTGCGAGTCGGGGCGCTCACGGTGCATCCCCCGGTGCGGCGTTCGTGTCGACACCCAGCGACGCGAAGGCGGCGCGCCCGCGCGCCAGCCGTTCAGGATCATCCGTATGGCTGAAATAGTAGTTCTGGAAGAAAGTCCACGTGGCCGGCAGACTTTCGAGCGGCACCTCATGGATGCGTTCCAACGCGCCGTCGAAATACGCCGGGAAGTCGATGAAACGGACCCCCGGACGGCCGCGGAGCGCATCCATGATAACTGGATCATAGCCCATCACGACCGCCACCATGTCGCCGAACCAAATTTGATTGATCGCACCCGGCAAAGAATCCCCCCGGACGCGAAACAAGAAATCAACGCGGCGATTCCTGAGATCCGGTTCCCAGACGAACTTTTCGTGGCCCGGCCGGCCGCGATGAGTGATGGGGCGATGGGCGATCTCACGGTCGGTGAGACCGTTGCGCTCGACGACATATGGAAAATCCGCGAAGTAGGCCAGGCTGGCTTGGCCGCCCGGGATCGCGTAGCGCGCGTCGATTCCCCGCACCATGGCACCGATGCGCACTCCTTGGTCGCGGCGCGCCCGCATCATGGAGTCCGGATAGCAGGCGCGTTCGTTGACGATACCGTCGACGAGCGCCGTGCCGTGGAAGATGGCCTCGTGTGGCAACCGCGCCCCGACCGTCAGCACCACGGCCGCGAGCCCGGTCGCGACCCGCACCAATCGGCGTTGGTTGCAGAGCGCCTCTTCGAGCCCCACATAGAGAAGTGGCGTCACCGGCAGCAGAAAGCGCGCGAACATGAAGTCGCCGCCCAAGTGCAGCACATAAAGGAGTGTGATGCTGGAGTAGAGCGCGCACAAGAACACCAAGCCGCCGCGCTCGCCCCGCCGTTCGCGCCGGATCGCGACCACCGTCGTCGCGATCCAGGCGAGGAGCAGGATTGGATAGACCTCGAAGTAGAGGCTCACGTAACGCCAACCCTGGCGCCAATAGGCGATCGCCGCCGACTTGGCGTAGAACGTGTTCGGAAGCCAATCGTGATAGTAGAAGAGCCGCCAGAGAAAGAGCGGTACGACGAGCAGCGCCCAAACACCGGCAACGCGTTTGACGGTGTCCCATCCCGATCGCCGCCACAGGAGGTACCAAAGCGTTGCGGCGGTGTACAGGATGCCTTCGGGCCGCAGGAGAGACGCGATCGCGACCAACGTTCCCACGAGTTGGGGCCGGACGACGGGTGCCGCGGCGGCGAGTGCGGAGAGCGTCAGCGCCAGCGTGAAGGGTGCCGTTTCGAGCCCGCCGCTCGCGAAGGTTTGCATGTCCGGATGCAGCGCCACACACCACGCCGCGAACGGCAGCGCGTCCCAGGGCGACCGGCCGCGCTTTGCCACCCGCCAGAAGAGAATCGCCACGAGCGCGGCCTGGAACGCGATCGGCAGGTAGCGCCCGAGCCAGACCAGGTCGGCGCCGAGCCGGTGCCCCGCCGCCAGTATCAGGACCCAGAGAAAGTGCGTGTAGCCCTCGACGCGCTCCCCCGGATTGTAGACGAGCCCGTTGCCGCGCAGGAGTTGTTGCACGTAGCGAAACGAGATGAATGCGTCGTCGCAGACCCAGGCGCCGCGAATGGTCGTGACCAGGCCCGCAACCAGTGGGATTGCGTACAGGCCCCAAACGAAACGCTGCCGCGCCGGAGTGTTCATGCGGCGCATTGTGGCGCCGCAGCGAGCGCATCGCAAGGCATCGCGGCCGGTCGGCGGGCTGGTCGCCGCGCGGCGCAGCCCAGGCGGGCGGTGTTTTCGGCCCGATTCATCAATTGGCGCGTTGACAGTCGTCTGGCGTTGAAATAACGTCCGCCCAGCGAGTCCTTTTTCTTCCGAGAGTGCAGCGCGCCATCAATGGAGCCTCTTTGGCCCCATGGAGGATGGGCGGTCGATCCGCTTGGGAGGCAGATCTCGTCTCGCACTCGGCTCGTGCTCCCAGCAACCCCGGAGGCTTGGGCAATGAGGCGACGTCTTGGTTCGATCGCGACAGTCGCGTTGGTCCTTTGTATCGCGGCTGGTCTGGCGTGGGCGCAGGAAGTCACGACCGGCACCATCGAGGGCACGGCGAAGGACCCGCAGGGTGGACCGCTGCCAGGTGTCACGGTCACGATCAGCTCGGTTCAAGGCACCAAGACCGCGACGACCGATCAAGACGGCAAGTTCCGGTTTTCCTACCTGACCGCCGGTGCCTATAGCCTGAAAGCGATGCTCGAGGGCTTCAATACGGTCGAACGCCAGAATCTCACGGTCAGCCTCGCCGCCCGGGTCAATTTGGAGATCATTCTCTCGACCGGCCTCTCCGAGCAGATCGAGGTCGTGGGGGCGGCGCCGGTCGTCGATCTCTCGACGGCCACCACGGGGGCGACGATTTCGTCCGAGCTCATGAGCAGCGTGCCAATCGGCCGCACCTTTGCGAGCGCGATTGCGCTCGCGCCTGGCGTCGTCGCGAGCGGCATCGATGCCTCCAACCCGTCCATCGGTGGCGCGAGCGGCCTCGAGAACACCTATGTGGTGGACGGCGTCAATATCGGCAACGCCGGGTATGGCAGCGCCGGTTCGTACTCGATCACTTTCGGCTCCCTGGGGACCGGGGTGAACTTCGACTACATTCAAGAAGTGCAGGTGAAGACCGGCGGTTATGAGCCGGAGTTTGGTGAAGCGCTCGGCGGCTTCGTCAACTTGGTCACCAAGTCGGGTGGCAACGAGGTCAAGGGCAGCGCGTTCTCGTATCTCCAAAGCTCCGGGCTCGAGGCGACGCGCGTCCGCACCGATCGCATCAACGCGAGCTCCGACCCCGTGAGCTTCCAGAGCTATGATTTCGGCGTCGATGTCGGCGGCCCGATCGTCAAGAACAAGGCCTTCTGGTATGCGGCGTTCGACCCCACCTTCACGACCCGCACTCGCCAGACGGCGAAGGCCATCACCGACGCGCAGGGTTTTCACCACGAGCTGGAAGCCGATCGCAGCACCTACAACTATGCCGCGAACGTGAAGTGGTTTCTCAATCCGAAGCACACGGTGAGCTTCTCGTCGTTCGGCGATCCGGCCAGTGGTGCCAGTGGAGCACAGCGCGCTGAAGCGGTTGCCACCCAAGACGCCAGTCTCAAGTTCTCGTCGATCGATTACGGCGGCCACAACGCCATCGCGCGCTGGAACGGCGAAATCACCAAGAATCTTTTCGTGGAAGGTTCGGTTTCGTATCATCGCGACCGCTTCAGCGAAACGCCCGAACACAACCTGCACTCGGGTGTGATCGATTCGTCGACCGTGGGGCTGGCGCCCGTTCAGGTGGGCGGCGTAGGTTTCTTCGAAGACGCGACCTCCGAGCGCTATAGCTACCAGCTCAAACTCAACAGCTTCATCCATGCCAAGGGCGAGCACAGTTTGCGCTATGGCGTCGAGTACCAAGACATTCGCTACGACCACGCAGCCAACTACTCCGGACCGCCCGGGCTCCCTTTTCAGGACGAGGACGGCAACTCCATCGTCGCTTCCACCGGCTATATCTGGCAGGTGACGCCAGGATTGTTCACCATCAGCCGGATCCGGAGCGGCTCGCTTGCCTCCAAGACGCACGCCGACTACGTGTCGGGATTTTTCTCCGACACGTGGAGTCCAACCAAATGGCTCAAGCTGATGGCGGGATTGCGTTGGGAGCAGGAGACGCTGTTCGGCAACTTGAACAGCTTCCGCTGGCGCGACAACTGGGCGCCGCGCGTTCACGTTACCGCAGATCCGACCCGCGACGGCAAGAGTAAGGCGTCACTGTCGTACGGCCGCTTCTTCGGCAAGGTCCCGAACGATTTGGCGGTGCGGGCGATGTCGAGCGAGGTCACGTACTCCATCGACTACCCGTTGACGAGCGTCAATCTCTCGGATCCCAGCAACCCGGTGATCACCGGGCCGCAATCCAGCGCGATCTCGTTCGGGGACCAGGCGACGGTCATCGATCCGAACTCGAAGCTGACATTCCAGGACGAGTATGTCGCGAACCTCGAGCGTGAAGTCATGCCGTCGCTCAATGTCGGCGTGACCTACATGCACCGGACGCTCGGGCGGACACTCGAGGACGTGGCATTGTCGCCGTACTCTGCTGCGGTGGACAGCGGCGATTTTGGCAACTACTACATCACGAATCCTTCGGAAGCACTGGGCTTCCCCAAGCCGTCGCGCAAGTATAACGCCGTGACGCTCAAGGCTTCGAAACACTTCAGCGACCGGTGGCAGATCTTGTCGTCCTACACCTGGTCGCGCCTGAAAGGCAACTACGAGGGGTATTACCGGCGGGACAATGGGCAGAGCGATCCCTTCATCACGTCACTGTTCGACTTCCCGTATCTGAAGGACGAGCGCATCTTCAGGCACATGATCGAGGACGGGCTGCTGCCCAACGACCGCACGCATGTTTTCAACACCTTCGGTTCGTATCGTTTGCCGTTCGATCTCAACGTCGGTATGAGCCTCACGGTCCAGAGCGGCACGCCGATTACGCGGCTCGGATACAACAAGGCGTATGAGACGGCGGGTGAGATCGCCCTCGAGCGGCGCGGAGCGAGTGGCCGTACCCCGGCGACCGGGGACATTGGCATCCACCTCGACTACCCGTTGCGGGTAGCGAGCCAATCCACGGTGCTCGTGGTTCTCGACGTGTTCAATTTACTCAACCACCAAAAGGCCCTCGAGGTGGATCAGAACTTCGAGTTGAACGGCATCGTCAATCCGGATCCATCGCTCACCGTGGCGCCCTGCCCGACCTGCCAGAACGAGGACTTCGGACACGCTACGGCCTACCAGTCACCGTTTGCGGTACGCCTCGCGGCGCGCCTGGTGCACTGAGGTCAAACCGAGGGGGCGGCACGGGCCGCTCCCTCGGTTGTCACTTGCCGGGTGAGTTGGTCTTGTCGAGCGCCGCGACGAGTTCGCGCACTTGGGCGGCGTCGGGGGCCGCCGGGGCGACTTCCAGGTAGCGGCGGAGCAGCCGGCTCGCTGCCTTCAAATCCTTCTTTTCGGACTGCAGATGCACATAGCCGAGTGCCTTGAGGGCCTGGGCATGGTCTGGTGCGAGTTGCAGGGTGCGTTCGAGGTGCGGCCGGGCGGCGTCGAATTTCTTGCCTTGGAAGAGCACCGCCCCCATGTTGTATTCGACTTCGGCATCCTCGGGCCTGAGGCGCGCCGTGGCGGCGAAGGCCTGGAGGGCGGCGTCGTGATCGCCGCGCCGTTCGAGAACTCCCGCGAGGTCGAAATGCGCTTCGAACAGATCCGGGTGAAGAGCGATGACATGCCGGTACTCGTCGGTGGCCGCGGCCAGCGAATCGGTCATCGCCAAGCAGCGCGCCAGCACGAACCGCACCGCATATTCGTAGCTTCCGGCACCGAGGGCGAGCAGTTCGTTCGCGGCCTGGCGGGCTTTGGCACAGTCGCCGGCCGCCAGAGCGCCATAGGCGCTTTCATAGAGCTTCGATGCCTTGGCACCGAGTTCCTTGCGAGCCCGCTCGGCGGCGTTTTCCAGCACGATTTTGGACTGTTTGACGATGGGGTCCGGTGCCGAGACCGACCAGTCGAAGTGGTCGGTATGCGCCACGAAGCCTGCCTTCTGAACCGTGACGTCGTAGACGGCGTGCGGGATGAAACGCTGGTCGAACATCCCGTCCGGCCCGGTCGTGAAGACGATTCGGGCGCCGTTCTCGGTGTTGGTCAGTGCGATCTGCACACCGGCGAGCGCCGTGCCATGCGGATCCACGACCTGGCCCTGGAACCGGTAGTCTTCCACGAGCTGCGCCCGAATCGGCACCGAGGCCGAGACTGAGACGAGCGCCGCGACGAGCGCAATGAGAATGGGTCGAGGGGACATGAGCGTGCCTCCACGCGCGACGGTAACACGGCAACCGGACCGGAGCCAACGGTCGATGCTGTGGCGCGCGGTCCAAGCACTGGCCCTCGCAGCGCTGCTGGGACCTGCGACCAGTTGCAATCCGGTGCACCGCGTACAGGCCCGCCTCGAACTCAAGAACGGCAATCTCAGCTACTTGAAGCACGACTATCTGCAAGCGATCGGCCACTACGACGCAGCATTACAGCTCGTTCCCGGCCTGACGATGGCGCACCTGAACCGTGCCTATAGTTACGTGTCGATGCTCCGAACCGCCATCGATCCGCACGAACGCCGGCGGTTCGCCGACGAAGCAGTGCGCTCGTTTCAGGCCTTTCTCGGCGCAACTCCGGCTCCGGCACCGGCGGACGGCGGCAAAGGCCCGAGCCGGGCCCGCATCGAACAGCAGATCGTGACGTTGTACATCGATACGCAGCAAACGCATGACGCCGTCACGTTTCTCACCGCCAAGTTGGCGCAGGCCCCCAACGATGCCGCCACCTTGCAAATGTTGGCGACGATCGAGGCCGAGCGCGGCAACCTGGACGCGGCGCTCGAGTGGCACCGCAAGCATGTGGTGGCGGCGCCGAAGTCGCCCGAAGCGCGCTACGCGCTCGGCGCCTTCATCTGGCAGCGTTCGTATCGCAATCCGGTGATGGATGCGTTCGGGCGCACGGCACTTCTCGACGAAGGCCTGGCGGTGCTCGCACAGGCTGTCGAGTTGCGCCCGGACTACTTCGACGCGCTTGTTTACGTCAATCTGCTGTACCGGGAAAAGGCGAAATACGCCGCCACCGACGCCGAGCGCGCCGGATTCCTCGCGCAAGCGAAGACCTGGTTCGATCGCGCCAACGTCGTTCGCGGCGCAGCAGCCGATTCGCTGCCGCCCGGCACGCCGCCCGCGACCCCAGGAGCGAGGTGAGGATGCCGTGTTCGAAACTCTGATCGAAACGCGGCTCGACCGGCGTTCGTTCTGGCGCCCGCGCATCGTGGCATTTGCCCTCGCACTGCACGTGGCGGTTCTGGGCATGATGTGGCTACGGCATTTCTTCACGATTCCCTCGATCCCGGAACCGAACTCCGAGGTGATGTTCGCACGCTTCACGCCACCGCCCCCGCCCCCGGCACCGGCGCCGCCTAAACCCGCGGCTCCCAAACCCGTCGTCAAGCCCCAGACGCCGATGCCCAAGGAACTCGTGCAGCCCGAGAAAACCCCCGACGTCGTGCCGACAACGCCGGCACCCGAGCCCGAACCGAGCGCTGCGTCCGAGAGTGGCGTCGAGGGCGGCGTCGAAGGCGGAGTACCGGGCGGCGTCCTGGGCGGCGTGCAGAGCAGCGAACCGCTGCGGGTCGGCGGCGATGTCGAGCCGCCGGAAATCCTGCAGCGTTTGCCGAAGCCGGAGTATCCGCCGGTCGCGCGCCACGCCCGCATCGAGGGCATCGTGATCTTGGAAGCGGTGATTCGCAGCGACGGTACGGTAGGGAACATCAAGATCTTGCGCGATTTGCCGCTCGGTTGCGGCCAGGCGGCGGTGGAAGCCGTGCGCCAGTGGCGATTCAAGCCAGGGACGTTGAAAGGTGTACCGGTGGACGTGTACTACAGTCTGACGGTCAATTTCCGGCTGAGCTGAAGGAGGGTGCAGATGCAGGGCGGCAATTTCGGACCGATCGAAATCTGGAACTCGATGGGAGGCGTAGGGCACGGCGTGCTCTTCTTTCTCCTGCTCATGTCGATCTATTCGATCGGGGTGATGGTCGACCGCTATCTGCAGTTCAAGAAAGCGCGCGATCTCTCTCTCGCCTTCGTCATGGTGGCCAAAGAGCCGCTCGATGCCGGCCGGCTGGACGGCGTCGTGGAAGCGGCCAAGAAATATCCGAAGAGCCACATCGCGCGCATCTACCTGGCGGCGATCACCGACTTCAGCCATTACCGTGATGCAAAGATGGAGGCCGCCGGCTTCGAGGACACGTTGACGCGCGCCATGGAGCGCGAAGCGGTGCTCGTGACCCAGGACTTCAAGCGCGGCCTGTCGGGGCTGGCATCGATTGGCGCCACGGCGCCCTTCGTCGGCCTGTTCGGCACCGTGGTCGGCATCATGAACGCCTTCTTTGCGATGGCGAGTGCCGGTGCGGGTGGCATCGGCACGGTCGCCGGTGGCATCGCCGAGGCCCTGGTGAATACCGCGGTCGGACTCTTCGTGGCCCTGCCGGCCGTCTGGGGCTTCAATTACTTCTTGGGCCGCATGGAACGGTTGAACAGCGAGATGGCAAACGCCAGCAGCGAACTCGTCGACTTCTTCATCAAACGGACGCGGAAAGAACAATGGCTTTCAACTCACAATCCAACCAAGAGCTGAAGAGCGACATCAACGTCACGCCGCTCGTCGACGTGATGCTGGTGCTGCTCATCATCTTCATGGTCGTGACGCCGATGCTGCAGAAGGGCGTCGGCGTCGATCTGCCAGAGGCCAAAAATGTCGCCACGGTGCCCGAGAGCAAGGAAATGGCCCTGCTCGTGGTCCTCAAGGCGAGCGGCGAACTCTACGTGGAAGATGACCCGGTGGATCGCGAGAGCCTGACGCGGGCCCTGCGTTCGCGGCTCGAAACGACTCCCGGGTTGCAATTGCAGGTCAAAGCCGACCGCAACAGCCGTTACTCGGAAGTGAAGCGGATCATTCGGGCCGGCCAGGAAGTTGGTTTTCGCGGCGCGTCGCTGATCGCGTCGGAAATCCGCGATACGACTCCGCCCGCGGGGAGTCATTGATATGGCATTTGGAACCGCCGGTCTCAATCGCTCGCAGTCGAGCATCAACGTCACGCCGCTCATCGACGTGCTCTTGGTGTTGCTCATCATCTTCATGGTGATCACGCCGATCCTGACCAAGGCGTTGCAATCGGACATTCCGCAGAAGATCGATCAGCCGCTGCCCGAGGAATACTCGGACAAACAGCTCATCGTGCGCGTCGAAACCGACGGTAGTGTGTTCCTCAACCGTGACAATGTCGGCCTGTTGGGGCTAGCGGAGCGGCTGCGGGAG
>JANLSU010000055.1:0-9124 GCA_031362565.1 bacterium | reverse complement strand
GACGGCCGTCACGTCCCAGTTCCCCGAAGTGATCGGCCGGCGCGTTGCGCCGGTGACGATTTCCAAGTGCCGGTGGCCGCTGCGCTCCGAGGTCCAAAGGACGCGTTTACCACCATTTAGAAAATGAAAATCGTCGTTCAGGTTGACCCAGTCCGCAGCCGTCTCGCGGAACACCACGTCGGCGCGTGCATCGATCAACGTGACACGCCGGACGTCGACGCGCTTCTGGCTGCGCGGCTGGGTCTCGACCCAAATGGCGTCACTCGTCGGCGCCCAATGGACGCGGGCCAGATACTCGACATCGTCGCCGAGGTCGAGGTGTCGGAAGCTCGTGTTGCCGAGGCGCGATGCATACAGTTGGACGGCAGCGTTCGGGTCGCCGGCTTTGGGGTAGGGGCTGGCGCTGCCCTCGCCGGTCGGGTCGGAGAAATCGGGCACCCGGAACGTCGGCACGCCGCGCGTGTCGACGCCCGTGAACGCCAGCCACTCCGAATCCGGCGACCACCAGTGGCCCGTGGAACGGTCCATTTCCTCTTGGGCGGCGAATTCGGCGACGCCATAGGCCACGCCCGGATCGTCGCTATGCGCCACCACGGCCTCGTGGCCGCTCGCGATTTCCAGCACCATGAGATCGTCGCCGCGCACGAACGACACCCAACGGCCGTTGGGCGACAAGTGCGGATCGATTTCCGGTTCCGGGGTGTGCGTGAGCTGCTGAATTTCGCCACTGGCCGCCGTCACCAAATAGAGGTTGCCCGAATAGGGCACGAGCACGAGCCGGCCATCGTTCGAAACTTGAAATGCGGTCACGCCGCGTTCGGTCTGCCGCTGACGCTCGCGCCGCGCCTGCTCCTCCTTGGAGATGGCACCGGTCTCGCCCAGGGCCGCCGGGTCGACGAGCAGGCGCTCGCGGCCCGATGCGACATCGAATTCGTACAAACGCTGGTATTGATCGGCGCCGCCACTGCGCAGGAAATAGACGTGTGCGCCATCGGGGGCGGGCACCGCGGCACGCGGCGTACCACGCGTGAAGCCGCGCGTCGTGATGAGGCGCTCGAGGCGCGCCCGCGCCGCCGGCGCGAGCACGGGTTCCGCCACCGGTGCCGCGCCGGCTGTCGCTAGCGCTCCTGCGGTGGCGAGGGCGAGCCCGAGCCCGGGCCCGAGGAGGTGGAACGCCTGCAGCCTTGGCCGTCGCATGGAAACCCCGTTCGTTGGCAGCCGTGTCGATGCGCCGTAGTATCCGCGCCCTCCGCGCCCCGTCAAGCCGTGCGCGCAGCCGCCCGCTTCCGCTAGAATGCCGCCGGAGGTGAGGCCAGCATGCGGGTTCTGCTCATCAGTAATTCTGGACGGCCGTTTCTCGAGCATTGCCGGGCCGCGATCGCCGATTTTCTCGGCGCCCGCCGCCGCATCGCGTTCGTGAGTGCGGCGTCGTACGACGACGAGGCCGCGTACTGCAAGATGGTGCGCGACGCTCTCGCACCGGTGGGGCTCGAGGTTCTCCATCTCCACACCGAGGAGCGGCCGACGGATGTCCTCGACCGTGCCGAGGCATTGTTCGTCGGTGGCGGCAACACCTTCCACTTGCTCGGGCGCTTGCACTTGGCGCACCTGGTGGAACCCATTCGCGTCCGGGTGCGCGCCGGCATGCCGTACCTCGGCTCGAGTGCCGGGTCCAACGTCGCCGGGCCCAACATTCTCACCACCAACGATTGGAACGTCGACGGATTGACGCGTTTCGACGCGCTCGGGCTCGTGCCGTTCAATCTGAATCCGCACTACAAGGAAACCGACCCTATCATGGCGCCGTTCAGCGAGACACGCGATGAGCGCATCGGCCAGTATCTGCAGGTGCATTCCAATCCGGTGGTTGGCATCGAAGAGCAGACGCTGGTGCGATCCGAGAATGGCGTTGCGACCGTGGTTGGTGCCGGGCGGGTGCGCGTTTTCCGGCGCGGCCAGCCGCCGCGCGACTATCGCGCCGGCGATACCCTCGAGGCATGAGGTCAAACCGACCGGAGTCCGCATGCAGCAAAAGCCCGCCATCGCCGCCACGGCGCCGATTCGTTTGCGGTTCGCGCCGAGCCCGACCGGGCACTTGCACGTCGGCGGCGCCCGCACGGCGCTCTTCAATTGGCTGTGGGCGCGCAAGCTCGGCGGGACGTTCGTGTTGCGGATCGAGGATACCGACGCCGTGCGCTCGACGGACGAATCGTTGCGCGGCATCTTGGACGGCATGCGTTGGCTGGGGCTGCACTGGGATGAAGGCCCGGAAATCGGTGGTCCGTTCGGTCCCTATCAGCAGACGCTGCGCAATGTCCTGTATCACGCCGAGGCAGACCGCCTGTTGCGCGAATGCAGCGCCTATCGTTGCTTCTGCACCAAGGCCGAACTGGATGCGATGCGCGACGCGGCGCAAAAGAGCGGCAAACCGTTGCGCTACGACGGCCGCTGCCGCACGCTCGACCCCGCGAAGGCCGAGGAACGCGCCGCCGGCGACGCCGCCTGTGTCGTGCGGATGCGGATGCCCGAGGATGCGGACATCCGCTGGACGGATCTCGTACGCGGCGAATTCCAGTTCCAGAGTTCGTTGCTGGACGACTTCGTGCTGCTCAAGTCCGACGGTAACCCGACGTACAACTTCGCGGTCGTGGTCGACGACGTGAAGATGCGCATCAGCCATGTAATTCGCGGTGACGACCACATTTCGAATACGCCGCGGCAATTGGTCCTATTCGACGCGCTCGGGTATCCACGGCCGGAGTTCGGGCATCTGCCGATGATCTTGGGCGGCGACAAGTCGCGGCTCTCGAAACGCCACGGCGCCACCTCGCTGACCGAGTTTCGCGACGCGGGTATCTTGCCGCAGGCGATGGTGAACTACCTCGCACTCCTCGGCTGGGCGCTCGACGGTGAACACGAAGTCTTCACCATGGCCGAGTTGATGGCGCATTTCGATTTGAAGAACGTCAGCCGCAACCCAGCGGTGTTCGACGTCCAAAAACTGCAGTGGATGAACCGCGAGCACTTCGGGCGCCTGACCCTGGACGCCAAGATCGAAGCGATTCTGCCGGTGCTGGCGAGCGAAGGTGCCTGGCCGCCGCGTTTCCGCGTCGACCTGGGGCCGCAGCGCCACTTCCGCGTCGTCACCGGCAGCCCGGAGGACAAGATCGCCGCTTCCATTCAGCCGCTCAGCGACGAGGAACTGTCGCGCGACCCGACCCTCGCGGAAGAGTTGCCGCGTCTCGAACACATCTTGGAGTGCCTCGGCAGCCGGCTCGGCGGCCCGCACGATGCACCGGCCGTCATGGCGTATTTTTTCACCGATGACTACCGCTACGATCCGGCCGCGGTGGCGAAACATCTGGCGAGTGACGAAGATGCCCTGCACGTGCAGGCGCTGGCGGACGAGCTCGAGACGCTCGCGCCCTACACCCCCGAAACCGTCGAAGCGGCGCTGCGGGCGCTCGCGGCCAAGCTTGGCGTCAAAGCCGGCACGCTGATTCATGCGGCGCGGGTCGCGGTAACCGGTACCGCTGTGAGTCCAGGGATCTTCGACGTCTTGCATCTCGTCGGCCGTGTCAAAACCGTCGAGCGCTTGCGGCGCGGCCGCGACATCGTGCGCTTCAATCGCGCGTTGCCGGCGACTTCCGGTGCACCGGAGCAAGCGTTACCGGCAATCGCGGAACCCGTTCCGCCACCGCCGCTGGGAATCGAACCGGGGGGCGGAATCGAAATCGCCAGTGCCGACTGGGGCGACGAGCGGGCGCCGGACGACGCCTGACGCCCTTATAGCCCCTTGGCCCCTTGTCAGTGTTTCAACCTCTCTGGTAGCTTCGCGGGCCGTTGTTGGCCGGTCGTCCAATGGTAGGACAACAGACTCTGGATCTGTTTATGAGGGTTCGACTCCTTCCCGGCCAACCACTTTGCCTCAAGTGTAACTCGAAATAAAACAAATGATTGCAGCGATTCAGGCGGCGCGGGAGGGTCGGCCCCACGGCGATCGGCGGCCTGATGCTTGTCTGTCGCTTGTCTGTTGCTTGTCTGACCGGCTGGCGGGGTACTGTGGAGGGGCGCCGGAGGGCACTTCGCCCGGGTTTTCCTGCCCCTAGGAGTTACGGTGCGAGGCCAACTTGTTCAAAGATCTCCAGGCAGCTGGACCATCATCCTGTTCGTCGGGACGCGAAACGGCCGGAAGATCTTCCGACAGCACACTATTCGCGGCAGCAAGCGCGACGGCGAGAGGGAGCGGACCCGCCTACTTCGAGCGCTCGACACGGGGACGTACCTCGAGCCTTCCAAGCAGACGGTGGCGGAATATCTGGAATCCTGGCTGGCGAGCTACGCCAAGGCTCACGTCAACGCGCGCACGTTCGAGCGGTACAGCGACGACATCCGATGCGCCTTGATTCCAGGGTTGGGCCACATCCCACTGATCCGACTGAGTCCACAAAACATACGCGAGTTCTATGCGCGCGAATTGGAGCACGGTCGCGCTGATGGCCGCGGGCGAGGTCCGCTGTCGGGTACGACGGTGGTTCATCACGCACGCATACTCCACTGTGCGTTGAAGCATACGTGGACATCGTGGTGCGGAACATCGGCCTCGGCGGGGCCTACGACATGCGTTTCGAGGCGGCGCCGGTCACCGACGACGACGAAACCCGCGCGCTGCTCGCCGAACCCTTTCAAATCAATCTTGTGCGCTCGGGCATGCGGTATCTCTCGCCGGGACAAAAGGCGCGTTCCTACTTCACCAACGTGAGCGAGGACTACCGCCGCAAGCTGAATTGCGCCTTCAAGGTCACGGCCCGCTACCACAACGACAAAGGCAGGCAATTCGAGGACGAGTACTGCATCGATTTCTCGGAGTTGATCGGGCTCCGCCGTGTCGGTGAGCCGCCGCTTCACAAGATGGCGAAGTCGCTCGAGTCGCTGCAGGACGACGTGCACGTGCTGGCGACTGGCCAGCGCGGCCGCCGCACCGTGAGCCGCTCGTAAAAACGACTCGACCCGGCGCGACGCTGCGCCGGGTCGAGCCGCAGGAACCACGGGTCAATCGACCAACAGCACGCGCCGCTTGAACACCTGATCGCCCACCTTGACTCGCATGAAGTACAACCCCGTCGCTGCGCGACGGCCGCCCGCATCGGTGCCGTCCCACACGACCCGGCCCGCGCCACGGCCGAACGACCGCACCCCGAGGTCACGCACCCGACGCCCCGCGATGTCGTAGATCTCGATGCCGACGTCACTCGCAACCGGCAGCGCGAGATCCACCCGCGTCCACGCCCGCGTCGGGTTGGGAGACGCCTCGCCAATTTGGATTGCGCCGAAGGGTCCTGCCTGCACGTCGGTCGCGTCGTCGGAGCCGATGTGCAGCAAGTAATCTTCGGTTTCGCCTTCGCCCATGTTGCCGCTGCCATCCCAGTTCGCCGGCGCCGGGTTCACACTCAGCGTGAACCGAGTCCAAACGTAGCCCCGATGCCCCTTCAATCGCGCTGGCGGATTGAGCTGCGACAAGAGCCCCGAGAACCCCGCTACCACGCGAATGTTGTGCAGCACGTGCTCCGCGTTGCGGCCAAGATTCGGGCCGCAGCCGATGAGGCCGCCCGACCACCGGCCGTTCTGATCCCAGTCGGCCAGGAAGTTCAAGTAGGCGTCCGAACCCAGACCATTCGTGATCGCGATGTCGAGTTCGGTTCCCCAAACGATTTGGGTGCATTGCACTCCGAGATCGGTCCCCGGAGGTGTGCACGGCGCGATCACCAGGCCGGCCGGCTGCCGCAGGATCGTGTACGGGCGCGGCACGATGATGCCGGCCTCGCCACCGAAGCATTCGTCGTTGTCGAAGACGTTGAAGCCGCACGCGTCGGCGTTGCCGTCGAACTCGAAGTCGACGCTGCTGCCCAAATACAAGCCGTTGCTACCCGGATGCACCACGTAGCCGCCGGTCTGCACGCAAGTCGGGAACTGGCCGATGATCGGGAACGGCGGATACGCCAGGACGCCCTGCGGCGCATCGCCATACTCAGCCGGCGGCTGGTTCCCGGTGATGTGCAGCATGTAGTCCTCGGTCTCGCCGCCCTCGAAGAAGCCGCTCCCATCCCACGGCAACATCACCGGATCCGGCGTCAGCGAGAAGCGCACCCAGACGTAGCCGCTGTCCGAACTCACTTGGAAGTCGTGGTGCGGCAACTGCGACGCCAAGCCGCTGAAGCCGATCGGCACCGGGAGGTTCTTGGTGACGTGCTCTTCGAGATTAGGACCGCAAGTACTGGGAACCATCTGATCCCAGGTGCCGCTGCGATTGAGGTCCACCAACACATTCAGATACACGATGCGCGGCGTCGGCGGCACGTTGGTCGCGAAGAGGTTGTTGGTGAGGAGGATGTCGATATCCGTGCCCCAGCGTGCGGTGGCGCAAATGTTCGCCAAGGATTGCGGCAGGCCGCCCGAACACGTGACCGCGCTGAACGGCGGGCCGGTGGGGCCGAAGGTGAAGGCGGTCGGCAGCACGAGTCCCGCATCGCCATCGAGCGGACCGTAGCACTCGTCGTTCTCGTACTGCGGCGGAGGACAAACGCCGGCGTTGCCGTCCGGCTCGTAGTCGAGATTCGGGCCGAAGAACGTGTTGTTGGCGGGCCCACCGGGAATGCGCGCGTGTTGAATGCAATTGGCTGGACCGGCGAGGCAAGTCGGAAACTGTCCGCTGATGCCGAGATCCGGGTAGGCCTGAGCGCCCTCGGGCGCATCGCCCCATTCGAAGAGGGTCCCGGGCGGCGGCGGGTAGCACAGCTGCGATTGGGCCGCAGTCGAGAGACACAGGACCACGACCAACCCGAGGACCACGACACCCCATGGGCGTGCGGTCGCGAGAGCATCTTTACGTCGGTGCATTCGGAACCTCCTTCACGACCGCCGAGCGACCACCGCGCGACGAGTACGACTTGGCAGTACAAGCTGCGTGCCGCCCACCGTTTCCATTTGAAGTCTCCATTCTACAATCGATTGGAATGGCAACGCAACCTGCTGCTTGAGCCTGAGTCACGCAAGTGGTGCACGCCCACGCAACCGTTGCACGCAGCCACGGCGTACGAATGTTGCTGTCGGACCTCGGTTCGATAATGCACAATGCGACGTCCTAGGACCCGGAGACGACCTCGACATGCATACAGATGAACGGACCGTCGCCGGCCTTCGGCTGCTGCACGGCATCTTCGAGCAGCAGGCGCGGGCGACGCCCACCGCGATCGCGCTGGACGTCCCCCCGGCGCGCGAGGGCGAGGCACGCCGGCAACTCAGCTATGCCGAGGTGAATGCCGCGGCCGATGCAATGGCCAATGGCCTTGCCGCCCATATCCACGGGGAATGCGTCGTGGCCATAGGGATAGTAAATCGCTTCGTAGGCCGGGCGCCAATGGGGTAGAGGGCGAACGACAGAGTCGCGGATAGGCGTCGAGGTGAGCGTCAGGGGCGCGGAATCGAGGCCTCGCGGCGGTTCTTGTGGGGTTCGAGAGTCGTGGCGTGCGGTGTGGTGGCGGGAAATGCGCGCGCCATGGATGTTTGGGGCACAGCCGTGCCACCGCGTGCCTGCAGCGGTCGCGGTGGTGAACGCGATGTTTCAGCGCGTTGAAGCCGCGATCAGGGCGGCGGCCGCTGGTGTTCGGGGAGTGCGCGTGGGTCGCGTCCTTTGGAACGCAGGTGCCGGAGGATGGCATCGATGACTCTGGGTTCGAGGATGAACGAGATGATGCGCATCGAGCCCCCGCAGCGCAGACAGCGGAGCGGATCGACCTCGAAGACGCGAGCCAGTAATTCGGCCCAACGTCGTCGGAGCGCGCGGAGTGCGGGCCAGGTCGGGATCGCGTCGTCGCGGGTCGTGGTTACCGCCTCTGCGCCGGGCAGTTGCCGATCGCGCAGCACACCTTCCTTGCGCCACCTGTGCCTGCGTCGAACTGAGTAGGCGCCGTAGCAACGAACGCAGATTTCATTCTTGTTGGGGACGTGGGTCAGGAGCCGGGCCAAGAACTCGAGCGCGTCGAAGGTGTGGGTGCCGGCGGTGGGCCCCTCGGTCTTGTCGGAGACCAACACCACCTCTTGTTTGCGGGCATCGTATTGCAGGCGTTCGAGTGCGACGGGAGCTCGGGCGGAATAGCGGGCGAGTTGCAGGATGCCGTGCGGGTCATCGGCCTCGAGCCGGACGGCGTTGTGGACGTGGAAGCCGGAGTGCGGCCACTCGAGCATGGATCGGGCGTCGTGCTCGGTGAGGAGTTCCTCGCGGACGAAGGCGCGGAGTAGCGCGCGCCGGAAGGCTTCGGTCAGGACTTCGATTTGGTGGAAACCGAGATGGATGAAGGTGCCGTCGGGCCTGAAGACACCATCGGTGACGAGCAGGTGCAGATGCGAATGGAAGTTGACGAGGCTTCCAAAGGTCTGCACGGAGGCGACAACACCGGGGACGCCGAGGGGCTCGCGCATGGTGGTGCGCAGGAAGTCCTGGAGGGTTTGCGAGGCGACGCGGCAGAGGCGCCCGAGGAGTTTGCGGTCATGCACGAAGAAGGGCCGCAGTCGTTTTGGCACCGTGAAGACGAATTGGCGATGCGGAACGGCGTACAGGAGTTCGTGCTCGAGCCATTCACTCCAGATCGCCAGGCGCTTGGCGTGACACGACGGGCAGAGGTAGCGCGCCTTGCAACTGAAGGCGACGAGGAATTCAGCACGGCACTGATCGCAGCGGACGCGCGCAAATCCACATTCTAGATCGCCACAGGCCAGAAACTTTTCCACGGCGCGGCGGCAGGCGTGCCGCAGGCGGCCGTACTGCTTCTGGAACTGCTCTTCGTGAACCAATGCCAGGGCATCGAAGTGATCTTGCACCAGCTTGAAGAGCGGTGAATCGTGGGGGCGGCGTGGACGGTAGGCAGTCGGTGCCACGGGCTGCATGCCCGGGGTACCACATCAGGATTGGTTCCACCCCGGCGTTGCTCTGGTGCGGCTTTCCTATCGGCAAGATGGGCGCCACCGAAATCCAGAAGACCACCGACGAACCGGGCCTCTTCTACGATGACGACACCAGCGCGTGCACCGAAGAGTGCCCGCTCGGCGTGACGGCGACTTCGTGGGG
>JANLSU010000027.1:0-26977 GCA_031362565.1 bacterium | reverse complement strand
GCCGCATTGCGCACCGGATTCGAGCCGGCACTCGCCGGCGTGGCGCCGAATCGCGTCGCGAGCGTCGCTCCGAACCCTGCCAAGCCCGCGCCCAGAAAATCACGTCTCGACCAACGCATGCCTCTGCCCCCCCGTTTTGGTGTTCCTGCAACAATGGCGCGAGACTAGCATCTCTCCATCGAGCTTGCCACGCGCCGCGCCGCGGTCTAGGCTCGGGCTGCAGCGGTTGAATCGCACCCCGAAGCCGTACTCCTCGTCCGCTGCGACGCCGGTCGTTGCCGAGGCCGTGGATGATGCCACACGAGAATCGCGCTCGCTTGCTCGACGAACTCCGTGCAATGCCACGGCGGTTGGATGCGGCTTTGCAAGCCGTGCCACGCACCGTGCTCACCTGGACGCCGGCGCCGGGCAAATGGTCGATCCTCGAAATTGTTTGCCATCTGCGCGACATGGAACGCGACGCCTGCCTCGAACGCTATCGGAAGATTCTGGCCGGCGGGTCGCCGCTCCTGCCGTGGTGCGATCCCGACGCCATTGCTCTCGAGCGCCGCTATCGCGAACAACGCTTTGCGGAGGCGCTCCGCGACTGGAAGCGGTTGCGGCGCGAGTGTGTCGCGCTGCTCGAAACACTGGTGGACGAGCAGTGGGAGATGAGCGGCCTGCACTCGACGAAGGGCTCGATTACGGTAGCCCAGCTCCTCGAACAGCAAGTTCATGGCGACGATGCTGTGCACTTGCGCCAGATCGGCGCTATCAAGGAGAGGCATGCCTGTCTGACGCGGCTCGAGGATGCGCGGCGGGCGTTGCACGATCTCTTGGACGGCCAGCCGGCGGGCGTTCTCGAGCAGCGCACGGTCGCCGAACCGCTGGCGTTGCTTCGCGATTTCGAACAATTGATGCTCGAACGCTACGCCAAGATCCTCGAACAGGACCATCCCGAGATGCGCGCGCAAGACGCGATGGCGCTCGCGGCGCGCGTCAGAACGCTCGAAATCGACGCGCCAATGGCCTGGCGCGAATTCCTGCGCTCGCGTGCCCAAACGTTGCAACTGCTGCACGCACTTGGCCCCCGGATGTGGCAGCGGCGGGCGGTGCACCCGCGCCGCGGTGACATCTCGATGGCCGACTTGGTAGCCCGCCACCTCGACCATGACGCCGAAATGCTGCAGGCACTGCGCGCCAGCCTCAGCCCGCCCGGGGCGAGCACGGGTGCGGTCCGGAGTTTGCTCGACGGCAGCGTCGGGCCTGGCTAGCAGTTAGATGGAAGACCCCAAAAAACGGCGGCTCACCGAAGTGATTTCCCGGGATGGCTACGTGAAGCGCAAGGATGCCTTCGACCGCCAAAATCGCTCGACAACTCGGCCATTGACTCGTATCGCCCGTCGGCGGGTTTGCGCTGGTCAGTCGGGGCGCCCCGAGAGAAAGCAGAGTGGGCGCCACGACGCGTCGCTTGACAAATTCGGGAGGCGGTGTACGTTGGGCGCATGCCGATCCGGGTGAGTCTCTCGCGGTGGGTTGTCTCGGCGCTCCCGATCCTCGTTGTGTTCGCGGGTGTCCCGGGAAACGTCTGTGCTCAAGCCCCCCGTTTTGCTGGCCAGTGGGGAGAAATCGGCACTGGTCCAGGCCAGTTTGCGCAGCCAACTGGAATTGCGGTGGACACGGCAGGTTTTGTCTACGTCACCGACTACCTCACGC
This sequence comes from bacterium, assembly GCA_031362565.1. Lineage (GTDB taxonomy): Bacteria > Krumholzibacteriota > Krumholzibacteriia > JANLSU01. Next base: position 25,282 of record JANLSU010000027.1, on the reverse strand, counting down.
ACCGTGTGCAGAAGTTTACGAGCACCGGCAACTTCGTAACGTCCTGGGGATCGCCTGGGACCCCTGGGGCTTTGAATCTACCTTGGGGAATTGCGGTCGATCCCGCCGGCACCGTGTATGTCGGAGACTACGGGGACTTGCGGGTTTACCGGTTCACCAATGACGGACAGTACCTGGGGAGTCTCAATGCCTCGGTCACTCCGTTGGGCATTGCCGTCGGACCGTCGGGCGTATATGTTTGCGACTCCACCGGGGATCGCGTGCTCAAGTTTGATCCTTCAGGGTCCTTAGTTGGCTCCTTTGGGAGCAGCGGTAACGCGCCGGGACAATTCGTAGAGCCCAGCGGAATCGCGGTTGATGCGCACGATAATATCTATGTGACTGACGAAGGGCTGCACCGGGTCACGGTGTACTCGAGCAGTGGTGTCCTGGTCCGAACCTGGGGAAGGGAGGGACAGAGTCCAGGAGAGCTTTACCGACCCTATGGGGCAGCCATCACGGCGCAAGGAACTCTGCAAGTCGCATGCTTCGACTCCCGCATCGAGGAGTTCCGGTTGAATGGAACCTTCGTGCAGCAGTGGGGCGGCCTCGGTGCAGATGACGGTCAATTCGGAAACATCCTTGAGATCGCAGTAGGACCGGAAAACACGATTTATGTCGTGGACGCAGGGAATCTACGAATTCAGTATTTCTCCTTGTCCGTTAGTGTCGCCCCGACCTCTTGGGGAACACTGAAGCAGGTTTACCGTGGGCAAGTGTCGCGCTGATGCGTGAAGGAGGTCGACATGTTGATCGACGTACTCCCGGGCTTCGTTTCGATCAACGCCATTGATTCGGCGATCGCGCCGGGGGGGACCACAGACCTGGTTGCCGCGATCAATACTGCCATTGCGGGAATTGCGGCTCCCAGTACCGGGCTCACACTATACTTTCCGCCCGGGACGTATCGCTGCTACGGGGCGGGGACCACGGGGATCGTTTGTCAGAAAAACATCAGCATTTGGGCATGGGGTGCGGTGTTCGATTTCGGTGGAAAGCCCCTCACGGCTCCCGCGTTCTCCTACGGCACCGATGCGGTCTCGACTGGTCGAACGTACGTCGGAGGCATCCAGGTCATTCGCACGTTGGTCCAGGACGAAAATCATGTCGTTCTCAAGGAGGACTTAAAATGGACGGGCTTTGAGTGGATCGGCCTCGCTAGGTGCGTCGTCGAGGGTTGCGAAGCGTTCGCGTTCGAGATCGGACACCTCGCGCGTGGCGGGAACGCCGGCGGCGGGGTGGGCAACGGATGGAACCAATACCGCAACCTGATGACGCGATTCTGCGTCACCGGCCTGCAGCTTGAGGCCTACTCCCCCGGCTGGTGCAACGACAACACGTTCATCGGGGGCTCTCACGTCATCACCGTGAGTACAACGCCCATCACCATACCGCATCTGCTCAGCAACATTGGCCTGACGTGCTGCAAAGTGCTCAATTCAACCCCTGTCGGGGTCACGCCGCGGAACACGCCGAACAACAATCGATTCCTTTGCCTCGCGCTCGAAGGGCCACAGGAACGTAAAATTGTCTGCCAAGGTGACGACTGTTCGTGGATTCATTGCCGATATGAACGACCTGCTGGGTCCCCCTACACCTCGTCGGACATCCTCTTTCAACCTATTCAAGTGGCAGCTGGACCGCCGCCGAGCTTTGATGGTGGAAATAGGAACGTAGTTGCCTATGGTGACCATATCGCAGCAGCGGGAGTGCGGACAGACAGTGGAGCAGAGGCTAATCAGAAGGTCACATCCACGTTGACAGACTACAACGCTGGCTTGGTGGGCAGCGCGAATCGCTGGTCGCAGACCCCGTCGACCGAACTCGCGGTCTCGAATAGTCTGACTGTGAACGAGACCGGGAGTTCGGCGAGTTTCAAGGTTCTCGGCAGCGGCGGAACGACGCTGGTCTCCGCGAACGGAAGCGGCAACAAGGTAGGGATTGGTAGTGCGACTCCGCAAGTCCGCGCTCAGGTCACCGGTCCGCATGTCGTAGGCCTTGGAACGCTCGCTGTGATCAATGCGCTTCCAGGGATACCGGACAACGCTTACATTGCCTGTGATCACGGAGCTGGATTCAACGGCGGCCTCTTCATCAAACAGGAGGGTGTCCGGAAGCTACTGGTGGATCATGTCGCGACGAATGACTACTTTCGGGTCTTCCAATACGACGCCGCGGGCGCTTCTGGTGGTGAGCTGATCATCGCGGCGGGGCCGAGCGGGGGTGCCTTTGGTGGACGACTGGGTTTCCCCCACGGAACGACGCCCGCCAAACCGGCGGATCTTCCAGCCGCAGAAATCGATCTCTATGATGGCCGAATCGCGCAGATGGGTTGGCATTTGAAGGAATCGGCAACGGACGTGGCGACCGACAAGGAGGTTATCGTGGGGATAACTTCTGTCCCGTTTGGAGGACGAGTAGTCACGTTGTCCACGGCCGATCTGAAGGTCGGTAGGATCATCATCGTGAAGGATGAGAGCGGACAAGTCGGACCATCTCGCGTGATCCAGGTTGCTGCGGAAGGTGGAGCGAGTATTATCGAGGGGCACACTTACATCTCGATCGTATCGCCATACGGCTACGTCCAGCTGTATTCCAATGGTTCGGCGTGGTTCGTGATCGGGAGCGCCGGAACCTAGTCGCCGCGTCGGATCGAAAGCCGTGCTGTTTTCAGGAGTGTAGTACACAGAATAACGAGCAGACACAAGCGAGGTTCGTGCTCGGTGAGAGGAATTCCGTTTGAAGCAAAAGGGAGGATGTCGGAATGGCTTCGATCACAATCAACATCCCGGATGACCAACTGCAATACGTTCTCGATCGATTCGCCGAAGCGCACGGTTACCAGGATCAAGTTGAGAGAGATCCCGCTAGCCCGCCAACCGCGAATCTAGAAACGAAAATGGATTTCATCCGTCGAGCGCTCGTCGAACGAATCACGACGACCGTCGCTGAGCAGGATGTGCAAAACCAGATCCGCTTGCTACGCGGGAGTCGGCACCCGGTGCACATTACCGCATCGTAGTGTGCGCGCGGTTGCCGAACCCATATGCGGGTTTTCTTGCCGTTTCGGGGCGCGTCGGTGATCGCTCGTAGGTGAGACGACTCTCAGACGTCAAACGGGCCACCCGCACCAGCAACCGCACACGTTCGCGTGTTCGTCAACGGAATTGGGTGATCGTTGGTGGCGAAGGTCACGCGGAGCCGGATGGGAACAATCGCTTGTTCTGAACCCGTGGTAACTTGTAGAACCGACTGAGAAATCACGGGTGGCCACAGCTCGATGGATGCCCGCGGTTTGCTGCGTGGCAGCTTCGAGGTCACACGGATTCGGGCAAGACTGGAATCGGAGGGGACGTGGACGACATCCTGCGCTTGCATCACGATGCGATCGTTTGCGACTTGCACGTGGACACTCTGCAACGCATTGCCAAGGGCGAGAGCCTCGAGTCGCACGGCGGGCATCTCGACTTGGCACGCATGCGGCAGGGCGGCATCGACCTGCAGTTCTTTGCGGTTTGGCCCGATCCCATCTATCTGTCGGCCGCGCCCGGGCAGGCGGACCGGTCGTATGCGCGCTCCATCGAGCTGATCGATGCCTTCGACCGCGCCATGCGCGAAAACCCCGATCGAGTGGCACCGGTGCGAAGCGCGGCCGAAGCGCGGCGGGTCACCGCCACGGGACGCATCGCCGCCGCTTTGGGTGTCGAAGGCGGCCACGCGATCGAGAACGACCTCGGCAAGCTCGAGGAACTGTACCGGCGCGGCGTGCGGTACATGGGCCTTACTTGGAACAACACGCACGACTGGGCCGATGCGGCCAAAGAAGAGACGCTGCACGGCACGCGCTACAACGGACTGACGAAGTTCGGCGAGGACGTCGTTGGGCGCATGAACGACCTGGGCATGATCGTCGACCTGTCGCATTCCGCCGAGAGCACCTTCTGGCACGTGCTGCGTGTGTCGCGGGCGCCGGTCATGGCGTCACATTCGGATTGCTATGCGCTGACGCCGCACTTCCGCAATTTGAAGGACGAACAAATCCGCGCCCTGGCGGCCAAGGGCGGCATCATCGGGATCAATTTCTACTGCGCCTTCCTGAGCGAAGAATTCATGCGCAAGCAGATGGCGGCCGAGGAACTGCACAAGGCAGAACTCGAGGCCATTTCCGCGGCGCACCCGTACGATTTCCCGGTGCAGTCGGAACTCGAGCGCGTGGTCCTGCGCAAAGCCATGGGCCACGTGCCGGTCACTTCCAAGGACGTCGTGGACCATGTCGAGCACATGGTGCGCCTCGTAGGCGCGGATCACGTGGCGCTCGGCACCGATTTCGATGGCACGAGCGCGCTGCCCGACGACCTCCAAGACGCCGCCGCGATGCCGCTCGTGACGCGGTTGCTGCACGAGCGCGGTTTGAGCGACGCGGACATCCGCAAGATCCTGGGCGAAAATGTTCTGCGGTTCTTCGAGACCGTCTGCGGGTGAAAGCCCGGTTCTGCGCTGGCGCCGCTCTCTGCGGCCTGCTCGCAGCCACGGCCATGGCACGTGCCCCGCAAAGCACTGATCTGAACGAAGCCAGCCGCGCACCGGGGACACTCCTCTCGTTCGAGAACCGGCTGGCGCCGGTTGCCGCGGCGGATTCCGCCTTCCACCCGTGGAACTTGGAGAACGGCGCCGATCCCCCCAACATGGGTGCGGCGATGCGCGCCGAATACGACGCACTCTCGACTATGTTGTCGGATTCCTTGCGCGCGTCTTTTCTGGGTTTGTCGAGTGACGATTGGCGGCGCGAGTGGTTACGGCGCTACTGGGTCTTGCGCGATCCGACGCCGACGACACCGGAGAACGAACGGCGCGATGAACACGACCGGCGCACCGCGTATGCCAAGCAGCACTACGCGACCGAAGTGCGTCCGTACTTCGACGCGCGCGGTGCGTTCTATATTCGCTTCGGCCCGCCCGCTGCCGTCCACGCCGAACCTCCGGACGTGCGTATTGGCCTGGGCTACGTTGCGAAGAGCGAGACGTGGGTGTACTCGGACGGCATGGAGGCGCGGTTCGAGCAGTCCATGCCCGGTCTACCGTTCGAACTCGGACACTCGGGTGCCCATCAGTCGAACCGGCCCGATCTCACGAATGAAGTCGTGACGAATCCCGGTGGCCTCGAAGCCTCGGCCCACGATGCCGACCGTCCCCAGCTCTCGGAGCTGGCGCCGAGTGTGCGGGCGTGGTTCCTGGACGGCTGGGCACCGTCCGAAGGGGCCATTCTCGCGGTTACGGCGATGGAATCGGGGCTCGAGCACTTCGAATTGCCGAGCGCGCCGCCGCGTTTCCTGCCCGCATTGTTCGATGCCGACGTGTTTCGTGGGGTTGGGATGCGGCCGCGTGTCGAAGTGCATGTGCAGTTCACGCTCCAAGACCTGCACTTCGAGTTCTTGGACGCCCTGTGGCGTGCCGGCTTCCGGCTCGAGGGCGTCCTGTACGACGCGGCGCTACGCGAGGCGGCGCGTGACGAATACGAAGACGTGGTGACGGCGCGCGCCGAAGCCTCGACCCACAAGGCGACGCTCTGGCCGGCACAACTGCAATTCGACGTCGTGCCCGGCCTCTACAGGCTGGCGCTGCGCGTCGAAGACCAGGGCGGCGGCGCTGCCGGGACTTTCGTTGCCGATGTGCGCGTGCCGGAGTTTCCCGCCGGCCGCTTGGCGCTCTCGGATCTCGAGCTTGCCACCTTTATAGGCACAACGGCGGATTCCGGGGCGGGCCGCTTCGTCAAACACGATCGCGTCGTGGTGCCGAACCCCGTCGCTCTCTACCGGCGCGGCAAGCAACTGACGGCGTATTTCGAAATCTATGGGTTGCACGTCGATGCCACGGGCCACAGCCGCTACGAAGTGAGTTATGCGCTCGTACAGCGCGAAACGGCGCGGCGTGGGCCCGGGAAGGACCGCAACGCCGCGCCGTATGTGCGTGCCAGCTTCAATGGCGTGGCGGATCGATCCGACCCGGTCGAAGAGATTCACTTGGATGTGAGTGCCGTCAAGGCCGACGCCTACGACCTTGTCGTCACCGTTCGCGATCTCCTGGATGGGATGGCGGCCAGCGCGACCACGCGCACGCGCGTGCGCATCGGGGCCTGGCCGTGAACGCCGCCGACCAAGCCTACTTGGCGGCTTCCGGCGCCTTTGCGACGCCGATCACACCGCAGGCCACGCGTCCGCCGGCATTGCCCGTCGGTTGCCCGCCATCATCCACTTTGGCGTGAACGATCACGGCGCGTCCAAGAATGGGATTCTTCATGCCGGCGATCGAGCAGTTGTTGACGGTGATTTCGTAGTGCGCTTTGCCGTCGGCATCGGCGGTCAAGTTGCCGAGATCACCGGCGTGCCGCTCGGCGGTCACGGGCAATGCGTGGGAATGGCCCTCGGGGTTGTAGTGGCCGCCGGCGCTCGTCGCATCGGGAGCCGTACAATCGCCGCACTCGTGGACGTGAATCGCGTGCTGCTGGCTGGGCGTCAAACCTTCGATGTCGGCGACGACTTTGACGGCGGTGCCGTCCTGCGTGAAGTGAATCACGCCATGCACCGTGCTCCCCGACGCCGAGGCCATCACCGCGACGGCGTTCAGAATGGCCGGCGCCTTGGCCGCGGCGTGTTCTTGCGCATCCGCCGTGTGGTCGGCGAATGCCGGAGTCGTGGCGCCAAGCGTCAGGGCGAGAATTGCGATCGTGCGTTTCATGAAGTACACCATCCGAAGCTCGTGAAAATGCCGTCGAGGCGGCCTGGTGCCGTGGGGCACGCGGACCGCATCCTTAGCGAGAGTTGGCGCCGAAGGCCGGGCCCCGGTCAAGGCCCCTCGGCGAGCAATTCCCGCGCGGCCTGGAACACTGCATCGAACATCGAGCGCGTCAATCTGCCGGTCTGAGTGTTTTGCCGGCTTGGGTGGTAAGACGCGAGCACGCTGTACGGGCGCTTGCCGCCACACAGTTCGTAGCGCGCCAAGTGCGCGAAGCGCGGGCGGGGCCGCGGGACGGTGGCGCCATCCGCCGCGAGGAGCCGCAGTACGGCATCGAACGCGATCGAGCCGAGCGGCAAGATGACGCGAAGGTGCGGCAGCGCGGCCAGTTCTTGCGCGAGGTACGGCGCACAACGGGCGATCTCATCTCGAGTGGGCTTGTTGCCGGGCGGCGCGCAACGCGCCACGGCCCCGATGTAGACGTCGCGCAATTGTTGGCCGTCATCGCGTGATTCGGATGTGGCGAGAGCCGCGAAACCGGCGCCGTGCAATGCCCTGTACAGCCAGTCGCCGCTCGAATCGCCGGTGAACATCCGGCCGGTGCGATTGGCACCATGGGCGGCGGGCGCGAGCCCGACGATCCAAATCTGGGCGCGCGGGTCCCCGAAGCCCGGAACCGGCCGGCCCCAGTACGTCCAGTCGCGATAGGCGCGGCGCTTGGCGGCGGCGATTTCCTGACAGTAGCGGCGCAAGCGTGGACAACGGTCGCACGCGACGACGGCGCGGGCAATGTGGTCGAGGTCCGGCGTGGATGGGCCGCGCCCGGGATCCGGCGGGGTGCGTTTGCTGGTTCGTTCTCGCATCCAGTCACGGTATCATGGGGGCGCGCCCCGTTGATGCCGTTTCCGAAAGCTGTGCGCGCGCCGTGTCTCGCACGGCACGCCGCTTGCGCCGGTTCGGCTTGGCCCCGCGGCACGGCTCGCACGACTGTCTTTCGGGAGACTCGCATGCTGTACGGACGCGCGTTCTTGCCCGAAATCCAAGCCATGGTCGAGAGCCGTGACTTCAAGGGTCTGCGCGAGGCCATGGTCGAGTTCGCGCCGGCCGATGCGGCGGACCTGCTCTCGAGCCTCGGCCCGGAGGACCGCGCCGTCGTTTTCCGGCTCCTGCCGGCCGCACTCGCTGCCGATCTCTTCGAATACATGGAATGGGACGCGCAGGAGGAATTGCTGCACGGCTTGGGACGGAACCACGTCGCCGAGATCCTGAACGAAATGGCGCCCGACGATCGCACGGCGTTGCTCGAGGAACTGCCGGGCTCGGTCACGCGCCAGCTCATCGATCTCCTGTCGCCCGAAGAACGCCGCGTCGCAACCCAACTGCTGGGCTATCCGGAGAACAGCGTCGGCCGGCTCATGACGCCGGACTTTGTGACCGTGCGCGACACTTGGTCGGTGGGCGAGGTGCTCGACCACCTGCGCAAAGCGGGCCGCGACAGCGAGACGATGAACATTTTGTATGTCGTCGACGAACGCGGCAAACTCATCGACGACATCCGGCTGCGCGAGATCATTCTGGCGCCGCCCGACCGCAAGGTGTCCGAAATTACCGACTACAGTGTGACGTCGTTGCTGGCAACCGACGACCAGGAAGAAGCGGTGCGCGCCTTCGAGCGCTACGACCGTGTCGCCTTGCCGGTGGTGGACGGCCGCGGGGCAATCGTCGGCATCGTCACCGTGGACGACATCCTCGACGTGGCGCAGCAAGAGGCCACCGAAGACATCCAGAAGATCGGTGGTATGCAGGCCCTCGAGGACCCGTACCTCGACACCAGCTTCTTTCGACTGGTGCGCAAGCGGGCGACGTGGCTCTGCGTTCTCTTTCTTGGAGAGTTGCTCACCGCGACTGCCATGCAGCACTTCGAACAAGAATTGGCGCGGGCGCTCGTCTTGTCACTCTTCATCCCCCTCATCATCTCGAGCGGTGGTAACTCGGGCTCGCAGGCCGCGACCCTCATCATTCGCGCCCTTTCGATCGGCGAGTTCGGACTCGGAGATTGGTGGCGCATCATGCGCCGCGAGATGATGACCGGACTCATCCTGGGGGGCGTACTCGGACTCCTTGGATTTTTGCGCATCGTGATCTGGGCACAGTTCAGCAATACCTATGGTGAACACTACTTGCTTATTGCGGTGACCGTGGCGGTAACACTGGTGGGCATCGTGTTGTGGGGGACGATCTCGGGATCGATGCTGCCATTTCTTCTGAAGCGCCTAGGGCTCGATCCGGCAGTCTCGTCGGCACCCTTCGTCGCGACGCTCGTCGACGTGACCGGCCTCATCATCTATTTCAGCGCCGCAGTGCTGATCCTGCGCGGCACGCTGCTCTAGTCCAACGACGGTGGGTCGAATTCACGGCCAAACGAAGGTGATCGTCTTCTGCGCGACAACTCCGCCGTAGGCCTCGGAAACGGTGGCCAAGACGACATACGTTCCCGGTGGCGCAGGGGCCGGCTCTCCGTTGGCATCGAACCAATTTCCAAGGAACTGCCACGATGCGGTTCGGCCCCCGCCTGGCGGAGTCGTTGGCCCCGGGTATCCGCAAACTACTGGCGGACCGATCCCGCCGTTGTCATAGCTCGAGATGCCGTCCGGGCCACGCACTTGGAATCTGAAACCGCAGGCGATTGCGATGGGCGCCGCCGACACATTGGTCGCGGTCGCCGAGATCTGTACGGGCGGCGGAGATGCGGTCGGCAACCGATCGAGTTGCAGATCGAGCTGTACGCGTTGGGGCGGCGGCGCAGCCACGTCTCCGCAGCGCAGGCTGCAAACCGAGCTGGCAATGAGGATCGCTCGAGTCACGCGCGCCGCCGTCATTCCGCTCTCCAAATGAACGTCGCCTGTCGTTGCTCGACGACGTCGAATCGGCTCGAACCGGACCAACGGAACGACGCAACAACGCGATAGGTTCCAGCGGGCGGCATGTGCTCCGATCTGATGCTTTCGCACACGACATCGCCGAACTCCATCGAGGCTTGGATTGACTCACCGGGGAGGAGAAAAGACGAGAACCCATTCCCGGGTCCGGGAACCACGGGGTGCGGTTCGCAGGGCGGAAAATAGACGGTATGACCCTGCGAGTCGAAGAGCGTGAACCAGAGGCCCCGCTGCGCCGGAACCGCTGCGGCGCCCGGTGGGCCGGTCGCGTGATTGACGGCGAACGCACCGTCGTTCACCACGAACGCCTCGATCGAAACCGGGTGGTGCGGGCGGCCTTCCCGGGACACTTTCAACTGCAGCCGCACATGGGTCGACGCCGGTGCGCCATTGTCGCATGCCGCGACGATCGCAATAGCCGTGAGCAACGCACACAGTCGAACAATCGGCGCGCGCATCACCATCGTGACTCCGCGTAGAAGCTTTGGTTCTGCGACTCTCTTTGGTCACGCACCCGGCGTATAGAAGAATTGTTCCTCGACGATCTTGTCGCCCTTCACCGTGTACAGGCCCATCTCCGCCATCTTCATCCGACGGGCGGACGGTTTGTTGGTCACGTCGTATTCAAAGTGGACCGCGAATTGCCCGTCGCCCACCATCGCCGCACTGGCCTTGGCGTTATGGATCTCGTGGTTGGCAACCCACCATTCGTTCTTGCTTCGAACCGCGGCCTTACCTTTCATCGTGGCGGGCATGTCGGGTCCGCCAACGGGCTCGATGCTCACGATGTCATCGGCGTAATACTTGTCGATCGCTTCGATGTTCTTGCCCTGGCGGCAGAGTTCGACGAGCCCTTGAGCGACGGATTGGGTGGACATGGCTACCTCCGGGCCGCGCGGCCAGCCGCGCGGGTGTAAAGATGACACAACGATGTTCTCCAATCAGATCGCTGTCAACCCGCTTGGGCAAAAACCGGGCAACGGGCGCTTTGCAGGACCGCATGCTCGAGGGTTGTCTTGAACCCGCGCCGCCGATCTCCTAGCATGCGATTTGTTGCCGCGGCACCACTGCCGCGGCGCGAGCTGGAGGAGACTTTGACGATGCGGAAGATGTGGATGGGCGCGATTCCGGTTGCGGCGGCGGTAGCCCTGGCGCTCGTGGGCTGCGCCAAGAAAAGCAGCGACCAACCGAAGGCAAACGACGCCGGCAATACGCCGCCGCTCGCTGCTGCGGCGCCGAGCGCGCCGGCGGGACCGACGGTCACGCTCTCGGGCACCATTCACTTCGAGGGTACGCCGCCCGAGCGCAAGGCCATCAAGATGTCGGCCGATGACGCTTGCCACAAACAGCACACCGAACCGGCGCTGACGGAAGACGTCGTCGTGGGCGCGGGCGGCGGATTGCAGAACGTCTTCGTATCGGTGCAGGCGGGCCTCGAGGGCAAGACCTTCCCGGTGCCGCCCGACACGGTGACGCTCGACCAAAAGGGCTGCATCTACTATCCGCATGTCTTCGGGCTCGCCGTCAATCAGCCGCTCCGGATCCTGAACAGCGATCCGACGTTGCACAACGTGCACGCGATTCCCGAGAGCGGCCACGGCGAGTTCAACAAAGGCATGGCACGGCAGGGAATGCAGATCACCGAATTCGTCAAGGAACTGGGCACGGTGCGTTTCAAGTGCGACGTGCATCCGTGGATGCAGTCGTGGGGGCATGTCATGTCCCACCCGTACTTCGGAGTCACGGACAACGCCGGCAGCTACAAGATCGCGAATCTGCCGCCAGGGGAGTACACGATCCAGGCCTGGCACGAGAAGCTTGGTTCACAGACGGCCAAGCTGACGGTGACTGCCGATGGTGCGACGCCGACGCTCGACTTCACGTTCAAGGCCGCGGCCGGGTCCTGAGAGCGGGCCCGGAAGGGTCCCAGTTCGCCGCGGGAACCCGTTCTCGTCAAAAGAGATCGGTCCCGTGGAAACCCCAGTTGCCAAGGCCGCGGGGGGCGACTAGGATTCACCGGTTCCGGCGCGTTCCGCAAGACGACAAGGCGCCGCGTGACGCCCTGAATCCCGTTCGAGTCGAGAGTCCCATGACGCCGTTCCAAACCCCCGACACCCAGAGCGCGCTCGCGCCATCGGGTGTTGCGTCGGTGACGCCGCGTGCCTTGCAACGCTATGCGCTCGCGGTCGCGGTTTGCACCGGGCTTCTCGTCTTCGCGGGTGGCTTGGTGACGAGCACCGGCTCAGGCCTCGCGGTTCCCGATTGGCCTCTGTCCTACGGCCAAATCATGCCGCCCATGGTCGGGAACGTCCGTTTCGAGCATGGGCATCGCATGGTCGCATCGACCGTGGGTCTCTTGACGGTGATTCTCGCCGTCTGGTTGTGGAAGCGCGAGCCACGTTTGTGGGTGCGCCGGTTGGGACTCGCGGCGCTTTTCGCCGTCATTCTGCAGGGACTTCTGGGCGGACTGACCGTGAAGATGCTCTTGCCTGCGCCGGTGTCCGTGGCACATGGGGCGCTCGGGCAAACATTTTTCTGTATCACCGTCGCGATTGCGCTCTTCACGTCCGGCGCTTGGTTACGGCCGGCCACACCACGCGACGAACCGGGCACCGGTGTATCGTTGCGCACGCTCTCCATTCTGACGACGTTGGCCGTGTACGTGCAATTGATCCTCGGTGCGACGATGCGGCACCGCGAGGCGGGACTGGCGATCCCCGACTTTCCGCTCGCCTTCGGCCGGGTGATTCCGCCGTTTACTTCGCCCAACGTCGCGGTGCATTTTGCGCACCGCGCCTGGGCCTGGGTGGTTGCGACGCTAGTCGCCATCACCGTGACGCGCGTGCTGCGCGCGCACCGCGACGTACCGCAACTCGCGCGGCCGGCGCGCCTCTTGGCGGGTCTGGTGGTATTGCAGGTCCTGCTTGGCGCGACCACGATTTGGACCCAGAAGGCGGTCTTGCCGACGACGTTTCATGTGCTGAACGGTGCCTTGGTGCTGGCGACGAGCCTGGTGTTGACGCTGCAAAGCCAGCGCTGGATCGTGGCCCGCCGCCCGGCAATCGCACGCACTACTTTCGCTGTGGCGTCCTGAGGTGAACTGGATGCGGACATCGACGCTCGAATCGGCCGCCATGCCCGCGGCACCGGCCACCGCCACCGCCACCGCCACTGCTACTGCGGCTGGTCTCGCGGCGCGACTGCGGGACTACTCCATGCTCAGCAAGCCGCGCATCACGTCGCTCGTCGTCTTGACGACCTACGTTGGATTTCACCTGGGCGCCCTGGGTCCGTTCAGTTGGGGATTCGTAGCGCACTTGCTGCTGGGAACGGCGCTCGCGTGCAGCGGGTCGAGCGCTCTCAACCAGTGGTGGGAGCGCGACCGCGACGCGCTCATGCGCCGCACTGCGAAACGGCCGTTGCCGGCGGCGCGCATGAGCGCCGACGAAGCGCTGGCGTTTGGTGTCGCCGTCACGATCGCGGGATTGCTGGAGCTGGCGATCTTCGTCAATATTCTCGCGGCGATTGTCACGGCCGTGACCTTGGTCACGTACGTCTTTGCGTACACGCCGCTCAAGACGCGCACCTGGCTCTGTACCGTCGTCGGCGCGGTGCCAGGGGCGTTGCCGCCGGTCATCGGCTGGGCGGCGGCGCGCGGCACGCTCGACATTGGCGCCTGGTCACTCTTCGCCATCATGTTCGTCTGGCAGTTACCGCATTTTTATGCGATTGCCTGGATGTACCGCGAAGACTACGCGCGCGGCGGATTTGCGATGCTGCCGGTCGTGGATCCGACGGGCCGGGCCACGACCCGCCACATCGTGGTGTGGAGCTTGGCGCTCGTGCCGGTGAGTTTGCTGCCGGCCGTCTTTGGACTCTCCGGCGCTTGGTATGCAACGGGCGCCGTGGCGCTCGGTCTCGCCTTCGTGGCGCTCGCGGCGATTCTCGCCGCGCATGGTTCCTTGCCGCACGCGCGGCGTGTCTTCTTGGGATCCATCCTTTATCTGCCCGTGCTCTTCGGGCTGCTCGTGCTCGACAAGGTGCCGCTGCGCTAGAGCGGGCGGACGGCCGGGCCGACAGGCGGTACGACGTGACACAGACTGCACCCGCGAAGTTCGCGTCCAGCGACGCGACCGGCATGCCTGCGGTGCGTGCGACCGCGCTGTCGCATGCGTACGGTGAGCACGTGGCCCTCGACAGCGTCAGTTTCGACGTGCAACCGGGCGAGATCTTCGGCTTGCTTGGTCCGAACGGCGGCGGCAAGACGACGTTGTTCCGGATCTTGTCGACGCTCATTCAGCCGCGGAGCGGTACGGCGCAAATCTTGGGTGCCGATATCCTGCGCGACCGGGCGCGGGTCCGTACCCACTTAGGCGTCGTGTTCCAAGCGCCGGCACTCGATCGCAAACTTACCGTGCGCGAGAACCTGCGCTACGGGGGGCACCTCTACGGCTTGGGCGGCAAAGATCTCGACATGCGCATCGACACCGCATTGGCGCGGTTCAAACTTTCGGACCGGCGCGATTCGATGGTCGAGAGCCTGTCGGGGGGTCTGCGCCGGCGCGTCGAGATCGCCAAGGGACTGTTGCATCGGCCACGCGTTCTCATTCTGGATGAGCCGTCGACTGGCCTCGACCCGGGGGCACGGCGCGATCTGTGGCAGTTGCTGCAGGAGATCCGCACCAACGACGGCGTCACGATTCTGATGACGAGCCACATCCTGGAGGAAGTCGAGCGTTGCGACCGGGTCGCGATTCTGGATCGCGGCCGGATCGTGGCGGCAGGAACAACAACCGAATTGAAGCAGCGGGTGGGCGGCGACGTCATCACCATCACGGCGCGCGACCCGCAAGCGCTGGTACCGCAAATCGCCGCACGTCTCGGCTGCCAGCCGGTGTTGTTGGACGGCGTGCTGCGCATCGAACGCGACACGAGCGCCGATCTCGTGCGGCGCCTGTTGGAGGCATTTCCGAACGACGTCGAGGCCGTGACCCTCTCCAAGCCGACACTCGAAGACGTCTTCATTCAAACGACCGGGCGCGCGTTTTGGGCCGGGGAAGCCGCACCGGCCGAGGCAGGTAAACACTCATGACCTGGCGGCCGGCATTCAGTCTGGCGCATCGCGAGATGGTGCGCTTCTTCCGGCAGCGGAGCCGGGTTCTGTCGGCGATGTTGACGCCGGTGCTGTTCTGGGCGGTCATCGGTTCGGGCCTCGGCAAATCGTTTCATGCGCCGGGTTCGCCGGAGGATGTCGGTCCGCTCGAGTTCCTGTTCCCCGGCACGCTGCTCATGATCGTGCTGTTCGCGGCGATCTTCGCGACCATTTCGATCATCGAGGACCGGCGCGAGGGGTTCCTGCAGTCCGTGTTGGTGGCGCCGGTGCCACGCAGCGCGATCGTCCTCGGCAAGATGCTCGGCAGCACGGCACTGGCGATGGTGCAGGTGCTGCCCGTGCTGCTCTTTGCGCCGCTCGCCGGGCTTCGTATGACGGTCCCGGCGGTGGGTGTCGCGGCGGGGATGCTCTTGCTCGTGGCCTTCGGTCTCAGTGGGCTCGGGTTCTTGATCGCCTGGCGGCTCGATTCGGTGCAAGGTTTTCACGCCATCATGATGTTGATGCTGATGCCGATGTGGATGTTGTCGGGCGCCATGTTTCCACAGAGCAGCGCGCCCGAGTGGCTGCGCCTCATCATGGCGTGCAACCCGATGACCTATGCCTTGGCGGCGACGCGCCGCGGCATGTACCTGGGTTCGGGGCGGCCCGAGATCATTGGTGCCGGCGTGCCGGCGCTCGGCCTTTCGCTCGGCATCTCGATCGCATTCGCGGCGGCGATGTTCGCCTTCGCGTCGTATCAAGCGCGGCGCACGACATCCGGAGACCTGCACTGATGGCGAACCGCAAGCAATACGCGCTGTGGGCCGCGCTGGTCGCGGCGCTCTTGGGACTGACGGCGGCGGCGCTGTGGCATGGGCCAAGCCGCCGGCTGGGTGGTGGAACGCCGGCGTCCGAGCGTGGCGTGGTCGTACCTCCGGCCGATGGAACGCTGACCGGATTGAATGACTACGGTGCGCTCCCCGAGTTCGCGCTCGTTTCGCAAACCGGCGACAGTGTGCATTTGCGCGATTTGCGCGGCCAGGTCTGGATCGCCGACTTCATCTTCACGCATTGCGCCGCGACCTGCCCGATGATGACGGCGCAGTTGCAGCGCCTCCGAACGGCGTTCGGTGGCGCGGCCCCGGTGCGGCTGGTGTCGTTCAGTGTCGATCCGGATCGTGACACGCCGCAGCGTCTCACGGACTACGCGGCGGAGTATGGCGCGACGCCGGATCACTGGTTGTTCCTGACCGGCGACAAGCGGCAACTGCGCCGGCTCTCCATCGACGGCTTCCATTTGTCGGTGGATGATTCGGCGCCGGAAGACGTCGCCAAGGGCGCCGAGAGCGTGCTGCACAGTACCCGGTTCACGCTGGTCGACGGCCAAGGCCACATTCGTGGCTACTACGATGGCACCACCAACGAAACCGTCGATCAGCTCGGCGTGGATGCCCGCAAGCTCGCGGCGAGTTCGACGCCATGACCGTAGACGATCTTCCGACTCTCAACGCGACGTTGAACGCGACTTCGGCCGTGCTGCTCGCGGCCGGGTTCGTGTGCATCCGCCGCCGCAACATCGCCGCCCACCGGGCCTGCATGCTGGCGGCGCTCGCGACGTCGATGGCGTTTCTCACGTCGTACATCATCTACCACGCGCAAGTCGGCAGCGTGCGCTTTCAAAGCCACGGCTGGATTCGCCCCGTTTATTTTGCGATTCTCACCACCCATACGATTCTGGCGGTTGTGATCGTGCCGCTCGTCATCGTTACGGCGCGCCGGGCGCTTCGCCGCCAATACGCCGCGCACCGGCGCATTGCGCGCTGGACGTTGCCGCTCTGGTTCTATGTGTCGGTGACCGGCGTTGTCATCTACGGGTTGCTGTATCACTTCGACCGCGCTTCCTGAAGCAAGGCTGTGGATCGGATGAGCGAGACGCCGCACATCGACGCCGACACGCGGCGTGGCGGCGGTGCCGGCCTCGAGCGCCGGCTGGGGGCGTGGAGCTGCGCGCTGCTCACCATCGGGTCGGTCGTCGGGACGGGAATCTTCCTCACCCCGCGCGACGTGGCGCGGGCCCTGCACGACCCCACGCTCGTGATCGCAGTCACCGTGGTGGCCGGGCTCTTCACGCTGGTCGGCGCGCTCACCTATGCCGAGCTCGGTGCCATGTTCCCGCGCGCCGGCGGCCTCTATGTATTTCTGAAGGAAGCCTATGGCCCGGCGTGGGGCTTCTTGTACGGCTGGGCGGCGTTTCTGGTCATCATGTCGGGTGGAGTCGCGGCGATCGCGATGGGATTCGCGCAGTGTGCCGCGACGTTTTGGCCCGCGAGCGCGCCAGCACCGGCGCTCGTTGCGACGGTGGCGATCGTGGTTTTGACCGCGGTGAATCATGCCGGTCTGCGGGCCGGCGCGACGCTACAGGCGGCGCTGACCCTCTGTGCGGTTCTTGCGGTCGCGGCTCTGGCGCTCTTCGCGCTGACGAGCGGCTCGAGCGCCGCGGCCGCGGCACCGGCGTTCGTTGCGCCACGAAGCGGAGCACTGGCGGGGTTCGGTGCCGCCATGGTCGCCATGTTGTGGACCTACGACGGTTGGTACGGGCTCACGTTCTCGGCGGGGGAAGTACGGCGGCCCGAGCGCGACATCCCGCGTGGCCTCATTTTGGGGACCATTTGCGTCATCGTGCTCTACACGATCGGCATGGCGGCGTACGTGCACGTTCTGCCGATAGCCGCGCTCATGGACGCGCCCAACGCTGCCGAGGCCACGGCCGCCGTTCTGGGTGGGGCACGAGCGGCGCACATCGCAAGTGCCGTCGTCGTCGTTTGCACCCTCGGATGTTTGGCGGGGACGATCCTCTACGGCTCACGGACCTATGTTTCGATGGCGGAAGATGGACTGTTCTTCGCGCCGATGGCGCGCATCGACCGGCGCTTTCACACTCCGACGGCGGCCTTGTGGGCCCAAGCCGCCTGGGCCTGCGCGCTCGTTTGGACCGGGACTTACGCGCAGCTCTATACCTATGTCACGGTCGTCGTGATCTTGTTTCACGTCGCCACCACCGTCGCGGTGTTCGTATTGCGGCGCCGCGTTCCCGATCGTCCGCGCCCGTATCGCGTTTGGGGTTATCCGGTCGTGCCTGCATTGTTTGCACTCGCGTGTTTATTGCTGCTCGGTTCGGCGCTGCGGGATGCACCGCGGCAGTCGATCACCGGGCTCGTTTGCGTCGCGGTGGGGCTGCCGGCCCTGCGCTTGTGGCGGCGCAAGAAGGCGCGTTGATCCGCGACATTCCGCGCGCGTTCCTCTGCTGCCGCACGGTGACGCGCATCATGCGACGAACGTCGAAGTGCGTGAAATACCCCGCGACGCAGCCTTCCGATTGTGGTGTCCGCCCCATTCGCGCTGTCAACTATTCAGACAGCACTTCGCAATCAGTTGTCATCGTGGGCGTTGCAACTCTCCGTACCGGCGGCAGGACGGTTGCAGTGCGGTGACTACCGAAGCCGCACCCGGGCTCTCGACCGGGCAGTGGGCTATTCCGGCATCGAAGGGATGTGCCTGATTGTTCTCTCTTCCACGTTTCGCGCCGGCTTCCTCATCGCGCCAGGTTCGTCCAGCGGCACTCTGCGCGCTGGCCGGCGTGCTCGCTTGTTTCGCACCCGAGGCGCAGGCCGTAGGGACAGCCATGTTCGCGACGGCTGGCGAAGCGGTAACTGGTGAGAAGCCGCAATCGAAACTGTGGTATCACGATGGCTCGTACTGGGGCATCGTCGAAGGCGCCAGCGGCGTTGCGATCTACGAAAAGGTCGGCAACACGTGGGTACGCTCGAACGCCATGGACGCGATTCTTTGCCCCACTGGCCAAGCCGATGTGAAATGGGACGGCACATCCCTGTTCGTGTTGGTTTTCAATGGGACGCCACAACTTTTCCGCTATACCTACGACGCCCAACTGCGCCTTTGGAATTTGGCGTCGGGCTTTCCGGTGCCGATGCCGCGACCGAGCGGCGCGGAAACGATGGTGCTCGACGAGGACTCGACCGGCCGGCTGTGGGCCGTGGCCGAGGGCGGATCCGACATCAACGTGTACTGCACCACGAGCGCCGATGACCGGAGTTGGTCGGCCAGCCCCGTTGTGTTGCGGAAGGGTGTTGCCCCGGACGACATTTGCACCGTTGTGGCGTTTGGCGGCGACAAGATCGGCGTCTTCTGGTCGGATCAGGCCCGCGACGAATTCGGCTTCCGAATTCACCACGATGGCGCCGACATGTCGGTGTGGGACTCGGAAGAGGTCGTGGATGCGGGCTCGGGGTTCGCGGACGACCATATTTCCTTGGCTGCCGATGCCACCGGACGCGTCTACGCGATCACCAAGGATGACTTCGATCGCATGCAAGTGCACCGCCGGGCGGTCGATGGAACGTGGTCGACAGTGCGCGACGTGACCGGTGCCATCGGCACGCGCGGCATCATCCAGCTTTCGGAAGCCGATCAGCTGGCCTACATCCTGTACACGGCATGGAATGTCGTCCCGAACTCGGTCTGCTATCGGGTCGCCAACATGAGCGATCTGCAGTTTGGCGCGACCGTCACCTTCATCACGAGTTCGAGCAACCTGAACAACGTCACCGGCACGAAGCAAAGCCTGCCATCCGGTACGCTCGTCGCCTTGTGCGAGGGCGGCGCCAAGGTGTGGGAGAATAGCTTCGAACCGAGCGGCAACCAGGGTCCGCAGGCACCAGCGGCGCCCAGCAACCTCGCGGCCGTGTTGCAGACCGTGCCGATGCGCGTCGAACTGTCATGGACGGCGTCGTCGACGACGGTCGATGGCTACGATGTCTATGTGCAAGTCGACGGTGCCGCGAGCCAGAAGGTGAATGCGGCGCCGGTCGTCGGAACATCGTACACGCACCTGAACCCGCCGGCGGGAAATCTCTGCTACCACTTGACCGCGGTGCGTGGCGCGCAGACGAGCGCATCGACAAGCCCGTCCTGCGTTTCGAATCAATCGATTGCACCGCCCGGAACGCCGGTCGCCGTGACGGCGACGCCCATCGTCGCTGGGAGCACGCAAGGAGTTCTGGCACTCTGGTGCGATACCGGCGCGGGGCAAGTCGAGACCGACCTCTCGGGCAATGGCAATGATGCGAGCCTCGGCAGCACCGCAGGCACAGATACCGCGGACCCGCTCTGGACGGCCGGTGTCGCGGGCCAGGCGCTGCAGTTCGATGGCTCGAACGACTACGTCAGCGTCACCGACGCGCCGTCGTTCGACATGGCCGGCAGCTTCACAATTGAAGCCTGGGTCAACCGCGGCAACACGAAGATCGGCTGCATTCTCGACAAGGGTGCGGTCGGCAAGCGCACCTACCGCCTCATGGTCACGGCAGCGGGCGGGCTCGAGTTCTCGTGGGATGACGCGGCCGGCGTGCAGCGCATCGTGACGAGCGCGGCGCTTCTCTTCAAGGGCACCGGTTGGCACCACGTGGCGTGCGTCTACGACGCCAACGCGCTGCAGAACCGCATCTACTTCGATGGCGCGCTCCGCGCCACCGGCGTTGGCATCGGCGTGCCGGCGGCCAACAGCTCACCCTTCTACTTGGGCGTTTATCCGAGCGGCACGTCGCTCAAGAGTCCGTTCGCGGGCGCCATCGACGCGGTACACATTGTCCCGGGGGCCTTGTACGCCGCCGACTTCACGCCGGTTGCGAACCCGCTC
This sequence comes from bacterium, assembly GCA_031362565.1. Classification (GTDB taxonomy): domain Bacteria; phylum Krumholzibacteriota; class Krumholzibacteriia; genus JANLSU01. The sequence continues at coordinate 4,764 of JANLSU010000027.1, read as the reverse complement.
GCGCCGCCCGCTGCCGGACCGCGGAGTGTGCTCGTGCGCTGGGCGCCACCGACGAGCGGCAGCACCGTCGGCAGCTATCGCGTCGACCGGGCGTACTTCGGCAACATCCCTGCGACTTTGAACACGGCCGCGATCATTCGGACCGTGTTCACGGACGAGCTCGCGCCCTCGGCACAGCTTCAGTACTCCGTAACCGCACTCAACACACACGGCGATCCAGGCATTGCGTCCGCGCCCGTCATCGTGGACTTGCGAACCGGACCGGCGCCGCTGCCGCCGCAGAATCTCCTCGCTGCGCTCGACGAGAATGCGCTCGGCCATGTGCACGTGACCTGGTCGCCGCCCATGAGTGGGCCGCCGGCTGGTGGATATCTCGTGTACCGCCGCTTGAACGCCGCGCCCTTCGCACTATTGACGAGCACGCCCGTGGCGGACACGACACTCGTCGACAGCACGTCGGCGAACGCAAGCTTGTGCTACTTCGCGAAGGCACTCGACGCCGATGGTGATGTGAGCGCGGCGTCGGATACCGCCTGCGTGACCTATGTCGCGCCGCCGCTCGTAGGCGCGCCGCTCGCCCTGACCGCGACACCAGCCGACACGATCGTCGCCGGCACCGCAGTGGGCGCGATGGTGCTCGGACTCGATGAAGGCACCGGCCAGGTGGCCGCCGATGCGACCGGCAATGGCAACAACGCGACTCTGGGTACCGCGACAACCGTCGAGACATCGGATCCGACATGGGTTGCCGGCGTCAACGGCAGTGCGCTCCGTTTCGATGGATCGAACGATCGCATCAAGGTCTTGGACGTGCCCGGCCTGCGCTTCACGAATAGCTTTACGGTCGAGGCCTGGGTGCGGCGTTCGAGCTTTGCCGCGGAGCACGCGATCCTGAGCAAGGGCGACTCGAACAAGCGTAATTACATGGTTCTCGTGCAGGCCGACGGCCATATCAACTTCACGTGGCAAACTTCGGGCGGCACCACGCACGGTGCGACCAGTGCCGCCACGCTCATGGACGCCAATTGGCATCACGTGGCGTGTGTGTACGATCAAGCTGCGAGCCGGAGCCGCATCTTCCTGGACGGAATTCTGGCGACCAACGTGGTGGATTCCGGTACCCCCATCACGAGCCTCGACCCGCTCTACGTGGGCGCTCGCGTCACGGCTGGCACCGTGAAGTCGTTCTTCGCCGGCACGATCGACTTGGTGCGGGTGGCGCCGGGCGCGCTGTACTCCGTCAACTTCACGCCGCCCACGTCTTACACGCAGCCGGTGGCCGAGCACGTCGTGCGTCTCGCCTGGCAAGCGCCTGCGTACGGGACGCCGACTGGATACCGCATCTATCGTCAGGCCGAGGGCCAGCCCTTTGTCCTGATCAACAGCTCGGCGCTGGTTACGGGCACGAGCTTCATCGACGAGGAGCCGCTTGCCGGTGTCGCGTGCTATCACGTGACCGCGATGGATGCCAACGCTGCCGAAGGTGATCCGAGCGACCCGGCATGCACCGGTGTCGTGAAGGCGCGGGGCTCGCAAAACGAACTGCCGGCCGTGCCGGTGGTGCTCTCACTCGCGGCCACGCCGAACCCGTTCAATCCTGCAACCGCCTTGCAGTTCGCACTGCCGGCAGCCGCCCCCGTGCATCTCGTGATCTACGACGTGCGCGGCGCGCGCGTCACGACACTGGTGAACGGCACTCTGCCGGCCGGAACCCACATCGCGCGCTGGAACGGCCGTACGGACTCCGGCGCCAACGCCGCCTCGGGCGTCTACTTCGCCCAACTGCAAGCCGGCGCGGCGACGAAACACCTCAAGTTGTTGTTACTGAAGTAAGCAAGCCCCGGCCAGAGACGAGAGAAGCGACGGGCTCGACCGCAAGGCCGAGCCCGTCGTGTCTTTCGGGGTCGGCGGTGGTTCGCACGGGTGCCAAGGGCCGTTGCCAACCCGCTCAGAGGCGCGAGGCGGTATGCTTAGGGAGTGTTCCTCTGAGGAGGGTACGAGATGCGCGTGGCGCCGATCTATCTATTGGCTCTGGTGTTGACGCCGCGTCTTGCCTGGGGTGAAAGTTGCGCCATCCGCCCCGTTCGAAACATCCAGATGGAGACCGGGCGTCATAGCCCCACCGAAGCTGCAGTAGAGATAAACCCACTACGGGTTGATCCCCGCGTCAGCTCGGGAGCGGATTCATTTCAGGTCATCACCCAAACGCTCGCGTTCTACTATATTCCGCCGCTATTTGGCGACGCGAACCACGATGGAAGTCCAGAATTGAGCGGTGGCGTTAGCACGAGCGACACCTTCACGTATCGCATCTTGGAGTACAACAAGACCGATGCTATGTTCCATCAGGCGTTCTCCGGTCCGGAACTGGTCCCCTATGCGGTCGGTGACATTGACCACGACGGCAAATCAGACGTCATCGGGCAATACGGGAGCGTGCTTCGCATGTACGAGTCGCCGAGTTCAACGGAGTACCCGACATCTCTTGTGTGGCAGTCTGGCCCCATGCCGAACGTCGTTGGTTTTGCGACCGTAAGCGACACCGATCGTGATGGCAACCTTGAGATTATCTACTCGCGGAATTCGAATTCATCGCGTCTGCTGACATTTGAAAATACGGCCGACAACGCCTTCGCCTTGAAGCTCAATGCTTCGACGAGTGGCATTCAAGAGAGCGGCCCGAAGGTGATTGCCGACCTTGACCAGGACGGTCTCCAGGAAATCGCTTTTTGTGGTACGAACGGCTATGTACATATTTTTGAGTCTCCCGCGAACGATGTGTGGCAGGAGACATTCACGGATTCGACGGGGATGTTGAATGCGTACGCGGTGACGGGAGGTGTCGATACGGATGGCAATGGCAAGCCCGAATTGTTCGTTGCCGGGGCCGGTACGATGGTTTACGAGGCAGTAGGCGACAACACGTTTGTGCGAGTAGCGAGGCTTGGGTCCACAACGATGTCCGTGACCTCCAACTGCGTTGCAAACACGGATGGTGTTGGTGGCCTCGAGTATGTTTGCCGTCGGTTGCTTCAGATTCAGGTCTACAAAGCGGTCGCGCCTGGCCAGTGGGTTCTTTCGGAAGTGATTGCCGATCCAAGCCCGAGCCTATCGCACAGCCTCCTGACCCGCTATGACATAAACAAGAATGGTCGTGACGAACTGTATTGGACATTCGATGGAAACACCAATTTCGGTAACACCCTCGTCTTGGAACGTCCGGCAACTAGCCCCACGGACGTGCCGATTACGCCGCTCTGGTCGTCCGTTGCGACGGTAGAGCCGACTCCTTGCCGCGCCCAAGCATCGCTTCGTCTTCCCGGCCGCACAACATTGGGCCCGGCGTCTTCACTCTCTGTTTTTGATGTCGCGGGCCACTTGGTGCTTCGGCAGAGCATCGCTCCCGGAACCGGTTCGACCGTTGATCTGCCGGTGAATTCGCTTCGAGCGGGTTGTTACGTCTTCCGAGTCGAGAATGCCGGCGGCCGGCTGATTGCAGCCGCTCGCACAGTCGTAGTCCGATGACCTTGCCCGTGTCGAAATGTCGTCCAACGTCGACGTTCAAAACCCCGGCGCCGAGATGCTCTTCTCGGTGAGCGTGCCGTACTTGCCGGCGAACTTGCGGATCTTCGCTGCTTGGCCGACGAGCACCGTCGTCAGGTCCTTCGTCGGGTAGTGCGCTGCTATCGCGCGCTTGGCGTCCGCCGCTGTGATGGCGTCCGTGCGGCGCGTGTGCTCATTGACGTAGGCGCGGTCGAGGCCGAAGAACTCGAGATCGGACATGGCGCCGGCGAGTTGGCCGGGGGCTTCATAGGCGGGCGGGAACTGGCCGCGAATGTAGTTCTTTGCCGAGACGAGTTCGGCGTCCGAGAGGCCCTGGGAGTGCAAGCGGCCTAAGATCGAGAGCGCCATGTCGACGGCCTTCTGCGTGTCGTCGACGCGTGTGAACGACGAAATGTAAAACGCGCCGGGGACGTGGCGCATCACGAACGCCGCGTGGGCGTTGTACGACAAGCCTGACTTGGTACGCAGCTCGGTCATGAGCCACGACGTGAAACGGCCGCCGAAGACTGTGTTGACGACGTCGAGCGCCGCTTCATCGGGAGTGCCGCGTGCCACACCTACGTTGCCGATCCGGAAGTACGACTGCGTCGCATCCGGTTTGTCGACGAGCAGGACGCGCTTGCCTTTGACCGGCTTGGCGGCGGTTTCGGCCACCGCCTTCGCGTCACCGCGCGCCCAAGCGCCAAACGCCGCCTCGATCTTCGACCGCATTGCATCCGCCTTAAAATCGCCGACGACCGACAGGATCGCGGTGTTGGGCCGCAGGTGTTCCTGCGCATACGCCTGGACGTCGGCGCGGGTGATGGCCGGCAGGCTCTTCTCGGTGCCGCCGACCGGCCGCGCGAACGGATGGCTGCCGAATAGGAACGCGTCGTAGTACTGGCCGACGACGACACGTGGCGTGTCCTTCAATTCCTTCAAGCCGTTGACGTTGAGGTCGATCAATTTCTTGAGCTCGGCGTCATCCAATTTGGGATGCAGCACGAGATCGGCAAGCAGTGCGAGCCCGGCGTCCAAGTCCTTCGCCAAGAATTGCGAGCGCACGGTGCAGCGCTCGTGCGACGCATCGAGGTTGAGATTTGCGCCCAGAAAATCGAGTTCCTCCGCCAGTTGTTCGGCGGTGTAGCGATCGGTGCCCTTGCGCAGCATCGACATCGTGACGTCCGCCAACCCCTCCTTGCCCGCGGGATCCGCGATCGA